>NZ_BOQE01000001.1:2845000-3445000 GCF_023705585.1 Collibacillus ludicampi
GGTGTTATGTTTGATTCGCTTGATCGCCATCGATTTAGATGATACGTTGCTCGGCAACAACCTGACGATCTCCGTGGCCAACCACACGGCTGTTAAGAAAGCGATGGAACGTGGAATCCATGTAGTGCTTGCGACCGCACGCGGCTGGTATTCTACCAGCCAGTTTTATCGTAAGCTTCATCTAAATAGTTTCGCTGTATGCGGTTCGGGAACGAAAATCTATAATCACATGGGGCAATGTGTGAAAACTTGGACCATTCCGCTGGAAACCGCGAAAACGATCCTGAAGATAGCCGAGCAAGAAGACATTATGGTGATGTGCAGTGTCCCTGAGAAAAATTATTTTAACTTCGTACGGGAAGATTGGCGTTCACGCATTCGTCCGAAAGTGGATATTGAGGTTCCCGGACTTGCGGATCAGTTGAACGAAGCACCGACACAGCTTTTTGTTAAAGGAGAGAGGGAGATCAATCGGTTGCTGGAACTACTCCCGAAAGAAACGCCTGAGTATCGTATTCATACGTTGTTATATCGCGACGGGATTCCTGAAATGATGATCATTCATCCGGATGCCAATAAAGCGACAGGACTTTCCTGGGTATGTGAGAATCTGGGCGTGAAGCGAGAGGAAGTCATGGCGCTTGGCGATAGTTCAAACGACATACCCATGCTTCGTTTTGCGGGGATCGGTGTGGCCATGGGCTGGGCGACAGAACCCGTAAAAGAAGCGGCAGATTTTGTTACAGAAAGAAATGACCTTGATGGGGTAGCCACAGCCATTCATCGCTTTGTTTTCGATTCATGATTCATGAGCGTGCGCCGTACACCTTTAAACAATCTCTTACAAAGGGACGGCGCTTTTTCATATACATCTTCCCTGTCAATGAGACGAATGGTGCATCATTTGAGAATGATCGCCAACACTTGTCATGTTTCCGCCACAGCCGGTGAAAGTCGTTGAGACGACAATCAGTAATGCGGCTAAAAAGATTTTTCTCATGCATGTAACCTCCCTGGCGGTTGATGGACAAACATCCTCTTTTATCATCCCCAAAAATTCTCGGCAAATCAAGTGGGTTGTCTCTCTTGTCATTTTGTAAAAAATTCAGTATTCTAAGTCAGGAAACATATGGATTTTCACTTTTGGGAGGTGCTTCATTCATGAAACATTCAACTCTTTTATTGGTTTTCGGAGCGACTGTATTTATGGTTCAGAACGCTTATGCTAACGGTCAAGCGGACCCTGTGATCTCTCAACAGAAGGAAGTTGTACGGGATGACGTATGGGTGCATCATTATAGCTACATGTCGGCACAAGAACTTTGTCAATCAGGCATCTGGGATGCAATCACGGGACACGGACCGGATGAAACTATAAAACGAGGGGAATTTGTCGATCTACTTCTCAAAGTCACAGGTCAGGAACCTCCCGAGGCCCTTTTTAACAAAGAAGAAGAGTTAACACGCGCGGAGGCGGCAAAATGGGTCGCCGAACTCACACAATTGAATACAGGCATTGCCGGTCAATTGAAACCTTCGTTTCAAGATCTGGAAAACGGGGATGCTTACAACGATGCAATCGCATATGTGTATCATACCGGGATCATGGGAGGAGACGGAACCCGTTTTTATCCCAATCATCGTTTGACCCGCGGGCAGGCGGCAGTCATCCTCGATCATGTGCTCATGCGCATGCCGCAAATGGCGAGAGAGATTTCCTTTGAGAAGGTAGAACAAGATCTCCCGGCATCTGTGCAGTCACTCATAGAAGCACATAAGAAAGAAGCAGGCATTTACAGCGTTTCGGAAAGAGGATTCCGTTACGTGGTGGTTACAGCCGGCGAAAAACCGACAGGAGGATATTCGGTTACCATCGATCGTATGTACGAAACAAAACATGCCATCTATGTTGAGGCAAGTACAAAATCTCCTGAACCGGGCACTTTCGTCCCGATGATCATTACCTACCCTTTCGCTGTTGCAAAAATTAAAGAAACAAACAAACCCGTATATTTACTCCGCAATCATGTGATACACCCCATTACGAAGTGATGACATATGTAGGCCTCCTCCCAGATAAAGAGGCCTTTTTCTTTTGGCCTTCTGCAAACTTGTCATTGCAGATTTCAAAGCGTACACACACGAGCCAACCGATTTTCAATGAACAATGAATTGTTTTACCGGTCTACTCTTGCTATATTGAATGCAAACTGACATGTGGAGGAGAATGGTAAAGTGTCTGCGGATAACCGTTTCGTACTGACTATTTTGGAGACGAGCGATGTGCACGGCAATATACTTCCACTCAATTACGCGAATAACAAGCCGATGGATGTCGGATTGGCGAAAATAGCGACGCTTCTTCAAAAGGAACGACACAAGAATCCATACATGATCGTGATCGACAACGGCGATTTGATACAAGGAACACCGCTCACTTATTACCATGCTCGTATCGATCAACAACCGCATAACCCGATGGTGCTGGTTCTGAACGAACTCGCGTACGACGCTGCCGTTTTGGGGAATCATGATTTTAATTATGGACTCGACGTGCTCGGAAAAGCGATTCGAGAATCGAACTTCCCTTGGCTATCCGCCAATGTCGTCAAAAAAGGAACGGGCGAACCTTTTTTCGGTAAACCGTATCTTGTTAAACATTTCCCCGGTGACCTCAAAGTAGGCGTTCTCGGATTGACGACACAATATATCCCTATTTGGGAACATCCTCGTCATATCGAGGGAATGGATTTTCTTGATGCCGTTGAAGCGGCCAAACGATGGGTCAAGCTCTTGCGTGAGAAAGAAAGAGTAGATGTAGTGATCGTTTCATACCATGGCGGATTTGAAAGGGATCTTGAAACGGGAGAGCCTATCGAAGAATTGACGGGAGAAAATCAAGCGTATCAATTATGCCAAGAAGTAGAAGGCATCGATGTGTTGTTAACCGGCCATCAGCATCGTTCGATAGCAGGGAAATCGATCCATGGAGTTACCGTTGTCCAACCAAGCAGTCAAGGGAGAATGATTGGAAAGGTAACCGTGGAGTTGCGTAAGCAACCGGACGGCTGGCAAATCGTTAGAAAGGATTCCGAACTTCTTTCCGTCAAACATGTTGTTCCTGACCCCCATATCGTACACATGGTTCAACCTTATGAAGAAAAGACACAGTTATGGCTTGACAAACCGATCGGTAAAGTACGCGGGGATATGCGAATCCATGATCCGATGCTCGTACGTTTGAGAGATCATGCAGTCATCGAATTCTTTAATAAAGTGCAAATGGAATATGCGCATGTGGATATTTCCGCTACTGCATTATTTGATAATGCGTCCCCGGGATTTTCGGAGAACATTTCGATGCGGGATATCGTCACGAACTACATGTACCCGAACACGTTGAGGGTCATTCGTATCAAAGGGAAGGATATCAAGGCCGCTCTGGAAAAATGCGCCTCTTATTTCGCTGCTTATTCGGGTGGTAAAATTGAGATGAATCCCGAGTTCACGACACCGAAACCGCAACATTACAACTACGACATGTGGGAAGGAATCGAATATAAAATTAACATTTCCCGTCCGTTAGGGGAACGGGTGGTTCTACTGAACTACAAGGGAAAGCCGATCGAAATGGAACAGGAATATGACGTCGTCATGAACAGCTACCGTGCGGGGGGAGGCGGGAATTATCGAATGTTTAAAGGAAAACCGATCGTTCGCGATATTCCCGTCGATGTTGTGGAACTCATCGCGGAGTATATCATGGAACGCGGGACGATCGAAGCTACTGTCGATCACAATTGGGAAGTGATCCATGATTGAGTCAGCATTCCTCCCACCCAAAGACACCATTCACTCGTCTGATGGCTCCGTTTGAGGCCCGGGTGACTACAATTTAAAAAGGAGAGGAGGAAGGTGAATGATACGATTCTTGCTGGTGGCAATGATTCTTGTAATTTTCGTGTTTCGGCAACCTCTGGAACCCCTCGCGAAACAGTCGATCGCTTCCCTGGAAAATCAATGGATCATGATGCAACAAAACCTGAATGGGAATCAGGGATTTCTCGCATTGGAAGAGAAGATTGTCTCTCTCATGAAAATGTTAGGGTTGGATCATCTGGATGGAAATTCGTTGAATCAACAATTGGATCAAGTGATGGAAGCAATCGGCCAGCAGGTCGGTGATCAAAGGCTTCTTCACGGCTTGCATATCCGCCGCTTGCCGTTCAAAGAAGGGCAGGGGAATCATGTTACGGCCGGGTCGGAATCGATTCAAGTTTCATCCGGGGATCCCGGTGTTTCCCAAAAAGAGGTACAAACGGCTGCTCACATGATCCAAACCATCTCCCTTCCTATTTTGAGGGAAAATGTATCAGCGCCTGTTCAACCGTCCCACGTTGTGCTTTTTTCTTCGAAAGCGGCTTATGCAAAAGCATTGGAAGACGCGGGCATTCAAAACGATTTGGTGAAACACATCGTCGAAAAGACAGGGGGAATCACCGTTGGTTCCGATGTCTGGATTCCGCTTTACGCGTTGCAATCCAACGGCGATCTCGCCAATGTCTTAACACATGAGCTCACACACGTGGTTCTCAATCAAAAAGGGATCGGCGATCATATTCCCGATTGGTTGAATGAAGGGATCGCTTGGCATGATGGAATGCTCGCTCTGCAGAACATTCAACCTCGTACCGCAAAACAGGAAACTGCACTTATGAACAGACAGATTCGACTCGTTGCACAACAAGGTGAACTGTTGCCGTTAACCGTTGACGAGCAAGGAATCCTGCAAGCCCATTATAACGTGGAATGGGAGGACTTCCTCGCAGTTGAGAATCTGATTCAACAAGGGGGAATTGAAAAATTTCGCGCGTTTCTCGAAGATACCGTCAAGGATGGTGTTGACCAGAGTTTTTTAAATCAGTATCAGATGTCGATCAAAACATACGAGAATCAGTTTTATCAGACATTGAACAAAGGATAAATGATCATTTCGAGTACGATGACCAACAGGGAACTGACAGCGATGAGAGAGACATTGCGTAAGATTTTGTTTTCTTCTGTACGAATCTCGCAAACGGTGGCCCCCAATAACACGCGTGAAGGAGAAGCCATTGTCATGTGAGAAGCGCTGGTGCATTGTGCTGCCGCCAATAATTGCGGAGACATGCCCAATTGGTGCGCCGCTTCGATCTGCAATTGAATAAACATTGCGTTTGCTCCCGTGTTGCTACCGGTAAGCAATCCGCCCAATCCGCCGATCAACGGCGAGAACAATATGAATGCGGGGCCTAAGGTTGACGCAGCCGCATGGGCAAGTATCGCATTCATTCCGGATGAAGACATGATATCTGACATGGCAACGAAGCTGATCGTTGACAAGGTCACAGGAATCCACTGTTTGCATGTGGACTGCCATGACTTTTTTATGACATCAATGCGCATGCGAAAGAGGCAGATTGTAAACAAAGAGGTAAGCAACAAAGCAAAGCCGGGCGAATACAACAAGGGCAAAGAAAATGAGTACCGTGGCAGATCGATCTTCAGGGATGATTGAAACATCTGTTCAACACCGGGGAGCAAACGCGTGATAAATAGAAACCCTGTCAAGAACAAGTAAGGACTCATCGCCTTGATGATGCTCATTTCACTTTCAGCTTCTGAACACGATACTTGGGAAAAAACATGTCCGTTCCCCGCTTTTCGTTTTGCTGAAATGCGGATCCATAAAAATTCTGTTCCGATCGCTGCCATAGATGCCAAGACTCCCGCGAGTTCGACACTCACATATTTGCTGAATAACCATATGGAAGCCGCCAATATCCCTGTAATGACACTCAATTCTCCCCACCTTTGTGCAAGACCTTTCCAGCCAGCCGCTATGAGGACAGAGGCGAAAGCGAATAAGTAGAATGTGGGAACACTCATGAGCGCAATCTCCGATCCCAATGTCTGAAGTGGAATCTTCCCCAGATTGGCACCGATGACTGTTCCGGTTGCCAGTGCCCCCCAAGGAACGGCACTTAAACTGACCAGTGATAAGAATGCGGCTTTATAACGAGGAAACCCGAGTGCGATCAAGATCGGTGCGATCACAATGATTGCGATACCGAACCCACTGGATGATTCTACCAAAGGGGAGAAAGCAACCACCAGGAGAATCACTTGGCGGACAGGATCATCTGTCGCATGAGATATGAAAGAAGCGATCGTACGAATCAATCCGGCTTCGTTCATCAGATGAAAGAGTAGGATGCCAAAAAACAACACGTACGCGACTACGGAAGAAATGAGGATTCCATGAATACTGGAATCGAAAATCTCCACCGTTCTCAAATGAAATGTCGGCACGAAAATCGCAAGTAAAACGGCAGTTCCGTACGCAGCGAATCCCGAGCGCACAGAAGACTGTTTAAAGACAAAAAGCATCAGGAAGATCATAAGAAATGGAAGGAAAGCGATACCGATTTCCCGCATGAAGGATCAACTCCTCAGAGTTAGGATTTTGTCTAGGAATATACTATAATGGATTTATGTTCATCATAGTACCATACTGATGAATCGTCAATCATTTTTCCACTATAGTGGACAAACGGTAAAGGGGTTTTATGAGTGAGTTTCGGTCTTAATGTAAAAAAAGCCAGAAAAGCGATGGGACTCTCGTTGCAAGAACTTTCGAAGCGTTCGGGAGTCAGCCGTTCGATGTTATCACAGATTGAACGGGAAGAAAAAAACCCGACCATTCAAGTTGCGTGTCAGATAGCAGAAGGTTTGGACATGACACTGTCACAGCTACTGGGAGAAGAAGAAAAACAAGAAGTGATCGTCATTCGCAAGGAGCAGAGGCTCGTCTTTCGTGATGAACGATCCGGTTTTGAACGTTATCTTTTATCTCCGTCATTTCCTTCGAGGGGGATTGAGTTCATTTTAAATATGATTCCTCCAGGGAAAGAATCGGGAATTTTTCCTCCACATAAAAAAGGTGTGAAAGAATATGTAACGGTCTTAAGAGGACAGTTGCAGGTTGTGTTAGGGGAGACGAGCTATGAGTTGCACGAAGGGGACTCTATGTATTTTGAAGTGCATGTGGAGCATCGCTTTATCAACTGTGGAGACGGAGAATGTCGTTATTACCTTGTGATTGATTCGCGTGGTTAATTCGGAATCCACTTTGAGAGAGAACCACTTTTCACCTATGTGAACGAGTCTGTGAACTATCGTTGATCGACTTTGAAATTGGTGTTCGGATGGGGGTATCTCTTGTGCTTATGTGAGAAGAAGGTCGTCCCGCATCGGAATTCTAAACCGAGGTTCGGAACGACCTTCCGCTCATCTCTTATTGTAAAGCGAGACATCACACTTAAAAGCTGGTTTTTCTTCTTGTGTGACGTTTACAACCGCTTCATCGATGGTATATCCCAAGAAACCATTCATCTTCCGATGACGAAAGCTATGGTATGGGAAACAATGCAACCTACGCTTTTCTCCGGAATAAGCTGATCAGGGAAAGCAGGATGGCAACGCCGGAGAGTACATACGACCATGTGTTGCTACCAGAGGTCGAGACGTTTTTCTCGGGTGCCGGTTCTGTCTTTGCATCCGTTGGACTCTTCTCATCGTGTCCGTCCCCTTCAGCGGTGCCTTGTTTAATGGTTGTCACAGAAGCAGGGGTTTTTGAGCTCGGATCTCCCGTCCATTCCACAACAGAGCCATCCGCATATGTCTGATAGGCTTTCCATGCGATCTGGCCAGGTTGTTTCGGATTCGCTGCGACAAACGGGAATTCCATGAATTCGTGTGGTTTGATCCCGCCAGCCGTAGCCGTCCATGTGATCGCTTTGATGCGTCCGTCCGCATCTTTCTCGAACGTATAGTTCCATCCGGGGACGGGCTCTACAGAACTGACTTTAATGTCTGCCGGGAACTCGACACGCACTTTCGTGGTGTTCACATCTTTTTCAACAGGGACTCTGACGGTGTATTTTTCGTATGCAGAGGTGGTCGATTCTTTCGGCCAGACGGTCACGTGCGCGCTTGCAGTGCCCGCACATGCGATCAATGTCCCTGCCACGATGAGTGTTTTCAAACCGTTCATCTTCATGGTTATTCTCCTCCAGGTATAAATACTTTGTCGCTCCATCTCACATGGGTTCCTTCCCGAAACTCGGCATCAATGGAAAATTCCCATGTGCCGGCCATGGTAAACGGCAAGTCCGCTTGATATTCAGCCGACCCGATTTTTTGCGCGGGCGACGGATCGAACTCGATGTTGTGTGCTGGTACATTCATTTCCACTGTCACTTTTTGCGGTTCTTTGCCATCGGCTGTTTGTAAATGAATGGTCATTTTCTGCTTGCCGACATAAAGATTGGAAATCTCAACATAAGCTTGCCCATTTTCCGCTTGCAACATTTTCGCATAATGTTTGAGCGGCAGGGGATAGTCGATTTGGCTCATCAAGACACCTGCCAAAATAACCATGACACCGATCGCCCATTCCCAGAGCAGCAGACGGCCGGAGATGGTTTGGCCTGTTTTTCGCCAACGAAGCGTCTGGCGCAAGGCGAGAATCAACATGAGAACAAAAAGGGCGATTTTCAAGAACAGCAGGCTCCCCCATGTGCTTCCATTTTGCACAAGGGATCGCCAGCCAGTCTGAAGGAAAACCATAACGATCCCAGTGAGTGCGACCATGGTGGACGCAACCAAGGCGATCCGCACAAAGAATGGGCGAAAAGCAGCAAGGTCGATCGTTTCGGTAATGAGACGCCCTCCTTGTAGACTGAGGAGCAGGTACGTCAGACCACCGAGCCACAGGGAGATCGACAACAGGTGAATGGTACGAACCGCCAATGCCAACCAAACAGGTTCAATTCCCCAAACATGCCCGCCGATCGCAAGGGTACATGCGAGTAAAGTCCAGCAGAGCAAATACCAGCCTTCCACCATGTTTGGAAGGGCAAGAAGTAGGGCCAGAAGTAATTGTATGATGATCATACGGGAGAATGGGGGTTGCCAGATCAGTTTCCATTCTCCAGCGCGCATTGCATTGATGAAAGCATGATCAGGCAGAGTGGCAAAATAGGCGATCCATTCCGTGATCAAGCCTGCGAACAGTGCGATCCCGATGGTGTGCCATCGCCCCGTTATTTGCGACAGGGAGGGAAAACCGCGTCGTTTTGCCAACCAGGATATCCAAAAGAGACCTGTGCCAAGCATCAGTATCCCTTCTATAAAGTAGCGCAGAATGAAGAGAACCGTTTGGAACAAGCTCTCGTATGGAGAAAAGGAAATTCCGCTGTTGCCAGTCGTCACTTTTCCCACAGAAAATGTAATCGAGCCGCTAACCGGATGTCCGTCCTCCGATACCACGTTCCATACCGCAGTGTATCTTCCGTCGTTAAGAGAGGGTATGTTCACATACATCTGGGACGCATCTCCCGGTGTCAATTGCGGTCGGGGAAGCGGAATCGTGTGCGCTTGCCAGTCATACAAGTGGAGATCTACCAGTTCAAGATCTAGCGGTTCACTGAATTTCAGTGTGATCTCTTTCGGCGATGTCTGCAACACTTCGTTATTCTTTGGGGTCGAGTCCAAAAGGTTTGCATGCGCATAGGCGGTTGAAGCGCCCATATAGACAAAGAGGCAAATGCTGATCCACCACATGACGAATCGTTGCATGTGTTTCACCTGGCTTCTCGTAGAAGTCACACGTTTAAAAAGTTGTTACACGCACTTTTAATCTATAAAAAAAAGGGACCATGGGAAATGGCCCATCTGAGCTATTTTCCGCTTAAGCCGTGTCGTGCTGCATAAGCGGCCAGTTGCACGCGGTTTTCCAGCAACAGTTTTTCCAAAATATTTTTAATATGATTCTTGACGGTATTCTCGGAAATAAACAATCGTTCGGCGATTTGCCGGTTTGTTTCACCGGTTGCGACGTACATAAGGATTTCCTGTTCCCGTGGTGTCAATACATCAAGGCTCGGTTCGTCCATGCGGATTTCTTGATGGAAATGGTGAAACAGTTGACCGGCAAGTTGGCGCGAGACATTTTCGTCTTCACCGAGCAAAGCATGAAGATATGTCAACCACACTTCCGGTTCCAGGTTTTTTAATAGATATCCTTGTGCTCCAAATTGAATGGCAGCAATGAGATCGCCTACATCATCGGACACGCTTAACATGACGATGCGGATATGAGGATACGTTTTTTTGATCTGGCGTGTCGCTTCGAGACCGTTCATATGGGGCATCTTGATGTCCATCAATACAACATCGGGTTGCAATTGATGACAGAGTTGAACCGCTTCTTGTCCATCCTTGGCTTCACCCACCAATTGGAACGAGGAATCATTTTCCAGGAGACTGCTGATGGCAGCCCTCGCCAACGGATGATCATCAGCCACGAGAACGCGATATGACTTCATGTACAGAGTCTCCTTTCCCGGCTGTGAGTACGAGTTCCGTCCCGCCTGTTGCAATGGTGTGAATATCGAAGGTTGCCCCCAATTGGGCGGCACGTTCACGCATGATCGACAAGCCGTATTTTTTTGTCTCCATGGTTTGGATATCCAATCCATGTCCGTCATCGGCAATCAATAATTGCCAGCCACCGTTTTTCATACCATGCAATCGGATCTCCACATGTTGCGCGTTCGCGTGTTTCCGTATGTTGGCCAACGCTTCTTGAATAATCGCGAAAACGTGCACTTCCTCTGCAGGACTGAAATGATCTTCAGGCAATAGGATCTCCTGCGAGACTTCGAGACCGGTGATATCGCTCCACTGCGTCAGTAAGCGCTGTAGACGAAGGGAAAAAGATTCCCCTTTTTCCGGCTGGGAACGTAAATTGAAAATCGCGTGACGTACATGATTGTCGATTTCGGATACTGCCTTGCGCGCTTCTTCAATTTTTCCCTGTTGGAGTTTGACATTCAAATAAAAGAGTGTCTGTGCGATTCCGTCATGCAGTTCTCGGGCAAGACGCTCCCTTTCTTCGTAAACAGCTCGTCTCGCCTGCTCTTCTGCCAAACGCTCGTTGATCCGACGGATGGTTCGGAACATCCATGATGCATAAATAAAGGAAAGAAGGAAGGAGAGCAGCGTGATATAAAAATTTCCGGTTTCCATCGACATATAAGGGAGAAGGAAGGTATGGCGGATATATTCGAATCCCCCGATTAATAAAGGAGGGAGTAGAACCGTGAACCATTGAAGAGATTTGTAAGACATTACAATTTTCTTCCTTTCCTATAATGCAGGATATTTTTACATTCATTCTAAGTATATAAAATCGTGAGAGCAAATACAGCCAACCATTGTTCTTTCGGATAAGGAGTAAAAAAGGGAGAGATCATTGTTTGGATGCTGCTAGTAGGCATGTGAATTAATGGAATTGGGGAATCGGCAAGAGATGAAAGCGAAAGCCAAAGGAAAGATTGAATGATAGGGGACACCTGACGAGGATGGACCTCATCAGGTGTTCATTTTAATGTACAGGTACTTCGACAGCATTTTGTAATACATCTTGTGGGATGGAAATCGGGGGAACTTGATCAAAGTTCGAAAGCGTACCGTCAACGGTGATGTTCATTGAGCCCGCATCGGGGATTGCCATCTCCATGTTGATTGAAAATCCTTTTTGCAGAGAAGAAGCTTTATCGATCGTCTGTATGATATGGAAGGTTTTGAAGAATTGCAATTCTTCATCCGTTGGTATTGAAGGCACCGCTCCGTTTGAACCGGGTACTGGTGAATTCATAATGAGCTTTTTGAGCGCGCTCTTTGTGAGCGAGAAGTGAATTTCATAGGTGTTACCGTTATCTTTCAATGTTGCCATAGGCAGCAACATATTTATTTGTTCTTCCTGTTGCGGCGTCATGGTTGTTGAGGTGCTCATCTGAATGAGCTGGTTCCATTCTGCTTGAGACATAATCGTTATTTTTTCCCATTTGTGAGTTTCAGGATTCAGATAATAGATTTTGCCATCAATCAAGTACATTTCGATGTCAAAGTGTTGCGCCTGCGGTTGGATCGGGACATCTATACTGCCTTTTCCATGTAACGCAAACGGGTTTTTGTTGTAGTCAAACTGCATGTTACCTGTGAGATTCGCTTTTACAATCCCTGTAGGCAACGATGCTTTCAGTCCGAAATTCATCTGATAACTATTCTTTGCATTGGTCGCTTCTTGGGATTTGCGCAACAGATCTTTAATCACTTCGCGTTTCTTGAGTACATCTTGCGAAGGAACAATGTTGACGGTATTTGTGCTTGCGTTGTAAAAGACCTGATAGCCAAACGATTCGGCGAAGTAACGAAGAGGCACCATCGTGCGTCCATTCATGATGCGCGGTGGGGGATCCATCGCGATCTGTTCACCGTTTTCCTTGACTACCCCTTGAAGAACGTCGATGGTAAATGTGATCTCGTCTTTTGTACATGTAACGGTATGCGTGCTTGCATCATACTCCACTCCAGCACCGACCCAATCGGCAAGAGTGTATAAAGGGATGAATGTTCTGTCTTTAACAAGGATTGGTTGGACGTCTGTTTGTTTCTGGTTTTCAAGAGAGATCGTCAAACCATTCTCAGCTGCGTATGCCTGTGTGGTACAGAAACTGAGAGAACCGACGATCAATCCCGCTGCGAGGAAATTGACCTTTCTTCTTTTGGACACTATGTATCCCTCCTAGAAACATGATTGGAGATAATTCTATTATATACCAATCTATCCAAAAATGATATATTTTTTTGCAAGAATCGATTGATTTACATAGAATTTTTTCTTAAAAGAATTCGAATGAACGTAAAAAATACGACAGATGAAGTACCTGCCGTATTTAACAGAGAGCGCGTGCGGGGAAATCCACTACGGAAAACGGGTCATTTAGAAAACCCGATCATTTGGACTGTTTGTAATTCATCGTAGAAACAGGTTCATGAGCAATATAACAGACACTATACCGTTCAAAAAAAAACTAAGGTTAGGATGCTCTCCTAACCTTAAGCCCATATCCCTTCATTGATAGTGCCCCTGTTCGCCTTTCTGTTTTTCCGCCCAATCCAAGAAGTCTTTCCCGTTTACGTAGAGTTCCCCGTCCGTATAATGGGAATCCAGTTGGCCTCTTTCTACTAAACGGCGTATTTCTTCAACAGACATTCTTGCATGTTGGGCGAGCGACCAAAGAGTATAGGATTGGTCACGTTGTACATGTTTGATCTGCATAACCATTCTCCCCAGTTTATAAAATTGTCACAACTGTAGTGTAACCGAGGCGAATTTACGTTATGAAACATCCTTTACAATTTCTCAGTTTGGTATATGATGGATGTAACAAGATGTGAGAAAGAAGGGGAATCAATATGGCGAGAACGTTTCTTTTTTTGGGAAGTACATTGGCATTTTTATCGGTCGCCCTGGGAGCTTTTGGAGCGCATGCTTTAAAATCGCGCATATCATCGGACATGCTTTCCGTTTATGAAACGGGCGTCCATTATCACATGGTGCATGCGCTAGCTCTGATCCTGATCGCCATTTTGTCGGACAAAATGAGGTACTCTTCATTGGTTCCTTGGTCAGGTTGGTTATTGCTGATTGGTATCGTTCTATTTTCAGGAAGTTTATACGCCCTGAGTATCACGGGCATTCGCACACTCGGAATCATCACGCCTTTTGGCGGTATGGCTTTCCTGATCGGTTGGGCGTTACTGGCGCTAGCAGCTCTTCGTTCATTGTGAAAAAGTTGTTTGTTGTATCTCTAGCGATCGTTCGGCTGCGCTTTTACCGGCTGTATATCCAGAGCTGAAGGCAACTGTTATGTTATAACCCCCTGTAAACCCATGCACATCAAGGATCTCTCCGCAGAAAAACAGACCCGGCATAAGTTTCGATTGCATGGTTCTCGGGTCGATTTCTTTGAGATGTACCCCTCCGCCTGTGACAAACGCTTCTTCGATCGATAACGTGCCATGCACGTAAAGAGGGAATTGTTTGAGCAGGCGGGCCATCTCCGCCCAGGGTGCTTTCGGTATATGCGAGAATGTAGTCTCACCGCTTAGCCCTGCTTTCCGTAAAACCAGGTGTACCATCCGTTCGGGAATATACCCTTTCAGTACGTTTTTGATCGCTTTCTTCGGTTCATTCTCCGCAAGCGTAAATGTCTCGTTGCGAATGTCTTCAACCGATTTTTCGGGAAACAGGTCGATGGTCATGAGAACCTCTTGTGTTTGCGATTGTTTCAATGCTTTGACGACAAATTGGCTGCAACGGAGTGCTGCGGGCCCTGAAATGCCAAAATGGGTGAAAATCATATCTCCTTCTTGTTCGGTCACCTTCTTCCCCTTCGCGTTCCATACGCTCAATTGGACATTGCGCAATGATAATCCTTGCAATTCGCGATTTTGGATCCATTCTTCGTTTGAAACGATCGGCACTTCCGTGGGATACAACTCCGTAATCGTATGACCGGCCTCTTGCGCCCATTTATAACCGTCCCCGGTTGAACCTGTATGCGGAACCGATTTTCCACCCGTCGCTACAATGACGCATGGAGCGTCAATTTTTTCGCCAGATGATAGCGTGATACCGATCACTTGCCCATTGTCATAGCGTACGTGTTTCACCGGTGAATACAAACGAATGTGCGTCCCGACTTCCTTGACTTTCCGGATCAATGCGTTCACAACGTCCTTGGCTTTATCGGAGACAGGGAACATTCTGCCTCTGTCCTCTTCTTTGAGTTTGATACCCATACCCTCAAAAAAGTTGATAATATCCCGGTTATTAAAGACGGAAAAGGAACTGTACATAAAACGTCCATTGCCTGGGATATTTTTTATCAGCTCATCGATATCTTTATTGTTGGTTACATTGCAGCGGCCTCCGCCTGAAATAGCAAGTTTGCGTCCGAGTTTGTTTCCTTTCTCTACAAGCAAGACGCGCGCACCGTGCATTCCCGCTGATACGCACGCCATCAAGCCGGAAGGTCCGCCGCCGATCACAATGACATCATAATTCATGAGAAGCAATCATCCTTTACAATCTTGAAGAAATAATTTTTTTCTAGTTAGTCCCCCATGCCGCAAGCGGCACCATCAGAGGATGAAAAGTGTCTTCATCGAGTGGGCGTAATGCTTTGCGTGAGACAGCGACTTTGGAGGTTGTCTCGCTTCCTTTCGGATGTAAAAGGGTATATGCATTGCGCGTAACAGCGACTTTGAAGGTCGTCTCGCAACATATGATTATGATTCCATGCGAGACGACCTTCACGGAGCATAAGCGCAATGCATATACCCGCTGAAACGACCTCCACGGAGCGCGAACGCAAAGCATACGCCCGCCAAACTACACATTTTCAAAGTAGTGTCTCCATCCGGTTCGGTTACTACACGGTGTTGAAAATTGTCTATAACGTGATTTTTACTGCTCGGTTTCGGTCATCCCATGTCACCTGAGCACCCAGTGCTTCGCTGACAAAGCGTGCCGGCACCATCATTCTCCCGTTCTTCACTTGCGGATTTGCTTCGAGATGAATGGTAAGTCCGTTGATCGACGCAACATTGGAGTCAAGCTGCAAGCGGATGCTGATATTACCTTTTGTTGCAATCGCCGTCCTTGTTTTTTCGTCCCATTCCACTTTAGCTCCCAAAGTTTCGAAGATCGCTCTCATGGGGACGAGTGTTCGCCCGTTTACAACGATCGGTGCAGGATCATAGGACTGTTTTTTCCCATTGACAAAAACAGTGATTGAGGAAGATTGTTCCTCGGAGGGGGAAGCACCGTTCGACGGAATATCGTTGCCATGATCGGAATGATCCATTGTTTGTACGAAGTCCCCATATACCCAACCGGTGCGGTCATTCACTTTCACCTGATACCAGTTATCCGCTCCTTTTGACAGAAGCAACAGTTGTGTTCCTGGCTGAAGTACCCCAAATGTATTCGCATTTGTGGATGGTTGTGCGCGGAAATTGACAACATCAGTCGTGATCCCTTTCGTGTTCGGCGGAAACGGTGTCCGCTGCTGACCGTTGTCCGATCTGGGACGTTCTTGCCCGTCTGTTAATTCGTTGCCGTTATGCGAGGATGATGATCCTTCGTTCCCGTCATCCGATTTGATTTTGAGATAATCGCCGTAGATCCATCCGGTACGATTATTGACAGTTACTTTGTACCAGTTATTCGAACCTAGTCCTACGACCGTAACCTTTGTTCCCCCCGGTAGCGTTCCATATAGATTAGCTGAAGTGGTGGGGAGTGTCCGGAAATTCACGTCATCAGTTGTCACTCCCCAAGTGCCAGGCGGGAATGTGGTTTTGAGAGTCGTATCGACAGTTGAAGATACAGGACCCTGCGGACGAGGACTCGACACTTGCAAGGGTGATTTGTTTATGTATTCATTCTCGTTATACGGATGTATTCGCTCCATAATCCCGCTGATCTTTTCCGCCCAATATGGGTCTGATGCGTAATGTACATTCATACCGTCCAGAGTGGGAGATCCGCCGTACCAAACACCATTAGCATTCAGATATTGCGTTGCGACAAAATAAGCCTGAAAGAAAATGGCGTCTTTATAAGACGGAAAAGAAGCAGCGTGGCCGTACGGATCGTCGTCAAATGCCATATAGCCGAACAGATTATGTTTGTCCTTTGCGATCGAAGAAAATCCCCACCCGCTCTCAAGAATCGCATGGGATGCCAGGTAATGTGCGTTGACCCCGTATTTCGTTTGCGCATCTACAAATGTTTGTCCGAGTCCTATCAACGGGCTAGATGGGTAGTTCTGTTGGATAAAACGGTCGATATCCTCCGCTCGGATGGAGGAAGGCAAACGTAGGTCGAGTGCTTCATAAG
Organism: Collibacillus ludicampi; assembly: GCF_023705585.1. NCBI lineage: Bacteria > Bacillati > Bacillota > Bacilli > Caryophanales > Alicyclobacillaceae > Collibacillus > Collibacillus ludicampi. The sequence continues at coordinate 2,861,862 of NZ_BOQE01000001.1, forward strand.
GCGGTGTATAAGATCCCAGAGGATGGTCTCCGTCAGGGTCGCGCTCATAAAATAGGTGGTTAGCGTCACGAACGTATACCGCTCCCGGTTTAAGAAAAGAGGGGGCTTCACTCACGTAAAAGGAAGCTTCGCGATGATCGGGGGTTCCGATTACATGATAGAGATTGCCGTTCACAACTTCATAAAAATTCGGCTCGCTTGGGTAGGTAGTAATTCGAGATACGTACGAGACTCCCGAGTTGAAAGCGTATGCACTGCTTGAAGAGGATATTTGTGAAATGGTAATCGCAGCGAACAGTGTACCCATCATCAAAAGATAAGGCACTTTTCGTTTCTTTCGGACGGGAAATCGATGCGATGTGATGTACATAGGCAGCCTATCACTCCTCTGCGAATCTAACAACCTATTACAAGATTCGCTAAAGGATGATAACTTCCTGTCTAATCGTGCCATAAAATCTTATATTTTTGGAAAATGGAGCTTACGTTGCTATTGCTCATTTATAGATGGAATAATAAACTAATGATGATAAATAGAGGTTTTTCTACTATCTATGAAATGTCCTTGACTTTCTGGATCATAAACAGCTTCAACCATCTTCTTAGATTTAAATTTATTGGAAAAACCAAGAAAAGAGGTTGTTTCGATGAAAAGAACAAAAGCAGGAACCATTTTATTTTCGATGTTAGCCTCTCTCGTTTTTCTCCTTCCTTCCCAAGCGATGGCGGCTTATCCGGCGTCGACGATTGAAGGAAGCGACAATATTTTTTTGGCGTATACGGGTTATCAAGCGGATTCGGACGGCTTGGTTCACCAACAGGATTGGGAAGAGAACGATTTTCAACCGATTGTCACGCACATCAATCGTTCCGAGAGAAAAGCGGATGGAGAAATGTTTACAAACTTTCTGTTTGTGGGAACGGCTGTCAAACAATCATCGGGCACATTGAAGTACATAGGAGTCAATGACGATGCCCCTGCGGATTTCACTGATTGGCAGACCTATAAGGATGAACTGTTCGCACCGGGCAAAAATATCAACGCACTGGCTCATGTTGCGACGAATAACGGACTAGGTAAAGAGATTAAAATTCACGTATGGATTGGACTTCCTTATCCCAATGCAAAAGTTTTTAAGACTGATACGGCCCGCATTACCGCCGTGAAGAAATGGATCGACTCTTTCTTAACGACCTGGAATGAAAATGGTTACGGAAACCATTTGAGTCTCGCAGGATTCTACTGGGCGGGTGAAAGTGAGTACGTAAGCGGCGGTCTTATCAATGACGGGTATGTGATGTCAACGGTCAATGCGTTTATTCATCAGAAAATGGTGGACGGTCATCCATTGCATTCGCTTTGGATCCCTTATCAAGGGGCTGCAAGTTGGGACCGTTGGAAAACATTCGGATTTGATTTGTCCATTCTGCAAAATAATTACTATTTCCGAAAAGCGAGTTTCGAAACGGCCGCCGCAAATGCTTTCGAGAACGGACAAGGAATGGAAATGGAGCTGGATTTGGGAGTCACCTGGGATCCGGTCTCGCGTGCGAAGTTCAAAAAGTATCTGGATTCTGGTGTTACAGGCGGCTATGACAGTTCCAAACGTTACTATGGCCCGTATATGTCAAACGTGCCGCTGGCCTGGTATGTCGGTGGTTGGTACTGGCACGATGGTGTGCGCGACCATGTGATCCTGAGGTTATATAACACAGGCAACCCGTTGTATGATCACATTTGGGAGTTTCTCAAGGGCACATATCATGACGATTCAAAAAAAACGGAATAAGTGGGCTACCGAACCGCTGGAAAATCAAGCCGGCGGTTTTGTTATGTATATCGACCTTGCTATAGAACAGCGTTTTCTTTTTGGTTTTGTTTGAAACAATAATGTAACAGTGATTATAACAACTGAAAAATTGACTATAATATTAGGATGAACAGCATGAAACAGATAACTTATAACCAATATAACAGGCATTCAATTTCGAAGAAAATCCGCTTTTAGGTACAAGATTCGGGCTCCTTTATGCAATATCTCACGTTTTCAAGTTTGCAAGTTGAAAGAATCAAAACCTATAATTGAAGCAATAAATCACAGAAACAGGATCTGTGGGAATCACGAGAGGTGAGAACATGGCAAACGAGGCTTTTTCAACGATACAGATTTTATCGCCGGAAGGAAAAGTCGTAAATCCGGATCTGATGCCTCAACTGACTGATGAGCAATTGCGTGAATTGATGCGGAAAATGGTCTTCACGCGTATATGGGACCAAAGAGCCATCGCTTTGAACCGTCAAGGCCGTTTGGGCTTCTACGCTCCAGTTGCCGGTCAGGAAGCGTCGATGATCGGCAGTCAGAGCGCTTTGAGCAAAGAAGATTTTATATTACCGAGTTATCGTGACATTCCTCAGGCTGTATGGCACGGTCTGCCGTTGTATCAGGCGTTCCACTATTCACGCGGTCATTACCATGGGGGACAGATTCCAGAGGGCGTCAATGTCCTTATGCCGCAAATCATCATCGGTGCTCAGATCACACAATGTGCGGGCGTCGGTTTCGGGTTCCGTTTGAAGAACGAATCACGCGTAGCGATCACTTACATAGGTGATGGCGGTACATCGCAAGGTGATTTCTATGAAGGGATCAACTTCGCGGGTGCTTATAACGCGCAATCGATTTTCGTCGTTCAAAACAACCGTTATGCGATTTCCGTGCCGATTGAGAAACAAACCAAAGCACAAACGTTGGCACAAAAAGCGGTCGCTGCGGGAATTCATGGTGTACAAGTGGACGGTATGGACGTACTCGCCGTTTATTACGCCGTAGCGGAAGCACGTAAACGCGCTCTGGCGGGAGAAGGACCGACATTGATCGAAGCATTGACCTACCGATACGGTCCGCATACGATGGCCGGTGACGATCCGACCCGCTATCGTACAAACGAGGAAAAATCCGAATGGGAGAAAAAGGATCCCCTCATTCGTTTCCGGACATACCTCGAAGAAAAAGGCTTGTGGAGCCAAGCGGACGAAGAACGTGTGATTGAAGAAGCAAAAGCGGCTGTAGCCGATGCGATCAAGATGGCGGATGCAACGCCTAAACAAAAAGTATCGGATCTGATCGGTTTCATGTTCGAAACTCTGCCGCCTTCGCTTGAACAGCAACGTGCAGAATTCCTGGCACGGGAGGGAAAGTAAAATGGCACAAATGACGATGATACAAGCGATTACAGACGCCATGCGCGTTGAATTGAAGCGCGATCCGAGTGTCCTTGTATTTGGTGAGGACGTAGGTAAAAACGGCGGGGTATTCCGGGCAACGGACGGTTTACAGAAAGAGTTTGGCGAGAATCGTGTATTCGATACTCCGCTCGCTGAGTCGGGGATCGGCGGATTGGCCGTTGGTCTCTGCCTGACAGGATTTCGCCCGGTTGCCGAGATCCAATTTTTCGGCTTCGTTTTTGAAACGTTCGATGCGATCGCCTCTCAAGCAGCAAGAATGCGTTATCGTTCAGGGGGACGTTATCATTGCCCGATCGTTTTCCGTTCACCGTTCGGCGGCGGCGTGAAAACACCGGAATTGCATGCAGATTCGCTTGAAGGTCTGATGGCGCAAACCCCGGGTGTGAAGGTGGTGATCCCATCGAATCCGTACGATGCGAAAGGTCTCTTAATCTCTGCGATTCGTGACAACGATCCCGTGATTTTCCTTGAGCATATGAAACTGTACCGTTCTTTCCGCGGTGAAGTTCCGGAAGGAGAATACACGGTTCCGCTCGGTAAGGCGAACGTGGTGAAAGAAGGTAGTGATGTGACTGTCATCACTTACGGTGCGATGGTACACACGTCTCTCAAGGCAGCAGAACAAATCGAGAAAGAGCGCGGCGTTAAAGTCGAAGTGATCGACTTGCGCACCATCAGTCCGTTGGACACGGAAACGATCATCAAGTCTGTCGAGAAGACCAACCGGGCGGTTGTGGTACAAGAAGCTCAACGCCAAGCGGGTATTGCCGCAGAAGTGATCGCGCAAATTAACGAACATGCGATCCTTTCTCTCGAAGCGCCTGTTGTGCGCGTGACCGCACCGGATACTGTGTACCCGTTTGCGCAAGTGGAAGATGAATGGTTGCCAGACCCGGCTCGTGTCATCGAAGGCATCAACAAAGTTCTGGACTTCTAGGAGGTGGCAAAGGACGTGGCTTCAACATTTGCATTTAAATTGCCGGATATCGGCGAAGGTATTCATGAAGGTGAAATCGTCAAATGGTTGGTCAAGCCGGGAGATGTCGTTGAAGAAGACCAAGTGATTCTCGAAGTACAAAACGATAAAGCGGTCGTAGAGATCCCGTCTCCCGTATCGGGTAAGGTTTTGGAATTAAAAGTGAGCGAGGGTACGGTCGCTGTTGTCGGAGATGAATTGATCGTTTTCGAAACGGAAGGCGAAGTTCCGGAGCAAAATGCGCACGGCCAAACATCCTCCTCAGAGGAAGCGTCTCAAGAAGGATGTGCGGTAGGAAGTTCTGTGGCGGCAAATGTGGCTGCGGCGACAGTGGATACACCGATGGCTGCACCATCCGCGGGTACGCAAGCATCGGCTGCGGTAGATCCGAACCGTCGCATTCTTGCATTCCCCTCCGTTCGTAAATTTGCGCGCGAACAGGGTGTAGATATTCGTCTCGTACCTGGAACGGGTAAACACGGCCGTATCACGAAGGAAGATATCATCAACTTCAAGAATGGCGGACAGGTTGTTGCACAAGCTCCGACACAAACACAAGATACGGTCGACAAGAGTGCCGCTGTGGCTTCAGCGAGTGTCACTGCCGCTCCTGCAGGCGAACGTCTTGAAGAACGGGTACCGCTCAAAGGGATCCGTAAAGTCATTGCTCAAGCGATGGCGAAGTCGGTATATACCGCACCTCATGTGACTGTCATGGACGAAGTGGACGTCACCAAACTTGTCGCATTGCGCGAAAAAGCGAAACCTCTCGCTGAGAAGAAGGGTGTCAAGCTGACGTACTTGCCGTTTATCGTTAAAGCGGTCGTGGCCGGTTTGCGTCAATTTCCCGCACTCAACGCATCCATTGACGATGAACGAGGCGAGATCGTTTACAAAAAGTATTACAATATAGGTATTGCTACGGATACGGACAACGGTCTCTTAGTACCGGTTGTTTCTGACGCGGATCGCAAGAACATCTGGACGATAGCAGGGGAAATTGCCGATCTGGCCAAGCGTGGACGAGAAGGAAAATTGGCTCCCAATGAGTTAAAAGGCAGCACCTTCACGATCACCAATATCGGTTCGGCGGGCGGCATGCTCTTTACACCTGTGATTAACTGGCCGGAAGTTGCGATCCTGGGAACCGGGCGCATCACCAAGAAACCGGTCGTTCGCAATGACGAGATCGTGATCGCTCCCGTACTGTCCCTCTCACTATCATTCGACCATCGGATCATCGATGGGGCTACGGCACAACATTTTGTCAACTATGTGAAAGCACTGCTGGAAGATCCACAGTTGCTCGTTATGGAGGTGTAAGGCATGGTCGTAGGCGAATTTACAACGGAGGTAGATGTCCTCGTTATCGGCAGCGGTCCCGGCGGTTATGTGGCTGCGATCCGTGCCGCACAGCTCGGTAAAAATGTAACGCTCGTTGAACGTGAAGATCTTGGCGGTGTTTGTTTGAACCGCGGGTGCATTCCTTCCAAAGCTTTGATTTCTGTCGCTCATCAATATGAGACGGCGAAGCATGGCATGGAGAAAATGGGCGTCTTCGCAGAAGGAGTAAAACTTGATTTTACAAGAGCCCAAGCGTATAAAAACGAAGTTGTCAAAAAGTTGACCGGCGGCGTTGCGGGCCTGTTAAAAGGGAACAACGTGACGGTGCTCAAGGGTGAAGCGCTTTTTGTAAACGAAAACGAAGTCCGCGTGTTCGATAACTATGAAGTGAATCGCTATCGTTTCAATCATTGTATCATTGCAACCGGTTCTCGACCGATCGAACTCAAATCCCTTCCTTTCAGCAAACGTGTGCTTTCATCTACTGAAGCGCTGGAGTTGCCGGAAGTTCCGAAGAAGCTGATCGTGATCGGCGGCGGGTATATCGGTGTGGAATTAGGAACTGCGTATGCGAAGCTGGGCGCGGAAGTGACCATTCTTGAAGGTACCGATTCGATTCTCCCCGGATTCGAGGCTTCACTCGTACAACCTGTCAAGAAAGGGCTCAAAGCGAACCATGTGACCGTACACACAAACGCTTTGGCGAAGTCTGTTGAAGAAACGGATTCCGACGTGACGGTTATCGCCGATATCAAAGGCGTCGAACAGAGATTGACGGCTGATTATGTACTCGTAACAGTCGGGCGTCGTCCGAATACGGACAACCTTGGTTTGGATGCGATCGGGGTGAAACTCAATGAGCGCGGATATGTTGTTGTTGACAAACAAGGCCGCACGAACATCCCGAACATTTATGCGATCGGGGATATCGTAGCAGGACCCGCTCTGGCGCATAAAGCATCCTACGAAGGAAAAGTGGCTGCGGAAGCGATCGCGGGACTTCCGAGCGAAGTCGATTATCGTGCGATTCCCGCTGTGGTCTTCTGTGATCCTGAAATCGCGAGCGTAGGTCTGACCGAAGAAGAGGCGAAAAAGCAAGGATTGAAAGTGAAGACGGGTAAATTCCCGTTTGCTGCAAACGGCCGTGCACTTTCGATCAATCAGGCGGACGGATTCGTGAAAGTGGTCGCGGAAGAAGGCACCGATGTAGTTCTCGGTGTTCAGATCGTTGGTCCGGCAGCTTCCAACCTTATCGCAGAAGCGGGACTTGCGATCGAGATGGGGGCAACATTGGAAGATATCGCACTGACCATTCACGCTCATCCAACACTTGGAGAAGTCACCATGGAAGCGGCAGAAGTGGCATTGGGTCATGGGATCCATATTCTTTCCAAATAAAACTGGAAATTGAAACGTGATTCAAAACGGTCTCGTTTTTGGCGAGACCGTTTTTGCGTAAGGTCATGACTTTTCGGGAGGATGCATAAAGGAAAATATTCCTACGCATAATTAAACATCAAAGGGGGAATTTGATGTTTAGGCGAATATTTAATACATCATCACCGCTGGGGATTGCGCTGACAGTCGCCGGAGTCGTTCTTGCTTTGTCCCCGGAAGCTCGTCAAGCGGCCCGGCGTATGTTGGTCAAGGGAACGGCCGCTATCTTGGGGGTCGTGGATCAGGTGAAGGAGGTCTCCGCAAATATGAGTCCGGAAGTTCAGAGATCTGCCGATTTTCTCGACGATGCAAAATCATCCGTTACTCATAGTGGTGAAGCCAGTGAACATTTGCACGGGAATGAGAACCATACGCAGCTTCACTAGGTGTTTGACGAAGGAGCCTGGTAAATCGGGACTCCTTCTTTCATTTGCCGATACATGACAGGCAATCCCTCTGAGAGCGTAGAGAAAGACCTCTTCGAGTTTGTTAGGAGGATTTCCGTTCAGTGACCGATGATGATGAGAAAAACCCCCTGAACGAGCCCGATCCCAAGGCCCATATAAAACCCCAACCATTCGATGAAAGTCAGCTCTTGTCGAGCCACTTTGCGCACCAATTGTTCCAACTCGACAAAGTCCAGTTGAATCAGTCGGTCATGGACGATTTGGCGAATGGGAATCATGTTTTGCAGGCGTTCAATATCATCGTATAAGTTATGGATCAGATGATTGAGCTCTTTAGAAACTATGTCGGATATGTATTCGAGCGCGGGTATGCGAATCGCCGTTGGCATCCACCGAGGAAATTGTACTTCTACTCGTTCCATGATTCGTTCGTGAATCATTTTCGTGGCCTGTTGCAACAATTCCGCGTCCTTAATGAATTTTTTTATGTCTTCCTGGGAGAGAAGATCTGTTTCTACAACTTCCGCTAGACTATTGGCTATATTTTCTTTTCGTTTGGGTAGAACACCTTGAATTTGCCATCGTGTACCCCATACGCGGTAAGGGTTTTTTGGATTAAACAACAACCAGATGGCCAATTTGTTTGTTATCCAGCCGTGCAGAGCGCCGATCAATGGAAGGATAAGGAAATCGACAACATAACGGTTCATGTTTGGGCTCCTTTTTCATACATGTCACATCAATGTTATGAAAGTGTATCATACATGTATTATACCCGCTTTTTTTCTCATCTTCACAAGCCTATTTTGTTTGACTAGAGATGCGAAAAATCTGTGCTTGGGTGGATGATATCGCTTTGCGCTTGGGTTCTTTGGGGCATATGCTTTGCGCTCATGCTCCGTGGAGGTCGTTTCAGCGGGTATATGCATTGCGCTTATGCTCCGTGAAGGTCGTCTCGCATGGAATTATAATCATATGTTGCGAGACGACCTTCAAAGTCGCTATTACGCGCAATGCATATACCCTTTTACATCCGAAAGGAAGCGAGACGACCTCCAAGGTCGCTATTACGCCCAAAGCATATGCCCTCTTCTCGTTTAAAGGAAGCGGAACGACCTTCCACTCACCTCTGCGCTGCAAAGCGCTATCATCCACCCAAAAGCCACTCTGTTACTAGTGGCAGACTTAAGCTTCTCTTTCGCATAAGAAACTCTTCATTCTCTAATGGTTCCATTTGTTACCGATGAGAAAGAGTAGCATTGGAGTCACAAGATAAAAACGACCGCCTCTTCATCTTTCAGGGCGGTCGTTGTCTTTTTTAGGGATGTAGGGGACACTTGAGAAGAGATCGGCAAATGTCTGCTGATCCTCGTGCAGATGGTTGCTTTTATCAGGAAGTCCCATGAGATGGAGCAATTCCTCGTTCATTTCTTCCATTTGTTTTTGCGCGAGTTGTTCCAGAGTATCTTTTTTTATTTGAAAATATTTTTCGTTTCGCATGCTGTGTCTCCTTCGCGTGCGATTTTATATCCATCGTTTCTTGGGACGAGGAAACGAACCGCGTCCCAAGAAACTCCTTACATTCATCTTTCAATCGGATTTCCATTATCGTCTTCTCGTTTGTAACCATCATAAGCGACAAGGATCACGCCTAACTGTGATTCCAAATCATTGATCATTTTCTTTTGCTCTTCCGTGAGGCTTGCCAGATGATACGTCAAGGTAGCCACCCCCTTGTCACGTGTTCGCGGATAGTTTTACCGAAAGGGGGGAGCTTCAAACAGCCTTTACGTTCCATCGTCACCAATTGGCGCATGAATAAGAAGAGGGGCGTGAAATGTAGAGCTCCTCTTTTTGCGTCCATAAGAAGAGCATAACGGGACTGTGAAAGTATGCTAGAATAATAGAGAACTGGCATCAAAATAGGATTGTAGGAAGTGTATTGAAGGTATGGCGATTTTGAAAAACGATTGGGCACCTTTGTTAGAACAAGAATTTGAAAAACCGTATTATTTACGGTTGAGACGTTTTTTAATTGAAGAGTATAGTACCCGCGTGATTTATCCTGACAAATATGAAATTTATACGGCTTTACATTTAACATCATTTGAAAACACGAAGGTCGTGATCATCGGACAGGATCCTTACCACGGTCCAGGGCAAGCTCATGGGCTAAGTTTCTCCGTCAAACCGGGAGTAAGTATTCCTCCTTCCTTACAAAACATTTTTAAAGAGTTGCATGATGACCTGGGATGCTACATCCCCAATAATGGATATCTTGTGAAATGGGCGGAACAAGGGGTACTGATGTTAAATTCGGTTTTAACCGTACGCGCAGGTATTCCCAATTCTCATAAAGGGATGGGGTGGGAGACGTTCACAGACAAGGTGATCACGACGCTTAATCAAAGAGAGAAACCGGTGGTTTTCATCCTTTGGGGGAAACATGCGCAGGAAAAGAAAAAACTGATCACATCCGCTAAACATTTTATCATTCAATCTCCGCATCCGAGTCCCTTTTCGGCAAATCGAGGCTTTTTGGGCAGCCGTCCGTTCTCAAGAACCAATGAATTTTTGAAAAAAATTGGGGAAGAAGAGATCGATTGGCAGATACCGAATCTAACCTAAATATGTTCCTTGAGCGGGCGCACCCGCTCAAAGGTGATTTCTTATCTGTGACTATTCCGTCATGATACGAATTGACATAAATACTAAAGTGATGGCTAAAGACCGAAGGAGGGTTTTTGCAGGTAATTTTGCTGCGATCCTTGCACCTGCTTGTCCACCCAAAAATGCACCAATCGCCAAAAAGAACACCAAATGCCAAACGACGTTGCCGAGAATGATGTGAGTGATTGTACCTATACAGGAAGAAATCAAGATAATAAACATGGAAGTCGCCGTGGCAATATGAGCGGGAAAGCTCATCAGTAAAACCATTGCCGGCACTAAAATCGATCCGCCGCCAATGCCTAAAAGAGAAGATAGAAATCCTGTCATGAAACTGACGATGAGTCCAAACCCGCGATGATACGAGAACACGACTGTCTCACCGTCATTTGTCATCTTCCGTGTGACGGTCGCAGGGAGAATATTCTTTGCCGGAATTCTGGGTTTCATAAGCAGGAAAACGGAAACCGACAAAACGATCAAACCGAAGATCGTATAAAAAAGATGGCGGGATAATGCTTTGGAAAAAATGGCTCCCATGATCGAACCAGGGATCATAGCGGCACCAAACCAGAAACCGCTTGCAAAGTCGATTTTCTTCTGCCTTGCATAAGCGATCGTACTCGAAATCGAATTGATACATAAAACAGCCATCGAAGTTCCAGCAAGTAATCTTGGTTCAACGTGATACAAGAAAATAAGAAAGGGAATAATGATAAATCCGCCGCCTAACCCGACGATTGAACCTGCCAACCCGGCCAGTGTTCCAATCAAAAAAAGCGAAACAGCTTCCATTTCGAATCACTCCACAATTTTGCGATGTTTACAACATGAATCTTCGGGCGTGTTTCATCTCCGCGTTCATTACATGTCTCGACATTTATGTCTATTATAAAACAACTTCCTGCACATAAGAAGAAGATTAACGCTCCAACGCAACATTTGGAAGTAGCCACCCATGCACTAATTTTCATGCCATGTATTATCATTCCTTACGAAGCATTTCAAAATGAAGATTTTTTATATTTGACGAATAGGAATTATAAGGGTAAAATGGTAATGTAATCGTTTGGGCATTCTTTTGCCCACACACCTGCCTTTTTCACTTTGGATCTCTTCCGGAATATGGGGGAGATCATTTTTTCTAAAAGGGAAAGAGACCATGCCAGGTCTCTTTTGATTTATGTTCATTCCATGTTTTTATTCTCGATTTCTGTGTAGAAAAATCCACTCCCGATTAATAAGACCAGGCTGCTTAACAAGAGAAAGAGAAGGACTGCAAAAAACTTGATGGTCGTGAGTTCATCCACCATGCACCACATCCTTTGAATTTTCTGCTCTATAGAAATATTACGTCATTATTCCGGCTCAATCATCTCTCTCTTCATCGTATTGAAAAGGTAGAGACAATGGATCAACTGGTGACAGCCTATTATAAAAGTAATGGGTGTTTAGCCCTTTCAAATTCGTTCTTTATCGCATCAAATGTATCATGTGAATATCGCCTATTCTAGACAAAGGGAGTGTAAACATGCCTGGGCCAGTCGAGGAACGACTCATTGAAGAAATTTATGGATTGTTCAAACATCGAATCATAAAAGAAAATGACCGATTACTTAATGAAATGATGTCAGAAACGAAAAGATTAGAAAAGAAATTAGATGATTTGCTCTGGGAATTGAAACATTTAGGAAGAGCGAAGTCTTATAAAGCAAAGAAGCGTCCGCGGGAGAAACATGGGAAACCGAAACTTTGGATATAGATTCAACCATCATTTAGACCCATTTTCATCCGAAAGGGGCATGTAAGGTCATTTACCCATCCTATATGAGAATGTAAGGAGTCTATAACACGAATCCCCTGGTGGAATGCCAGGGGATTCCGAGCTTTATAATAATTCTTTTACAAATTGAGGGACTTTGAAACATTGTTCCAGAATGTCTCGGTTGACATATCGGGTTTGCTTGTCAAAAGAGCGGATGTTGGCCGGTTGTTCGTGTATTTTGGAGCCGAGTGTGTAACTCCACAGTCCCCCCGGATAGGTAGGTACGACGGCCGTATAAAGGAGAGTGGTTGGAAATAACCGTTGGATGCTCTTATAGGTCTCAACCATCACTTCGGCATGGAAAATCGGAGATTGGCTTTGGCAAACCATTATGCCGTCAGCTTTTAAAGCGCGATGCAGGTTGCGGTAAAAATCAAATTCGAACAACTGTTTGGCAGGGCCAACCGGATCGGAAGAATCTACGATGATGACGTCATATGTATCAACTGCTTCGCGGACGAAAGCTACTCCGTCACTATAAACGAAACGTACACGCGGATCTGAAAGGTTTCCCGATACTTCCTGTAAATGATCCTTGCATACTTGGACAACCAATTGATCAATTTCTACAAGATCAATTTGTTCCACATTTTCATATTTAGCGATTTCACGGGCAGCCCCACAATCACCTCCGCCGATCACCAGGACGCGCTTTGGATTCGGATGGAACGTCAGCGGAACGTGAGAAATCATTTCATTATAAATAAAACCGTCAATCGAAGTGGTTTGCACAACCCCGTCTAATACCAGCATTCGGCCGAAATCGTAGGAATCCAAAATCATCACATGCTGGTACGGAGATTGTTCTGCATATATAATGTCACGGATACGGTAACTGATCTTCAAGTTATCCCGTTCGTTTTCCGTTAGCCATAATTCGCCGTTTTGGTACTGAATAAAATTCGGCAATCCCTTCATTTTCAACCTCCAGTTGGAATCGATGACATTGAAGTATGTAGGCGTTCTTATTATACACTTCATCCTTTCTTATAAGCAAACTTATTGGTCAACACTAGACGGAGCGGTAACGACTATAGGATTGATCACGGGTAAGTGAGTGATCGAAGCGAGCAGTTCCGTCATTCCATCCCGATAAAGAACCGTGTTCCGCTCAAACATACCGGAACCACACGCGGGGCAGGCCCTGTGATACTGGGGCAAATCTTTACGGAACAATTTTACGAATAGATGGGTCAATGGTGCCAATAGTGAAACACCGCCAATGAAAGCGAGAGGCATCGTGGCACAACCGAGACAGCCACAACCATCAAGCACTTCTGCACAGGCAAACCCTTCTAAGAAAAGGCAGCCCGGGCTCGCACAGCCACATCCCGATGAGCGTGGATAATCGGAGTGATGACGTCCCCCCCATCTTCCATGATCCCTGTATCCTCCATAACGAAGGATTTCCGCACGGATCAGGCGTACTTCTTCAAAAGGAAGATAAAACCATTTATATTGACATTTTGCGCATTGACATTCAATCTGGATGACGTTCATAGTTCACCTCGTTATGGATAATCGATCTTTGAACCGTGATAATATCGATTGCAGCGAGCAAGACGTTTGGCAGTCTTCGCTATTCCTTTCCATATGCCATACTTGAGTAGAGCCAAGCGGGCATATTCTGAACATGTGGGTTCGAAGCGGCACCGTCGTCCAAATTTGGGTGAGATTTTACGTTGATACCATGCGATCAAACGAAGACAGAGACGGATGAACATAACATACCTCCATCTTCATTATAAGTTTGTCGATCATCACATACAATTGAATGATCTTCATTTTTCAGTCTTCAATCAATCAAAGGACGGCAGTCTTGTTCGTTTTTTAGGGGTTATCACGTAAAACATACTCTCTTCACACCTCATACAATATAGGAAGCAGGTGATGAAGATGTGGCTATGGGTTCTAATAGGAATGGGGATCATAATGGTTCTTCGGCTGATCGATTTTTATGATACAAAATAAAGGGGAAGAAATTCCGTCCATCCGACTCTCAACGGGTATCCCATTCTTAATAATCATGTAAACGCTTAAGTGAACGGGATCAGTTCTCCTAAGCGTTTTTTGTTAAGTGGGGAGGGAAGATTGGAGGAGCCCAAATGAAAGGGGATTCGTCAGTTTGGTCGTAAGCGTAAAATAATCCCCACCTTTTGAAGAGATGGGGATTTTCGTATGATTTACGTATTCTTTTTTATAGCCCGGCAGGTAAGCGGTAGGCTTTCTGACCAAGGGAGAAGCTGATCTAAGGAATCTTTGTCTTTCATATCTAGGTTAGGTAGTTTCTCAAAGAGATAGGTAAGATAGAAATAGGGATGTAATCCATTTTCTTTCGCTGTCTCTATGATACTGTAAATGATCGCACTCGCCTTTGCACCACGCGGGGTATTGGAGAACAACCAGTTTTGCGACCGATCACAAACGGTTTGATCGAGCGTTCACTTCGGTTGTTATCGATCTCCAATCGCCCATCCTGTAAAACGCCTCTAATTTTTCCCACTGGTTCAGACAATACAAGATTGCCTGACCGAACGCACTTTGGGCAACACTTTCGGTTTCTGGGTACGTAGCCATGCCAAAAAGCATCCAACACAGGGCGGCTGCGTTCTTGACGGATTTGGTAACGTTCCTCAGGCGTGCACTCCTTTAAGTCCCGTTCAATCGCAAAGAGTTGATTGCAGAAATTGAGTCCCTCTTTGGCTGCTACCGGTGACGAGCGCTTCGATTCAGGCAGCGCCTTGAGTGCCTCATCGAATTTGCGCCGGGCGTGAGCCCAACAACCGACCAGGGTCACATCCGGTATCCCATGGTAACCCGCATAGCCATCGACGTGCAGGTACCCTTTGAAACCGGAAAGAAACTGACGCGGGTGTTTGCTCGCCCGTGTCGTCTGGTAGTCATAGAGGATGATGGCCGGACCTTCTCTCCCGGTGCGGTACAGCCATAGATAAGAAGTCGTCTGTGCGGCCCGACCCGGTTCGCGGAGCACTTGTAAGGTCGTCTCGTCTGCGTGCAGAATGTCCTGCTTGAGTAAGTGCTCGCGCATGCGATCATAGAGCAGACTCAACCAGGTATTCGCCGTAGAGGATCCAGTTGGCCAGGGTCTGACGAGACAACTCAATCCCCAGGCTTGCAAACTGTTGCTCTTGTCGGTAGAGAGGCATGCTCTCCACATATTTTTGACTCATGATATAGGCCATACTGGAAGCAGAAGCCAAACTCCCCGGAAAGACGGGGGCAGGCATAGAGGCTGTGACTATCGGCGTACTTGTCTCCTCACGCTCACAACGGCGGCAGGAGTAGACGTAACGGACATGCTTGACCACTTTGACTTCGGCCGGAATAATCTTCAGCTCTTGCCGTATCTCCGTGCTCATTTCATGCAAAGAATCACCGCAACACGAACAAACCTGCTCCTCAGATGGCAGGCGATACTCGATCGTCTCCACTGGCAGGTTTTCAAGCAGGGTTTCCCGGTGGCCGCGTTTTTTGGAGCGGCGGTACGTAATGGTTTCGAGGGTAGGCTCCTCTACAGTGGGATCTGCCTCCACCTCGGCTTCGTTAAAAAGCTCAAGCTGATCGGCATTCGTTCGTTCGCTCGAAGAGCCAAACCGGCGCTGTTGGCTGAGGCGAAACTGCTCCTCATACCACTTCAGTTTGGCGGTCAGTTCCGCATTTTGCTTTTTCAGCCAATCGCATTCTTTTGGAGATCTTCTATTGTAGTAGGGGTCGGGTTCAATGTATGATTTTTCATAATACTATTGATTTCGACAATGTACAGCCAATTCCTTTTCCATTCAAAAAAAATAGGTGGATGTGTGGAATCATACGATTGTGCGCGCGGTCACCGCAGGGTGAGCTTGTCGCTGTTCGAGAGATAAACCATCGAGTAGCCAACGCAACTCCCGACGACTGATTTTCAACGGTACGGAGCTCGCTTCCGCTGGCCACTGAAATTTTCCTTTCTCTAACCGGCGGTAATAGAGCCAGAAACCGTTGTGTTCCCAGCGAAGAATCTTCAGTTTATCTCGCTTTCGATTGCAGAAAACGAAGAGACAGGGCGAGAAAGGGTCGAGTTCAAACTCTTCCTTGACGAGTACGGCTAACCCGTCAATCGATTTCCGTAGATCGGTGCTTCCGCTGGCCAGATATACCCGCTCTACGCTAGCTTCGCTTAGCATAACGTTTGGAGTGTTCGCACGACGTCGGCCAACAGTGCAGGATCAAAGCCAGACTGGATTTCTACGGTTGCTTGCCCTACTCTAACGAGCAAGGTGTTTCTAGACTCGCCAGTCTGCCCGTCCACTTCTACCGATATCCATTTGGATGATGGGGTCACAGCGGCTTCTTTGTGTTCCATCTTCCGGAGCCAATACCGGAACTGATGAAGCTTCAACTGATGAGCTCTACACCATGCTGATGCACTCTGTCCGCTAGCCCGAAAAGCAGCGATCCGTACCTCCCACTCTTTTCTCAATTCTACATGGGACATTGAAAATTCTCCTCTCCGAATATCTTGAGGAGATTATCTCAAATACAAAACGAGGTTAGTAGGTGGGGAGTATTTGACGCTTACGTTTGGTCAGTCCATTTGCAAGCCTTGCGGTAAAAAAGGATGTACATTTGCTAAAATTTAAGTAATGATTCCTTTGGAATTGTATCACAAACGACAGGGGGTGACAGCCATGGAATTAGAAAAAGAAACGGGATTCGTGGATTGGGATGATTGGTTGATACTCGAGGTGGAAGACGAGAAATATCCGATACTCGCCCATCAGGAAGGGAAATCGCGATAAATATACGAATAGAATGAGAGGTTCTTTGCAGAAAGCAGAGGGAACCGTTCAATAATCTGAAAAGCAACAAGCAACTGAAGCCGTTAATGAAGCGGCTTTTTGTAATTGTTAGGACTCGTAATTGGGGCTAATCTTTCAAGATTCATGGAGGTTGCATAGAAACATTATCCAATTTAAAATTGAGTTTAGGTTTATATTAGGAGGATTAAAGAGTGAAGAAGTTACAGTTCGTCGCTCCTCTTTTGGTTATCTCGCTTTTGACAGGCTGTAGTGTAGAGAAAAGTGCCGGGGTCAGCGAAAACGCAACGAAACCATCTGAAAAACCAAACGTGGAGTGGGCATTCACGCAAGCGGAACAACATCCTGAGAAAAAACTCATCGAGGTGATCGATGGAACAAAATCGAGTCTCGATATTGCAATCTACAGCCTGACTAAACCTGATATCGTTCAAGCTATTGAGAAGGCTCACGAACGCGGAGTACAAGTGAGGATCATAACAGATCATCAAGAGGCACAGAACAAAACGCAGCAGCAAGCGTTGAAGCGTTTGCGTGAAAAGGGGATTCCGATCAAAGAGAACACCCATAAGGGTCTCATGCATCTGAAGGTCACTATTGCGGATAAATCCGTGGTGACGACGGGCTCTTTTAACTATACGACAGCAGCGAGCACTACGAATGACGAAGTATTTGTTGTCATACATGACCCGATCATGGCAAAAGATTGGGAAGCACAGTTTGAACATATGTGGAACGATCGTAGTAAGTTCACGGATTTACAAATATGATATCCAATATCATTTTCTCTCGTCCCGGTTGCATACCGGGTTTTTTTCTTCCATAAACAGGTTCCATAGCTCTTCAGCCGCTTGTTCCTTTGTTTCCACGTGTACTTCCATTCTCACACCGTTGTCCAATTCACATTTCCATGGAGCATTAGGACTTTCTTTAATTATTAATCCTAAATTTCCTTCGTATGCGAATATCCGATATACTTGTGTACCAGGAGAAGAATGTCTTTTAATAAAGAAAAATGGCTCATGAAGGCTCATACTGCACCTCGAAAAGATTGATATTACCAGTATTCCCGTTTTTGATCGTGAATCGAACCATAATGTTTCCACAACACTTGATGAGATTCATGGTGTTCCACAGTTAACACAGTAAAGAGGCCCTTTCTTGGGCCTCTTGCATTTTGTACAGTACAGGCCTGGCCTTACCATCAAAGTATCTTGACCAGTGGTTGTCGATTTGTCACAATAAGAACTGAGAGGAAAGAGAAGAAGTTGTCTGAAGACTCCGAGTTGTTTTATGCAACATTAATGATGTTTTATAGGTAAAATTATATTTACAGTAGTGCCTTCATTTATTTTACTTTCGATCGTTATTTTTCCGTTATGCGCTTCAATAATTTTATAGCATACCATTAATCCTAAGCCTGTTCCTTTTTCTTTTGTAGTATAGAAGGGTTCAAACAATTTTATTTGTCTCTCTTCTGGAATACCGCATCCCTGATCAATACAACGGATGAGGATTCTATCATTCTGATATTTCATTGCTTGGACTCTGATTTCTCCACCGTTCGCCATCGCCTCAATTGCATTTTTCAGAATATTTATAAATAATTGTTTTATAAGGTTTTCTTCACACTCTATCAAGGGAATAGAAGGATCAAAATCAACATGGATTTGTACATTGTTTATGATCGCTTGGGTATTCAGCAAGATCGTGATGTTTTGCAATATCTTTAAAAGATCTTTCTTTTGAAAATTTATGATTTGTGGTTTAGCAAGTACTAAAAACTCATTAACAATAAAATTTATTCGATCTAATTCAGATAACATGATATCGAAATATATCTTATTATCGTTTGTTTTTGATTGCAACAATTGGAGAAAACCTTTTAAAGAAGTAAGGGGATTCCTAATCTCATGAGCGACACCTGCAGCTAACTCGCCTACAACAGAAAGTTTATCGGATTTTCGTATGATTTCTTCAGTTTTTACACGTTCAGTAATGTCAAGATACATGCCTATAATCGCTGGTTTTCCTTCGTAGGTTGTAGTTGAACCGTGTATTTCCAGGTATATTAAGCTTTGATCTTTTTTTATTCCTCGTGCTTGATAACTAATCGAACTCAGTTGGTTATTCAATTGTTTTGAAATATTTTTTTCAATCAACGGTCGATCTTCTGTCACGAATAAATTCTTTATTTCCATATTGAGAAGTTCTTCTACTGTATAACCAAATATTTCGGACATTCGGGGATTGACATACACGAATCGAGCCTCTTGGATAATGTATACACCTACTGGTGCTTTCTCAACTAAACTGCGGTATTTCGACTCAGCTTCTTTTAGAGCTTCTTCTGCGACTTTACGCGTGGTGATATCAGTCGCAACGCAAAGCATTTGTTTACCGGTTGAAGTATGAAAAGGGATCTTAATACTTTGTAACCAACGAGTACGTCCCTGCGAATCAATAAATGACTCCTCAGACTTTGATATAGTTTTATTAAATAAAATGACTAATTTTTCATCAAACAGTCTTTCTGTCATTTCTTTATTTAAACAAAAATCTTCCTCTTTTTTTCCCACAAGATCCTTAACTGTAGTACCATATGCTGACGCAAATGTAACATTTGCAAGAGTAATATCACCATCTAAATTTTTGGCATATATAAAGGTAGGACTCATATCGATAATTTGTCGAAGAAAATCCTTTTGTTCTTTCAGGGATACGTTTATTTTTCTTATTGTTAGTGCTTGCATTCTTATAAACGCTACAAATATAGCAAGAGAATGAATCATGACGGAAATTCCGCTGGAAATCACTATAATGTTTTTCGACAAATTAAGTATTCCAACTCCATAAGTAATAGCCATGGCCGTTATAAAAAGTATCAGGAAGGTTCGTATGATAGAGTTATAAATTTTTATACTTATTATAAAGCTTATTCCGATAATTACAGCAAATGCCATAAGATGTAATTTAAACGCCCAATTCCATTCACCATATAACGGATATAGTATAGTAGTATTCATTGTATGAATAGAGTAGAGATTCACTATGCCTTTATGGCTCCAATTAACGGCATATACAAATAGGCTCCACAAGTATAAAAATACAATCAAATGTTTATTTATTAAGCGACTCCAAATACTTTTTCTGATATGCGGTAATGTCAAATCATTTAGCGCGACGTATGCGATATAGAGTAATGCAGGTGCTTGCATGATTGTTCCAAAGCGAAACAAACGAAATAAAAAATCTATTGTTTTCACTTGAAAGAATCTTTCGGAAAATAAGACAGACATGTCAATTTGCCATGAACATATTAATAACATATAAATAAACAAGGCAAACGTTAATCTGTTTTTTTCAAACAAACAGATCATAGTGATCCCAAGTGTTAATGGAACTGCACTGATCGCCAGCATTAATATAAAGGACATATATTGGCACCCCAATTTTAATATTTTGATAATAATACGCAAGCATTATTCCCACCGTACCCGTGTGAAGTTATAGCTACGTGGGAAACTTCACAATAGCGCGTTTGGAATACGATTGGCAAATGTGAGTATCCCTCTCCGGATGATTTAATTGTTGGTGGTATAAATCCATGTTCGATACTTAAAAGCGATGAGATGATCTGCAAAGCACCAGAAGCACCAAAAGCATGTCCAATCATCCCTTTTATTGAAGTAATAGGGATGGATGTTCCAAATAACGTTTGATGTGCGATACTGTCGATTCTATCGTTATCTTTTAGACCCAACGCCTGACTGTTTAAATAAGTTGGTGTAATGTCTCCAATTGCATTTTTCAGTGCGGAAATCATGGTTTTTCCCGTTCTGTCCATTCCATTAATGGAAACTCCATCATTGTTCGTACTTACAGGATGGATAACCCCTAGTATCGGTGCCTTTCTAGAGACAGCATCAACTTCACGTTCTAATATTAATACTCCTGCTCCCTCAGATATGACAAATCCATTATGTTTACTGGAAAAGGGGACACCAGACTGATTGACATCCTTATCGATTGGCAGTAAGTTTAGCCTTGCTAAAGAGTAAATGACAATACGAGATAATGGAGTTTCCGCTCCACCAACAATACAAACGTCCGCCTTGTTACTTTCCAGTAATAATTGCCCCATAAGTACAGCGTCCGTACTAGCTGTACAGCCTGTGCTAAGAGTAAATGCTTGAGGTTTAATACCTAGATGTGCGGCAACAGCGGAAGAGACGCTGTGCATGTTCACTAATCCGGCAGTCCAATAGGGAAAGTTATCATATGTATCGTTCGTTGTATATGTAATAGACGATTCGAATTCTCGGTACCCACCGGTAGATGTACCGATAATGACTGCGATACGGCAATCATTTAAATTGTGTAAACCAGCCATCTCTACGGCATCTACAGTTGCCGCGATCGCCAATTGGCTCACTCTCGGATATCTATTATATTTTTTTCCAGAAATAATTTCAAAGTTTTCATGTATGACACCACAAACAATGCTCGAATTTTTCGGTCCTATCCCCTGAAGCACTTCTTGTGTACATATTCCTTTCTCCAATACCTTTCTGAATTCATCCCTGTTGCTTACTCCGGGTGCTTTCACACCATAACCTGTTATGACTATCCGAGTCAATACATATCCCTCCGAACAGGAATTAAACTGTAAGGTAATATATACATAGAATTAATACAGAGCCAGTAAATTAAATTTATGAGGCAATTTTGAATAACAAAAATCCGCCACTCATAGGTAAGATGTAAGTACGAACAAACATCACCACGAAAGACGGATATGGATTGATTTTACCACTAAGTTCCACCAAAGAGAATCCTTTTATTGTATGATTTTCTCGTATTGGATATTTCATCTTATTGAAAAACTCCCATACACTTTCATGAACCGAAGTGGGTTTTCTTCCAATCAGTATTTGTGATGATAGGGAGATTCGTGCCGAAACTTTCTTATCCTTAGTAAATGAAGTCTTGACTTTCGCGAAATTTTTCCATCGCTTTTTCGCCAATTTTTCATGAGCGTCTGTTCAGAAGGCGAACTTTTCTTTTGCTCAGGTTATTAGCCGTTTCAAGAAATGACATCCCCCGATAACATATAATATCTTGATTTTGAGGGGTGAAGACAATGTTTGGATCTTTTACTCGTTGGGCTATTGTATTTCTTATCATCTTCGTCTTGTTCATCTTACTCGTTCCTGGTTATGGCGGTGCAGGCTATGGAGCTGCAGGTGCAGGAGGTTATTGATAAGAGCAGTCAACACAGCCCGTCGTTTAAGACCGTCTGATTTATCAGGCGGTTTTTTTTATGGATCACGAATACAAAGTGAGGTCAGGTTCGTCAAATCACGGTCGGTATTCACAGCCGGTAAAGAGCCGTGCATGCGTGTAGGGGAGAAGGGATGGGGGAAAGCAAAACTGTAGTAGGATGATTTTACAAAAATACATAGGACTGAATTTGACGATTGGATCCCCTTGCGAAATCACTGCTAGATTTGGGGATCCAATATATGCTCCAACATTCCGATCGCCTCCGCTTCAAGCATCGGCAACATGTAAGGTACCTCTTTGATCAAACCTTTCTCTTTAAACTTCACGACTACATCCCAGTTGCGCCATTCCTTTTCAATGATGAAGATCGCGTTGCTATGTAATTGCCGCCTGACTGTAACCATCTCTTCTGAGATCCTCTTATGCAACGTCTCGAACATACTGCTCGCCCAGGATTGAGACGCTTTGATCTCTCGCTCAATCAATTTCAACATAAGCTCACGAAGCAACAGCTCGCGTATCAATGCAGTCGCACGTGCTTTGTTCATCATATCACCTACAACGAGAACGTATGTTCCTATTGTACTCATCATACGAGCAGGATTACATAGAAATTTTTACCAATTTAATAATGGTACGAAAACAAGAAACCGCCTCGTCACTCAGGGCGGTTTCTTATTCCTCAACCAATTGTTCATCATACATATTATTTAACCGATCTGATGCACTCACTGAATCATTCTTCGTCCACACATTGGAATCACCAAATTCATTATAGCGGGTTTTATTTGCGAGTTCGAATGGATATAATAAATACGAACATGAGTTCGCATTTGAGGTGGTATCATGCTGAAGGACTTGGAGCGCTATCTTGATACCGGGGCTCTCGTTGACATCATCTACATGGATCGTAACGAGCAATTTACCAAACGGACTGTTAAACTGAAGGAGATCAGTGGGGAACACGTGAAGGCATACTGTTATCAGAGACATGCGAACCGGATGTTTAAGATCGACAAAATCCTTGCGGCCATTCCGGCAAGAAAAAATAAGCCCCGGTTCTGAGCCACTGGGAGCAGATTCTGCGGAATCTGAGCGAGATCATCAAAGCGGCCGTTCCGCACGGTCATCTGTATGCCGGCAGTAAAAAGGCGAACCGGGGCATGGCGGGAAGAGATCGTACTTTTTTAGTTGCTTATAATGACATTTTATAAATCTCCAAGATGTCTTCCTTGTTCAATCGCTTAAACCTTCCGACTTCTCCTCTCGCCAACGCTTTCTCAGCCAGTACTTCGAGTTGTGAATCATCAATGTTATAATCAGCTAAGCGGGATGGAGCCCCGAGGCTGTTCCAGAATGCACGAAGCTTTTCGATCCCTTCTAATGCAATCTCATGATCCGATTTTCTTTCGGGGTTCACATCAAAGACGCGAATCGCTAACTGCTTAAACCGATCAACATTTTCCTCCAAACAATATTTCATCCAGTTCGGAAATAAGATAGCCAGTCCTCCCCCATGTGGGATGTCATAAACAGCGGAAACCGCATGTTCAATCTGATGAGTCCCCCAGTCGCCATCGAATCCCATGTCGAGTATTCCGTTCAATGCCATGGTACCGCAGTACAATATGGTTTCCCGATGTTCATAATGATCAAAATCCTCTATAAGCTTCGGAGCGGTTTCGATCACCGTTTTCAAAATCGATTCACACATCCGGTCTTGCAGCGGTGTATTGGGGACATGATGAAAATACTGCTCAAACACGTGTGACATGATATCAACGATTCCATAAACCGTATGATCTTTAGGTACGGTAAACGTATGAACCGGATCGAGAATCGAAAACTTGGGGTAAACCAGAGGACTTCCCCAACCATATTTCTCCTTTGTTTCCCAATTGGTAATCACGGATCCTGAATTCATCTCGGAACCGGTTGCAGCTAAGGTCAGAACCGTTCCAAAAGGCAATGCATCTGTTGGCGTTACTTTTCGAGTGATAATATCCCATACATCGCCCTCATACTTTGCACCAATAGTAATCGCCTTGGTGCAGTCAATAACGCTACCACCACCTACAGCGAGCAAAAACTCAATTCCTTCCGCTTTACATATGTCAACTCCTTTATGTACGGTGGATAAGCGGGGATTCGGCTCCACACCAGGCAATTCATAAACAGTTGCATCGATATCCTGTAATATTCTCATGACATTGTCATAAATTCCATTGCGTTTGATGCTTCCGCCACCATAAACAAGTAAAATTTTCTTCCCAAAAGGAGGAATTTCTGTGCGAAGCTGCTCAAGTTGCCCTTCTCCAAAAATAAGTTTTGTTGGATTGTGAAAAGTAAAAGGATTCATCAGGATCTCTCCTTCTTAGTATTTCTTACGCTGATTACCGCTCATTTAGGATGCGGTTACAGTCATTGCTCTAATAAACATATAATAATGTTATGACACATAAAAGAGGCACTATTTCTTCGCAAATTACCTGAAGGAAATATTAGAATGGTAAAATGCTGGCAAATCGCTCGCAGGCAACTCTCATAGGACAACTGGAAACAGGCGGATTTTCACTTTTAATATTGGATAAAAGCCGTTTCACAAATCCACATCTTTCGATAACATATAACATCTTGATTTTAAGGGGTGAAGACAATGGACGGCACATTCGGATACTTTACACGTTGGGCGATTGTTTTTCTTATCATCTTCGTCTTGTTCTTCTTACTTGTTCCTGGTTATGGCGGTGCAGGCTATGGAGCTGGCGCAGGAGCCTGCGGTTGTTAAGGATCATTGACTCGAGGTAACAAATGACCGTCTGATTACCAGGCGGTCTTTTCATTTACTTTCCACTTAATTCATATTGATTACTCTGGATCTTCGCAGGATTGACAGAATTTTTTATTATTCAGCAAGCCCTAACTTAAACAGAGAGTATTGAACATGAAACATTGCAAGCATAAAATTTTGTTAAAACTCGTGGAGGTGGTATGTAAGAGTATGGAAGAATCCATTTTTGAAATTTTGGGAATTGGATTACGGGAAGATTCCTTTACGAATCTACTTAGTTATACTTTTGAAACCCTACCTGAATTTAGAATAAACTTAATTCATTTTCTCCTTAATGCGAAAGGGCAACATTCAATTCATTGGAAATCGATGACTCGTAAGACTGTCTCGCAAAAGAATCGAAGAGATATTCCTGATCTCATTCTTTATAGTCATGATGAAAAGATAATCATTGTTATTGAGAATAAGATTCTTGCACACGAAGGAAAAGACCAAACAAAAAATTATTCATCGAAGGAATTCAAAAATAAAATAGAGGAACTGTTAGAAATTGAGGAAGCAACATTCCATTACTACTATTTAACCATTGACGGAGAGAAGCCTAAGTCAAAGAATTTTAAAAAATTGACTTACTCACAAATCGTATCTTTGATACCTACGGATTTACCCGACAGAAAATTGTCTTTACTCCTAGAGGAATTAAGAGAAAAAGTAATGGAGTATAATAATTGGCCGGCTCCTAAAGATAATGACATTGTCTTGGAGTATCTGAATCGAACAAAAGGCTTTATCACTCCCGAACGAACATTTTCATGTCTCATTGAACAATTGGATATGAATGATTTAATTCTGAAGGATATTGGAATAACAGGGAACCGAGGAAGTGCATTCATCCCTTTCGCAAAGTGGCATTTGCCTCATTGGGAAGGTATTAGAAACGATACAAAGGGTGGAGATGGGCTCACCTGTTACGATATTCATTTGGAGATGCAATGGGATACCAAGAAGGATCAAGAACATCTTTCACTCCAACTCCACTATCAATCATTACCATACTACACACAGAAAGAATTAAAGAAGTGTTCAGAATGGTTCCGTGAAACGTATCTGTTAGGAAAGGGTGCTTTTTTTAGAGAATTAGAGAAACAAGAGTTTTGGATGAGGGAAGAGGGGTGGAAATTAACTAATGGTTTTCTACGACTGGCATCTTACCGCTTTGACAAAGATGTCACGATGGGGGAATTCAAACGTAAAATTACTGATTTAGTAAGATCTATGATCCCGATCATTGACCAAGCTTTGTGTGAAGCAACGATAACATATGAGATCGCAAATACCTATAAGGAGCAAGTTTTTGAGGGGATTTGGCTTGTGTTTTTGGAATGTCAGAGACAAAGAAATCATTTACTTTTGGAGCAGCAGGATGATCAACTAATCGTTGTCGTTGGAGCCAATGACCCATCCGATCTAGAGAACGAAATAATCGTGCATTTTGCAGCCAAGGAAGCAGAAAAAATCCTTAAAGAAAAAAGAGTAAATATGAGGTTTACATACGAGAAAGCAGGACCGATCCTAATCAATGGACAAAACCAACTAGCTACAAGAGAGTACTATTTTAGAATTGAAAACAACAAACTTTAAAGAAAACAGTTTTAAAAATGTTGCGCGACTTATTCCATTACGTTCAACCAAACTCTTTGGCGATACTTTGAAGAGTCGCGTTATCGTCAAAGTATCGCGAACGGGCAATATCGCTCAGAAAAGTATTCAGGGTTTTCTTCTGTATTCTAAACGATATTCATTTGTGTTATATTGAAGGATAATTCATGTCGGGAGTGAAATTGAATGGAAAATGTTTATCTCTTTGTCCTCATGTCAATTTTGCTTATTATTTTGCCTGGGCCTGATACTGGATTAACCACGCAAAACACCATTACTTACGGAAGAGAAGGTGGGTTTAAAACGGTTTTAGGTATTTCTTCAGGGCTTATTATCCATACCTTAGCAGCGGTTTTCGGGCTTTCGACTATTATTGTTAAATCCGCTTTGTTGTTTTCCGTTTTTAAATATGTTGGTGCAGTTTATCTTATTTATCTTGGTGTGACATCGTTGCGGTCTTTAAAGAAGGGAAATGAAGTTTCCTCAGATGGTGATGTGCAAACTAAATATCAAAACAAATCTACCTTTCGTCAAGGGTTTCTTACGAACCTTCTTAATCCTAAAGTAGCTGTCTTTTTCCTTACATTTCTTCCACAATTTTTGAGTCCAGGGAGCAAGCCCTTCTTGCAATTTCTTTTCATGGGAATGACTTATACAGTTCTAACAGCCATCTGGCTTTTACTGTATGTGTACTTAATTGATAATATTTGTACGTGGATGAAAAAACCATCTACGCAGCGTGCCATTCAAGGAATATCGGGATTGGTTCTTGTGACATTTGGAATTAAGCTTGCTCTTGAAAAAAGACCGTAGTTATATTCACATGCTATCTCGATAACCTAGTCCTAACCACTTTATTGGGTTGGGATTTTTTATTTAATAACCTCTTAAAAACCACTGGTTAACATCCAAGCCTTTTTCACTAACGGGATCGAATGTTGAATAACAGAGCACTTATGCTGAGGAGATAAAACGATGAATTTGCGCCGAGTTGATGTTGTATACGCACTTTTATTTGATGAAGAAACCAATAGCATATTATAAAAGTAGAAGAATCCCCGGAAAATCCCCGGGGATTTTTACATACCATCAATTTGAATTTGACCCACTCATCAACTGTGATATTGTTTGGGCATCAGGATCTAACGTAAATCCCGTTACCTGCCATGTAGAATCTTTTCGTAAAGAAATTAGTAAGGAATGTCCATTAGCACGATATAGATAATCCGCATGATCGTTATTTTCGGCTATTGTTTGCATGGAGATGATATCGGCTTGATCATCTTTAACAAACGATAGAGACGGTCGTAGTCTTTCATAATTTGAAGTAGCAGACTGTGACCAAAAAGCCGGATAGTCATTTTGAGTACCACTTAAGAGAAATTTAATATACCTAACTGAGAAAGATGCATCTACTCGAGAGTTCGATTGCATGTTCCACAAATAAAATACACCGGTTCGATATTTATCGATCTGATCAAAAGTTAGAGAACTGTCATCGAATTGATAAAGGTCATTTATGGAGCTATCATCTTTTCGACCATCTGAAGTCACCAAATCCCATTTATATGTACGATTACTAACATGAACATGAAGTACTCCATCCTGTAGCCATGTAAATACTCCGTTATTACCCATAAATTCTTTTAAGAGAGAAGGCTGATCATTTTCTAAATAAAAGATGGAATCAAAACTTGTGTGCGCTCCAGCGTTTCCGTATACACTAATCAAATTTCCGTTCTTTTGCGGAATCGTCTCAATCGCCACGGGATATTCAATTTTTGAAGGAAACTCACTTATTTTAAGATCTGAAGATACGAAAAATATTGATGCCATCATATGATTTGTCCAGTTTGGCTTTGTTGCAACAACAAGATAAGGCTTATTATCATCAAACCAGACTGTTTTAGCTAGACCAATAGTTTCGTTTGGATGAATGCTTGCAAAATATTTTAATAGAGAGTCACCGGGCGGTTTCGCCCAATTTATACATATGTTTTGTGTATAACCATTATCATACCAGCTAACAACGGAACCTAAATTCTCAGCCACGAATCTTAAAGGAACATAAATTCGATCATTATAGTTTATAGCTACGTAGTCGTTTCCTAATTTTTTTTCCACTCCATTGAATATGAATTTAATATTCTGGGTGACCGCTGTAATTTGGGTTGATTTATTTTCACCTTCATTGTTTTTATAAGGAGAAGAGTGATTTGATTGATATGACCCGCTCGTAAAAATAATGGTTTGTTTACTAGCATCCCATACTACATTAGCCCCCATGTTTTCAGCCACAAATCTCGCGGGTACATAGATTCGACCATTATAATTTATTGCCGTATAATCACTACCAAGACTTACCCATTGACCATTAAATTGGAAAACAATCGGTTGAGTGGTGGCTGTTATCACTCTTGTGTCAGCTGCATAAGTATGTTCACTTACTGATGAAACTCCAGTGGTTAAGAGTGAAGAAATACTTAATACAGCTAATAATTTTCGAACCCGTTGATTTCGTCTTGCCCCCATTGCATTCTTTTCTCCTTCCATAAAATACATGCTCTATCAACAATATTACTAGAAGATAACAATTTTTTGAATAGCTGCTAATGAATGATCAATAATCAATCACGATGAGAAAGACTTTTTATTTACTAATGACTATTTTGAACGAGCTCAAAATACGTTCAGATCAGACACAGGATTTGAAAGACTCATTTCTTGCTCGATCGTCTTCAACATCAACTCATAACGCAATAGCTCACGGATCAATGCTGATTTACGTAAATTGTCCATATTATCACCTGCGATAAGAACATATGTTCTTATCATAATACGATTCTCGTTGTATCGTACAACTGGGCAGTATGTCCAAGTTTAATCCCTGGTACAGATGTCCGTTTCCTTATTTTAATAACATGCATTCATTAAAACGAGAGCCAAAAAGGGGATACGCGCAGTCCAAAACGATAAAGGGGTTTGAACGAGTGTGAAAAAAATAAATACAAGTTCGATGTCTTTACCTCGTAGAAGGATTAAGAAAAACGTTTCTAAAAAAGTTCCTCAGGGTCCCTTCAATTTGTTTGTACGTTTTATCAGCCCAAATCCAAGGACATCGTTTAATCCCACCAATCATTTTCCAAAAATAAACAGAACAGCCTTTCTTAGTCCATTTTCTAGTGTTATAGGGGATGTGACAATTAAGAAAAACGTTTTTATTGCGCCTAGCGCTACCATTCGAGCGGATGAAGGAACGCCATTTTTTATTGGTTCGAATACGAATATTCAAGATGGAGTCATTTTACATGGTTTGCTTCATCAACAAATTCCTGTAGGTAACAAAAAATATTCAATATATATTGGAAACGGTGTAACGATCGCCCATGGTGCTCTTGTTCATGGCCCTTGTTTTATTGGAAATAGAGTGTTTGTTGGATTTAAAT
Organism: Collibacillus ludicampi; assembly: GCF_023705585.1. Lineage (NCBI taxonomy): Bacteria > Bacillati > Bacillota > Bacilli > Caryophanales > Alicyclobacillaceae > Collibacillus > Collibacillus ludicampi. Next base: position 2,891,767 of record NZ_BOQE01000001.1, read on the forward strand.
CCATTGTCTTTAATGCCTTTGTTGGGGAAGGAACGTTTATTTCAACAAACGCTGTCGTTACAAACGGTGTACGTATTCCTCCGAATCGGTTCGTTCCTCCGGGAGCGAATATTGATACTCAAGCAAAAGCCAATTCTTTGCGTCGTGTACCAAAAAATAGGAGGGAATTTGCGCGTGAAGTGCAACGTGTAAACAGAGAATTCCCACCTTCTTATCATTTACTATTTGGTAAACATCGTTGTTCATGTGGTATCGCTTGTAATCGTTTGCTGAAAATAACGAAGTGACGTTTATCTTTAAATGAGCCCGGTGTAGTTTAGGTCTTTTACGGTCTAATACCGGGTTTAAACTTTAATTATATGGGTATCAGGGATATTGCGGACATTTCACAAGTTCTGGCCCGATGCGGAAGGTCACTGGAAGATGGAGCGACCGCATGACACCTTGGTTATTGTCGAAGGCACGGGGCATTGCCTGCACGCAGACCTACCGCGATCTGGTAGAGGAGATCGCACCGTTTGAGATAGAGATAGCACTGCGTACACCACGTTTTTACGCCAGAGCCTCAACGACCTACAGAGCGAAATGAACAACGGTTTGACAAGAAAGAGGAAAAGCTGGATAAGTGTAGAAGGAATAATTGATAACATACGAGGATCCCTGCGAGTGAGGGACTACCGTCTCTCGGTTCTCTATCCGTCTTTTCTGCGTTCTCTAGGTCGAAGGTTCTGTTAAAGTTTCATTATATTTAAATTATTGAGGGAGGGTCTAAAAATGAAAAATCAATCTTCCATAAATGAGCATTTATGTCAATTAGAGAAACGGTTGTTAGAACCTGAAATTCGTACAGCTCCAGCAGAACTAGAAAAGTTACTCGCGGATGATTTCTTTGAGTTTGGAAGTTCAGGGAATATTCGGTATAAAAAGGATTGTATTGGTGAGGGTGGACTTAGTGTGCGGGAAATGACCCTTTATGATTTTGACATACATCCTTTGTCAGAAGATGTGGTGTTAACAACATATCGTGTAATGGATGAAACAAGAATGCAATATACTTTGCGTAGTTCAATTTGGAAATTTAGGGATGGTAGGTGGCAAATGTTTTTTCATCAAGGAACGCCAACTAAATCATAGAATTTGCCTCATTCCACTATCGGGAATCTATAAACCGCTCTTATCATGGGCCTATCAGTTGATTTTTTCAAGTATCGGTCGATAATCAGGATTTACCGATACATAATACGGATACTTAAGAATAAGACTTAAGACCGATTACCTTGGTTATTACATAACCTCGGTTACGCATCGGGTATATAGAAGATTATTAACGCAGAAGGAAAACGATAGTTAGAAATGAACTACGCCGCCATGCAGCCAAGCCCCGAGCCAAGAGTGTAACCTGAGCGAGGCGATTATTCGCCGCCTCGTGCTTATCCTTCTGCGGAGATTAGCTCCAAGAAATTCGATAAACGGAGGCGACCGATGAATGGCGTGGATGAATAACGGAAGGATGTTTAAAGACCGTAAAGAAGCACTTTGCAAATTTTACGGAGGCAGACGGATGCCTCGTTGTAGGAACGTACTTTTATTATCGAAAACTAGTGTGTGGGCAGGAGACGTATCGATGCAAATGGGGAGGATGAGGTACTCGCTAACAAGCCGCAAGTCGAGGCGGTGTAATCGAAAAGCTCCATCGTTACCTTTGAATCGAAGACGACGAGAAAACTACGAAACGTTCGTGTAAGGAAGTTCCAGCGTATAGAAAAAGTACTGATGGTACAAGGTTTACACTTAGTCGAATAGACGAATAGACACCGCAGCTAAGAGGTGGGATATGCTTAGCACGCAAACAGATCGTTCAATTACACAACCGCAGCCAGCACAAAAAATGATGAAGTGCTTGTCGTGATCCAACCAATAAACCGCCTCGACAATCGGGATGGCTTGTTTTTCCTAATCAATAGTTCAAAATACCTGTTATTTAACCTCTTATACACTCCAGCGAATCATTCTTCACATTCCTCACCATCGGCGATACAGGATAAGTACCCTTCTCTTCAGCTGGGAAAGTCACAAGACTCGACTGAAGCAACTCCATGTCCTACTTCTCCCTATCCAACTTGATCACCTTATCTTCCGGCCGAAGATCACCGGCATACGGTCGTGGATCTCGCTAACAAGCTCGTTCGGCAGTGTGGCTATGATCGTGTACGTGTGTACCTTTGAATCATCTGAAGTAGCCCGATATCGTATAGGGCATCCAGAAAAGAGTTGGGACACTCTGAAAGGTATTTCACGAGATGTTTACGAGTGATTAAATTTTATAAAATGTAAACTAAGTATTATAAAAATCTAACAAAAGGCCCATTTTGTTAGATTTACGTAGAATAAAAATATATTGATCTTATACCCTGAAATCATAAGGATTATTTATTGTTATTGAATAATATAGTAGGATTGTTAATATAACATATTGAATTTTATTATTGATTTAATCTAACATTTTGAGGTGGAGTCAGTGTCTAACAAACATGGAGTAAACGCGGTTGAACCAATTCGAGATATGGAAAAAATTATGGAAATAAAAAATTATTTACTCCGACGATCCTATCGTGATTACTTTTTGTTTGTTTTTGGAATTAATTCTGGGCTTAGAATAAGCGATATTTTGCCCTTACGAGTCATGGATGTTAAATACACCAAGTATTTAATAATCAAAGAAAAAAAGACCGGAAACATTAGAAAAACTATCATAACTCCGGCTTTAAAAAGTGAAATTGAGAAATACACGTACAGAATGGCTGATTCTGAGTATTTATTTCCATCACAAAAAGGAAATAAGCCAATTAGCAGGGTTCAAGCGTGGCAAATCATTCACAATGCGGCAAAAGCTTGTGGAGTTGAAGGAGCAATCGGTACACATACTCTTCGCAAAACTTTTGGGTATCATTTTTACCAACAAACGAAGGATGTTGCTATGTTGCAATATATTTTTGGTCATTCTAGTCCTTCAATAACTTTGAGATATATAGGAATCAATGATGACATGGTAGATAAAGCACTAGAGAAATTTTCGTTGTAAAAAAGTGACGAAATATGTCGATTTTTGGAGTCAGAAGCTTTATAATTAGTATAGGTATTTTTGTAAAATTACATAACACAATGGGCCTTCTGTTTAATTTTTTTCCTAAATTATAGAATCTGTTTTCGGTCAATAGGAGGGATTATAATTGTTTTCTATATTTAGGAAGAAGAGGGATATAAATAAAAAAAGCGAAATTACTTCTATATCGGAGAACTTGGAGAATAGAAGGGAATACTTCCGAGTAGCCATTAATGAAAAGGTTTTATTTAGATTAGATATAGCGGGAAATTTAACAAGCTGGGGCGAATGTATTCTTGTCAATATTTCAGCCGGTGGAGCTAAAGTTTTAACAAATTTAGATTTTCCGGAGAATGTAAGAGTTATTGTTTCTTTTTCATTAGAAAATCAATATACGCTAGTTGCAGAGGTTGTATGGAAAAATAAAATTCACACCATTTACCAATATGGGTTAAAATGGTGCAATATTAGTGAGCCAGTACGTGAAAAACTACTTCGAGAATTGATTCGTTATTACAGTCAAGTTGAATTGGGCAAAAAGAAAATTAAGTGACAATAATTTTATCGTAAACTGCACTTGATCCTAACACAGTGCATTTCGAGACGTCATGAGTATCAATAGATTACTTGGATTCGGTAGTTCGAATCCTTAAATGAGCATTCATGCAATGCTGTATGTCGCACCAGGATACGTGAGAAAATCTGCTTGTTTGCACATCTGAACGAATCGTGCCATATCCGCGCTAGTAGCCGCGTGATAAACCTGTCCGGTTGGTGTAATTCGGCTTGCCAATCTTCTTGTACGAGGAAACCGAAGCATTGAAATCTACAGCAACGTCCCACCCATCGTGCTCTTACATAAGGAATTACATATTAACTTCATCCAAGCTTAATGAAATGTGTTTTACATTGGGAGTGGAGGGGTTATATGCATAATACAAATCTGATTATTCCTCTTTTGGCTATCTCGCTTTTAACAGCTCATAGTACAGCATAAAGTGTCGGTGCAGGCGAAAATAACGCGAAAGCATCCGAAAAATCAGAAGTGGAATGGGCCTTCACGCAAGCTCAACATCCGGAGAAAAAACTCATTGAAGTGATCAATGGAGCCAAATCGTGCCTTGATATTGCGATCTACAGTTTGACCCAGCCTGACATTGTGAAAGCGATCGAGAAGGCGCATGAGATTGGAGTACATGTACGTATCATCACGGATCAACAAGAGGTACAGAATAAATTCAAAGAGCAGGAATTGAAGATGCTCCGCGAGAAGGGGATCCCGATCAATGAAAACACACTCAAAGGTTTAATGCATCTGAAAGTCACCATTGCAGAGAAGCCAAGTCAGTCGTGACCACCAGATCGTTCAACTACACAACCGCTGCCAGCACAACAAATGACGAAGTGCTTATTGTAAACCATGATACTGATATGGCTAAGCAGTGAGAAGATCAATTTGAATGCATGTGGAATGATCACTCGAATTTTGTGGACTTGAAATAGAAACAATGAACCGCCTCAACATCAAGGGCGGTTTATTCGATTTTTTGGTGGATATTGCTTGATACGAAACAGACAGAGAAGAAAGTCGAGATTCTTCCTTGAGACATGAAAGGAGAAGGAATATGATCCTGCGACATGTGCGTGAATTCGATTATGTACCCGTAATATCGATGATTGACGACTGGCGGGGCGGTCGGCATATGGCTGACATGTTACCAAAACTGTTTTTTCAGCACTTCCAAGATACAAGTTTTGTTGCTGAAAGGGACGATCAAATTATCGGCTTTTTAATTGGATTTGTGTCGCAAACCTATCCCAACCAAGCGTATATTCATTTTATTGGTGTACATTCAGAATACAGAAAAGTGGGAATCGAAAAGCGATTATATGAATAAATTGAACGATAGGAGGATTGATGAATGCCCGACAAATGACCAGTCTTTTGTTAATACTCTAATGAGGAAAAGAATTATGGAGATTCAATAGGGAACTCTCATCTTTCAAATTATTGCTTTTATTATCATACTTTTATTATTATTCTCAGTAGTATATGGAGTTTATTTGATGATACGGAAATTTCCCAAAAATAAAGTTAATTAAGAAAATGGCTCACTCATATTCGCTAGGCTACATATGATCGAAAGATTTTACACACAAATATGGACTTGATCGTGTGAAGGAAGGAGCAAGTAAAGAGGAAATCATAGAAGCAATTAAAGTGGGAGTTATTGCAGGTGGATCGATTACATACCCAAATGCTCGGTTTGCCTTTGAGATGCTTAAAGAAATAGGTGTTATTTTACCTCTATCTTGTTAAATCCAATATCCCTTATTTAATTATCGGGAATCGTGAGTGGAGAAGAGGGTATTTTGCTCTTCTGTTTGCGAGACTACACTAACGGACAGTTTAACGCAATAATCGATAATTTTACTGAAAATATCTTCACGTGATAAAATTTCTTTAAAAAGGAAAAGGAAGGGAGAAAATGGGCAATATCCCGACTTTATGGAAAAGAGATGAATTTTCGATCTCTACTGAAAAGAATTACTTGGATATAGATGTAATATTTAATTTCTTGAATAAGGAATCATATTGGGCGAATGGAATCCCCAGAGAAGTTGTTATTGAATCAATTAAAAATACTCCTCTATGTTTTGGAATTTATAAAGGAGACCCAACAATTGGACAAGCACATCTCATCGGTTTTGGAAGAGTGATTTCAGATTTATCTAGATTTGCATATTTAGCTGATGTATTCGTTCTAAAGCCTTTTCGTGGGTTAGGTTTATCAAAATGGTTAATGAGTATAATTATAGAACATCCCCAACTTCAGACTGTCCGTAGATTTATGTTGGCAACAAACGATGCACATTCTTTGTATGCACAATATGGTTTTGAACCACTGGATAATCCATCTATTTTTATGCAGCTTGTTCGTAATAATATTTATCAGAATCGGGAGTAATCACTGTGGAGGGGCAAAACAGCTCCCCCACTAAGGATCACTCATGGGGCGGTTCTTAGTTTACCCTTACATTGAGGTGGGATTTATATGGAGAATGTATTTTTTTCTGATGTTAAGTTTTTTTATGATAAAGTTGAAATTCTTTTCAAACAACAAAAAGAACGAATTAAAGAGTTATTACCTGATGCAGATGTTCAACATGTCGGAAGCACAGCAATTCCGGGTACTATAACAAAAGGAGATTTGGATATTCAGGTTCGCGTAACTGCTGATGTGTTTCCTGATGCTGTAAAAACATTGACTAAGTTATATGAACTTAATGACGGTAGCATACAAACGGATTGTTTCAGAGCCTTTAAGGATGACACTTTTGACCCACCATTAGGAGTTCAATTGACTGTAATCGGTTCTGAACACGATATATTTTATAAAATTAGGGATGTTTTATTAAACAACCCAATGTATAGAAAACAGTACAATGAGCTGAAAAGGCAATATGAAGGTAAAGATATGGATGATTATAGATCGGCGAAAAGACTGTTTTTTGAAAGGTTAATGGAAACCCCTGAATATATAGAACTGAATAAAAAAGAAATATAATAAAACATTGATTTTGCTCGATTACTTGTTCAACTAACGGAAATCGAGAGCTAAATATACACAAATTAAATAGATATTGTCAGCCTGTTGTGCTAACGGGCAGTAATGCTGAACAAAACAGTTACGATTATAGTCGACGCAAAATTTTAAAAATTTTGTTATGATATTTGATAATAGAAATTAATCTGGAGGTGTTCTTGTGAAAGCAAAAAATGTTTATCATTACGACGCTTTCAGTAGTATTCCTAATATGAGGAATCCAGCGGGAGCAGTTTTTGATGGAGAAGACCTTACCGAAAAATAAATAGGGAGTCTGATTCTTCATTAAACCTTTTGATTGAACAAGGTCAGGAAATTGGAGGGGATGGCAGAATCGGAGTAACAGTAAAAAGAAGTAATGGACAGTACGAGATCGAGATTACAGGTAATGCTGTTTATGTTAAAGAATTTGATGTTTCAATATAAATCATCCTTATTACTCTCGAGAGCAAAATATATACAAAATTAAACAGGCTGTTGGGCAGTAGGAGGGTCTAGAAATGGAGGATCAATCTTCATTTAAAGAGCATTTATGTCAATTAGAGAAGCAGTTGTTAGAACCTGAAATTCGTACATCTCCAGCAGAACTAGAAAAGTTACTCGCAGACGATTTCTTCGAATTTGGAATTTCTGGTAATATTTGGTATAAAAAGGATTGTATTGGTGAGGGTAGACTAAGTGTGCGGGAAATGACCCTTTATGATTTTGACATACATCCTTTATCAGCAGATGTGGTGTTAACAACATATCGTGTAACGGCTCCCGAAATTACCAACAAAATTACCGCCAGTGGCATTCACACACCAATTTGGAAAGTTTAGTGATTTGGAAGGTGAGATAAACGATCGTTTTGAAATTGAATACTTAAATGAGTATCAGCCCGAAAATCATTTTATGGTTAAGATTAATCCTTCAAAGTATGGACTAACAATAAGAAAAGAAGCTATTGACTATACATACCAATTAAAAGATGGAAACAAAGCCATATATAGTAAGGAAATAGTCAAAGGATTTAAACCGAATAATCCTTGGTGAGAACGAGAAAGTGTGAGCATTCATGCGGATGGGTTGCCTTCTCCTTCAACATTCGGTGAATACGATAGGTATGAAGGCTTTATTCAAGTTCCAGGTGAAATAAGTTGGAGGTTCAAACTGTCTCCTGTTTACGACCCGCAAAGATTCATTAAGGGAACGACCTGGTGTGACAAACCATTCCGTAACTGTAGACACTATATGATATTGAGTAGATTTAAACGACTGCTTTGACTGGAATATTCTACCTAATGTCCAATCCACTTGGTCCGTCCTATACTAGTATTTAAGTGAAAGGAGCATTCCTGTAACGAAAAAAGATTTACTTTGGAAAAGAAAAGTACCTCCTGTTAACATACTGGGTGTCAAGCTGCAGCGATGACCCCTAAATAACAGAGGAGGTACTCCATATGAAGTATAAAACGAATCAACGAATTCTGCAAATCACAGAATCAACGTTAGTTGTTGGGGCAGATATCGCTAAGAAAACGCATATTGCCCGTGCCATGGATTTACGTGGGGTTGAGCTTGGTAAGCCTTGCACTTTTGAAAACACACGGCATGGACTTATGAGTCTCCTGCATTGGCTGAATACGCTCAAGGATCTCCACGACAAATAAAACGTCCTCTTTGGCTTAGAGCCGACAGGCCATTACTGGATGCCCTTAGCCCAGTTTCTGCGTAAGCACGGGATCAAAGTCGTTCTGGTCAATCCTCATCACGTGAAGAAGAGCAAAGAGCTCGACGATAATTCTCCGACCAAGAACGATAAAAAAGATGCTGCCGTCATCGCCAGACTCATCAAGGACGGGCGATACACGGAGCCCCATCTTCCGACGGATATCTACGCAGAACTCCGTGTGGCCATGGTTCAACGGAATCGATTGATTGGAGATCTCAATCGTGTGAAGGGGAGGATTCATAACTGGTTGGATCGCTTCTTCCCAGAGTATATCCAGGTCTTTAAAGATTGGGAAGGGAAAGCGTCTCTGTTAACTCTGAAAAAATTCCCCTTTCCACAAGATGTGGTGAATATGAGCCCAGATGAGATTGTTGCTGTTTGGAAGACGGCAGTGAAACGGGCCGTAGGCCGGAAAAGAGCAGACTGTCTCATTCATCATGCCAAGCAATCGATTGGTCTCACGGAAGGGATTGAATCCGGCCGATTCGAGTTAAAGATTCTCCTGGAGCAATACGAAATGCTCTGTAGGCAAATGGAAGATCTGATGCAGAGAATTCAGCAACTTCTTGAACAGATCCCCGGTACCAAGGAAATGATGACCGTACCTGGGGTGGGATGGGTAACTGTAGCAGGCTTTTTAGCGGAAGTAGGGGATCTTTCTTCCTATGAGGATGGGCGACAAATCATTCGGTTCGCAGGGCTGAATCTCAAAGAAAACAGTTCGGGCAAACATAAAGGGAAAACGAGGATCACCAAAAGAGGCCGGCCTCGCCTGCGATCCTTGCTTTTTAAGTGCGCTATGGTACTCGTCGCCAAAAACGAACAATTGAAAACCCTGCATCAATATTTAACCACTCGCCCACAAAATCCGTTAAAAAAGAAACAGTCCATCATCGCCATATGCGGAAAAATCGTCCGAATCCTCTTTTGTTTAGGACGTAAAAGGTTGTCTTACGATGCACAGGAAGTATTAAGTTCTATACGGAAAAACATGTTACAGAATGCAGCTTAACTTCTTGCAGATCGTCTGCGTCTGACTCTTTAAGCGAACGATTTCAAATGAAAAACAAGGAAGCACGGAGAAGCTGGGATTGAATTATACCATCAGGGCAAAGACCCAGTAAAGGAGCATACCTGGCCTCCACCCCTTGATAGGTAGAACGAAGGAATGTAAGGGCCGAGAGAATGGACCCAGTGAGACATGGGAGGGTAAACCACAAGGGTACATGTGGAGATCCAATGTGCGATCATACATTTTTTAACAAAAAGGGATCACCCCTCTGTTCCGCTACATTCTCAATGACCATTTTCCTACATTTATTCAAAAACATAGATAAACACAAACTACCTTCGAATTTGAAATCGTAAGAAATCAAGAGGAAACGCGCGAAATATTTAAATTATTGAGGGAAGTATTATTTATAAAAACAATGAATCTTATTGGTGAACGAAATGAATCTAATTAAATAAAAAAAGAGGAGTTAAAAAATTACTCCCCGTGAAAATGATTCAATTAACTAAAAAAATCGTCGTCTAAGAGCGAAGAGTAGGAAGAAGGGTATAAAGAAGAATGGGTTGAAAAAGGGGCTAAAAAATTGGACAGTCTCGTAATCCGGTTTTAACGAATGATCCGTGTATTTTACTTTCAGGTCTTCTGATTCACCAACGACTCCTGTCATTCTTCCACGAGGCATTGCAAGAACAATTCCGTCCGGACGAACTTCATGCAAGATACCATAATGTACTCCGTATGCCGAATGACATTCTACCCACTGTCCGAGAAGGCTTCTGCAATATGCTGGACTCACACTCATAGACTCACCTCCCAGAAACTAAATAGCCCACAATCATGCTCCTGGTTTGAGCAAACACCAAAAAAAGGGGACGAATTATATACAGTCACACCGCCTCTGTAGACGAATCTACAGAGGCGTTCAGAAGGAATTTTTTATTTCTGTATTTATGGAGATTAGTAGGTTCCAGGAATGAGCAGGATAAACAGCACGAAAATGATTAGGAATACTACTGCCCAACGAGTAAAACCACCGAATGTTCCGTACATGATACTGTCTCCTTTCTTTAAAAAAACTTCTTTAATACGGTACTCCAGTGAGAGAAACACCAAGGACATTACAATTTAGCACGAGTAAGGGGCTGCTGCTGCAGGAGCAGCACCAGAGTAACCTGGAACGAGCAAGAAGAATAAAACAAAGATGATCAGAAACACAACAGCCCAACGTGTGAATGGTCCGAAACATCCATCCATTGTTTTTCCCCCTTTCCACCGAAATACTGATCTAGACCTTTTTAGTTACTAGTAAACTGGAACTGTCCTACAAACGGTGGTGTAAGTGGGAATTAAAAGAATGAACAATACAAAGATGATCAAGAAAACGACTGCCCAACGAGTGAAACCACCAAATACTCCATCCATTTTGAATCCCTCCTTTACCTTTTCAGCTATAACAGTTAATGCATGCAAAATGGCTCCCGAAACAGACAAGTATCATTGGCATCAAGTCTATTTTTGATAAATTACTTGAAAAATCAGCAGTAGCGGAAAGCTTGACCGCACGTTTTTGAAGTAGATTCATATAATTTAGTAATCCGGAAGGAATACCACTGCCCAACGGGTATAACCTCCACCTCCAATAAAAAGGCGCCTCCTAAGCTACCAAGAGGCGTCTTTTTATGCATATGATCTCACTCTATTTGTTGATTTGTTTTATACAAAATACACAAATACCCCAAATGTACTTTTTTATCCCTGGAGAATAAATACATTTTTTCCTGTCTTTATCATGAGCTAGTGACTACCCATTAGGCTACCTATTTATAAATCTGTTTGACTATCCGTTTGTATATCCATTCAGCTACCCTAATACCTTTAATAATCCCTTATCCTACATAGCTCTGCTAAATTGACTTAGTTGCTCTATAGCAACCCTACCTTTTTCAAAGATGCTCCGCTGACTCCTCATTTGTTTCCAGTTGCGATGGCTGGGTGCAATGGAGATCAGTGCTGTTTGCATGGCCCGTACAACAACGTTGCAACAGGTATCCCGGACTCCCTTTCCCTCAGACCACTCTCTCCGTAGGTTCCCCCGCCCTCATAACAATGCCAAAATGATCTTTTATTCGTTGCGTTGTTCAACGTTCCAAGTACAGCTATAAACTTTAACATGAACTATGGATATGACTGCAGTCATTACAGGCATTGCAGGAGCTGTGGTTGGTTTTAGCGGAGCGATCGAGCGTATCGAGGCAAAAGTTATACCATTGTTACATAGTGCGAAGGAGCTTTTTGAACTCATCCCCCCGCGTAATGCCGGGGTTTTACAATGTGTTGTAGTCGTATTTGGGAATTACTCATAACGGATACCTTTATAAATGACAAATCCAACGGGATGGTGTGTAAAATGGATTACAGGATCACCAGGATTACCAATTGACTCATATACGTGATTTTTGTCGATATATTCACCTTGTAGTTCAATTTCTTGGCCCTCTTCTAGGCCTTCGATGGGTCCACTTAAACCCATATTGTCTCCGTAACGTATTGCAACGAATGCTTCGTCAGAAACATTGGACTCATCTTCACCATGAATGGTAATGACCTCGATATTATTGATGAGCAAGTGGTGGTGGGCAACTCCGTGAATAATAACATCATCTTCAACTGCTTGGATTAACGCTTTGACATGAACAACTGGTGCGTTCAGTAATAATGGATGAGGAAACATTTTATCGTTCGCTAACGTGTGACCAAAAATCGGATGAAATTTCATGTTTTCACCTCACTCTTCACATATGTATCGATTCTATGATCGATACTCGTAGACAGTATACTTGAGAATGTTAATGATAATACACTTGTTTTTGTTAAAAGGATGTGAATATTGATAATAATTTTGCTGTAACATTGCAATCAAATGTTTTTTTGGGAAGATGGCAACCTCACGTGATAATTGAAGAATCGGTCGACCAAGACGTAAATAGCCGCATTGTATTCAACTTAAAGCGCATAGACTGTTCAAGAAAGAGACAGCGGCCAGCGTGAAGCAGGTGGCCGTGTGTAGGATGTACTCGCCAACCTAGGGCCACTCAAAGAGAAGGCAGTCGGTTCGATCGGACAGTTTGAGCAGATCGTGGAGCAAGCGATTGAGAAGCATGTTGTGATGGAGAAAACGAAGACCCCGGCCTAGAGCCAGGGTTTCGTTTGGTTAATAAGATCCTGAATCCCAATCTCCTTTCTGAATGTCGAACTTCTCATCTAAAGTTTCAGAGAGATGATGACCTTTGTCTTCGGCTTCATCAGGTCTCATACTTTTGAACATTTGATCTTTGTATTTGAGAAGTTCTTTACGTTGTTGCTCTAATACCTCTTGTTTATCCTCTCTCAACAAAATCCCTCCTCAGAATTTTATTGTGGACATAGCTATCAATTCCATTCACATAAAGACATTGACTCAGGTTCAACCGACAATCTCTAGATATCAAGTGGTGCAGGATGTACTGGCCAACCTGAGCCAACTCAGGGAGAAGGCGATTGAGAAGTAGATGGTGTTGGCGAAAACAAAATTCCAGGCGTGAACCAGTTTGTGTATGACAAGCACAGAGAGTTGCTGAACTTGAAACGCAATGAACAAGTACTGGGAATAAAGTAAGAGGATGTGGATGTAAGTGCCTGCATCCTCTTACTTTATAAGAAGTCTAGTTTTTTACTGTTATTGTATCTCTTCCAGGAGGCGGAGCTTCTTCGCGACGGCTGGTGTGGTGCTCGCCTGCAGTAGCAAGGTCGACAGGTTCGCTACAAGGACGATCGCGGACATTAAACCGCCTTCCGATAAGCCGGAACTTGCTACGATGCCAACCAGAGCCGCAGCATCTCTCCCGTCTCACGAGTCCAGAACATAAATAAAACTTAATTCTTCTGCCATTCGCATTTCGATCCGGTAAGAGGCAAGACAGTACGGTGAGCGGGCGGGCGAGAAAAATGTTTATAAGTGCGATCAAGAGGCTTTACAAGAACTTTAAAATCAACTTGACTCCCCAGGAGGATAAAAATTAGCTTCCGTAGTTTCAAGGCGCGTGTCAATGAAGTCATATGCCGTATGCTCCTGCTTCGGCAGAATGGTCAAATTGAACCATGAGTCGTTATCGATCATTAGCCCGGTCACGAAAACACTCATGAAGCCACTGGCATGAATCCGTTTCAGCGATGAGATAGGCGGCCTGGGCTAATGGAAGGGCTATCTTTACTTTTACAGATACTATCCGTTCAATTGTTTTTTACGACTGACGGTATTCATTTAAAATCATAAAAAACAATAATTAACTCGACAGTTTGGGGTGCCTGCAGGTTTATAATGCTGCACTACTGCTGTGACTCTTCTGCTCCCAAAGTGTAACGACCAGTTTTCCACCCTGAAGTGAACTTTTAATGATAACAGGTTCTGTCGTTGTATTCTTAAACTGAAAATCGTAACCCTCTTCTATATACACCATTGCGTCCTTTCCCCTTGGCACGTAGCTAACTGGAAGACTGTGGGGATACCGTTCAACTACTTCAAGGTTGGCGTTCAATACACTGTCGTATAACGTGGTGGAAACTTGGCAGATACCTCCTCCCAGCATTTGTACCACCTGACCGTTAGAGATGCCTGGGCCAGGTTGGTAACCCTTATCAGCCGTAGGAAACCCGGTCACTTTGTTAAATGAAAATGTTTCACCAGGTTGCACTACTTGATTGTTAATGGCATTGCTCGCAATTTGAATGTTTGTCACGTAGCTCTTTGAAGCCGGAAGTTGCGTAGATGCTTGTCCTATCATCACCTCTTCATGGGGAAAAGAACGAAGCACTTCTTCACTGGTAGGGTTGCTTTTCACCACTGTCGTGCGTTGGGCAGGATGAGTTTGGGCATTCGCTTGGGCTTTTGTTTTATCTATCGCCATATATCCACCTGAGAGCATGATCACTAAACCCATTCCTGCAATCAGGATCCTCATGTATTTTCGCATTATGTTAACCTCCTTTACGATGCCAGTATATCGAACAAGAATTGCTAGGTTCAAATCCATATTTTGTACAATGTCGGATAAAAACGAAGAACGGGTTAACAATACTGTCAAGGAGGGATCATTGTGTCAAGAATCAATTGGTCTGTCCTTTTCCTGACAGGAATTTGTTTGATCGGTTGTTCGTCGTCTCACTCTTATCTGTCGCCAGGTTCTGTCGGCCAGAATACGCAGAGAGAAACTACAAACCCAAACACTGCTCGTGTCGCACACGTCCAAGTCGGTGTAACCCTGAACGGAAAGGATCTGTCGGGCCTAACGGCTGAAGAAGTTAGCAGCATCATCAACCAGATGGCTCGGGCATCCGAGATCCCTGCAGTAGATGCTCATAAAATCCCTGAACAAAAAGAACTGGTCCACGACCGTGAGGGATTTAAAATTAATGTTGTCGAAACGGTGCGGCGCGTGCTTGAGGCCAAGCCGAACGAGAAAGTGGAAGCCGTGGTGATGCCGATGAAACCGCTTATTCGCTATGATGATGTGGTTGCAAACCCACCTAACCATTCACGTTTGCTTGCGACCTCGTCGACACCAATTCTCGATATAAAACCCGGTCGTGTGCGAAATATCGAGATCACGGCAGAATATGTCAATAATACTGTCGTAAAGCCAGGTCAAGATTGGTCTTTTAACAAATTTATAGGTCAACCCACGAAGGACAAAGGATTTAAGGAGGGGATCGTTTATGGAGACGGAGGTATCCTTACCCAGGAGCTAGGAGGAGGGATGTGTCAAGTGTCATCCACACTGTACAGCAGCCTTCTTGACGCCGGGTTGCAGGTCACAGAGAGACATGCCCACAGCAAACCGGTGGCTTACATCGCACCGGGGCGTGATGCCACGATCTATACGGACAAAGATTTGCGATTCGTGAATAACCGCAGCAAGCCTGTTGTTATAAAAGCTTGGGTTGCTCAGAGAAAAATGCATGTGACCCTTTACGAAATGGAATAGTTCACTTCAAAATTCACCATCTTTTTAGTAACCGATCGGGTATTTCGCCCATAAATTTTAGATGAGAATAGGAGGGAGAGTGGGCAGGTACCATGTCAGCTTTAACGTTGAGCTTGCAGGAACTGTTGGAAGGCATACAAAATAAAAGCTTTACTTTTTCGGGAATCACTCATAATTCAAGAAAGGTGCAGGATAATTTTATCTTCGTTGCCCTGCGCGGCAAAAAAACGGATGGGCACAGGTATATCGAAGATGCTATCAAACGCGGGGCGTCGCTTGTGGTTACCGAAGAACCTGTACAGAGTTTCGTACCTTGCGTAATCGTCCCGAACACACGTAGAATTTTACCAAAACTATCTGATGTGGTATATGATAAAGCCGCAGAAAAACTATTTGTTATAGGTATTACAGGAAGCAATGGAAAGACGACGATCGCCCACATGCTTGATTCCATTTATCAACACAGCGCGATTTCATCCGGTCTTATAGGTACCGTCTACAACAGGATAGGCAATGAGATCGTCCCGTCTTCACTGACGACGCCGGAATCATGCGATTTGCACCGAATGTTCAAACAGATGATTGACTGTGGTTCCACAGTGGCTGTGATAGAAGTGTCAGCGCAAGGTTTCGCCATGAACAGGGTGGATTGTGTCCCGTTTCGGGTTGCCATTTTCACAAACATCACTGCCGATCATCTTGACTTTCATCGTTCCATGAAAAACTACATTGCAACCAAATATCGTTTTTTCGAAACACTTCCGCCGTTTTGTTGGAGAATCATTAACATAGATGATGTGCATGGGAGGCACCTGTGCTCTTTAAATCCTGCCATGAGCCTGACGACGTCTTCTAAAAATCCTCAGGCTGATGTTTTTGCCAGTAATCCCTTTTGGACGGGGGAAAGGTTACGGTTCAACGTTTTATACAGTTCGCGAATGAGGCAGTTGATCTCCGCATCATTGCCAGATGTGATTGAGCTGCCCATTCCCGGAGAACATAATGTGAACAATGCCGTGAGTGTACTTGCGGCAGCATTACTGACCAACATACCTGGGGAAATTATCGTTCAAGGATTGAGAAACTACAGCACTCCTGCGAGACGAATGGAGTTTTTCGAACGCCAAGGTGTTCAAATTGTGGATGACACAGCCATGAATCCGGGGAGCATCCATTCCGTTTTAAAAACTTTTGACATGAATCATTGCGGCAAAGTTATCATTGTCTTTGCGATACGTGGGAATCGAAGTGTCGAGGTCAATCGTCAGAATGGGCAGGTACTCGCCGAGTGGTGTGAAGAAAATCAATTGAGACGGTCTATCCATGTAGTCGTTACTACGAGTGAGGAGGTTGTCGGTGAGAATGACAAAGTCAGTTTTGCTGAAAAGGTAGCTTTTTTACATGAGCTGCAGTTGCGGAACATTCCTTTTGTTTTTAGACCGTTTCTCCAGGAAAGCATAGAGTATGCATGGTCGCAAGCCAATGACGGTGATCTAATGTTTTTGCTCGGTGCACAGGGGATGGATCTTGGTCGAAACATTATCGAAGATATCGTGTGTTGGCAAAGTAAGGGGCTGCATAGATTGTCTCCATTATGATGATCCGATTGATGTGGAAACACCGTTTGACAGGATATACCCAAATTCCTAGATGGGTATCAAAATCACTTGAAAAAATTTTTCCCTCGGAAAGGTTCGAAAAATTCGGTAGGACCGCATTGGGTGGCAGGGAGCATACACGCGTTGCCTGTTACCTTCGCCAGATGCCCCCGTGTCCTCTTCGTCTAATTCCTCCAACATTTTTTGATAGGGAAGCCAGGCTATCCTCATTTTAGTTTTAATGTTACTTTACCGGCGTTGCTGTTTTTATGTAGCCCACACATAGTTACTCAATTTAACGATGGTGTTCACGCATCTCGGATGAACATAAATCTTAAACTTCTGTAGAAATTGAATCCCGTTATTGAAGATCCTTGTGATTTGCAGTTTGCTATAAGATCATACACTTTTCAGAAAAGCTGTTTCGTCATGAGTGTATCTGTGAGAGAACTTGATATCGGAAAGTCGATCAAAGAAATCGAATCCCTCATGATTATAGCATACGATAGCGGAGCGGGCATAGGTCCATTACTGATTGGACATGAGTGCTTTGAATCTCCCTAGGATGTGCTAGCTAGGAACGATCGTATTCCCACGCTTTAACACTGGTGAATAAAGAAGGTATGATAAACGCAAGATGACGGTAAGAGGGCATACGCCCTCGACTCTGCTTTGGGATTCTTGACCTCTTCCGTGTGGTATTGGGAGGATTTTTTCCGGTGGTTAATGATCGCGGCTATAGCATCGCCAGCTATTACATATACGATTGCATAGTAACTTCATCCAATTCTAAAATGAAATGTGTTTATATTGGAAGTGGAGGGTTTAACATGCATAAGACAAAGCTACTTATTCCTTTTTTGGCTATCTCGCTTTTGACAGGTTGTAGTGCAACAAAAAGTGTCGGCGTGAGTGAAAACACCGCGATAACGTCCGAGAAATCACAAGTGGAATGGGCATTTACGCAAGCTCAACAACATCCGGAGAAAAAACTCATTGAAGTGATCAATGGAGCAAAGTCTAACCTTGATATTGCAATCTACAGTCTGACCCAGCCAGACATCGTGAAAGCGATCGAGAAGGCGCATGAGCGCGGCGTACAAGTACGTATCATCACGGATCAACAAGAGGCACAGAATAAATTCCAAGCACAGGAATTGAAGATGCTCCGCGAGAAGGGGATCCCAATCAAAGAAAATACGCACAAAGGATTAATGCACCTGAAAGTAACCATTGCAGATAAGTCAGTCGTGACCACAGGATCGTTCAACTACACAACCGCTGCCAGCACAACAAATGATGAAGTGCTAGTCGTTATCCACGATCCTGAGATGGCTAAACAGTGGGAGGATCAATTTGAACGCATGTGGAACGATCATTCGAATTTTACGGACTTGAAATAAAAACAATGAACCGCCTCGTCACTCGGGGCGGTTTATTGTTTTTTCTCCCAATCGAGCCACAGTGACTCGCGATTTCTCACTGTTCGAAACGCGCTGTGTTGGTGAAAACGAAAACCCAAGCGTGATAACAGGGGTGATCAAGATTTTTCTCTGATTTTTACATCTTTTATTAATGTTATAAAAATTGCGAATAATTTTCCTTATCCAAGATAATGATTGTGCATATGCAGGTAATGCTTCAAGATCATAAATATTGTATACAAACTTTATTTCAGGGAATATCACATAATCCTTTGCGGCTAATAAGCGATGGTACAGCTAACTTTTTTACAGCTTAGAAGAACATACGGCCGCCACCAAAGCCTGGTCCCACCATACCTGGTCCCACCATACCTGGCCCCACCATACCTGGTCCCATCATACCTGGTCCCATCATACCTGGTCCCACCATACCTGGTCCCATCATACCTGGTCCCATCATACCTGGTCCCATCATACCTGGTCCCACCATACCTGGTCCCACCATACCTAGCCCCATCATACCTGGTCCCACCATACCTAGCCCCATCATACCTGGCCTCATCAAGCCTGGTCTAAACATACCTGGTCCCATAGGTGCAAAAACAAGTTCTGCGTTTTCGTCTTTCGCTATTGCATTTGATTTCCTATTCACGCCTTGTTTTTGCATTTTATGCTTCACCATTATCGTCACCTCACAGATCGTTTCAAACATACTTTTTATCTTATGAACCGAAACGATTTGTGGTATAGACAAAATACTCTAGACATCAATAGATTTGTGTGATCTGCTGGTCAGAACTTACGTGATACGCGCCGGCGGCCAGACAGTGACGCCGTTTATGGCGAAGTTGGCGCCGCCGCCGAGTATGATGAAAAACTCTTGAAACGTACTTGGTCACACGAGTGGTCACAACTACTTATAACTCGATATCAAATGTGTCGCAAAAGATGCCCGAAAAATCTTATTTTATCAGATTTTTCTGAACCAAAAACCGTTCGATGGTATTATGAATCAAATAATTTTTTGGGTTTCCTTAACCGTGAGCAAGGTAATACAGCAGAACATAGCGTAAACCCCTAGCACAGTCTGCGTTTTACATTAGTTCCCTTGAAGCTTTACTTACTTGCTAGGGTACGACTGAAAAACCAGATTTTATAAGGCATTTGAGACTTTACGATACATTCTTTGCAGGAAGGTTTTTTCCTTCCTTAAAACGATCAAGAAAAAATTGTTTTATGAACTATATAATTTGTACCATTCCATTTGATTGTCTCTTGAATTTTCTATTATCAAGGAGTGAGTTTAGATGGCGCGAAGAACTACCGAACGTCGCACAACGGGCCGTCGCACGACGAGTCGTCGACGACAAGACATCGCACAACAGTTCATTAGGACCATAGTCGACGGACTACTAGACATCGCAGAACAATTCTTTAGAACCACAGGGCGTCGCACAACGGGTCGTCGCCGTACAACAGGTCGCCGACGCACAACAGGTCGCCGACGCACAACAGGTCGCCGACGCACAACGGGTCGTCGCCGTACAACAGGTCGCCGACGCACAACAGGTCGCCGACGCACAACAGGTCGCCGACGCACAACGGGTCGTCGCCGTACAACGGGTCGCCGTCGTACAACGGGTCGCCGACGCACAACGGGTCGTCGCCGTACAACGGGTCGTCGCCGTACAACGGGTCGCCGTCGTACAACGGGTCGTCGTCGTACAACGGGTCGTCGTCGTACAACGGGTCGTAGTTCAAAGAGTCACGTATGAAAAAGCCCCGTATACCCTTTTTAGGGCCGGGGCCCGACGTACCGTGATCTTGCTGAGGATATCGCACCGTTTGAAGTGGAGGAGGCAATGCGCACACCACGTTTTCACGTCACGCCATTAACGTGTTACGCGCTGCGGCCAGACGGTGACGCCGTTTATGGCGAAGATGGCACCGCCGCCGAGTATGATGAAAAACACTTTAGCATAGTAAAGGTTAGAAATTTGTTAGAAGTTTTATGGATTCACTCTCAATTCGAGCGGTTTCAAACACGATATCGGAATCAACAAAAAAGCCCTGAGCCCTTACGGCTCAAAGCTTTTCAGATTTGGCGGGAACGTGTGGGAATCGAACCCACCTGCGACACCCCGTGCCGCACACTCGGTTTTGAAGACCGGGAGGGAAGACCACACACGTTTCACCACGTCACACAAGACATTCCACAGTCGCTATAACACCTATATTAGCTCGTTTTTGGACGAGTCTGAGTGCGTTCCTAAAGCCTTATTTTATACTAATCTAGGTGTTTTTTGAAGTTGAATTTTTTGCGTATACTAGGAAATAGCCAGAAATTATCCATCTTTCCAGTATTTACGAATGAAAACTCATTGTTCCTATTATTACAAATGCTCTTTATATTTATCTAACAAATATGTTAAAATTGATTACGACTTTTAGTATTAGGAGGTTAACATGAAAATAAATTCGCGAGAAATGGAGTTGCTTTTGGAAGAGATTGAGAAAATTAGAAGAAGAAAGATTATGGATATGGATGAGAGCGACATTCATTATATAGACCCTAGAAATCATCTTGCAAAAATAAAAATACATAATAATAATATCATTAGTGGTAGAAGAGGCTGTGGAAAGACTACTCTTTTACTAGCTGCTAAAAAGGAACTTAACTCAA
Source organism: Collibacillus ludicampi (assembly GCF_023705585.1). Classification (NCBI taxonomy): domain Bacteria; kingdom Bacillati; phylum Bacillota; class Bacilli; order Caryophanales; family Alicyclobacillaceae; genus Collibacillus; species Collibacillus ludicampi. The sequence goes on from NZ_BOQE01000001.1 coordinate 2,912,929, forward strand.
GTGACCTTTGTATTGCTATAGATTGTCAATCAATTAGAAAACAAGACCAGAATAATATTATTATTTATATATTAAATAAAATCTTAGAAGCAGCTCACCAGTATATTGAATCAGAATGTTATGAACCTCTTTTAATAAGAAAACGTTTTACATTTGGCAAAAAGAAAAACGATGAAGAACAAAGGAAGATTAACAGATGTGAGCTTTTTTTACATACTGTACGCGAAATGCTGTCAATTTTAGATGAGATTAAAAATCATCCTAATGAAATAACATATAAGGTTAACTATAAGCAAAGTAACAGCAATAAATCGGAATCAAAAAAAGAGACTGGTTCTAAATTAGAAAGTAAAAACCAATTAGAAGGACATTTAGACTTCAAGTACCAAAAAATCGGAATAAAACTTAATAGTATTAATAGTATTTTGCTAAATGTTTCAAATTCATCTTCGAAACTACTTACTGATGAGGAAAAAACTGAAGTTACATCAGAAGATATACGAACGATAAAAAAGGATTTGATACTTAATGATATAGTTGATAATCTTTCTCAATTGTTTACTGAATATAGAGAAATATCTAATAAAAATATAACATTATTTCTAGATGATTTTTATCAAATTCCCATTGAAAAACATCCAAGAATAATTCATTTCCTCCATGATGTTTATAAGAACTGTAAGGGCTCTGCATTCTCATTTAAGATTTGTACTCTACCAAATAGATTAAAGCTAAATTATGAAGGAGATGAGATATTATCTCCCAAAGATGACTTTTCTACTATAAATCTAGATAGAAACTTATCTGAACTAGATAGTCTTAAGCAATATTTATTGGAGATTATATGTTCTATAAAACAAGAACTACACTTGCAAACTAGAGAAATTGAACAATTATTTAGTTCTGATGAGACTTTATTGTACCTGATAGTGGCATCTGGCGGAGTACCTAGAGATTTTTTACTGATGTTTAGAGATGTTATTGAAATCGCAAAAATTAACTCAAAAGAAACTGTTGGTAAAGTAGAAATTTACTCTGTAGTAAACGAATTTAGAAAGGATAAAGACGAAAATATCGAAGTAGATACCGATATTACTCCCGAATTGATAGAAGAGGCAAAAAGTAAAATTAAATCCGAGATAGTTGATAAATTGAATACCAATGTTTTCTTATATCCACATTCGCTATTAGAACATGATGAAGCACTTCTAAGAAACCTAGTTAATTCAAGATACCTACATATAATCAAGGACTCTGTATCATCAGAAAATAGAAAAAAAGAAATGTTTACTGCTTATCTAGTGGATATGAGCTTTTATATAAATGGAAAGCAATTAAAGAGGAATTTTAAGTTTAGAGAGTTTTGGAAAAAGGATAATGAATCAAGATTTAAAGATATTGATTCTGCTCCTATTTGGGCATTTTCAAAAAGTTCGTCATCAAATACCTAAATTCGTGTAAAAAATAGTTCGTTTAAACATCGTGATTAATATGCGAAATAGGAACAAATCGGATTGATTTTTTATGCCGAAACTTTGCGTTGAGCCAATTGGTATTGGGAAGAGCATTGTAGGCGTGCGTACCACCGAATGAAGCGTTCGAAAACGTCACTATCGGAAAACCCCGACCGCTGACAGTATTTCCTTTAGTACAGTATTATGATTTATTAGAGCTTCTCCTTTTAGGGGGGGGATTTTGACAGTTTTTTTGCTTACGGGTGCGACATGTGATCGGCGAGGCGTCCCCACTCCTCAAATGAAAATCCCCCCATCCTTTCTTTCTGATGATGTTTTTGCTTGACCATTGTATTTAGTGAAATAAAGTATTAAATACGTTCGGATATTTGTATTTTTGAAAACACAAAATGTTTGGTTGATCATGTTTCAATTAATCTTACACAATGTACTTTTGTCAGATTCGTAAAAAGCCCGAGAAGCCTTATGTATCAAGGGATTACAGGGATATACCCACATGGATCCTTTTTTCGTAAGCGTCAAATACTTCCCACCTACTAACCTCGTATTGTATTTGAGATAATCTCCTCAAGATATTCGGAGAGGAGAACTTTCAATGTCCCATGCAGAATTAAGAAAAGAGTGGGAGGTACGGATCGCTGCTTTTCGGGCTAGCGGACAGAGCGCATCAGCATGGTGTAGAGCTCATCAGTTGAAGCTTCATCAGTTCCGGTACTGGCTCCGGAAGATTGAACACAAAGAAGCCGTTGTGACCCCATCATCCAAATGGATATCGGTAGAAGTGGACGGGCAGCCTGACGAGTCTAGAAACACCTTGCTCGTTAGAGTAGGGCAAGCAACCGTAGAGATCCAGCCTGGCTTTGATCCCGCGCTGCTGGCAGACGTCGTGCGAACACTCCAAACGTTATGCTAAGCGAAGCTAGCGTAGAGCGAGTGTATCTGGCCTGCGGAAGCACCGATCTACGGAAATCGATTGACGGGTTAGCTGTGCTCGTCAAGGAAGAGTTTGAACTCGACCCTTTCTCGCCCTGTCTCTTCGTTTTCTGCAATCGAAAGCGAGATAAACTGAAGATTCTTCATTGGGAACACAACGGTTTCTGGCTCTATTACCGCCGATTAGAGAAAGGAAAATTTCAGTGGCCGGAAGAAGCGAGCGCCGTACCGTTGAAAATTAGTCGTCGGGAGTTGCGTTGGCTACTCGATGGTCTATCTCTCGAACAGCGACAAGCTCACCCTGCCGTCACTGCGCGTACGATTCTATGATATGTACACCCAATTAGACTTTGGGATTAAAAAAAGGAATTCGCGGTATGTTGTCGAAATCAATAGTATTATGAAAAATCATACGCCGAACCCGACCCCTACTACAATTGAAGATCTCCAAAAAGAACGCGATCTGCTGAAAAATCAAATTGCTGAACTCACTGCCAAACTGAAGTGGTATGAGGAGCAGTTTCGTCTTAGCCAACAGCGCCGGTTTGGCTCTTCGAGCGAACGAACGAATGCCGATCAGCTTGAGCTTTTTAATGAAGCCGAGGTGGAGGCCGATCCCACTGTAGAGGAGCCTACCCTCGAAACCATTACGTATCGCCGTTCGAAAAAACGCGGCCACCGGGAAACCCAGCTTGAAAACCTGCCTGTGGAGACGATCGAGTATCGCCTGCCATCTGAGGAGCAGGTTTGTTCGTGTTGCGGTGGTTCTTTGCATGAAATGAGCACGGAGATACGGCAAGAGCTGAAGATTATTCCGGCCGAAGTCAAAGTGGTCAAGCATGTCCGTTACGTCTACTCCTGCCGCCGTTGTGAGCGTGAGGAGACAAGTACGCCGATAGTCACAGCCTCTATGCCTGCCCCCGTCTTTCCGGGGAGTTTGGCTTCTTCTTCCAGTATGGCCTATATCATGAGTCAAAAATATGTGGAGAGCATGCCTCTCTACCGACAAGAGCAACAGTTTGCAAGCCTGGGGATTGAGTTGTCTCGTCAGACCCTGGCCAACTGGATCCTCTACGGAGCGAATACCTGGTTGAGTCTGCTCTATGATCGCATGCGCGAGCACTTACTCAAGCAGGACATTCTGCACGCAGACGAGACGACCTTACAAGTGCTCCGCGAACCGGGTCGGGCCGCACAGACGACTTCTTATCTATGGCTGTACCGCACCGGGAGAGAAGGTCCGGCCATCATCCTCTATGACTACCAGACGACACGGGCGAGCAAACACCCGCGTCAGTTTCTTTCCGGTTTCAAAGGGTACCTGCACGTCGATGGCTATGCGGGTTACCATGGGATACCGGATGTGACCCTGGTCGGTTGTTGGGCTCACGCCCGGCGCAAATTCGATGAGGCACTCAAGGCGCTGCCTGAATCGAAGCGCTCGTCACCGGTAGCAGCCAAAGAGGGACTCAATTTCTGCAATCAACTCTTTGCGATTGAACGGGACTTAAAGGAGTGCACGCCTGAGGAACGTTACCAAATCCGTCAAGAACGCAGCCGCCCTGTGTTGGATGCTTTTTTGGCATGGCTACGTACCCAGAAACCGAAAGTGTTGCCCAAAAGTGCGTTCGGTCAGGCAATCTTGTATTGTCTGAACCAGTGGGAAAAATTAGAGGCGTTTTTACAAGATGGGCGATTGGAGATCGATAACAACCGAAGTGAACGCGCGATCAAACCGTTTGTGATCGGTCGCAAAAACTGGTTGTTCTCCAATACCCCGCGTGGTGCAAAGGCGAGTGCGATCATTTACAGTATCATAGAGACAGCGAAAGAAAATGGATTACATCCCTATTTCTATCTTACCTATCTCTTTGAGAAACTACCTAACCTAGATATGAAAGACAAAGATTCCTTAGATCAGCTTCTCCCTTGGTCAGAAAGCCTACCGCTTACCTGCCGGGCTATAAAAAAGAATACGTAAATCATACGAAAATCCCCATCTCTTCAAATGGTGGGGATTATTTTACGCTTACTTACGCTTACTTATAGAATAAATTGAACGATAGGAGGATTGATGAATGCCCGAAAAATGACCGGTCTTTTATTAATACTCTAATGAGAAAAAAATTATGGAGATTCAATGGGGAACTCTCATCTTTCAAATTATTGCTTTTATTATCATACTATTATTTTAATTCTCAGTAGTATATGGAGTTCATTTGATGATACAGAAATTTTTTTAAAAAAGAAATAAATTTAAATAAATAAATGGATCACTCATATTCGCTAGGCTACATATGATCGAAAGATTTTACACACAAATATGGACTTGATCTTGAAATTCTTTTCAAACAACAAAAAGAACGAATCAAAGAGTTATTACCTGATGCAGATGTTCAACATGTCGGAAGTACAGCAATTCCGGGTACTATAACAAAAGGAGATTTGGATATTCAGGTTCGCGTAACTGCTGATTGTTTTCCTGATGCTGTAAAAACATTGACTAAGTTATATGAACTTAATGACGGTAGCATACAAACTGATTGTTTCAGAGCCTTTAAGGATGACACTCTTGACCCACCATTAGGAGTTCAATTGACTGTAATCGGTTCTGAACACGATATATTTTATAAAATTAGGGATGTTTTATTAAACAACCCAATGTATAGGAAACCACTAGTGTTGCATTAATTAATTCAGAATATTCTTCTATTATTTTTTTCATCTCTTAAATAAAAAAATCCTTTACAATGGAGAGGTCAGGTAGTCCTGTCCAAATCCATTGAAAGGAAATACACTTATGGACAAGGATAAGGATACCCTACTTTCGGCATTTGGTAAATGGGTTGAACCACTTTTTCAGTGTAATTTTCAAGAAAAAGTAGATCAAAACCAACAAGATAAATACGCTAAGAAGCTTACTACGAAATCTTACGTCCTGTTATTTCTGCACGCCATCTTGCAAAAACGTGAAAGTTTACGTGCCGTTGCGGCAGATATCTTGAATCCTCATATGCAAGAATTCTTGCAATTAGATTCCATCAGCTATTCGCAACTTTCACGGAAACACCGTCAGGTGGATACCGATCTACTCGCTCATCTGTTTTTTTCTTTAGTTGGAAAAATCCAATGCATGGCTGCTAACCCTGCCGGGCGGAAGCCATACAAAATCATAGACTCAACTACGATCAGTTTATGTTTATCAAAATACCGCTGGGCGAGCTTTCGGAAAACCAAAGCGGGAATAAAAATCCACGTGAGCTTGGCATTTGTCGATCATGATGAAGTCTATCCTGAACAGATTCGTCTAACGACGGCGAAGCCTAATGACATCACACAAATGGATTCCTTGATTGATGATTCGGAAGCCATCTATGTGTTTGATCGTGGTTATGTCGATTACAAGAAATTTGATGATTATTGCCGTAGGGGAATAGGCTTTGTTACCCGTTTGAAGGACAATGCAACGTTCTACCTTCTGGAATCTCAAGTGCTTCATGAGAGTCCTGTCCTTGCGGACACAAAAGTGTTGCTAGGATCCCCTCAAAAGCCCATGGATCACGTACTTCGACTGGTCGAGGCAAAGGATTCACAGGGCAATGACATAAGAATTATTACCAACTGTTTTGATTTGTCAGCAGAAGAGATCAGTGACATATATCGTACACGATGGGCAATCGAATTGTTTTTTAAATGGATGAAACAACATTTGAGAATCAAAACGTTTTATGGTCTCTCCGAAACGGCGGTTTGGAACCAAGTGTATCTTGCTTTGATCACCTATTGTCTGATGATTCTAATGAAGATGCAAATTCAAACTACCAAAAGCTTATTGGAGTTGCTTCGAAGTCTAAAGGCCTTCTTATGGTGCGATTACATAGAATGGTTCAAGTACAATAGATCATCGAAAAAAAGGCGAAGGTAAGAGATCTCAGCAATGAATCGGCATGCCAGAATACAGGACAGTAACGGAACCCTTTCTTTTTAGAATATACATATTATACCAAATGGGCGGGGCTACCTTTAACGTGCTCTGTCCTTATTTTGTTAAAATAGCATTAGATTAAAACGCAGAAAATTCAGTTATAATTTATGCAACACTAGTGATAGGAAACAGTAAAATGAGCTGAAAAGGCAATATGAAGGTAAAGATATGGACGATTATAGATCGGCGAAAAGACTGTTTTTTGAAAGGTTAATGGAAACCCCTGAATATATAGAACTGAATAAAAAAGAAATATAATAAAACATTGATTTTGCTCGGTTACTTGTTCAACAAACAGAGATCGAGAGCTAAAAATACACAAATTAAACAGATGTTGGGCAGCCTGTTGTGCTAACGGGCAGTAATGCTGAAGAAAACAGTTACGAATTTAGTGGATGGAAAATTTTTAAAATTTTGTTGTGGTATATGATAATTAGAAATTAAGCTGGAGGTGTACTTGTGAAAGCAGAAACGGTTTATCATTACGACGCTTTCAGTAGTATTCCTAATATGGGGAACCCAGCGGAAGTAGTTTTAGATGGAGCAGACCTTACCGAAAAACAGATGCAAGAGGTAGCAGAAAAAGTAGGTTTTAATGAAACGGCTTTTGTACTCAAATCCGAAAATGCTGATTTAAGAATTCGTTTTGGATGCAGAAATCACAGAACGACAGAGGCGAAATCTGGAGGTCCGAACGAAACTGGCTCATCTTCCTTACAGGAAAACAATTGAAGAGTTTGACTTTGCTTTCCAACCCAGTATCAATGAGCGTCTCATCCGTGAACGGGCCACCATGGCATTTGTCACTCGAAATGAGAACGTTTTGTTCTTGGGGCCTCCCGAGGTTGGAAAGAGTCATTTGGCGGTGGCGTTAGCAATAGAAGCCATAAGACTTGGGATTTCTGTCTATTTTGTGAGCTTGACTTATATGATTGAAGATCTAAGGAAGGACTATGCGGAAAACTGACTGGACAAGCGATTACGTGTGTATATAAGGCCAAAAATTCTTATCATTGATTAAGTTGGGTATCTTCCTCTTGACAGTTTGGCTACGAATCTCTTCTTTCAAGTAGTGAGTGTTCGTTACGAGCGAGGGAGTATCTTGATGAACAGTAACAAAAGTTTTGGTGAATGGGGAGAGCTTATGGGAGATCCGGTATTGGCGACAACCGTCCTTGATCGTCTCCTTCACCATAGCTGGGTAGTCCTTGAAAACAATTGACCATCTTTGTTATACTATACCCTGTCATTGAATTTGGGAACGGATGGGGTACTGGTGTCCCTCCCGGTCTTCAAAACCGAGTGTGAGGCATGGGATGTCTCAGGTGGGTTCGATTCCCACACGTTCCCGCCAAAAATGTTGATATGATACGGATTTTAAACATTAGGATTCCTCGGGGATTCACATGGATTTTTGCAGGGAATCGTCGATAATTCAGGTGAAAAACGTATGTTATTGTAACCTCCTAACTACTCGTTAGGAGGTTTTTATTATGATTAAAACGAAGAAAATGCGTAAGTACGGCTAAGGTGAGCGTAACCCTGTTATCTACACGAAATTTACTTTAATTGAAGCGTTTCAACGATTCATTGACGCTAAAGTTGCGGAAGGATTAGCTTCAACAATCGTATCCCCAGTTGCCCATACGAGAAACCTCAAAGTTGCCAATAACACCTAATGCTTCAAGCAGAATATCCATGCTTTTTTGCAAGATGACTTACTGATCGGTATATCCGTTAACGATCAGATCGAGCTTGCCCGTCTCGGGATCGATGACCAGCCCGTGCACGGGAATGCCCGAGATCAACAGCGGGTGGTTTTTGATTACATCGACGCTGTGACGTACACTGTCCTCAACGCAGTCGAAGCCGCGAAGCCATGCGTGTAGGTCAATCCCTGAGCGCTGAATCGTTTGTATAGTCGTTGCGGAAACCCCTCGACTTACCATGTTATCCAAAGTTCTGCTCGGATCGATATTGCCCATGCCGCACCCGTGATGACCGATGACGCAAACCTCTTCCGCTCCCAACTCGTAAATCGCGACCAAAATGCTTCGCATCACGCTTCCGAAGGGATGCACGACGGTAGCACCCGCGTCCTTTATGATTTTCGCATCCCCGTTTCTCAGCCCCATCGCCCGCGGGAGAAGCTCCGTCAGTCTCGTGTCCATGCATGAAAGGACGACCAGCTTCTTGTCGGGATATTTTGTCGTCTCATATTTCTCGAACTCCCTGTCCTCGACGAACCGGTGATTGTGCTCCAAAATCCTTTCCAAAAGCTTCATCCAAAACCCTCCTGTCTTCGTTCGTGTTTCAATCCCTCATATGTAATCTACAAACCTAAATTTCGCCTTTCCGATATCGATTTCTACGCAGGTAATTAAGTATCATCTGCTGGATTCTAAGCGATACTTGTTTCACCTCGAACTAAACATTCTCAATTATAAATTCGACATCGTTCTCTGTCGATCCTCTAACCGATTTGAAACAATGACGGTTAGATTCCCACACGTTCCCTCCAAAAATGTTGATATTTTGCTGTTAAAGAAACAATAAACGCTGGCTGATTTGATAACCGCCAGCGATATGAAACGCTTTCTCTCCTAACGATTTCGTATGGATACAAACGTTAGTAAAGCTTTCTCAAGTTGGTCGTATGCCGCCGCGATCTCTTCCCGTCGTGCGCCTTGAAAAAACTGTAGAGCCAAACCGTCTAAAGCGGCCAGAACTAATCTTGCCATCCCGGTATCTTGGATTCCTATTTGCATATCCTCTGCGAGAATCACTTGCACAAGTTCTTCTTGCCGTTGTTTCATAGCTTTAGCCATATTTGGATTCCAAATCGATATGACCAAAAGATCAAAGTACACTTTTTGCCAGTCGGATCCGAGTACATGATTCGATCGCAAATAATGACTAGCCTTTTTGATTCTTTCATCTACAGAGGTAGCGTTGCTCAATTCCTCGCGCAACCCTTCTACCCCTTTACGAATCGCATATGATGCCGCTTCGATCAGAAGGCTTTCCTTATTCTCGAAGTAATAGTGAATTTGGCTCAAAGCCACGTTCGCAAGCTTCGCGATGTCACGCAGACTGACAGCATTCGATCCCGTTTCGGCTAAACAACGAATAGTAGCCTCCAATATCTTTTCATATACACCCGATGTTTTTCGTTCCTTCAAAACCGTCACCTCCTCCATTGTTGGACGGACGATGATTCTCCTTCAGTTAGCAGGAAGTACCGAATTACAAAAGGGGATGCCTTGAGAATAGCATCCCTTTTACTATTCAAGTTAACAATCGTTTGAGTACACGCATTCGTAACCCTTTTGGAACCAGTGTGATTAACGGTTCCGGTTCTACGACTGCTCCTTCTGCCAATTCCAGTTTAAATTGTTGACCAATCGTTGCCAATAAAAGTGTTGCTTCCATTAAGGCAAAGTTGTTTCCGATACACACGCGCGGTCCCCCACCAAATGGGAAGTATGCATAAGTCGGTATTGTCTTCAAAAAATCGCCTGTAAATCGCTCCGGTATGAACTCATCAGGATTCTTATACCATTTGGGGTCTCGATGTACCGCATATTGACTCATCATAAACCATTCGCCTTTTTTGAATTCATACTCCCCGATGACGACGTCTTCCTTTGCGATACGACCGATGGACCATGCTGCCGGGTACAACCGCATAGACTCTTGAATAATCATTCGAGTATAAGTGAGATCCGTTAGGCTTTCATAGGTAGGAGCTTGACAGTTAAGGACGCGTCGGAGTTCTTCATGGAATTTCTTTTCGACTTCCGGATGTTGGGATAACAAGTACCACGTCCATGCTAAAGTATTCGCGGTTGTCTCATGGCCTGCCAAGAAAATCGTAATCACTTGATCGCGCAGTTGTTTGTCGGTCATACCTGTACGCAATAAACTGGATAACAAATCGTGGCGCTTGTTTTCCGGTTGATTCCGGCGTTCTTCAATAATGGCGTAAATAATCTGATTGAGCCTTTCAAGCCCTTGTTGTAAAGCGAGGTTGCGCTTTTGTGTTTCCTCCGGTGGTTCGTGACCTTCCATGCGAATTTTCTCTGTGATCAGTCTGTGCCCTTCATCGATCAGTTCACGAAGGCCGTTCTCATTTTTGTCGATAACCGATGTTCCGAACATGGTATCTGTAATAATTTCTAATGTTACATCCATCATCTCTTTCGTGATATCTCGAATCTCGCCGTCTTGCCAACGAGTCAACATCTTTTCGGTAAACTTCACCATTGTCGGTGCATAAGCGCTAATATGTTTCATGTTGAAAAAAGGTTGCATGACCTGACGATCTTTTCGGTGTCTTTCCCCTTCGCTGGTGAGAATTCCTTCTCCTACCCACAATTTTAACACTTGTAGATTTTTGGATTTTATAAAGCTATCATGCTTTGTAATCAGGACTTCATGAATCATATCAGGATTTGAAACAAGATAGGGATATTCGATCTCAGCGGAAACAAGTTTAACTACATCACCGACATCTCTGGCTTTTACCAGGAGAGTGAGAGGATCTCTCACAAACTCTTCGAAGCTGCCAACGACTGGAGCGTTTTTGGCAAGTTGAACCATATATAAACCCCCTTATTCATAAAAACCGAACAATTATCAAGAAGATGAGAGGTTGGAACGAAATTACAGAACATTTACTTGGGATTTGTGATCAGTTTATTTTCACAAAAATCTCTCCAGATTAGACTGTTCTGCTGAACCTGACAATATGCTTATTTCGCATCACACCGAATCGGCTATAGTTCGGACGTCCGTCCGAAAATATAATATCATAGATAATATGAAATGTTAACTATACGATATCCTAAAAAGTTTTCAAAGGAGATTCGAAATCCAATTCGAAGGCTCAACGTAATATGATCGAAATTTGAGGGATAACCGTTTTTTCCGTTGCGGAAGATAGAAAGGAGGAGGTGTTTTGATGAGCCGAATGACAACGTACTTGTATTCCCCGGAAGGCGTCGTCGATCGTACAGATAACTGGGAAATATGTGTTTGTAATGAAGGGGATCGGTATCTTGTCAGAGCTGAAAATAGCGGAACCAATTTAACTTATGATTGGCAAGAATTCGATGCTCATTCGGAAGGGGAGGCATTTGCAGAGATGGTGAGTCTCATCAATGCCAATCAAAATCATCAAGTCGCGAAGCAGCCGCCATATGTCGGGCAAACGCCAACGTAAATTGCCCGATTTGAGTCGAACCTTCTTCGGTTCCAGGATGGCATATTCCACATCTTGAACGGAAAAGATATTTTTCTTTCGGAGAAGCATGCTTAAATCGTCCATATTCAATCGAACAGAAGAGAGTGCCTTTTCGGAAATTTGTCCTTTTTTGATGATAATCGTTGGCTCTCCATCCAGGATGACCCTTGCTCTTGAGGATTTTAGACTTAAATATTCAACAAAGAAAGTTAATAGTGTCCAAACAATTAAGCTAGTGATACCGTGGATCAATTGAATATCTCTATGTACAACCATATCTCCAGCAATATTGCCGAGTGCTATTCCTGTTATGTATGTAAAATTTGTAATTTGATTTAATTGTTTTTTACCAAGTATGCGTGTTAAAAGCAACAAAATAGAAAACCTATCAAAGCTCGCAGTGAAGTAGAAAGAATCGTATCCATGTTTCTCCTCCAGAAAAGCATCTTACTGCATTTTAATATCACCAGATTGTTAGAGGATAAACTGGATGAATTTAGAAAGGGTTCCTTACAAAAAAAGACCGGCAATGCCGAATGAACAGGCCTGCCGGTCTTTACATTTCTGTGGATCTTCCCTGAGTATTACTATATTGTTTTCCGCGTGCCGGGATACCAAATGGGTGTCCGTCCAGGCAAGCATGAATATCATGCACACAATCCGAACAGACAACCATCTCGCATTTCGAACACCATGTAAACCAATAAGCCGTTGCATTCATACAGGATGGGCAATCTTTCATCGCGTGCAAAGAATGATGTCTCATAGAACATTCCTCCCTAAATTTTTTCTTATTATACCCTAAACCGATTTGTCGAATGTTAGGAACCTTTGTCATATAACATCCATTAGTAAATTTTTTAATTTTTACACCGAAGAACGGCAAGGGTTGAAAACGGGTGAGGAAAATTGAGTGAGAACAGAAACAGATGAGGCGGTGTCATCATATGATGATCAATAGGGAGCGATCGGAACCAAGGGGGATCAACTTTATGAAAAAGCTGTACAAACTGATGAATGACTGTTATCTGAAACATGTGACAGTGAATCGTTATTTATCGGATCTCGGGGAAAAAAAGAATGAACTCATGAAGAAAATATCGGATCTGAATGCCCGTTACGAGTCTGATATCGAAAAAGTGTCGACTGCTAATGTGTTGACAGAGGACCAACTGGAAATCAAACATGCGCTTGATAGTAAGCGTCAAATACTTCCCACCTACTAACCTCGTATTGTATTTGAGATAATCTCCTCAAGATATTCGGAGAGGAGAACTTTCAATGTCCCATGCAGAATTAAGAAAAGAGTGGGAGGTACGGATCGCTGCTTTTCGGGCTAGCGGACAGAGTGCATCAGCTTGGTGTAGAGCTCATCAGTTGAAGCTTCATCAGTTCCGGTATTGGCTCCGGAAGTTTGAACACAAAGAAGCCGCTGTGACCCCATCATCCAAGTGGATATCGGTAGAAGTGGACGGGCAGACTGACGAGTCTAGAAACACCTTGCTCGTTAGAGTAGGGCAAGTAACCGTAGAGATCCAGCCTGGCTTTGATCCTGCCCTGCTGGCCGACGTCGTGCGAACACTCCAAACGTTATGCTAAGCGAAGCTAGTGTAGAGCGAGTATATCTGGCCTACGGAAGCACCGATCTACGGAAATCGATTGACGGGTTAGCTGTGCTCGTCAAGGAAGAGTTTGAACTCGACCCTTTCTCGCCCTGTCTCTTCGTTTTCTGCAATCGAAAGCGAGATAAACTGAAGATTCTTCATTGGGAACACAACGGTTTCTGGCTCTATTACCGCCGATTAGAGAAAGGAAAATTTCAGTGGCCGGAAGAAGCGAGCGCCGTACCGTTGAAAATTAGTCGTCGGGAGTTGCGTTGGCTACTCGATGGTCTATCTCTCGAACAGCGACAAGCTCACCCTGCCGTCACTGCGCGTACGATTCTATGATATGTACACCCAATTAGACTTTGGGATTAAAAAAAGGAATTCGCGGTATGTTGTCGAAATCAATAGTATTATGAAAAATCATACGCCGAACCCGACCCCTACTACAATTGAAGATCTCCAAAAAGAACGCGATTTGCTGAAAAATCAAATTGCTGAACTCACTGCCAAACTGAAGTGGTATGAGGAGCAGTTTCGTCTTAGCCAACAGCGCCGGTTTAGCTCTTCGAGCGAACGAACGAATGCCGATCAGCTTGAGCTTTTTAACGAAGCCGAGGTGGAGGCAGATCCCACTGTAGAGGAGCCTACCCTCGAAACCATTACGTACCGCCGCTCCAAAAACGCGGCCACCGGGAAACCAGCTTGAAAACCTGCCTGTGGAGACGATCGAGTATCGCCTGCCATCTGAGGAGCAGGTTTGTTCGTGTTGCGGTGGTTCTTTGCATGAAATGAGCACGGAGATACGGCAAGAGCTGAAGATCATTCCGGCCGAAGTCAAAGTGGTCAAGCATGTCCGTTACGTCTACTCCTGCCGCCGTTGTGAGCGTGAGGAGACAAGTACGCCGACAGTCACAGCTTCTATGCCTGCCCCCGTCTTTCCGGGGAGTTTGGCTTCTGCTTCCAGTATGGCCTATATCATGAGTCAAAAATATGTGGAGAGCATGCCTCTCTACCGACAAGAGCAACAGTTTGCAAGCCTGGGGATTGAGTTGTCTCGTCAGACCCTGGCCAACTGGATCCTCTACGGAGCGAATACCTGGTTGAGTCTGCTCTATGATCGCATGCGCGAGCACTTACTCAAGCAGGACATCTTGCACGCAGACGAGACGACCTTACAAGTGCTCCGTGAACCGGGCCGGGCCGCACAGACAACTTCTTATCTATGGCTGTACCGTACCGGGAGAGAAGATCCGCCCATCATCCTCTATGACTACCAGACGACACGGGCGAGCAAACACCCGCGTCAGTTTCTTTCCGGTTTCAAAGGATACCTGCACGTCGATGGCTATGCGGGTTACCATGGGATACCGGATGTGACCCTGGTCGGTTGTTGGGCTCACGCCCGGCGCAAATTCGATGAGGCACTCAAGGCGCTGCCTGAATCGAAGCGCTCGTCACCGGTAGCAGCCAAAGAGGGACTTACTTTCTGCAATCAACTCTTTGCGATTGAACGTGACTTAAAGGAGTGCACGCCTGAGGAACGTTACCATATCCGTCAAGAACGCAGCCGCCCTGTGTTGGATGCTTTTTTGGCATGGCTTCGTACTCAGAAACCGAAAGTGCTGCCCAAAAGTGCGTTCGGTCAGGCCATCTTGTATTGTCTGAACCAGTGGGAAAAATTAGAGGCGTTTTACAAGATGGGCGATTGGAGATCGATAACAACCGAAGTGAACGCGCGATCAAACCGTTTGTGATCGGTCGCAAAACTGGTTGTTCTCCAATACCCCGCGTGGTGCAAAGGCGAGTGCGATCATTTACAGTATCATAGAGACAGCGAAAGAAAATGGATTACATCCCTATTTCTATCTTACCTATCTCTTTGAGAAACTACCTAACCTAGATATGAAAGACAAAGATTCCTTAGATCAGCTTCTCCCTTGGTCAGAAAGCCTACCGCTTACCTGCCGGGCTATAAAAAAGAATACGTAAATCATACGAAAATCCCCATCTCTTCGAAAGGTGGGGATTATTTTACGCTTACGTCGACTGCTAATGTGTTGACAGAGGACCAACTGGAAATCAAACATGCGCTTGATAAAGCGAAGAAAGAATTTCAAGATATAGAAAAGTTACATGAAGCGATCGAGAAGGCAAGAGACCTGGAACTTCAACAACTTGAAGAAGAAATTGGGGAGGAGTTTGAGAATTATATATCTCATGTTTATGAAGCGTTTGAAGAAAGTTGCACGGACTTACTGGAAATCAAATTCACATATTTGGCGAGGCTTTATGAATTCCGCAAGCAATTTGACGAACTTGCAGAGCTGGTACAAGAAGTCGAAAAAATTCGCAAAAGATCGGGTATTACCTTTGGATCTGAGCGTTTGAATCACTTATCCACGCTTGCGCTAATCTCAGCGAGCTCGCGAGATGAACAACCCATGTACCGTATTCATGACAACGAAATCAATGATATCTTTATCGATGGGAGAATTCATAAGTATCCGCAAGTTTACGCGTTCTATAAATATGGAAAAGTATATCGATCCGAGGAAGAAGCGATGACATACATCAAGGAAAAAGAGACAGAATGCTAGGGGAACATCCACTTCCGTTTGTAAACATACTCCAATAAGACTCAGCCGATTTCGCTGAGATTTTTTTGTAACATAATTATAACATTTTAACTAGAGGATTATTTGTACTTCTGTAGAATATTTTTCTACATCATTCTACAAAAAAGTTTGTCGATGAGACAGAAATCTGCCGAATCTGACATGATGTCAGTACGGGGGATATTTTTCGGGGTGAATCGCTTCAAGGCGTAGGGTACCTCTACCCGAATCCGTCAACTAACCTCGGAGGCATAGGAGGAGAGAAATGAAAAAGGTAAGTATGGGCTTTATCTTCACAGGCATGGTGTGCCTTGCAGCGAGTCTGGCACCGCAAGCGCATGCCGCTGCGGATTCACTGGAAATTATGGTCGATAATCAGATCGTGCAATTTCCAGATGCCAAACCATTCATCGATGAGAATGGCCGAACGCAAGTTCCTGTTCGTTTTGTAGCCGATCAGTTGGGCTTCAAAGTCAATTGGAAGCTGGAAAACGGCTCAGTGAAAGTCATGCTGGCAAAAGACGCAAAGTCGATCGTATTGAAGGAAGGTGAAACAGTAGCGACCATTAATGGACAACCTGTCTCTCTGGATTCGAGTGTAATGATTAAAAACGACCGGACTTTTGTACCGCTTCGCTTTATCGCCGAATCTGTCGGCAAATACGTCAACTGGGACGAGAACCGAAACGCTGTTTCCATCTCATCGGACAAGCCGGTGATGATGATGGCCGATGTATCACCTACTCCCTTGAAACCGGCCACACGTTCTTTGAATGACGAGAATAAACCTTCTATTACATCCCAATCTTCAAGCATGATTGCGTATGCTGAGAAATATATCGGGGTTCCGTATGTTTGGGGCGGGACAAGCCCTGACGGATTTGATTGCTCCGGATTTGTGCAATATGTGTTCAATCACTTTGGGGTGCAGTTACCGAGGACAGCTTCCGACATGTATTCTGCCGGCACTCCTGTGAGCTCTTTGCAACCCGGAGATCTGGTATTTTTCTCAACATATGCATCTGGTGCATCCCACGTGGGTATTTACATAGGGAATAATGAGTTTATTTCGGCCACTTCCTCCCATGGCGTGAAAATCTGTAATCTCAATGACCCTTATTACTGGGGACCACGTTATATTGGAGCGAGACGATTCTAAAGGCACGGAAAAGAGCACCGTATGAGAACGTTTGGTCGTTCTTTTGGGTGCTCTTTTCTTTTCGAGGATTGTGAATTTCGGTCATACTATAAAGGAAGAGAGATTCGACCATGTTTGAGAAATGTTGAACGATCGTAGGAAGGCGAATTGTTCATGTGAGGTGAGTAGTCATGAAAGTCGTTAGTGCTTGTTTAATGGGGTGTGAATGCCGCTATGATAAAAAATCAAATTGGCATCAAGAAATTGAACAACTTGTTAAAGAAGGGAAAGCGATACCGGTCTGTCCGGAACAGTTAGGAGGACTTCCAACCCCACGCAATCCTGCCGAAATCGTCGGAGGAGACGGTTTTGATGTCTTGGATGGTAACGCGAGAGTCATAGATAATCAAGGAAATGATGTGACGCAAATGTTCATTGATGGTGCTTATCAAGCACTAAGAATCGCTAAGATAGTGGGTGCCACAGAGGCGATTTTAAAGGAAAGGAGTCCATCGTGCGGCAGTCGTCAGATATATAATGGAACTTTCTCCAAAATGAAGAAGGAGGGGGTCGGTGTGACAGCGGCATTGCTAATCAGAAATGGAATTCGTGTACAGTCGGAAGAAAGCTTGGAGTAGTATTTCCATCCCTTGTGAAAATGTAGATATCGAAGTATATGAGGATATTCATCCTGAATGAACGGGTGGGGGTATTAGAGAGGGTGAGTGCAGGGGGGCATCTTTTTTGTCCCTGCACGATCAGAATCGATAGCCATACTTGTTACGGCTTGTACTTCCTGGGCGTCAGAATCAGATTGACTACCGCATTTGCAAAATTGACCAAAGCGGTCAAGATTGCGAGTATGGCCACCCATACACCCCCTTGGCGGGAGCTTGAAACACTCCCTTTATGATAATAAGATGCAGGAATGAAAAGAAAAGGTGAACGTCTGGTGGAATTTCTCAAGGAGGTTTTGTGCCGGTATCTTACAAAAAGCTGCGGATGTCATGTATGATAGAGAAAAAGGAGGGAGCGAACTCATGTCTTTTGACATTTTATCCTACGTAATCGAAGCAAAAGAGGAATTTGATCGAACAGTCGCTTGCAAGCATACGAAGTTTGACGACTTATATCCGTATATGTTGGAACATCAATCGTTTTTCTGGTTTAAACGTCATGCGGCATGGGCGAGTCTTCTCACAACCATTCACATTGCGGAAGGTGCTGGAGCTGATTGGCGGCGACTGTTTACGGAGCGTCAGTTATCCATGATTGAAGGAAAAGTTTTAGACAAAGAAGTTCTCGATTGCTGGCTGGAAACCAGTCAGGAGCCCGACATGGAAAAGATCTGATCGCTGCATTCGATTCGCTTCTTAAATCTGAATGTTTTAAAAGTAGTTGCGCGAAGACGATGTAATTATTAACGGCAAAGAGGATACCGAATGGGCCTCATTGCATGCGAAAGACGGATGGAGATTTTCCATCCGTCTTTTTGCGGAAAGCAAGGTATACAAGACTCAATGAACCATTGTGAACGCGTTTTTAGAAGAATGGTATTTCATCAGTGATGAGAAGAATGGGAAGAAGTACGAGTGTTCCGATAACTAAGAACGACATCAACAGCCCCCAGGCAAACTGGCGCAGACAAGTCACTTCTTTCTCCTCACCTTCTTGTGATATTTATAATAATTTTCTTATAATTTTTATGTTATGTCAATTGGAGAAATCTTGGTTTCGATATAAGACTTCTTATAAGTTGAATATAGTTAAATTTTAGAAAAATAACACTAAACATATTGTAAAATATGTAAAAAGTATGTAGAATATGGTCAAGTAGTTAAATTATAAAAATTGCAATTCTTCGGTTGGGGGAGGTCGTGATTATGGGGATCACACTTGGAGAATTAGTTCGCGAGAAGCGTTTGGAAAAAGGCTTCTCACAAACGGAATTAGGCCGGGGAATCGTGACGCCCAGTATGATCAGCCAAATTGAATTAGGCCGTGTTCAACCTTCTTACGGAGTCTTGCAAGCTCTCGCGGAGCGTTTAGAGTCACCGATTGAGATGTTTCTGGAACTATTGAAAGAAAGCACAGAATGGAAATCGCGGCTCACGTTTGCACTGTGGTTGAAAGATTCTCATAATTACAGTCAGGCGATTCCTATTCTTGAAGAGCTCATCGGAGATCCCGAATGTTCACGCGATGATGTAATTTGGCACTTGATACAATGTTATATGGAAGAAAAACAGTACGAGAAGGCGGAATTGATTCTTGAATCGCAATTGATCGAATATCGAGAGAAAAAGAACAAGAAAAGGTACATACAAACGCTCGAATCAATTGCTCAAATCAAGATGTCCAATCATGAATATGAAGTGGCCCGAACATATTTAAAACAGGCGTTGAAATCTCTCGGTCCCTCCGACTCATTGAGAGAAGGGAAGATTCTCTTCAAAATGGCTCAATGTTGCGCACATTTGGGTATGCACGAAGAAGCGATTCAACACTACCAAACGGCGTATCAATTGATGGCAGACAGATGTAAATCCACAGAACTCGCGGATCTCTGTTATGAAATGGCCGTATCCTATCGCAACATGTTCGTTTTTGAAAAAGCAGAAGCCTATACTGTGAAGGCGATTGAGTTGTATCAGGAAATGCAACGGGAAGAAGAGAGGATTCGATCAGTCTTGCATTATGGCCTGTTACTTGCCGAGTGGGGACGTTTGGAAGAAGCGAGAGAGAAGGTTGAATCGTGTGTCGAAGAGGCCAGAACGATACAGTTACAGACTCTCGAAATCAAGGCTACAAGGATTCTTGCGGAAATCGCTTTGCAAAAAGGAAATGATCATGAAGCGCAAAGTTTCGCGCAAAGCGTTCTGCGGAATGCGGAGGAAGCAGTCATTGAACAGGGACACGCACATTATATACTGGGTAAGCTTGCACAAAAGAGTGAGCGTTGGATGGAGGCGATGGAGCATTTACAAAAGGCCGCACATCTCTTCTCAACATGTAAATCCGTTCATCGTTTTATACAAGCTGCTTCAAGTTGGGCGGAATGTTCTAAACGAACGGGAGATATGGTGAGTGCTGTCGAAATTTTGACGAACATGCATGAGACCGCCTCACAAATCCTCAAAGACAGAGGAATCATTTTATAAGAACGTTTGGAATTTCTTTATAATAACGGAGAGCCCAGACGTATCTCAAGGGCTCTCCTTATACGAGTTACTCATGAAACCCTCTTATGTTTCCGGGAACCATTTCCTCAATTCCTGCGGAACTTCCCGGCTTTTTCTCGTTTCGATATCCATGGTTACGGAAGTTACCAGGGCATCTGCGACGACCTGTCCCTGCGCGTTACGGATTTCCTGGGAAAGAATATAGCTTGTGCGTCCAACTTGTTTCGGACGAGTGATAATGGTGAGATGTTCTCCTTGACGGCATTCCTTTCGATAGTTGATATTAATATTCACAGTTACGGTTTGAATCCCCATCTGGGTAAACACATCATAGGCCAAGCCAGCACGTTCATACCATTCCTCGCGCCCCCACTCAAGGTATTCCAAGTACTTAGCATTGTTTACATGTCCGTTAACGTCAATCTCAGTTGAGCGAACGACAATATCAAGCGAAACTTCCATAGTAGCCTCCCGATAATTAGAAATAGCATAAGTATATTGTACAATGGGATGGATGGGGAATCTATCATCTTCATAACAAAGGAGGAAACCATGAACAAATATGAAATCGCGCTTATTCCGGGAGATGGGATCGGAAAAGAAGTGGTACCTGCCGCTGTAAAGGTGCTGGAAGCCGCAGCGGAGATCGACGGGGGTTTTTCGTGGTCTTTTACAGAATTTCCGTGGAGCTGTGAATATTACTTGAAACACGGGGTCATGATGCCTGAGGACGGGCTTGAAACGTTGAAAAACTTTCAACATATTTTCCTTGGAGCGGTAGGTATGCCAAGCCTCGTACCCGACCATGTTTCCTTATGGGGATTGCTCATTAAGATCCGCCGCTCTTTCGAGCAAGCGGTTAACATCCGACCGGCGAAACTTCTGCGGGGGCTTGAATCTCCGCTCAGAGATCCCAAGCCTTTCGATCTGATTGTCGTCCGTGAAAACTCCGAGGGGGAGTACTCGGAAATCGGCGGAAGCATCCATAAGGGAATGGATGAAGTTGTCATTCAAAACAACGTTTTCACGAGAAAAGGGACAGAGCGGGCGATACGATACGGTTTTGAACTGGCGAAGTCGAGACGGAAACACGTGACCAGCGCGACGAAATCGAATGGTATCGTATATTCCATGCCTTTCTGGGATCGAGTCTTTAACGAAGTGAAGACCGATTATCCAGACATTGAAACGACTTCCACTCATATTGATGCTCTGGCCGCTTATTTTGTGATGAAACCGCATCTATTCGATGTCATTGTATCTTCAAATCTCTTCGGCGACATTTTGACGGATCTTGGCGGAGCGATCATGGGAAGCATTGGGATCGCTCCGGCGGCCAATATTAATGTAGAAGGAAAGTATCCTTCGATGTTTGAACCTGTGCATGGATCCGCCCCGGATATCGCTGGGAAAGGAATCGCCAACCCGATCGGTCAGATTTGGACAGGGAAGATGCTGTTAGACCATCTGGGGCATCAAGAAGTGGGGAATTTGATCCTCGAAGCGATTGAAGATACTTTAGAAGCGGGAATCAAAACACCCGATCTCAAAGGCAATGCAACAACGGAAGAAGTGACGTCAGCGATCATTGCGAACATGAAAAAACGAGTGTAGCATGTATACGAATCAAGCCCTTGGTCTTACCAGCCGACAAGACCAAGGGCTTTCTTGTGATCGCCCCTTTCACTAAGGATTGCAATGTAACGCTTGCATGTTGTAGGTTCGTTTTCACCTCCATTGTTGCTTATACCAAAGTGTATTCTGCTGGAGATGGTGGACAACACTATTTTTTTGAGAATTCACTCACTTTTTCTTTGATGTGGGAAATAAAAGCATCGAGAAAAGGTTGATTGCGTCTCGTACGTTCGTAAATCAGATAGAAAGAGCGTTCGATCGGCAATTCGAGGAGTATCGCAATCTGATTGTTTTCTGCCGCTTGTCTGGCGGCCATTTCGGAAATAAAAGCGATTCCAAGACCGGCCTGCACCATAGAAAGGATCGCTTCCGTACTGTCGACCAAAGCAACACAAGTGAGGTCTTCCACGGAAAGCCCCATACGTGACAACCCTTCGATCGCTGTTTGCCAAGTTCCCGATCCGGGTTTACGAAAAATAAAAGGGCGGTCGGTGATTTCGGAAATACTCCGAATCGGCGGATGTCCGGGTGGTCCGATTATGGCAAGGCGGTCTTTTGCCAATTTGAGTGTATCCAACAAGTTCGATTTTGGCGGCAGGCCGATGATTCCCACATCGAGATATCTTTCCTTGACAAGATTTTCTACTTCTGTAGAATCATTTGTCGTCAACTGTACTTCAATCCCGGGATATTGTTCCCTAAACGAGCGCAAAAGAGAAGGAAGAATGTAGGAAGTAGGGATGGTGCTCGCTCCGATGCGCAAGATTCCTGTCAAAATATTTTGATACGCATGGCAAACGCGAGTTAATTCCCCCCACATCTCAAGTAATTTTTTTCCTTTTTTGTAGACGAGTCTCCCCACTTCCGTCAACGTCGGCGGCATTGTATCACGGTGAAAAAGTTCTACGCCCAATTCTTCTTCTAATGTTTTGATTTGCTTGCTGATTGCGGGCTGACTCAACCCCAACATTTCCGCTACGGTGGAAAAATTTTTGTGGTCAGCCGCCAAGAGAAATGTTTGTAAACGCTTTAAATTCATGGTATCACTTCCCTGGACGCACGTATTGTCATAGGTCATTATACCTTCTATGATGAGTCACATGGAAACCCATTCTTCATATTGACGCTCCTTTTCTGTGTGATTGTTGATCAAAAAACTAGCGGAAGATAGAGGTGATCTTATGTTTTCAAGAGAAGAGATCCAGCGATATATTACTCCTCATGCCCTGCGGACGCTCAATCGGGTGTCACAGTCGAAGGGAAACCGATTTACGGAGGATATGTTGAAACAGGCCGGCTTGTCGGATGAAGCTATACGGGCTATGATTCAAACACGGCGGATCGTTCCGATCGAGGGGGATTTTTATAAACAGAATTGGGTGTAGCTAACCATATGGAGGATCGTTATGACAATGGATGTAAGTGAAATCGTCAAAGGATTGAATCCTCAGCAAAAGGAAGCGGTCGAAACAACGGAAGGTCCCTTGCTTATCATTGCTGGGGCGGGCTCGGGAAAAACGAGCGTATTGACAAGGAGAATTGCTTACCTCATTGGCGTGCGTCAAGTACAGCCATGGAATATTTTAGCCATCACGTTCACCAACAAAGCGGCTAAGGAAATGAATGAACGGGTAGAAAAAATAGTGGGGATTCGCGCACGCGATTTATGGATGAGTACATTTCATTCGATGTGTGTCAAGATTCTTCGTCGGGAAGCAGAACACATCGGTTATGAGAGTAATTTCACCATCCTTGACAGTGATGAACAGCTTTCTTGTATCAAACAAGCGATGCTGGATATGAACTATGATATAAAGAAGTTTGACCCTCAAGTGATTCACTGGAAGATTTCTGTCGCGAAAAATGAGTTGATCGGACCGGATGAATTTCGCAAACGCAATGTAAAGAAAGTGATGGATGCGGTCGCGGCCGATGTGTACCGGTTGTACCAAAGGAAGTTGGTTGAGAATAACGCGTTTGATTTTGATGATTTGATCATGAAGACCGTTCACTTGTTTGCGGAGCACCCGAAGATCCTCGAGACGTACCAGGACAAGTTTCACTATATTCACGTGGATGAATACCAGGATACGAATCGGGCGCAGTACAAACTTGTGCGCATGTTGGCTGCCAAACGGCGCAATATTTGTGTCGTCGGGGATTCTGATCAGGCGATCTATCGTTGGCGAGGCGCCGATATCTCGAATATATTAAATTTCGAAAAAGATTACCCGGAAGCGACCGTGATCAAACTCGAACAAAATTACCGTTCCACGAGTACGATCCTGGAAGCGGCAAACCACGTGATCGCCCATAATACATCACGCAAAGAAAAAAGTCTTTGGTCGACGAAGGGGCCGGGGGAAAAGATCACGATCTACTCAGCGTTGGACCAGGAAGACGAAGCCCTTTATGTTGTGCAGAAAGTCAAAGAACATATTGAAAACGGCGGGGAATACCGAGATTGTACCGTACTGTATCGTGCGAATGCACAATCACGGACGATCGAAGAAGCGTTTTTGCAGGCATCCATTCCATATAAGATCATCGGAGGCATGACGTTTTATGATCGCCGCGAGATTAAAGATATCATGGCGTATTTGAAAGTCTTGTCGAATCCGCAGGATGAGATTTCTTTACTCAGAATTATCAACACGCCAAAGCGATCCATCGGCGATACCACCGTCAAGAAGTTGCTCGACTATGCGCACGATCACGACATGACATTATTGGAAGCGACAGGATACGCTGAAGAAGCCGGCTTGACGGGTAAAACCGCACAAGCCGTACAGGCATTTCATGACATGATGAAAGACCTGTACACCGCACAAGAAGGGTATACGGTAACGGAATTCGTCAATGAGGTACTAAACAAAACGGGATACCGGCAAATGTATGCTCATAGCGGAAGGGAGGAAGATCAAAATCGTTTGGAAAATATTAACGAATTTCTCTCTGTCACGCGCGCATATGACCGCAGACATCACAACACCGGGAATCTGGCCGGTTTTTTGGCAGAAACCTCACTGTTAAGTGATATCGACAAAGAACAAGGAAAGGCGCAGAATGCGGTACATATGATGACGTTGCACGCTTCCAAGGGGCTAGAGTTTCCTATTGTTTTTATCATCGGTATGGAAGAAACGATTTTTCCCCATGTTCGCTCGATGGATGATATCGCGGGAATTGAAGAGGAGCGGAATCTCGCTTATGTCGGGATCACACGCGCACAGAACAAACTTCACCTGATTCATGCGGTTGAACGTACCCTCTTCGGACAAAACCAGTTGAACCAGCCCTCCCGCTTTTTGGAAGAGATTCCGGAGCACCTCGTCGAACGTCATGTGGCAGACAATCATACGGAACAAGACTGGCAGATTGGAGAAAAGATCTCTCATCCGCAATGGGGGCAAGGAATCATCATGGATAAAAAAGGAGAAGGCGAATCTCTGGAATTGGAAATCATGTTTCATCCGAGCATCGGACTCAAACATGTCGCCGTTCGATTGACAAGATTGAAGAAAATAGGATAGATTCTCATCCCCCCGTTCATATATATGGACGAGGGGGAGATATTATGGAGCAAACATGGGTATTGTTGCAGATCCTTCTGATTAATGTAGTTCTTTCCGCCGATAATGCCTTGGTTATTTCATTGGCGACACGTAACTTGCGGCCTTCTCTACAGAAGCGGGCGACAATGTGGGGAGCTCTGGGGGCCGTCTTGATCCGTTTCGCATTGACGGGAACGGCCGTGTATTTTCTCCGAGTCCCTTACTTACAGGTGATCGGAGGTATCTTTCTCCTCATATTGGCTTATAAACTGTTGCGCGAAAATAAAGAAGAACAGCACGTGATTGAGGCAAGGGGAGTTCGGCAAGCGATCCGAGCGATCATTCTGGCCGATTTGATCATGAGTTTTGACAACGTGATCGCCATCGCCGGTATCGCCCGGGGAGACCTTCTGCTCTTATTGACAGGCATTTCGATCAGCGTGCCGATTATCGTTTACGGTAGCAAACTTGTATCTTATTTATTAAACAAATATCCTGTTTTACTCTATGCGGGAGTCGCCGTTTTGGGGTGGACAGGAGGTCTGATGATTTTGGAAGATCAAGCGATGATCCGATGGACAGAGCAAATGCAAGTATTAAAATCGGCCATGCCTTGGATTTCCGTGATCGCTACATCGTTGGCCGTCTTTCGCGGGAGGTTTATATAGATTCTCGTTGAATCTTTTTCTAAAAAACTCTTGCCAAAGCGATCATATTTGCGTATATTAATAATCATGTTCCTTACTCCATTTTTAAATGGGGTCAAAGTCCAAAAGGAGGATTTAGGATGCGTCAATACGAAACGATGTACATTCTTCAGCCAGAGCTGGATGAAGA
Organism: Collibacillus ludicampi; assembly: GCF_023705585.1. Lineage (NCBI taxonomy): Bacteria > Bacillati > Bacillota > Bacilli > Caryophanales > Alicyclobacillaceae > Collibacillus > Collibacillus ludicampi. Next base: position 2,939,135 of record NZ_BOQE01000001.1, read on the forward strand.
AGAACGCAAAGCTCTCATGGAAAGATTCCAGTCGGTAATTACAGAACAGGGCGGTACAGTAGACAAGCAGACTGAAATGGGTAAACGACGTCTCGCTTATGAAATCGCCGGAAATCGAGAAGGGTTCTATGTAGTTGTGAACTACTCGGCACCTGCCACGGCTCCGCAAGAGTTGGAACGCGTGCTCCGCATTTCCGATCATGTTCTGCGTTACTTGACTGTTTTGAATCCTGTACATGGAGGTAAATAAGATGACATTCAAAAAGCGTGGTAAAAGAAAAAAAGTCTGCATGCTTTGCATTGAAAAAGTAGAACATGTAGATTACAAAGATGTCAATCGTTTGAAGCGGTATATCACTGAACGTGGAAAAATCCTGCCGCGCCGTATCTCCGGTAACTGTGCCGGTCATCAACGCCAGGTAACTACGGCGATCAAGAATGCTCGAATGGTTGCATTGCTGCCCTACACGGTTGAAGGGTAAGCAAGAAAAGAGACGCCTTTCGAGAGCTTTGCATGATCAGAGCTCGCGAACAGGCGTCTCTTTTTGTAGTGCCGACCACCGCATGAGTGTTGTCATCTGGAGCCAGCTGTTTGCTTGTTGATCCAACGCATGACGATAGCCTGTAATTGTTTTGTGAAAGAAGGAGACTCAAACGAATGGTCTGCACCGGAAATGTTGACGATCTCCTTATCAGATGAACCGATGCGGTCGTAGAGCGCTTGCGATTGCTCCGGAGGAACAACGGTATCCGCATCGCTGTAAATGACAAGGCAGGGGCAGACAATTTCCCTCACGCGTTCATACGGAATGGCAATCGCGTCTTCGTAAAAGGAGAAACGGAGCGGATAATAACGGTCATGTGCCTCTTTATATATGGGAACCGTCCCTTGTTCCCTCCATTTTGCAACTGCAGTATCCACATCTTCCTCTGCGAAGCTAATAATCACTTCCGCAATGTTGTACGCGGGTGCTGCAAGGATGATCCCATCGATGGGCGTTTCAATGGCGAACTGAGTGACAACTGTACATCCCATGCTATGACCGAGGAGATAGATATGATCGTATGTGTCACGATAATGTGTGTATACATCCCGCAAATCTTCGATTTCGAGGGAGATAGTATGATTTTCAAATTCTCCCTCCGATTCATTCAAATTGTTTGTGAAGTCGACCGATACATTATCCATCCGGTTTTGGGTCAATACGTCACGAAGGGAGGCGATCACATGACTGTCACTGCTTCCCGTAAATCCGTGGCATAATATAAAAAGTGAATCCTTACCAAATGTGTTCTCGATGAGATGAATGCGTTGACCGCGCGAATTTATGAGGAATTTTTTCAATTGGCAACAGCTCCTTATCGAGTCTTCTGTCATTAGCATAACGTACCGGGGATTCCTAAACAAATAAAATCTGGTGTTATGTTACACTATACGATGAATGCTGAGACAAGGAGATGAAGGTTCAACGTGATCCAAGCGCCGCAAACCCCTTTTTCTTTTATGTATCGTTGTTTTCGCAATGTTTTTCCGCTGACGAAACGGGAGCTTCATAAATGGAGAGATCACGCCTTGAAAATACCTGACCCTGAACTTCGAAAACAGGCGCTTGCAAGCCTCTCTTCCAAACGTTTTCACGCAGATGGCGGATGTGTATATGCTGCGGCCGTTTTACCAAGAGCGAAGGAATTGGTCACTTTGATCGTTGCACTGCAAACGATTAGCGATTATTTGGACAATCTCTGTGATCGCAGTACTTCATTGGATCCAGACGATTTTCGCCTTCTTCATCAGTCTATGATTGATGCGGTGTCTCCTGGGAACCTTTTACAAGATTACTATCGTTTCCGGGAGGAACGGGAAGACGGGGGCTATCTGCATGCTTTGGTTACCGTTTGCCAAGAAATGACGGCGGCATTACCGAGTTACCGTTTGATCCAACCCTATGTTTTACACTGGGTAAGACTCTATGGGGACCTGCAGACATATAAGCATGTAAAGCTCGAAGACAGAGAACCATTATTGCTCGCTTGGTGGAACGAATATCGCGCACAATACCCAGAACTCGCTTGGTGGGAATTTGCTGCGGCTACAGGATCAACACTTGGTATGTTTGTGCTCTTTCTCGCAGCACTTGAGGACAATCTGACAGTGTCGGAAACCGCCCAGTTGGCGGAAGCATACTTTCCTTGGGTGTGCGGATTACATATCTTACTGGATTATTTTATTGATCAAGAGGAAGATCGACAAGGGGGGGATTTGAATTTTGTGGCGTATTACCCTTCAGTGGACGAAGCATACAGACGGATCGATTACTTTGTGAATCGTGCGGTCGAAGCCGTACGACCATTGCCTCATCGTGCGTTTCATGAAATGGTCATCCACGGCCTGCTCGGTTTGTATCTTTCCGATCCTAAGGTTGGTCATCCGTCACATGCGGCATTTGTTCATGAGATAATAGGAAGGCACGGGGCAGAGACGAGGTTTTTCCACAGAGCGAGTCAATTGTATCGCCTTTTAAAAAAGACGGAAGGAAACAAGAGTTGAAGCGAAAAACAGTCTTGTGAACGGGGGAAGGAAGGATGTCCCCCGTTCAATGTTCAACCTATCTTTTCAAGTGACCGTATGGAACATATTCTTAAATCGAATAAGCTCGATCATACGGTTTGGGTGTTTGCGGACCTTTTTTCAACAGAATGCTCGCTTCGTTTGCCCAATAAGGGTTGCGAAGCATCCCACGGGCGACTGCAACCAGATCGGTCTGACCGTTTTGCAGAATCGACTCGGCGAGCAGCGGATCTTCCAACCGTCCCACGGCGATCACAGGTACGTTGAGTTCTTTTTTGATTCGTTCGGCAAATGGCACTTGGTAACCGGGATGAGAACCAGGTCTTCCTCCAGAGCCGATGGGACCTTCTCCGCCGGATGAGACGTGGAAGATATCGACTCCAGCCTCTTTGTATTTTGCACATAGGTTGAGGATATGGTCGATTCCATATCCGCCTTCCACATATTCGATGGCGGAGACGCGCATGATCAATGGCATGTCTTCCGGCATGACCCTTTTCGCTGCTTGAATGATTTCTACGCCAAAACGGGAAAGATCTTTTCCGTATTCGTCATCCCGCTTATTGGTTAACGGGGAATGAAACTGATGAATGAGATACCCGTGTGCACCATGGATTTCGATCGTGTCCACACCTGCCTCTATCGCACGGCGAAATGCACCTTCGAACTTGTAAACCATTTCTTTGACCTCTTGCGTGGTCAATGCGCGGGGTGTCTTATATTTCTCGGAAAAGGGGATCGCCGATGCGGATACGGGGACATCAGCATCTTCCGCTTTGCGTCCGGCGTGACCGATTTGAATCCCCACTTTCGCTCCATACGACTGACAAGCTGTGATGATTCTTTTAAATGCAGGGATATGATCATCTGACCAAATGCCGAGGTCATAATCGGTGATACGTCCATCCGGTTCAACGTCAGTCATTTCGATAATGATCAGTCCGGCTCCCCCGATCGCGCGGCTGGTATAGTGGACAAAATGCCAGTCGTTTGGTTTCCCGTCTTTGGCGGTTACCGAGTATTGGCACATCGGCGGCATAACGACACGATTTTTTAGTTTCAACGACTTGAGTGTAAATGGATCAAAGAGTCCAGGCATGAAAAAACCACCTCCCTAAAACTTATGGACAGTGATATTATGCCATATCGGTTTTCGTTCGCATGTAATACATCTCACATTCGGAAAAAGAAGGATATGTTTTTTAAATGTCGAAGTTAATAATTATGAAAAGTATAAATCAATCCGAGTACCGACCCGAATAAAAATTGTGCCGGGTTGGGAAAATGGGGAGGGATATAGGATTGTGTTACGTTTTACAAGGCGAGAACAGATCCTTTTGATCGCATTGTTAGTCGCGGTTCTCTTTTCAATCGGAATTTATGTTACACTGAAACCTTCACGTGAAGCGGCTGAACTTCCTTTTCAAAAGACAGAACCTTCAGAACAGACGAAACAAGTAGAAGGAAAAAGAGGGAACACACAGACACAATCTGTTAAAGTAGACGTGAAAGGAAGCGTTCACCATCCTGGGGTCGTTTCTTTGCCCGCCGATTCCCGCGTGGCCGACGCGATCGCGGCTGCCGGAGGAGCTTTGGAAAACGCAGATTTGAGCAAGGTGAATCTCGCCGCGAAATTGGTGGACGGCGGTCAAGTGACGATTCCCTCTGTTCAACAAAATGACGCTCATGCGGCGGTCACTCAACAAACGGGTGGTATGACCGCAGACGGTAAAGTGGATTTGAACCATGCAACGGAAGCGGATTTCGACAAATTGCCCGGGTTGGGAAGCAGCCGTATCAAGGCGATCATCGAGTACAGAAATACACACGGGCCCTTTCAATCGGTGGACGATCTGAAAAAAGTAAAAGGTTTTGGGGATAAACTGATTGAAAGTTTACGCGATAAAGTCGTTGTGCAGTAAAATTTTTGGGGTAATTATTTCTTGTCATGAGCTCGGCCTCTTCTGTCCATAGTAGTGAAGGGGACAGCCCCAAAACATCTATGGAGGAGGAGATCGAATGACAGTAGGAACGAAACTGCACCAAACTCTCGCATCTTGCGAATCTGCAGCGGCAAGCTTTAAATCGTTCGCATTAGATACCGAAAACCAACAAGCGAAACAAATGTTCTCTCAGTTGGCGCAAACGATGGAACAACAAATCGTAACTCCTCTTCGTAACCGCATCAACCAAATGGAACAACAAGAGCCGCAATACAAAATGAATCAACAAGCACAAGGGACGCAACAACAGTTTCAACAAAAGAAATAATCGCTCCCTGGAGGCCCCGAAGCTAAGGGGTCTCCCTTATCATCCGCGTTTAAACAGCCTTCACGATCAAACGATGTCGATCCACGACTGGATGGAAAGATCACATCACAGTCTCTTTAGTGAAAATGTTTTTGTGAAAGGATAGATGCCTTTGCGCAGACTTCTCTTTCAAACTTCGATTCTTTTTGCGGTAGGTGCCGTATGGCCTCCTCTCATCCCCAGACATTTTTCCCCACTGATCTTTCTTCTCCTTAGCCTGTTCTTTTTATCTCTCAGTTGGTTCTGCCGGGAGCAAAAAAATGTCCTTTCTTCCTTGTTTCTTTCGCTTGCATTACTTTGCAGCGGGTCAACGACTGTCATCGCGTATCTTGAACATCATCCTCCTGCCGTTGGCCCATGGTTGGAAAAAGAGGTGAGGATCCGGGGGATTGTTCAAGAGATTCCAATCAGGCAAGGGGAGATGTGGGTGTTTCCCCTCGAGTTCGAACAACCTTTTATCGATCGCGTGTGGGTCAGAACGGGCAAGATGATTAAGATACAAGCAGGGGATTGCATGCAAGTGGAAGGCACTTTACGGGCGCCCTCTCTTCCGCGTAACCCAGGGGCTTTTAATGAAAAAGAATATTTATTTCGCAGAGGGATTCATGCCGTCTTGGTGCCTGCAGAAGGGGAAAAGAGCATTCAACGACTGAAAACAGTCGATTCCTGGTGGAGATCCTTATTGGCGACTGTGCGCGAGCGCGTGGAGGTGACTTTGCGAACATTATTTTCGCCAGGAGAAGCCGGGTTTCTCGGTGGATTGCTATGCGGTTGGACCGATCAACTGGATCATCAGATGGAAGAATCGTTTTCAGTACTGGGTATTACCCATATCCTCGCTGCATCAGGCATGAATGTGGCGTTGCTCGTCATGCCTGTGTGGTGGCTTCTTGCGAGGCTGAGTGTACAACCTTGGATACGACTCATGATTATACTGCCATTCATTGCGTTTTATGTAGGACTGGCCGGAGCGACGCCATCTGTGTTGAGGGCAGGAATCATGGCTTCTTTGTTACTTATTGGGAAAGTGATGGATCGACCTGTCGATTTATTGACGCTTGTCGGTGTAAGTGCATGGGTATCGATTTTCATCGACCCACTCATTCTCTGGGATCTTGGATTTCAATTATCGTACGGTGTTACGATCGGGTTAATTGTACTGACTCCCCGTTTAACAACCTTCTTCTCTTTTCTTCCCTCTATCCTCAAGAATGCTTTGGCAGCAACGCTTGCAGCGGAACTTGTTTCGGTTCCCTTACTCATTCATACATTTCATATCTATACACCGGTATCCATCTTGGCGAATCTCTATGTCGCACCATTTGTTGCCGTTCTTGTCCCCTTGGGTTTTTTGCTGCTTTTCATGGGTCTGCTATCTCCCTTAGTTACCGCGTGGCTTGTTCCACTGGGGAACGCCCTACTTTATCTGATGTTGAAGCCTGTTCTCTTCATCGGAAAAAAAGAGTGGTTGTTGATGTCGTTCGCTTCACCGTCACCAGTCTTTCTCGCTTCTTACTATGGAGGGCTGTTGCTTCTCGTCGTCGAGCGATTGAAGCGTATTCAAGTCGTCCGCAAGTTGTCGCTCTTGATGATCGGCGTTTACCTGGTCGCTTTATGGTGTCCAGTATCACCCGGTAAACAACTCCTCGTGACGTTTCTCGATGTCGGACAAGGGGACTCGATTTTTATTCGTACACCGTCAAACCGGGTGATACTCGTCGACGGGGGAGGAGCCTACAAAAGTGCACATGGTGAATATAATGTGGGCGAAAAAATCGTCGTGCCTTATTTGCGGAACGAAGGTGTCCGGCAAATCGACATGCTGATTTTGTCACATCCCGATCAGGATCACATGATGGGGCTGTTTTCTGTGCTGCACGAAGTACCCGTGAAGAGCGTTCTTATCCCCGGCTTTCCTGATGAAAGTGAATCCTATAAAGAGTTTCTAGCTCTGGTTCAAGAGAAAGAAATACCATTATATCTCGCGCACAAAGGAGATCGGTGGGATGTCGATCAAGGGCTCTCTCTGCAAATCATCAATCCCCCCTCTCCTTATATCCGAGGAACGAGAAGGGATGTAAATGCGAACTGTATCGTCTTTGAACTGGATTACGGAAATCGCTCATTTCTCTTTACCGGTGATGTGGAGGGGGAAGTCGAACCTTTGATGCAGTCATCTCTCCATCCTGTTGATGCGTTGAAAGTCGCTCATCACGGGAGCAAATATTCGACATCTTCCGCTTTTTTGCAAACGGTTCACCCACGTTACGCGATCATTTCGGTAGGAAAAAACAACCGCTACGGTCATCCGGATCAGGAAGTATTGGAACGTTTAGAGCAGGAAGGCGCACGCATGATCCGTACGGACGAAGCGGGTGCTGTGCTTTGCCGTACGGACGGTGAGAACTTGACGATTGAAGTCACAAAGGGGATGCATAAGTGAACCTGTTCGGTAAATCCTAGAAACAGAGAAGGAGGATACACAATGTATGAAACGTTCATCAAACAGTTTATCGATATAATGGACGAACAGGCTCCCGTTACAATCGTACGAAATCGTATGGAGATGCCCCTTGGTTCAGTCTGTGCAGAACAAAGCACGTGGATTCATGCGAGGCTCGACTTACTTGATGATGCGAGTCCATATGTCGATGTGGTCATGACACCGCAAAACGAACAGGTTCAAGTGGGATATATCGTTCATCTTCCGTCAAACGATGAAATGACAGATGAACAACTGGTAAGAAATACACAACAGATGGATCATATCGATTCCATTTCTGTTGTGCAACCGATAAAAGGATCCAAAACAGACTGGTATGTAATCAAAGGGCATATGGATGTTCAACTGGCGGATGAGCAAAACAACATGAATTCGTTGACCCATGAACTTTCAAACCAAATCGTCTCGGTCATGCGCTCAACGGGTTACGATCATCTGAATGCCGACCCGGATCCTGAAGAAGATGAGATCGTCACTTGGAACACCGAAAAAACGGTATAACAGGGAGGAAGCGAGATGGCTACCGCACAGTGCTCAAGGTGTGATACACGCATGGAATTGGACGGCACCTGTTTGTATGGAGACATCGTTCAGGGTGTGATGTATTTTGTTTGCCCACTTTGCAGCCATTCGGAGCCCCTTCTCGCCAGTAATATTGATATCTTGGGCGATCACTGGATGGATGAGCGGGAATAGGGGGTCTTACGTTTGAAAAAATGGGTTATGATCGGTAGCATATACGTATGCTTGACGATCCTTGCACTTTCTGTCAGTGCGGAAGAGAAAGGAAAATCACACCCTGCCGGACAAAATCAGTGGAATAATTGGGTGCAATTGAAACGACTCTTCAGTTGAAAAGTATACTGAAAATAAACGAGGATGGAGCCGTTTGCTACAAAGCAGCGGCTTTTCTTTGTGAAAATAGTCTCTAGCGAATCGAACATTTTTCTGCCTTTAGAAATATAATATAGTAAGTGCATAATTTCACAATCTAGCCAATAAATATTACACGATGCAATCGAATGTTGTATGTAACGGAATGAGACACTAAAACAAAAAACCGTCGCTGGAAACGCCTATACCATCAAAAGGAAGGGTGTTTTATACATGACCAAGATTGTCGTGTTGGGAGCAGGATATGCAGGTATAGCCTGTGGGGTTCGCTTGCAAAAACTCGACATTCCATTTACTCTCATAAACAAACATCGGTATCATTATTTTACAACATTATTGCATGAATTGGCCGGTGGACGAAATGATGCGGAAGAGTATTATGTCGACTTAGAGGATGTCTTGAATGAAGATCAGGCGACGATTATTCAAGATGTTGTGACTGCTCTTCGTCCCCAAGAGAATAAGATCATCACCGAAAAAAGTGAATATGAATACGATTATTTGGTCTTTGCGCTCGGGAATGCTCCGGAATTCTTCGGGATTCCCGGATTAAAGGAACACGCCTTGTTACTGCGCAGTTTGGATACCGCCAAGGAAATCAGAGAACATGTCGAAGAGCAATTTCTTCTTTATAATCAAGATCAAGATTCAACACGTTTGCGTATCATCGTTGGCGGGGCAGGACTCACAGGAATCGAATTGGTCGGGGAATTGGCCGAATGGCTACCACAATTAACAGCCGCTTATCGTGTACCTTCTCATCAAGTGGAAGTGATTAATATTGAAGCCGCACCTGTCATACTTCCGATGCTTGATAAGAGTTTGCAAGAAACGGCGATGAACGTTTTGACGAAGAAAGGGATAAAAATCCGTACAGGAGAAAAGATTACGCGCGTTGGTGAACATGTCGTGGAACTTGCGAGCGGGGAAACCATCGAAGCGAAAACGATTATCTGGACGGGAGGAGTACGGGCGAATCCTTTGCTTGCGGAAGCCGGTTTTGAGACAGATCCGAGAGGACGGGCAAAGGTTAACGAATATCTACAATCAGTTGATTATGAGAACGTATTTGTTTTAGGGGATTCCTCCTGTTTCATCGGCCCAGATGGAAAACCCTTGCCTCCCACCGGTCAATTGGCTTCACAAATGGGGGAGCATTGTGCCAAAAATCTCAATGCTCTTTTGCGTCATCAAGAGCTGAGACCTTTCGAATTTCATTATATGGGTACATTGGCTTCTCTCGGTTCAGAAGTGGGGGTAGGGAACATCAAAGGATTTAAGACGAGCGGGGTGCCTGCCGGTTTTCTCAAGGAAATGACCAAAGTGAAATATCTCTATAATCTTGGCGGACTGCGAATGGTAGCTAAGAAGAGAGGTCAGTTTATGCACAGATAGTCTAAACATAGGGAGTCCGCTGCCGTGAGAAAAGCCTTGTCCGTCAAGGCTTTTCATTTTTGGCGCGGCTGGCAGCTTACAAATTGTGTGATAGACTGTAAGTAATACTTGCTTGGGGGGAAATACCCTTTTTGTTATTGAGCGATACGAAATGATCCAAAATAAGGATATGCTTGATCATGGATGAACGAATATCTGCTTCCATTGAAGTATTTTTTGAAGAGAAGATCTTTACAAGGAGAGAGTCGGGTGCTGAAACATTATCGGGAATTGATGAGCAGCATTCAAAATGGGGATATTCTTCCCTTGTATTTGTTTTACGGGAGCGAACAGGTTTTGATGCAAGAGGTTGTCGAAGAATTGATCAAGCGGTTGGTGCCAGCCGATTCTTTCAATTGCTTACGCTTCCACTGTGATGAAACGCCTATTCAGGCAGTTGTACAGGAAGCGGATTCGATGCCCTTTATGGCTGAAAGGCGCCTGATCATCGTAGAGAATGCGTTTCTTTTTACAGGGACGAAAGGAACACGTGTTGAGCATGATTTAACCTCATTGGAAAAGTATTTGGAACAACCTGCCCCCTTTTCGACCGTCGTTTTTCTTGTCTATGCGGATAAACTGGATGAGCGTAAAAAAATTACAAAGTTAGCGATGAAACGGGCGAAAGTAGTAAGCTTCCACACGCTGAAAGAACATGAATGCCGCGATTGGATCGAAAAACAGGTGAAAAAACGGAGAGGTCGTATCACACCAGACGCGATCAATCGCTTGATTCTCTATGTAGGAACAAATTTGCAACTCCTGCAGACAGAAATCGATAAACTCTGTCTTTACACGGATGAATCGGAAGTGATCGATGAAGATGTGGTCGATCTACTCGCTGCGCGCACCATCGAACAAGATATTTTCGTTTTTATCGACGAAGTCGTACGTGGACGTATGGAACGGGCTATACGCCTTTTCTATGATTTGCTCAAGCAGAAGGAAGCACCTGTGAAACTGCTTTTCATGATTACGCGCCAAGTTCGCATGATGCTTCAGGTGAAGCTGTATTCGCAGCGGGGCTTTGCCGTCCAACATATTGCCGGAATGATCGGTGCTCATCCGTTTGTCTGCAAAAGAGCCTACGAACAGGCGAGAAGCTATTCGCTTCAACAGCTTGAATCAATGCTTTGCGAGTTGGCGGAAATGGATTACAAAATCAAGTCCGGTCAAATCGGAGATACGGAAGGGGTCGAAACGTTTTTGCTGCGCCTTCCTCAATTTCTTGGTAGTCCCCCATGCCACATGGGCGGCGCCATCAGAGGGTGAAAAATTTCTTGTACAGGATGAGAGATTTAAAGCTGCCAAATACAACGGAGTGGCTTTTGGGTGGGTGTTATCACTTTGCGGCGCAGAGGTGAGTTGAAGGTCGTTCCGCAACCTCTGTTAAGAATCCGGGCGGAACGACCTTCATCGAACCCAAGCGCAAAGCGATACACCCACCCAAGCACTTGTTTCCAAGAAAGCGATTATGTCATTTGGGTACAATAAGTGTGGGAGGTGTTTCAATGGCGAGAAGACGCAATCGCATTCTCGTTCCCGAGGCTCGACAAGTGCTGGATCGTCTCAAATGCGAGTTGGTGCGTGAAGAACAGGGGTTAACGAATACAGTCACCTGTTCGACCAATCCCAATGACATCAAATATGAAGTAGCGGAGCAATTAGGCGTTCCCCTTCTGCAAGGGGATAACGGTGATTTGACGACGCGTCAAGCAGGAAAAGTAGGCGGACAACTTGGCGGCTCCATGGTACGTAAATTGGTTGAGATCGCCCAGCAGAAGTTAGCTGAAGAAAACGGAAAAGAACCTATATAGAGTAGACAAGACGAGAATGCGACGAGACAAATAAATGAAGAGTCATTTAGGGTGATTCTCCCGTAAAAAGTATCATGAGGTGGGAACTAGAGATACAATAGAAAAACGACCTTTGACAGGTCGTTTTCTTTGTCATTATGCACTCGCGTTTAACTGATTGAATTTACGCATCAAACGCGACTTTTTGCGAGCAGCTTTGTTTTTATGAATAATCCCTTTGGTTACCGCTTTATCGAGTGAGCGTGTAGCCTGGCGAAGAAGAACTTGTGCGTTCTCCTTGTCGTTATTTGCAAGCGCTGCCTCAAACTTTTTAATCGCTGTACGGAGGGCGGATTTCGCCGCAGCGTTACGAAGAGTACGAGCGCGGGAAATTTTCACACGCTTAATGGCAGATTTAATATTCGGCATCCTTTTCACCTCCTTAAAAAAACCTTTTACGATCCATCAAGAGGACATTGGCTATTTTATCACGTGAAAACTGGAAAAGCAACTCATCGATTTGTATAGTGACGATTGTTTTTAAATATCCTAAAGGCTAAGAGTGTAGCTACCAGAAAGGGGATCCTTCCGTATGGATTGGAACAGTTACTCGATTCGCACAGACCTTGCACTGGAAGCCCATCAGTTAGCCGGAGTCGAACAAGGGGGTACCGAAATCCCGGGAGTTGATGTGGAGCAGACAGACGAGAGTGGGATCCATATCTCGCGAATGCATATCAAAGATATGAACGGATCGCGGATCATGAACAAAATGATGGGCCACTATTTGACATTTGATGTACCGGAGCTTCGTTATAAAGATCCCGAGTTGCAACACAAGGTAGCGGAAGTATTCGCTCGGGAATTAAAAGGATTTTTGCGACTGAGAGAAAAAGATTCGGTACTTGTCGTGGGCCTCGGAAACTGGAATGTAACTCCCGACGCACTGGGGCCGCTCGTTGTTGAAAAGCTATTTGTGACAAGACACTTGTTTTTACATATGCCTGATGTGGTGAAAGAAGGATTTCGTCCGGTTGCAGCCGTTGCTCCAGGTGTTCTGGGAATCACAGGTGTAGAGACCAGCGAGATCGTTAAAGGGATCGTCGAACATATTCAACCGGATCTGGTTATCGCAATTGATGCACTCGCATCCCGATCGCTTGAGAGAGTCAATACAACGATTCAGATAACAGATACAGGAATCACGCCGGGTGCAGGAGTTGGCAATCGCCGCAAAGGACTGAATATCCAGACGCTTGGGGTTCCGGTTGTTGCCATAGGAGTTCCTACAGTTGTGGACGCGGTGACGATCGCACACGATACGATCGATTTGTTAATTCAACGAATTGAAAGGGATGTCCCGGGAAACACTTGCGCCCAGCTTTTTGAGAATTTTACCGAACAAGAAAAGAAACAGTTAATTCATGAACTCTTGCAACCATTAGGACAAAACCTCATGGTCACACCAAAGGAAATCGATACGTTTATAGAAGATATCGCCTCGGTGGTAGCCAATGGCTTAAACGTAGCTTTACACGATGCGATTACCATGGAGGATGCGGCGATGTATTTGCAGTGAAGGCGGCTCATAACGAGCCGCTTTTTTCAATACACTTGATCATTAGATGATTCGCGTTTCTTCAAATCTAGCATACGTTCTCTTCTTCTATCATATCTTTTGATAAGAGATTCTGAGAGAGGATGAGAATCGCCATGAACGGGAAAAACGTGAGAAGAAGAGGATTTCGTTCGTTCACTTTCCACATCGGAACGAAAAAGGCGCGAACGGCAATCGTGACGATGGGGCTGGCACTCTCCGTGATGTTTATTCTTCTTGGAACGGTCGCGGTACAGTTATTGATACCGAATCATCAAAACAGTTTAGCCGGGCGCGTTCTACATTCGGTAAGCAGCCGATCATTGCTTTCCGTTTTTCATCACGAAATCCCTCTTTACGCATCAGCCGATCCGAATATACTTGATCCATCGAAAAATCAGCATGCAAGCTTCAAGTCACTGTTCGTCTATTTATTTACAAATATCGACATCGAGAATCCGATTACGATGTTGGGAGAACAAATTCCTGCATTAGCAGTGACAAAATTTGAGCCGTTAAGCAAAGACTTTCAGGAGCCGCCGGGTGAAGATCATCTGCCTCCGCGACCGTCTGATCAAACGGAACCATCGGCGCCGCAACAAGAACAGCCTGTAGAATCGGATGGTAAGCCGATCGTCTATATTTATCATACGCATAACCGTGAATCTTTTTTGCCGGAGCTTCATGGGGTTACGGATCCTAATCAGGCGTATGACAAGGATAAGAATATCACATTGGTCGGCGAACGTCTGCTCCAATCGTTAAAAGCAAAACATATCTATGCTGTCCAGACGAAAAACGACTATTGGTTCAAAGGCGATGTGGAAAATGAATATGATTTGTCGAGAAAAACCGTACAAGAAGTATTAAAAAAATATGACAGCATCAAAATGGTATTTGACATCCATCGGGATTCTATGCCGCGCGATAAAACAACGGTCAAGATCAATGGGCAGGATGTAGCAAGAGTGTATTTTATCATCGGAGGATCAAACAAAAATAAGGAGAAAAACGAAGAATTCGCCTTGAAGCTTCACAATAAACTGAATCAAATGTATCCGGGGGTCTCCAAAGGTGCACATGTGGCGATTCCCAATCCAGCATTTGACACCAGATACAACCAGGATCTTTTTTCAAATGCGGTACTTATCGAGATCGGCGGCCCGGAAAATACGTTAGAAGAAGAATATCGGGCGGCTGACATCCTCGCTGATGTCATAGCAAATGTGGGCAAAGACGAGCAAAAGGGTGGAAAATAAGGGACAATGTTACCAGGGGAATAGCATTTGAATCCCGGAAACTTGAGCAGGTGAGCTTACGATGTGTCAAATCCTTGTGCGGGCGTTACGGTTGAGTGTTTACTCGATCCTATTGATCACGTTGACGATCATCGGTTTCACTCTTGCGGAGAGGGGAATGGAAACCCTTATAGGAACGAACCATGTCCAACTTAACACTGCAGCGGGCATATCGGAGGACCAAGAGAAGAAACCGGTTATTCTTGGCAAAATTGGACAGCAACCAGGCCGACCCATGGGACAACGGATGAGCCGTAAACTGGATGCTTTACATAGTCGGGTTACCGATTCGATCGATACAGCAAGTATACGAATCGGGAGGGGCATACAGGAATGTACCAGAGGGTTGATGCGATCGTTTGCGCAAGAGGGCCTCACCTCAGCGCGATGATTGAGCGCAAAGCATATAACCAATGAACGACCTTCATCGAATCCAAGCGCAAAGCGAAACACCCACCCAAACAATAGTTTTCAAAGTAGCCCACCATGCCGCAAGCGGCGCCATCAGAGGATGAAAAGTGTCTTCGAGTGGGCGTAATGCTTTGCGTGAGACAGCGACTTTGGAGGTCGTCTCGCGACATTTGATCATTGTTCCATGCGAGACGACCTCCACGGAGCGCGAACGCAAAGCATACGCCTACCAAACTACACTTTTTTCAAGGTAGCCACCCATTCCGCCACCGCAATGGATATGTCCATCCTCCAATATATGAAGAAGGCGTCAATTAAATCGTGACGCCTTCTTAGTTGTCGTTTTGTTGCCGCAAATGTATAATGTACAATAGCATTCTTTTGGCATTTTAAAGGAGGATGGCGCCCATGGACGCCAGAGAACGGCAGCAGTTCATTCGCAACTTTTCAATCATTGCACACATCGACCATGGCAAATCCACACTGGCAGACCGAATTTTGGAATTTACAGGTGCACTCTCTTCCAGAGAGATGCAAGACCAAGTTTTGGATCAAATGGATCTCGAACGTGAACGCGGCATCACGATTAAGCTACAAGCGGTTCGCTTGAAATACAAAGCGAAAGATGGACAGACGTATATTCTCAATCTGATCGACACGCCGGGGCATGTGGACTTCACCTATGAAGTGTCGCGCAGTCTTGCCGCGTGTGAAGGAGCATTGCTCGTAGTAGATGCGGCACAGGGGATCGAGGCGCAGACACTGGCAAACGTGTACTTGGCACTCGAAAATAACTTGGAGATTCTTCCGGTGGTCAATAAGATCGATCTTCCTTCCGCCGAGCCGGAACGGGTCAAACAGGAAATTGAAGATATTATTGGATTGGATGCTTCCGAAGCAGTCTTGGCTTCTGCAAAAGCGGGTATCGGGATCGAAGAGATACTGGAACAGATCGTCACGAAAGTGCCTGCACCGCAAGGGGATCCCGATGAACCCCTGCAAGCGTTGATTTTTGATTCCCATTACGACACGTATAAGGGCGTAATCGTTTACGTGCGTGTTGTCAACGGTTCGATCAAACCCGGAATGAAAATACGGATGATGGCGACAGGTGCCGAGCATGAAGTGATTGAAGTGGGAGCATTTACTCCGCGCATGACAATCGTTGACGAATTGTCGGTAGGCGATGTCGGTTTTGTAGTTGCTGGTATCAAAAATGTCCGCGACACGCGCGTAGGGGATACGATTACAGATGCGAAACGTCCTGCGGCTGAGCCTTTGCCTGGCTATCGCAAGATCAACCCCATGGTGTTCTGCGGTCTCTATCCCGTAGATACAGCCGATTATAACGATCTACGGGAAGCGCTTGAGAAATTGGAGTTAAACGACGCTTCTCTAAAATATGAGCCTGAGACTTCCAATGCGCTTGGTTTCGGCTTTCGTTGTGGGTTCCTCGGATTGCTGCACATGGAGATCATTCAGGAGCGACTGGAGCGGGAATACGGTTTAACATTGATTACCACGGCGCCTTCGGTCGTCTATCATGTGTATACGACCTCAGGCGAAAAGCTCGAAATCGATAACCCAAGCAAGATGCCGGAAGCAGGCAAGATCGATCACGTGGAAGAACCGTTTGTCAAAGCGTCAATCATCGTACCCAAAGACTTCGTGGGTCCTGTGATGGAACTCTGTCAGGAAAAACGCGGTGTATTTGGGGACATGCAGTATCTTGATGCGAACCGTGTCACATTGATCTATGAGCTTCCGTTAACGGAGATCGTGTACGATTTCTTCGATCGGCTGAAATCAAGCACAAGAGGCTATGCTTCATTCGATTACGAGCTGGCAGGTTATCGCGAGTCGAATTTGGTCAAGATGGATATTCTCCTCAACGGGGAGCCTGTGGACGCACTCTCTTTCATCGTGCATCGTGACAAGGCATACGAACGCGGTAAGGCTCTTTGCGAAAAATTAAAAGAACTGATCCCGAGACAGATGTTTGAAGTGCCCATTCAAGCGGCGATTGGTCATAAAGTTGTGGCTCGTGAAACGATCAAAGCGATGCGTAAGAACGTCTTGGCCAAGTGTTACGGGGGAGACATTTCTAGGAAACGCAAGTTGCTTGAAAAACAAAAAGAAGGCAAGAAGCGCATGAAACAAGTGGGGTCAGTCGAAATTCCGCAAGAAGCGTTTATGGCTGTATTAAAAATGGATTGATCATCGGGATGCCCAGTCGGGTGTCCCTTTTCAACATTCGAGCGATTTCAATTTCGTTTTACGTTGAAGTTGCGGTACACTCTTTGTTTCATTGAATATGCTTCGATTACAGCTTTTTTTATCAATGAAAGGAACTAGAACAATGACTGATTCTGTTGAAGCAATACTTAAAGAAGTGGAACAGAAATTCGCTTCCGAACGATATAATGAGGGAATCCGCTTGTTAAATCGTGCGTTGCGTTTTCCCGAATACCGTCGTGAAGTGTATGAACGATACGCGTTCGCCCTTAGAATGTTAGGCAGACACCAAAGTGCAGATCTGTTTGAACAAGTGTTGCTCCAGCCGCGACGAGCAGACGCTTTTTTTCAATTGGGGAACCGATTTATTGATGAGGGGATGTTCGGGCTGGCGTTGGCACCTTTATACCGGTGTTATCAACTTGCCCCCAAAGAAGCGGTGGTAAACTATACCCTCGCTTACGCCCTCATGAAAGAATTTCAAATAGAAGCCGCTTTATCGTTCATGCGCAGAGCTTATGAAATAGAGCCCCTTATCCATGTGATTTATTCTATGGCTTATCTCCATCTTCTCTTGGGAAATCCTGAACAAGCAGATCCTTATTTGCTTGAATTGGATCATAAAGTTCGTCAGGAAGAAGAGGGAATGGAACGACTGAAATATTTGCGGGAATTTCGAAAACGTTTGCTCGCGCATCCTCCCAAGGATATTCGCGATTTCCATTTCGCCCAGTACGGAACGGTTCTGTTGCGTGTGTTTAAGGATGATTTTCCACACGTGCAGGAAGACCCTGCTCATGGCCGTTATGCGGTCGCATCGTTTAATTACTATCAAGTAGCATCCGTTTTGAGGGCATTTCAATTATTGATTGAAACAGTTGTTACAAAACCCGCTTACTCCTATGTTGTATCTGTTTCGCAACAAGGAACACCTTTGGCCCTCGCGCTTTCACGGATGTTGGCGATACCTATGATTGCTTTTTCCGATTCCCCCGAAAGAAGCCCGGGAATCATCGTGGCTGTTAATTCTGATGAAATCAATGAGATCGCACGCTTTTATATCGATCGGCCAGAACATCTCATCTTCGCTTTTTCTGTTGATTGGACTCGGGAAACCGCAATGTTGCCCGATGTGATCGGATATCTGGCGCAACTGGCATTTTTACCTTGGCAAGAGCGTCTCGAAATCGGAGAGAACGGGGAAGCAGTACGTCTGCCCGCAGATGAGCGAAGCCCTGTACAACTCGCCGATGAGATTATGAAACAGTTGGACCAAGTCGAGCAGTCGTATGTCTCAGCGTTGGCTCGATATTTCAAAGAACGCCAAGAGCTATGGAAGCTCGGGTTGAACACCGACCGTCCGCGCAAACGGTTCCTCGTGGAATCTCCGCTCGGTGGTGCCAGGTTTATGTAAAAACGCTGAGCCAATCCAGGCCTGAACATGAGGAATGATTGCCGTCTGAGCAGGTGTCATTCATACGACCGCACAGAACCAATATTCACCATAGAAAGAAGGTGGTTCACATGGATCTTATTCCTACGTCCCTTTATATACACATTCCTTTTTGTGCAAGCAAATGTTATTACTGCGATTTTAACTCGTATGTTTCCACGAGCGATGTGATGGACCGCTACTTGGATGCTCTCGATAAAGAATTGTCGCTTTTAGCGAATGAATATAACTGGAAACCGCTGCGCACCGTCTTTTTCGGTGGAGGAACTCCGACGATTTTCAATGCGAAACAAACGGAGCGCATGTTAACCATCCTGCACCGCTCATTCAAACTGCATGAAGATGCGGAAGTCACCGTTGAGGCAAATCCGGGGACGGTAGATCTTGAAAAATTGCGTATTTTGCGCGAAGGAGGAGTGAACCGTCTTTCTTTCGGTGTACAGAGTTTCGACGATCAGCTTTTGAAGCGTTTGGGCCGCTTGCATGATCGCGAACAAGTCTATCAGTCTTATGAGTGGGCACGGAAGGCTGGTTTTTCTTCTATTAATTTAGATTTGATGTTCGGACTTCCCGGTCAGACGGTTGAGTTATTTCATGAAAGCCTGCAGCGTTTCCTGACGCTTGATCCTGAACACCTTTCCGCTTATTCGTTGAAAATTGAAGAAGGAACCCCTTTTGCCAATTGGTACGATCGTGGACAGTTGACCCTGCCGCCGGAAGAGGATGAAATAGAGATGTATACGTTACTGAGGGAAAAGACAATGCAACATGGATACGAAATGTATGAGATTTCTAATTTCGCTAAAGAAGGGTTTGCCTGTGAGCATAACCAAGTGTATTGGCGCAATGAACCGTATCTGGCTGCCGGCTCCGGCGCGCATGGATATGTAGAGGGAACTCGCTACGTGATCGAAAAATCGGTACCCGATTATATTGATAAGACATTGCAGGGACGGCGGCCCGTAGTGGAAAGCGAGCGAATCAATGAGCGCATACAACAAGAAGATACGATGATTCTCGGTCTCCGTATGCGAGAAGGGGTTACGTATGATCGTTTTCGTGAGCGTCATCAAATCGACATGCTCACCGTGTTTGGCGAGGAAATCAAGAAACTTCAGGATGCAGGATTGCTTGAAGCGGATCATCGGGGGGTACGCCTAACGGAACAAGCTCTTCTACTTGCAAATGAAGTTTTCGCCGCCTTTTTGGACACTTAGGATATATTGACAAGGACAAGAAAGCTCTGGTATCCTTCAACTGAAGATTAGCACTCAAGTGTATGGAGTGCTAACAACGGAGGCGACGATTCGATGTTGACAGAGCGCCAACAATTGATCTTGCGTATCATTGTTGATGATTATGTACAATCGGCCGAGCCAGTAGGTTCCCGTTTGATTTCAAAACATATAGAAGTCTCTCTGTCTCCGGCGTCTATTCGGAATGTGATGGCTGATCTTGAAGAAATGGGTTATTTGGAACAGCCTCATATCTCATCCGGTCGTGTTCCTTCCGAAAAAGGATATCGATTCTATGTCGATCATCTTTTGCCACCCGTTTCTGTCAGTGAGGAAGAGGTCAGGGCCATCCGCAGACTGTTAATGGAGAGAATCGATGAGATGGAGCAGGTCGTCCAGCAGACAGCCCAGATTCTCTCATCATTGACGAACTATACGTCGATCGTTTTAGGACCTCAAATCTACGAACAAACCTTAAAACATTTGCAATTGATCCCTCTTCATGAGCGGTCGGCCGTGGCGATCATGGTCACGAATACAGGAAGAGTTGAAAACAAAAAGGTTACTGTTCCCGAAGGAATCTCGTTGGATGAAATTCGTAAACTCGTTGCGATTCTAAACGAGAAGTTGACAGGGACACCGATTTATCAGATCAAGAAGCGCTTATATGATGAGATCGCTCACGAGTTGCGTCGATATATGGAACAGTTCGAAGGCGCGATGGATCTGTTCAATCAAATCGTGAAGACAGATGCGAATGAGCGCATATACCTGGGAGGTACAGCGAAGATTCTGGATCAGCCAGAATTTCGCGATGTGGAAAAACTTCGTCCTCTGCTCGACATTCTAGAACAAAGCAAAACGGTCGTTCAGCTGTTGGGAGCCAATGAGGAACCAGGGATTCGCGTGCGCATCGGACAAGAAAACGATGTTGATGAGTTTAAAAATTGTTCCGTGATTTCTGCATCCTATGCGATTGACGGCAAACATGTCGGAGCTATCGGTGTGATTGGTCCTACGCGCATGGATTACGCCCGTGTGATCAAGATCATCAACCATCTCGCGGCAGGACTGTCTGCCGCATTAACCCGTTTGCATAAATAAGATCAGGTTGTTCATAATGCTTTGTGTACATGGTAATGGAAACTTGTTACAAGGATTCGATGTACATGTCGAACAATAAACAAAAGTGGAGTGAACAAGAGGATCGCCACTCGACACTGCTGTCGAATGCTCAAGCGGTCCGTGCAGTGACTGCCGCCGTCGAAGGGACGTTGGGTCCCAAAGGGCTTGATACCATGCTGGTCAGTCGTAACGGCGATGTGATCGTCACAAACGATGGGGTCACCATATTAGATTTAATGGAGATCACCCATCCCGCAGCGAAGATGCTGATCAACATTGCACGCGCGCAGCAGGATGAAATCGGTGACGGCACGACGACCGCCACCTTGCTGGCGGGGGCTCTCGTGCAAGAAGCCTGTGCCCATGTGCAGACGGGTGTCCCCGTCACAAGGGTCATCGAAGGTATCCAGCAAGGAATTTCGCGCGCTTTGGAAGAAATACAAGCGCGCAGCCGCCCGCTAGAGCAAGTGGATGACCCTCGGCTTTTACAGGTGGCAAGAATCGCCGGAAGGGAACATGGGGATATCGCTTCACTTGTCGTCAAAGCTGCACAACTGATGGGCTTGGAAAAATTGAGAGACCCATCTTTTCGTCTCTCCGAGATGATCGTGTCGTCCGTCGGTGCGACGAGCGAAGTGTTTCACGGTCTTCTGCTGAATAAGCAACGAATGAGCCCGCATATGCCGGAGAAAGTCGAAAAGACATGGGTCTTCTTGCTTGACGATGCGTTGGAAGCGGAAGGAATCGATGAAGAAGCATTGCGTACGGAAACTGGCTTTCAAACCTATTTGCAGTACAAAGAGGAATTTCGCCAATCGGTACGGCGTTTGATTGATCTTGGTGTTCGCTTCATTTGTACGGGTCGTGGAGTATCTCCGGTTGCAGAGGAAATGCTCACGGAAGCCGGTGTATTTGTGGTACAGCGTGTTTCTTCACGCGATATGAGGCGACTTGCCGATTATACGGGTGCCCGACCTGTGAAACGCACAGGTTTGCACAAGTCTCCCGATGAACTGAAAAAAATGTTGGGCTGGTGTGCACACGTTTATCAAGATAAACGCATGGATATGATTCGGTTGGAAGGCGGTCATGGTAAACCCATGGCCACCATTTTGGTAGGAGCGACTACGGCCGAAGTTGTTGGCGAGAGGGCTCGCATTGCAAAAGATGCAGCGTCTTCAGTACAGGCGGCCGTACGCGGAGGTATTGTACCCGGCGG
Organism: Collibacillus ludicampi; assembly: GCF_023705585.1. NCBI lineage: Bacteria > Bacillati > Bacillota > Bacilli > Caryophanales > Alicyclobacillaceae > Collibacillus > Collibacillus ludicampi. The sequence continues at coordinate 2,961,214 of NZ_BOQE01000001.1, forward strand.
TGGCGCTCTGGAATTGTATATCAGCCGCGTCATTGAGAAATATCGCGAGAAGGTTCGCGGTATGGCGGCTTACGGTGTTGACGCCGTTGCTAAGGCTTTGCGTCGCCCGATTACACAAATCGTGTTGAATGCGGGCTTCAATCCGCTGGAAAAAATCGAAGATGCAAACGCCGGACAGATTCATACGAACTGCGATTCGCTCGCGATCGATTGTGAAAGTGGCGAAGTTGTTGATATGATGAAGCGAGGGGTCTTAGATCCGACACTTGTGAAATATCACGCCCTCAAGGCTGCAGGCGAGGTTGCCGTTGCCGTTTTGCGAATTCAAACGATCGTTCGCATGCGGAGCGACGGGATGGAAGACCAAGGCGGATTCTAAGATCAAGGAGGGATCTTATATGAAACAAGAACAGGAACACGAGAAAAGTGAAAAGGAAACACCGGTAACCGAGGAAACGGCAGAAGCCACTGTCGAACAAAAGCCAGAGGAGACAGAAGATCAGGAACTGACGCAGGAAAACAATCCTGCAGAAGCGGAAATCGAACGATTACACGCGGAATTGCAGGATCTTCAGAACCGTTACCTGCGTGTGCAGGCCGATTTTGATAACTTCCGCAAACGTTCGCGGCAAGAGAAGGAAGAATTGAGCCAATACGCCACCATGCGTCTGGTACAGGAGTTGCTCCCTGTAATTGATAATTTCCAATTGGCAATGAATGCACAAACAGATGATGTGGATACACTCAAAAAAGGCATTGACATGGTTTGGCGACAACTGCAACAGATATTGGAGAAAGAAGGCTTGTTTCGGATGGAAACCGTCGGTCAGCGATTTGATCCGAATGTGCACGAAGCGGTCATGCAAGTGGAAGCGACGGAAGAATTTCCATCAGGGACTATTGTCGAAGAGCTTCGTTCCGGTTACAAATTGAAGGAGAAAGTTATTCGTGCAGCCATGGTAAAAGTTGCACAGTAACACGATACGTACTTACAAACATATTTGTAATCTAATGGGAGGTTAACATATATGGGCAAAGTGATTGGAATCGACTTGGGAACAACCAACTCTTGTGTTGCTGTCATGGAAGGCGGAGAACCGGTGGTGATTCCGAACGCGGAAGGGGGACGTACGACGCCTTCTGTCGTTGCGATTAAAAATGGTGAGCGTTTGGTGGGGGATGTCGCGAAGCGCCAAGCGGTTACAAACCCTGATAATACGGTGATTTCGATCAAGCGGCACATGGGAACCGATTATAAAGTGACCATTGAAGACAAGCAATATACACCTCAAGAGATATCCGCGATGATCCTGCAAAAATTGAAAGCCGATGCGGAAGCGTACTTGGGCGAACCGGTCACGCAAGCGGTGATTACCGTTCCTGCTTACTTTAACGATTCCCAACGTCAAGCGACAAAAGATGCCGGAAAAATTGCGGGTCTTGAAGTGCTGCGTATCGTTAACGAGCCGACGGCGGCAGCACTTGCGTACGGTTTGGATAAAGAAGACGATCAAACGATCCTCATTTACGACCTCGGCGGGGGTACGTTTGACGTCTCGATCCTAGAGCTCGGTGACGGTGTATTTGAAGTAAAGGCAACCTCAGGTAATAACCGTTTGGGTGGGGACGATTTCGATGAGCGTATCATTCAATATCTGATTGAAACGTTCAAAAAGGATACCGGTATCGATCTTTCGAAAGACCGTATGGCGATGCAGCGTCTCAAAGATGCGGCGGAGAAAGCGAAGAAAGAGTTGTCTGGCGTCTTGACGACAACGATCTCCTTACCCTTTATCTCAGCCGACGCTACCGGCCCTAAACACTTGGAAGTGAATTTGACACGCGCGAAGTTCGAAGAGTTGACGCGAGATCTTGTTGAAGCGACACTCGGCCCGACACGCCAAGCGTTAAGCGACGCGGGATTGACCCCTGAACAGATCGACAGAGTGATTCTCGTGGGCGGTTCTACACGCATTCCTGCCGTGCAAGAAGCGATTAAGAAGCTCATTGGAAAAGAGCCTTCTAAAGGTGTAAACCCAGATGAAGTGGTCGCAGTAGGTGCTGCCATCCAAGGCGGTGTTTTAACCGGTGAAGTAAAGGATGTCGTACTCCTTGATGTTACGCCTCTCTCCCTCGGTATCGAAACACTGGGAGGCGTCTTTACGAAACTGATCGAGCGTAACACGACCATTCCGACATCGAAATCCCAGATCTTCTCCACGGCAGCCGATAACCAGACATCGGTGGAAATCCATGTGTTACAAGGGGAACGTGAGCTTGCTCGCGACAACAAAACATTGGGACGCTTCATTCTTTCCGATATTCCGCCGGCACCGCGTGGCGTACCTCAGATCGAAGTGACATTCGATATTGACGCAAACGGAATTGTGAATGTCAAAGCGAAAGATCTTGGAACGGGACGCGAACAGAAGATCACGATCACATCTTCTTCCGGGCTGTCGAAAGAAGAGATCGAACGCATGGTGAAAGAAGCGGAGATGAATGCCGAAGCTGACCGTAAGAAACGGGAAGAAATCGACATTCGAAACACCGCCGACTCTCTCGTATATCAGACAGAGAAAACGATGAAAGATCTGGAAGGCAAGATCGATCAATCGGAATTGGATAAAGCGAAAGCGGCGAAAGACAAAGTGAAAGAGGCGTTGGCAGGTACAGATATCGAAGCGATTAAGCGCGCTTCCGACGAACTCGCTCAGGTCGTCCAACAACTCGGTGCGAAACTGTATGAGCAAGCGGCTCAACAACAAGCGGGAAACACGGCAGCGGGTGCAACAGAAAATAAGGATAACGTTGTAGATGCCGATTACACGGTCGTCGACGAAGACAAAAAGTAAGTCGGTGATCCCTTGTGAGTAAACGAGACTATTACGAAGTGCTGGGCGTCAGTCGAACGGCCAGCACAGACGAGATTAAAAAGGCGTACCGGAAGCTTGCGAGAAAATATCACCCGGATGTCAACAAAGATGACCCGCAAGCGGAAGAAAAGTTCAAAGAGATAACGGAAGCATATGAAGTGCTCTCCGACAACGAGAAGAGAGCTCGTTATGATCAGTTTGGTCACGAAGATCCCGGTGCCGCCGGATTCGGTGGGCAAGGGTTCAGTGGATTCGGAGACTTCGGCGGGTTCGGTGACATTTTTGATATGTTCTTTGGCGGGGGCGGGAGACCGCGCGGGCCTCGTCAGGGAGCGGATTTGCAGTATAATTTACAATTGGATTTCAAAGAAGCGGCTTTCGGTGTGGAGAAAGAATTGGAAGTTCCGCGGATGGAGGAATGTCAAACCTGTCACGGAACGGGTTCTAAACCGGGCTTCTCTCCAGAGACTTGTAAGATCTGCCGAGGAACCGGGGTTCAAGAACAGATCATCAACACGCCGCTCGGGCGGATGGTGAATCGCCGAACCTGCCAAGCATGCGGCGGGGACGGGAAACGAATCACGCATCCATGCAGCGAATGTCACGGCGCTGGGCAAGTGCGCGTTCGTCGCAAAATCCATGTGAAAATCCCGGCTGGGGTGGACACAGGGAATCGCATACGCATCCCGGGTGCAGGCGAAGCGGGTGAGAAAGGAGCTAAGCCCGGCGATCTGTATGTGATCGTTCATGTGCGTGAGCATGAATTCTTCCGGCGCGAGGGACAGGATGTATATTGTGAAGTCCCGATTTCTTTTGTGCAAGCGGCTCTCGGCGATGAGATCGAGGTGGAGACGCTTGATGGCCGGGCGAGACTTCGGATTCCTGAGGGGACGCAAAGCGGTACGTTATTTCGCCTGCGCGGACGCGGCATTCCTTTTGTCCACAGCGACCGACGAGGCGATCAACACGTTCGCGTGAATGTCATTACCCCTCGTCAGTTGACAGAGAAACAAAAAGAATTGTTGCGTCAATTAGGGAAAGAATTAGGAGTGAATCCTCAGGAACAAACGCGTTCCTTCTTTGAAAGAGTGCGCGATGGTGTAAAAGACGCTTTTAACTGGGATTGATCGTTTTGCAGGTGAGCCCACGGATTCATACCGTGGGCCTCTTATTTCATTCGTGAAGGGAATGGATCCTATGAAATGGATGGAAGTCTCCATCTTGACGACACATGAAGCACAAGAAGCAGTTTCTGAGATTTTACACCGGGCGGGAGCCGTGGGAGTTGTTATTGAAGATTCAAATGAGACAGAGATCGTGCATGAAGATCGTTATGGCGAAATCTATGCGTTAGATGAGGCAGACTTCCCTGAAGAAGGAATCCGTGTGAAAGGGTATTTTCCGCTAGAATCGAGCGATCCGGACATGATCCTTTCGATCCGTGATGAAGTATTGGGGCTCATTGAATTCGGACTGGATCCGGGTGCAGGGGAAATCCTTATGGAGGAACGGGACGAAGAAGAATGGGCGAATGCCTGGAAACAATATTATCATCCCGTTCGAATTTCCGAACGGATTACCGTCTGTCCGACTTGGGAAGCTTATGAACCGGGTCCCGGTGAAGAAATCATCCGCTTGGATCCGGGGATGGCGTTCGGCACAGGAACACATGCTACTACCGCACTTTGTCTTCGGTTATTGGAAAAACATTTGACAAAAGGTTGTGACGTAATTGATGTCGGTTGTGGGAGCGGGATTCTTTCGATCGCGGCAGCGAAGCTAGGTGCCAGAAGCGTGTTGGCTCTCGATCTCGACCCTGTAGCTATCGAAGTTTCACGAGAAAACGTGTTGACAAATCAAGTGGCAGAGCAAGTAGAAGTTCGCCAAAACGATTTATTGCAAGGGGTTATGGGCTCTTATGATTTGATCGTTTCCAATATATTGGCTGAAGTCATCCTCATGTTTGTGGGTGACGCTTATCGATTGTTAAAAACGAACGGCAAATTCATCGTCTCCGGAATCATTCAAGAGAAAGCGTCACAGGTACGTGAGGAACTGGTTGCGCAAGGGTTTTCCATCCTCGACGAATGGGATGAACAGGACTGGAAAGCATTTGCTGCCATCAAGAAATGAGGGAGTTGTATGCAACGATATTTTGTCCCCGTTGATCAAATACAGGAGAGAACAATAATGGTGATCGGTGAGGATGCCAAACATATCGCGCGCGTGATGCGCATGCGGGAAGGAGATGAAGTGATCTGTTGTGATGGGCAGGGACGTTCCTGGCTCGTTCGTCTGGTGGAGTTAGAGACGGATCGGGTGGTCGGTACGATCCTGAGGGAGTTGGACGAAAACGTCGAACCAACGGTAAAACTTACACTTGCACAGTCCCTTCCTAAAGGTGATAAAATGGATTTGATTGTCCAGAAGGGAACGGAAGTGGGCATTACCGTTTTTCAGCCATTAGAAACAGCGAGGACAATCGTGGAATATGATGCAAAAAAACAAGCCAAAAGGCGCGAAAGATGGCAGAGAATCGCGAAGGAAGCGGCGGAACAGGCGCATCGTACGTTCATCCCGGAGATTCGTACAAGCCAATCGTTAGGCTTTTGGCTCTCTTCCATACAAGAATATGATCTTGTCTTGATGCCTTATGAAGGAGAAGAGCAGCGAGGAATTCGTGAAGTATTAACGCGGTTCCCGCAAGTGACTACGATAGCGATCGTTATTGGACCCGAAGGCGGTTTTGATAAGGAAGAAGTGGAACGCGCGAAAGCAGCGGGGGTTCAGACGGTAAGTCTGGGTCCGCGCATCTTACGCACGGAAACGGCAGGGCTTGTAACGGCTTCTGCGATTTTATATCATTATGGAGAATTGGGAGGTGGAAAATGATGAGCACTGTGGCATTTCATACGTTGGGATGTAAAGTGAATGCGTATGATACCGAAGCGATTTGGAATTTGTTTAAACAACGCGGATATACGCAAGTCGATTTTAACGACATTGCGGATATCTATGTGATCAATACATGCACGGTAACAGATACGGGTGATAAGAAATCCAGACAGATGATCCGCAGGGCGATCCGTCGTCACCCGGAGGCAACGGTAGTGGTAACCGGTTGTTATGCGCAGATGGCTCCTGATGAGATCCTGGAGATACCGGGTGTGGATCTGGTGATCGGAACGCAAAAACGCGATCAGATCGTCGACCTGACGGAGAAGGTCATGGAAGAGCAAAAACCGATGAAATTCGTCTCCAGCGTGCGCAGACAGCGTGAATTTGAGGAACTGGATGTGCCGGAATTTCAAGACCGGACACGCGCATCGTTAAAAATCCAGGAAGGCTGCAACAATTTTTGCACGTTCTGTATCATCCCATATTCCCGCGGCTTCATTCGCAGCCGCAAGCCCGAAAACGTGATCCGTCAAGCGGAGAAACTCGTTAAAGCAGGTTATTATGAAATCGTGTTGACAGGGATTCATACGGGCGGATATGGCGATGATCTCGATGGTTACGGTCTTGCCGATCTGCTTGTTGATCTCGAAAAAGTGGAAGGACTCGAGCGCATCCGCATTTCATCGATTGAAGCATCCGAGATCGATGAGAAGATGATCGACGTGTTAACACGCTCGGAAAAAGTTTGCCATCACCTGCATATCCCGTTGCAGTCAGGTTCCAACGCGATTCTGGATCGCATGAACCGTAAGTACACCGTTGAAGACTTTGCGAAAAAACTGGAAGAATTACGAGTCGCTCTGCCTGAGCTTGCGATCACCTCAGATGTGATCGTCGGTTTTCCGGGAGAAACGGAAGAACTCTTCATGGAAACGTATAACTTTGTAAAAGAGCAACATTTTGCCGACTTGCATGTCTTCCCGTATTCGAAACGCAAAGGAACTCCAGCGGCGAAATACCGTGATCAAGTACCCGAAGATGTGAAACACGAACGTGTCAATCGCTTGATCCAATTATCGAACGTGTTACAAAAAGAGTATGCGAAACAATTTGAAGGGCGCTCCCTGGAAGTAATTCCGGAAGAGATTAATGAAGAAGGCTTGCTTGTTGGCTATTCGGATAACTATATTAAAATTGCATTCCGGGGCCATCCGGATCTGATCGGTGAAATTTGTCAAGTTCGCTTGACAGAACCGGGCATAACAGTATCCAAAGGATCATTTGAAAAGCAATTGACATTCGGGAAAAAGAACGCTACTCCATTTCCCGAAGAGATACCTTTACAATTGGTGTAGTTCGGCGAGAAACAGATCTCGCGTATGTTTTCGGCTTAAGCCGGTTTTCTCCCGCAGAAAGCCGGCTTTGTTTATTTCTCGCGTTTTGGCAGCGATCATTCATTGTTGTTGCTCGTGTCGCTATCGTCACGTTCAAGCAGGAATGGGATGGGATTGTCTCTGCATTCCATTCAAATTTCGATTGGTGTAGAATATGTTGAGAGGTGATGAATATGGAGCAAACGGCGGGAGGCGTCGTTTACAGGATACAGAATGGACGACTTGAAGTCTTGTTGATTCATGACCGTTTCGGGTATATTTCTATACCAAAAGGACATTTAGAAGACGATGAAACGGTTGAAGAAGCCGCATTACGAGAAATAGAAGAAGAAACAGGTATACGCGGAAGGATCGTTGGGGAACCGTTGGGTGTCATTGAGTATGATTACCGCTTGGGAGGGCGGTCCGGTAGAAAACATGTAACATACTTTCTCGTAGAGGCCGTCTCTGGAGAAACGGCCGCACAGCTTGAAGAGATTCGTGACGTGATGTGGTATCCTTTGGATACCGTAAGTGAGTTACATAAAAAACGAGGGTATGAAAATAACCAAGCGATTATTGAAGAAGCAGTGAATCGATTGAAAGGAATGATATCATGAAACAGTTGATTGAGAAAGTCAGAAAAGAAGTAGAAGCGGAGATTGGAACGATTCCCACGGAACAAGGCGTGTTTCTTTCATACTCCATGGACGCCCTCGCGGGATTAATCGATCATACTTTGTTAAAACCGGAAGCTACCCCGGAAGCGATCCGCAAACTCTGTGCGGAGGCAAGAGAATACCAATTTTTCTCTGTCTGTGTAAATCCTTTATTTGTGCCGCTCGCCGCGGAAGAACTGAAGGATTCGAACGTGAAAGTCTGTACGGTTATAGGTTTTCCGCTCGGGGCGACGAGTACAGAAGTCAAAGTGTTCGAAACCCGAAAAGCAATTGAACATGGTGCGGATGAAGTCGATATGGTCATTTCAATCGGTCTTTTAAAGGCTGGAAAGTTGCAAGCCGTACATGATGATATCAAGGCTGTTGTCGAAGCGGCCAAAGGCCAAGCTTTGGTTAAGGTGATCATCGAGAATTCTTTGTTGACAGATGAGGAGAAGATCAAGGCTTGTCTGCTGGCAAAAGCGGCTGGAGCCGATTTTGTAAAAACGTCTACAGGTTTTTCAAGCAGCGGAGCGAAAAAAGAAGATGTTGCGCTCATGCGGGAAACGGTTGGACCCAATATGGGGGTCAAGGCATCCGGTGGCGTTCGCTCGCGTGAAGATGCTGCGGCGATGCTGCAAGCGGGGGCTACACGAATTGGCGCGAGCGCTTCGATCGCGATCGTGGAAGGCGGTGCGACAAGGGAAACGTACTAGGAATCATCCCTTCATGAATACGACCATGTAAATCGTTTACCTCTTTTCGGGAATCAGACGTTCGATACATGTTGCGAACGGTTTGGATATCGGCCAGACGGCCAGAGAGGAGATCACATTAAATAACGTATGCGCAGTGGCTACTTGCATCGGAAGCGAATCTGAAAACCATCGCACGAACGTGGCGAAAGGAATGATCAAAGGCAAAAAAACGATCACTCCAGCTACGTTCAGAAACACGTGAGCGGCGGCTACCTGTTTCGCCGGTAACGAATTTCCGATACTTGCGATGACCGAGGTGATACAGGAACCGATATTGTTTCCCAGCACGATGGCGATCGCCCCTGGGAGATCGATCAAACCATCAGCCGCCAGAGCGATCGTCAACGTTGTTGTTGCTGTCGAACTCTGGATAAGCGATGTCAGTAATGTACCTGCCAGTACTCCAAAAAAAGGACTTTGGGAGGAGAGGGTCAAAATGTGTCGGAACCATTGTGACTCTCCCAACGGCGTGAGAGCATAGGTCATCACTTCCAACGCGAACAGCATGACCCCGAAGCCAAAGACAGCTAATCCTATATACCGTTTGGAATCGCGTAAGACGATGCTCAACAATACCCCAAGCAAGATGGCGGGAATAATCAATTGATCTAATTGTAATGCGAGCAGTTGTACAGTCACGCTCGTTCCTACGTTGCTTCCCAGAATCACGCCGATACTGTCGGCGAACGACAGTTGTTTTGCTGCCACGAGACCGATCGTAATGAGCATGACCGCTGCGCTTGACTGTAACAGCATCGTTACGATGATACCGGTGATCATCCCCCGCGTAGGTGTCTTGACAAATCGTTTCAAGATGAGCGGCAGACGGCCGATCGCGAGATTTTCCAAACCGGTTCGCATCGTCCACATCCCAACGAGAAAACAGGTCATACCGATCGTCAAGAGAAGGAATGAATACATAGATACTCACCTCATTCGGGGAACTACTATACATATATGCGGACAAGATAGGAGTCGATGCCATGGTACGTATTTTCCTGCAACGTAAGCGAAAGAAACGATTGGAGCAAGGCCATCCTTGGGTCTTTCAAAGTGAAATCGATCATATAGAAGGTGAAGTCATACCGGGCGAAATCGCCGAAATTTGCAACCATAACGGTCATTTTCTTGCCAAAGGTTATATCAACCCAAACTCGCAAATATTCGCTCGGATACTCACATATAACCCGAAGGAAGAAATTGATACCGATTTCTTTATACGCCGTGTACAAGAAGCATGGGATTATCGCCGGAGATTTCTGGAGGATACGAACGCTTGCCGGGTGATCTATGGAGAGGCCGACTTCCTTCCGGGACTGATCGTTGATAAATTCGCCGATTTTCTTGTGATTCAGGTGCTCTCTTTGGGAATGGAAGTTCGAAAGCAAGAGATCATCGCTGCATTGCAAACCTGTCTGCAACCAAAGGGCATTTACGAACGCAGTGACGTACCTGTGCGCGAATTGGAAGGATTGGAACAGACGAAGGGCCTGTTGTGGGGAGAGGTTCCTCGGGAAGTCGAGATTCGTGAAAACGGTTTGAAGATGATCGTCGATCTGGAGGAAGGGCAGAAAACCGGTTATTTCTTTGACCAACGCGAAAACAGAGCAGCGATCGCACCTTTGATGAAAGGCTGGGGAGAGAAACACGGGATAACCCTTCAGCCAGTCGGTGAGGACGGTGAGCCTTTGCAGGACAGAGACGGACGGGAACGTACGGGTGTACGCCCGCTTCTGGATGAACAAGGGGAACCTGTACTCCGTCCGGTCGATAAACGGCATAAAATTGTGAAGAACCCTTTCTGGGACGGTGCCGAAGTTCTCGAATGCTTCAGCCACACCGGTTCCTTTACATTACACGCATGCAAATACGGAGCGAAGAAAGTCACCTGTCTGGATATCAGTGAACATGCGATTGAGACAGCCAAAAAAAACGTTACCCTGAATGGCTTCCTTCACCGCGTGGAGTTCGTGGTTGCCAATGCGTTCGATTACCTGCGTGAGCAAGTGCAAGCGGGACGATTATGGGATGTCGTGATTCTGGATCCCCCGGCTTTCGCCAAAACGAAAAGCGCTCTTCTAGGAGCCTACAGAGGATATAAAGATATCAATTTGAACGGGATGAAACTGATACGAGAAGGAGGATTCTTGGTTACTGCTTCCTGTTCGTATCATATGAGGCCGGAAATGTTCATGGAAGTGATCGCCGACGCAGCACTGGATGCAAAAAAGATTCTGCGGTTGGTGGAATACCGAACAGCGGGGAAAGACCATCCGGTGATTCACGGGGCGGTTGAGAGCGAATACTTGAAGTTTGCCATCTTTGAGGTACGGAGTCGAAAGTAATCGACACACGATGAACCTTGGGTCAAATAACTATTTTGGCCCAAGGTTCATGTGTTCGTGACTGACTAAGAACCTGTGGCAAAGTCGTAACGTGCTGCCATTCAATCTCTCTGAACACGATTTCCTTCGATCGATTTACCTCTTTGCATTTGTTCCCATTCCTCGCGAGCACGTTTCTTGATCGTGCGATAATACTCTTCATCATTGATACCGCGATCGTACCATTCAGGATCGTCGCGGTACCGCTGTTCCATCCACGGGTCTGCGTACAAGTGGTACCCGCGTTCTTCCCAGAACCCCGGCTTGTCCTCAGCAAGAAACTCGATTCCTCTCACCCATTTCGCGCTTTTCCAGAAATATAAATGAGGTACGACTAAACGCAGCGGCCATCCGTGATTTTTCGTCAAGGGTTTTCCGTCATGGCTGTGTGCAAAAATCACGTTGTCACGCATGAGATCTTCCAAGGGTACATTCGTGGTCCAACCTTCTTCCGCATGAACGAGGACGAATTTTGCTTCCGGTTGAATCTTGACAAGTTTGGCAACATCCTTGAACAGAACGCCATCCCACGTATTGTCAAGGCGGGACCATGTGGTCACGCAATGAATATCACATACCACGCGGCTTTGCGGAAGGGCGTTGAATTCATCCCACGTCAGTGTTTTTTCTTCTTCCACCAAACCAAAAATGCGAAAATTCCAACGGGACAGATCGATATTGGGCACAGTTCCTGCGTGAAGTACCGGAAAACGGTCTGTGACAAATTGCCCAGGTGGAATACGATCCTTATGTACCATGGTTATTCCGTTCCCCCTTCATCTTTCTTCAATTCCAGGATACATGAACCATTTCGCGAATGCAAAGTGTTCGACGTAATGCTTATGGGGGTCATGTCCCCTGTTCTAGGAGCGGTATTTGACCGCTATGGTATACGTCCACTTGCCATCGTCGGTTTTACGACCACAACCATCGCCACATGGATGTTTACAAAATTGAATTTGAACACATCTTAAGGATAGATCTATACTTACGAATGATCATATGGATCAATATGGAAAGAAGCGATCGTATACGAACCCCAATCTTTATCACATCATACAAAGTATGGGGCCGGTTTAGAGATACACCTTGGGCAACCTTTTCAGGCAGGTTCCAAAATCATGAATCAGAGGTGCAACAACGATGCAAATCTATGTCGTGTATGACAGTGAAAACGGCCACACAGAAGCGTTGGCGAAAGCAGTGGCCGAAGGGGCGCGAGATGTGGATCAAGCGAATGTGCTCCTTCGTCATGTGAAAGAAGCGAAAGTGCATGAGCTGGAAGATGTGGATGCGATCATTTGGGGGTGTCCCGGACACTTTGGCACGATCAGCTCAGGTTTGAAAGAGTGGATCGATAAATTAGGATATTTATGGGCGGCAGGTAAATTGATCGGTAAGGTCGGAGCTGCTTTTTGTACGACGGCAACGATTCATGGCGGTGCGGAAATGACCCTATGGAACTTGATTACTCCTATGCTGCACAACGGTATGATCATTGTCGGCTTGCCGAGCAACATCCCCGAAAATGTTCTCTACGGTTCGTATTACGGGGCGGCCGTAACCTGTCCGGTGGAACTTGATGAAGATGCACCGATAAACTTACCGTCCGAAGATGATCTCGCTTTGGGAAGAGCTCTCGGTCGCAGAGTCTCCGAAGTCACTTATAGACTCATTAAGGGCAGTCAATGAAAAGGAAGGACTTTGACTGCTATGTGTATACTTTTCGGATATCAAAAAAACTTCCTCTAAACATGCAATGAGGTGCTTCTAACGGTGTTTTTTCATACGGGGTGAGCATTCATGACTTTTATCATTATTTTTATTGTCGTCGGATTACTTGCAGGCGCCATTCTGATTCCATTGAATGTCTACCTGTTGAGAAATTCAAAGGAAAATCCTGAGGAAACACAACCGAAGAAAATGACTCAGGAGACGGATTTTCTTTTGAAGGATCAGTCTCCTTCTTCAAACCGTTTCACGCCTCCTTCTGTTTCAGAATCCAGGGATATCGGGTATGAAGATGTTCCCAGACAAACAGATGAAGAGTATAGAGAAGCTCTGCGCCGAGGACTTTACCCCCGAGCCCATTCTATTAAAGCAACAGTAGGTAAATACAAGGATGAACAGTATCGTTCCGCCCTCCGTTCGATGTACAAACAAGAGAAAAAAACGAATGATTCCGATCAAGGATAATCATCCTCACTTGCAATGCAAATAACCGGTTCCTTCACCTTGGAAGAACCGGTTATTTTTGTTTTTCGTATCCCTCTACTCATCTATATATCCTGTAAATCCTCCGGAGAGTCTTCATTGATCGTCACAAATGTCTATGGAATATCCCGATGAACGGGCATACCATACAATGAAGATATAGGGAGGGGTCATCATGAATTATCATGATGCACTGGCACAATTGGGAATTGGAAGTGCGCACCCGGGAGGATTTGCCGCTACCGTGGAACTGGTCGAAAAGATACCGCTCAATCGTAAAATGAAAGTTTTAGAAATCGGTTGCGGTTCGGGCCGAACCGCCTGTTATCTCGCTAAAGAACGGCAATGTGAAGTGATTGGCATCGACATTCGTCCCTTGATGATTGAAAAAGCGGAAAGACGTGCGGCAAAAGAAGGAGTGCAAGTGAAGTTTCTCTGTGCAGATGCGTGTCGTCTCCCTTTTTCCGATCAAACTTTCGACGTTGTTTTCGCGGAGTCGGTCACTGTCTTTCTTCCGATACGAGAGGCGCTGTCAGAATATTACCGCGTTTTGGCTCCTGGCGGTGTGCTCTATGATCGGGAAATGGTGGAGCTGAAACCGCATTCCCAGGACTTGCGAAAAAAAATCGCGCGGTTATACGGTGCGAAACTCGTGCCATCGTTTCATGGTTGGATCCGTGAATTGCAAAAGGCGGGATTCAAACAATGTGGGGTGCGCGATCCTTGCACCGTCGCGGCGGGACTGCATTCAATGGAAGACATGAATTATCCGGATTTTCATCAGGAAATATCGCCTGAAGTTTTTGCGAGCATGGACATTCAAAAGATCGTACAGGAAAACACGGAGATGATGACAATGTACGCCGAATACCTCGGTTATGGTGTCTTCCATGGAACGAAACAGTAGGAATCCGGTAATATTACGGGGATATGGCACATACGGTAGGGAAGGAGAGGTGAGGTGACGGTCATATGATTTATCAACTCATCATAGCCGCATTGCTGTTTTTGATCGTTTCATTCGGTATCGGCTTTATTTTGAATCTGCTGGCGAAGACCTGGTGGGTCAGTCTTGGCGCTTACATGGTACTGGCAGGAATCGTGTTTTTCAAAACGACGAACGTCTCTTATCCGGTAGCGGAGATCTTATTGTACTATGTCACGCCAGGAATCGGTGCGATGGCTGCAGGATGGTCGTCATATGTCTTGAAACGAGTGGGTTACACGATGTTTCGATAAGAAGAGATTCCCTCCGGTCACTTTTGGGTTGAGGGAATCTCTGACTCGGGTTATTTCGCAGCGCGTGCTCTCGCTTCCTCAAGAAGGCGAGAAGCGGTGTCAAGACCTTCCCAACCATCGATCGTAACTTTCTTTTTCTCCAGGTCTTTGTAAACGCTGAAGAAATGAGCGATTTCATCCAGAATATGCGGAGCAACATCTTCCAAGGTATGGACGTGACGGAAACGCGGATCTTCGGTAGGAACACCGAGCAGTTTTTCATCTTTACCTTTATCGTCGGTCATGATCAATACTCCGATCACCCGCGTTTCAATGACACATCCCGGGAAGGTAGGAAAAGAGGTAAGAACGAGAATATCGAGAGGATCTCCATCTTCCGCTAATGTATTCTCAATATACCCGTATTCTGTCGGATAATGAAAAGGAGAGAATAACACCCGATCCAGTTTAAATTTGCCTGTTTCTTTATCAAACTCGTATTTGTTTTGGCTCCCTGTAGGAATTTCGATAAAAGCGTCGACTACCAACTTCTCTGCAGCCATGCGTCTCATTGCCTCCTTAAGCGATTAGATCGTACAAGCGTTATTATAGCAAGAAAGGAATCATGTGACAAACAAACCATTCATCGCAACTGTCCCTCAGACATATATATAAAGACACGTAGAAGGTTTCTAGTAAATATGCTATACTATTCATATGTATAAATAGGTTTACGGGAGGTGTATTCCTGTCTCACCCGTGTGTGAGGGTACAGGAGCCCAGAGTTGACAGACGACCCATTCAGTTTAGGGACAGGATTGTTTATCATCTTTCTTTTGATTTTCTTAAACGGTTTCTTTGTAGCAGCCGAATTTGCTATCGTTCGCGTACGACCGACTCGTATTGAACAATTGGTTCAAGAAGGGAACGCAAGAGCGCGATTGACGCAGCGAGTTATTGACGACTTGTATTCCTTTTTACCGGTTACCCAACTCGGTGTTACATTGGCTTCACTGGCATTAGGATGGGTTGGGGAACGAACGATGGCTTTACTTATGCATCGCATATTCGATCCTTTCCTAAATCTTCATGCTGCTACGATCAATGTTGTAGCATCAGCCGCAGCATTCATCGCGATCACGTTTCTTCATATCGTACTTGGTGAGTTAGCTCCGAAGGCGTTCGCGATTCAAAAAGCGGAGCGGACGGCTCTCTTTTCTTCTTGGCCTTTGATCGTCTTCTCCAAGGTCATGTATCCGGCCATTTGGGTGCTTAATCTGGGAGCCAATCTGTTCCTTAAAGTGTTAGGGGTGAAAAATTCAACTCCTGAAGCGTTGGCACACAATGAAGACGAGTTGCGTATGGTCGTATCGCAGAGCCACCAGAACGGTATTATTGACGAAACCGAACGTACGCTTTTCGATAATATCTTTGATTTCACTACGCGAGTGGCAAGGGAAATCATGGTTCCGCGTACAGATATGGCATGTTTGTATGCGAATCGCTCCTTTCAGGAAAATCTCGAGAAAGCGGAACGAGAGAAACATACCCGTTACCCTCTGTGTATGGAAGACAAAGATCATATTATCGGGATCTTGCATATCAAGGATTTGTATTCGGTTGCATTATCGGGTCGGACCGATATCGACCTTGTGAAATTGGCTCGCAAACCGGTGACCGTCCCGGAGGCAATGCCGATTAAGGATGTGCTGCATATTCTTCAGAAGAGTCGCTCCGAAATCGCAATCGTGATCGACGAATACGGAGGTACAGCAGGGATCGTAACCACGGAAGATATACTTGAAGAACTTGTTGGTGAAATCCAGGACGAGTTCGACGAAGAACGGCCGTTCATCGAGAAAATTAATGAAGAAACTTTTTCTATAGATGCCCGTATGCTGATTGATGAGGTGAACGATTATTTCAATCTCGATATCCGTACGGAGGAATTGGATACGATTGGAGGATGGGTGTTCACTCAATTTCAGAATCCGCCCAAAGTTGGCGCGTATGTTCAGGTGGGAACCTATAGCTTCCAAGTTGCTGAAATGGACAGTTTACGGATTACCCGCTTACACGTTACTAAAATTTCCGATGTAGAAGCGGAAACCGTGACCGCCTAGCACTCTGAGTACTGAATGACGAAGGCTCGCTTCTCCTCGAGAGGCGAGCCTCTATCTATTCCGAGACAAGAATTTTCGCTCCGAATGCAGATTGACTGGGACACATGGTGAGGCATATAATCCTGATAGACCCCGTATGCCGGGGGACGGCTAAATTGAATGAGCAATCAATGATTGGATCGGTAGTGAGGGACGATCAATGATAAAAACGTATATGTACAATGATGCCGATCAGAAGATGTATCATGACGTCGATTTGACCCGAAAATCCGAACTCCTGGAGAACGAGAAGAATTTGCTGTGGATCGACCTCTACAACTGTACATTGGACGAGTTGAAATATATCGGTGCAGTCTTTAATTTCCACCCTTTGGCTATTGAGGATTGTTTGCAGGATTCCCCCCGCTCTAAAGTGGATAAGTATGATGGCTATTATTTTTTTGTGTTTCACGCGCTGCGTTATGACGAAGAGAGTGAAAGAGAAATCGCGACGGAAGAACTCAATGTATTTCTCGGGAAAAATTACATCGTAACCGTACACAAACATGCGTTGCAGTCGATCGGTCGTGTTGCCGCTTGTTCGTTACGGGACAGTTACTATATGAACAAGGGTCCGGATTTTCTTCTTTATTCACTCGTCGATGGGATTACTGATGAGTATTTTCCGATTATGGATCGATTGGGCACTCGGATTGATGAACTAGAAGAAGAAATGTACGAGCACCCCGCCCAGGAGATCACAGAAGAATTTCTCGCTTTAAAACGGACGATCGTCTTTATTCGGCGGGTCATCCAGCCGCAAAAACGGATTTTCGCCAATGTGAACGGTAGATATTCTTTTGAGATCAATGAGAAAAATATTCCTTACTACAGTGACTTGGTGGATCACTTGGAACGTATTTCGGATACACTCGAAGTCTACCGCGACTTGGTTTCCAGCGCTCTTGAAACGTACTATTCGTTGGTGAGTGCACGGACAAACGATACGATGCGCGTTTTGACGATCATTTCTACAATCATGATGCCTTTGACGTTCGTTACTGGATTTTTCGGTATGAATGTTCCGTTGCCATTTCAAAACAATTATGCAACCACCGTGGCTGTGACGATCGGCTTATTTATCATGACGTGGTGGATGCTGAAATTATTTAAAAATAAAAAATGGATATGATGAGACTTGATAAGGCTTCCTTGTTTACGCTCTTGTTTTGCGGGTGTGCTTCGATGGAGGCCTTTTTTGTATTCGGGAAAAGTTCGTTTTCATTGGAAAAGGGGAGTATGAAGTGGAGATTCGAATAGGATATAAAGGTACGATAAAAGAAAGGAAGATATCGATTGAAGTCGAACATTCACTTTGAACCACATGGGAAAACGATCGAAGTCAAAAATGGCACCTCATTTTTGGCGGCTGCCTTACTCGCTGAAATTTCCATTCCTCATAAATGCGGGGGCAAAGGGACATGTGGTACTTGTAAAGTAAGGATTCAAAGTGAATCCCCGCTTGCTCCTGCGGGAAGGGCGGAAAAATGGAGACTTTCAACAAATATGCTAAAAGAAGGGTATCGCTTATCGTGTCAATGTAAAGTAACAGGAAACGCGATCGTAGAGGTGCCTGAAGACCCCCTCATGCGAGTCATCCGTTTACAGTTAGAAGCGAAAAGAAAAGAGAAAAGATCGTAGATCTCGTTATGGTTATGTGGGTTCACCTACATACTTCTCAGGGTTATGAGATACAGTAGTTACTACAGGCAAGAAAGGAGGATCTTTACATGCATCGGTTCATGTTGATTTTGTTAGCATTGGCTTTGCCCTTAACGATAGCCGGAAGTGTGTTTCACTGGAATGAGATCCTGCTTTTTGCACTGGCATGTCTGACGATTATCCCACTTGCGGGGATTATGGGGAGAGCCACGGAAAGCATCGCGATCCACAGCGGACCCCGGGTTGGAGGATTGTTGAATGCGACATTCGGAAACGCCGTCGAATTGATTATCGGGATTCTCGCTTTAAAGAAAGGGTTGCATGAAGTGGTTCAAGCTTCCATAACCGGTTCCATTATCGGCAACCTTCTGCTTGTTCTGGGTTTAAGCTTTCTCGTGGGAGGGATCCGCCACCCTGTGCAACAGTTTAGCAGAATGATCGCGAGCACGAACGCTTCGATGATGATGCTTGGCGTGGTGATCGCTCTTGTAATCCCGGCGATTTTTACGTTAAATAAACCAGGTATTGCCGGACCATTATCGGTAGGTGTGGCGTCAATCACACTGCTTTTGTATATCCTTGGCCTTTATTTCTCTCTTTTTACTCATCGGAAAATTTTTTCCTATACAGAAAGTATGGAAGAGGAAGAGGCTGAATGGACATTGGGTAAGGCGATCGGGATACTGGCAGTCTCTTCGCTCATTGTCGGTTACGTTTCTGAAATTCTGGTACGGACAATCGAAACTGTATCGGTGACACTCGGTTGGTCAGAAATCTTTATCGGGGTCATCATCGTTGCGATTATCGGGAATGCGGCGGAACACAGTTCTGCGATCTTGATGGCGTGGAACAACAGGATGGATCTGTCATTGGAAATTGCTTTAGGGAGTTCTTTGCAGATTGCCATGTTTGTAGCGCCGGTCTTGGTGTTTGCGGGACTGGCGATGGGGCATCCGTTACAATTGATCTTCTCATGGCCGGAATTAGCCGCGATGACGTTAGCAGTGATTTTGGTCACTCTTTTGGCCGGCGATGGCGAATCCAACTGGTTAGAGGGAGCGATGGCCCTAGGAGCGTATTTGATCTTGGGGATCGGATTTTATTTTTTGTGAATGGTTGTCAAAGACAATATGCAGTTTCTTTGTAAAAGTCAAGACTAGACAAAGTTTCCTTTAACCCTGTATGCTGAAATTACAATTGCATAGTGAACAACAGCAAGGTGCCCTAGCTTGCTAGGGGTAACAGGGAATCGGGTGAAAATCCCGAGCGGTCCCGCCACTGTAACCGGGGAATTTTCTTTCGAGGATGCCACTCGTCACACGGGGAAGGTGAAAGAGAGTGATGATCCGGAAGCCAGGAGACCTACCTTGTTGTGTACACATGAAACCCTCGAGGATAGGGAATTGTGTAGAATTGATCTTGACAATGGGAAGGAGATCCTGACTCCTTACTGTCATGTATCATGTACACAAAACCTCCTGTATCGTTGAAGCATGGAGGTTTTCTTCGTTTCGCATGAAACGTCGTACTGACCTCTGCCACTCTGTCCGTCGCGGGCAGGGTTTTTTTATTCCGCAGGTGCGGACCATCAGAGGATGTAAAGTTTCTTGGGGCAGGTGAGAATCATGAAACGAGGGAAATTACTGATCGTGGGTTTCGGCCCCGGTGATTTTGCCCATATCACGGAGCGTGCGCGTGAAGCGATTCAAGAAAGTGATGTAATTATAGGCTACAATACCTATGTCGATCTGATTCGCGGTCTTTTGACCGATCAGGAAATCGTACGTACGGGAATGACAGAAGAAGTCAGCCGTGCTCAGGAAGCGGTTCGCCAAGCGGAAATGGGGAAAACGGTAGCCGTGATTTCGAGCGGGGATGCCGGAGTATACGGCATGGCGGGCCTGATCTATGAAGTGTTAATCGAAAAGGGATGGAAGGAAGAAGAGGGCGTATCCGTTGAAGTGATTCCGGGCATTTCCGCCATCAACTCTTGTGCGAGCTTACTGGGTGCACCAGTCATGCATGACGCATGTACGATCTCATTGAGCGATCACCTTACGCCTTGGGAGTTAATCGCACACAGGATTGAAGCGGCAGCAAGCGCCGATTTTGTGATCGCTCTCTATAATCCCAGAAGTGGGCGTAGAACGAGACAAATCGTGGAAGCTCAAAGAATTTTGCTCAAATATCGTTCCAAAGATACGCCGGTTGGGATCGTAAAGAGTGCATACCGTGAACGGCAAAAGGTAGTCATCACGACGCTGGATCGCATGCTGGAACATGAGATCGGCATGTTAACCACCGTGATCATCGGTAATTCTTCGACGTTTATCTATGACGGGAAGATGATTACACCAAGAGGATATCAAAGGAAATATACGTTGGGGGAAAGCCACCAGCGGCTGAAACCGGGTGACCGTTTACGTCCGGAGAATGAACCGTGGGCCTTACATGACGAGACAAACGACAAAACAAATGATATCCCGGCTACGAATCAAGTATCTGCTCCGCCCAGTCCGTTGGAACTGGCAGAAGAGGCACTGCTCTTACTCGGGAAGGCGTCCCAATCACCTGAAGCGGTTTCACAATCATTTCCAAAAGCTGTTTTCGAAGTGGCGCTCTCACCGGGTGTCGCCAATAAAAAATTCACTTCTGCACAAATGCGTTACCTTGCAGACATTGTGGAAGATGACGGGGAATTGGAATACACGCCCAATCATTACATCATTCTGCGCAAACCGACCACAGACCCTTCACAGATGATTGAAAGGTTGCGTGCCAACGGGTTCTTGCTGAATCCTGTCGGTGCCGTTGTCAATGTCAAGGCTTGTGATTTTTGTGATGGTGAGAAAACGGAAGCGCTTCCCTATGCGGAAACGCTTGCGAAAAAGTTGTCCGGTCTTGCCGTTCCCAAAGAATTGCACATTGCAATCAATGGATGTGGTATGGCTTGTTATGGTGCAGCGCTTGAAGATATTGGGATTATCTATCGCCGCGGAAAATTTGACCTCATGCTTGGAGGAAAACGAACCGGGCGGAATGCGCATGCGGCCGAGATGGCAGCAGAAGGGATCGAACCGGAACGGATCATCGAGACAATCGAAGCGATCGTGGCTGCATACAAAGAAAAGGCGTTTCCGAATGAAGCGTTTCACAAATTTTTTAAAAGGATCGGGAATATCGAAGGATTTGTATATAAAGAAGAGCAAAAAGCGTTTGCTATCGACTCGGTCTGTGGGGATTAGCGTGAAGGGGGGATGCAGATGGAAGCGATTCTGTTTATAGGTCACGGGAGCCGGGATCCCGAAGGAAATCAGCAATTGCTCCAATTTACGAATCAGGTGGCCAAACGTTTGACGGAACCGGTCATCGAAACATGTTTTCTGGAGTTGGCTTTGCCTGATATTCGTGACGGGATTCGTTCGTGTGTGAAGAGAGGTGCGACCCATATCACCGTTGTTCCATTGATGCTTTTTCCTGCAGGCCATTTCAAGACACATATTCCGCATGAACTTTTTCATGCGATGGAAGCGTACCCACATGTAACGTTTAGGTATGCGCAAGCACTGGGGGTCAATGCGTACACGCGATCCATTCTCGAAGATCGACTGTTCCAGGCGGGGTTTAAGCATGATGGAGAGGGCCGCAGCGAATCTGCCGTCCTCGTTGTAGGGCGGGGCAGTTCCGATGCGGATGCGAACAGCGAGTTGTATAAAATGAGCCGATTGCTCTATGAGCGTGCACCGGTTGCCATGGTGGAAACCGCTTTTATGGGAGTGACAGATCCGTTATTTGCGCAAGGAATCGAAAGATGTGTGCGTTTAGGGGCTCGAGAGATTTATGTTCTGCCCTATTTTCTCTTTACCGGTATCTTGATCAAGCGAATGGAACAGGCAATCCCTTCTCTTGAAGAAATTTACGGCATCCGTATCGTTCTGGGGGAGTACTTCGGGTATCATTCACTGTTGGCCGACCTCGTCTTGGAACGAATCTCGGAAGCGAAGCAAGGGATTGGTGCGCCTCTTGATGAATTGATCATCCTGGCCAAGCATCACCATCATGAACATCATCATGAACATCATCATGAACATCATCATGAACATCATCATGAACATCATCATGAACATGCGTTTGCGGTTAAGGAGGAAAGGCCATGAAGCTCGTGTTAGCGGGAACGAGCGATGCGCGGGAATTATGTGTGAAACTGAAGGAAGCGGGACACCTGCTAACGGCGACAGTGGTGACAGAAAGCGCGAAAGAAAGTCTGGAACAGAGTGGTATCCCTGTGCGTGTTGGGCGCTTGCCGGTTGAAGGTTTTGTTTCCTTAATCAAGGAGATCGACGCGAAGTGCATCATCGATGCGAGTCATCCGTTCGCGGAGGAAGCACACCGCACAGCAATGGAAGCGGCAAAACGAGTGAATATTCCTTATATTCGTTTTGAACGTCCCGGCCTCGTTTATGATAACCATCCTCTCATTACGATCGTTAACAGCTATGAAGAAGCGGCACGCATTGCGAAAGAAAGAAAAGGAAACATCATGTTGACGACCGGTTCGAAGACACTAGAGGTGTTTGCCAAGTATCTTCTCGATGATCCGGAGATCAATGTATGTTGCCGCATGTTACCGAGAAAAGACAATATGGAAAAATGTGAAGCGTTAGGTTTTCCGCAAAAAAACATCATCGCAATGCAAGGACCCTTCATCAAAGAACTGAATGTGGCTTTGTATCGGCAATACCGTACGACCCTGATGATCACAAAGGAATCGGGAAAAGTCGGAGCGGTCGATGAAAAAGTGACAGCTGCGATTGAACTGGGAATCGAAGTAATCATCATCAGCCGTCCGCAAATCGAATTTGGCGAGGTGTATACCGATTTTGAAGGGATCCTTGCAAGGATAGAAAGTGAGTGATTCAATCGTGACTGCGAAAATCGGTACATTGTACGGTCTCGGGGTAGGTCCTGGAGACCCGGAACTCATCACTGTGAAAGCGTACCGCATCATCCGTGACACACCTGTCATCGCTTACCCGCGTAAACGAATGGGGGATAAGAGTTACGCTTTGGCGATCGTCGAAACATTTATCGACACATCGCGGAAAGAGATGGTCGGTCTCACCTTTCCGATGACTCGTGATGCGGAAACGCTCGCCCGCGAATGGAATAAGACGATAGCAACCGTCTACGAGTATCTGAAAACGGGAAGGGATGTCGCTTTTGTAACGGAAGGCGACCCTATGCTTTACAGCACATTTATTCACATGAAACGTCTGATGGAGTCATTGCATCCGGAAGTGCGAGTGGAAAGCGTGCCCGGAATTTCCAGCATCAATGCGAGTGCATCTCGTTTGGGGATTCCTTTGGCGGACGGTGACGAAATCGTTGCGATCGTCCCCGCTACGGATGATCGGGAGCAAATGCGCAAAGCACTGATCGAGCATGATGCCGTTATTTTTATCAAAGTTGCAAAAGTGATCGATTTGATGATCGATGTATTGTTTGAACTCGATTTGATAAGCAAAGCGGCCGTCGTGCACAAAGTCACCGGACAGGAAGAAAGGATCTATACCGATGTTGCAAGCCTGCGCGGAAGTGATCTCGGATATTTGACATTGATGGTGGTGAGAAAATGACGAAACCGAAGGTGTATATCGTAGGGGCAGGTCCCGGAGACCCAGATTTGATAACTGTCAAAGGGTTAAAGATTTTGCAAGAAGCCGATGTGATTCTCTATACAGATTCTCTCGTTTCCGACCAATTGATCGCGCGTGCCGGGAAACATGCGGAAATTCTTAAAAGCTCGGGCATGGTGCTCGAAGAGATGGTCGAAATCATGTCACAACATGTTCGTCAAGGAAAGGTTGTCGCTCGCGTACATACGGGTGATCCTGCCGTTTATGGGGCCATACTTGAGCAAATGGTGCTCTTGAAGCGGGAAGGGATTCCCTTTGAAATCGTCCCTGGAGTCTCGAGCGTGTTTGCCGCGGCCGCCGCGTTGGAAGCGGAATTGACCGTACCAGAATTGACGCAAACCGTAATCCTAACGCGTGCAGAAGGAAGAACGCCTGTTCCTCCAAGAGAACAGCTTAGGGATCTCGCGCAACACCACTCGACGATCGCGTTATATCTATCAGCTACCTTGATAAAAAAAGTGGTTCATGAACTCAAGGAAGCCGGATGGGAAGATGATGTACCGATTGCCGTCGTCCAACGGGTCACATGGCCTGAGCAGCGCATCGTTCGCTCTACGCTTGGCAAAGTCCTTGACGATCTTAAAGACGATCCCATAACCAGTCATGCCATCATTCTTTGCGGATGGGCGCTAGATCCTACTCTAGTCGATAAGTCAGAACACCGCTCAAAACTGTATGACAAATCGTTTACTCATCGCTACCGTAAGGGGGTTAGCGTATGAAGCCCTACGCGCTCGTAGCGATCACCAAGCACGGGGTAGAAGTGGCACGCACTCTTCATGAGAAACTGCCGTGCGATCTTTACTATATGGAAAAATTTTCTTATGGAGATGAAAGCGAAAGGGAGATTCGTCTTTTTTCCGGATCACCGCGGGAACATATGCCACATTTGTTTCACACGTATAAAGGGCTGGTCCTGTTTTTCTCATTGGGCGCCGTCGTGCGATTAATCGCGCCCTTGTTGAAAAGCAAACACACCGATCCCGCAGTCGTGGTCGTGGATGACCATGGGAAATACGCCATCTCCGTTCTTTCGGGACATTTGGGCGGGGCGAACATGTTGACGCGTGAGGTGGCAAGAATCCTGAATGCGGAACCTGTCATTACCACCGCTTCGGAAGTCAATCAAACGATCCCCGTCGATTTACTGGGCAGAGAATTCGGTTGGGTGATCGAAGATTTTGCACACGTCACACCTGTTTCTGCTGCGGTAGTCAATGAGGAACCTGTAGCCATCATCCAAGAGGCGGGCGAAAAAAATTGGTGGACGTAAGACAAACCATTACCGGAAAACCTGTTCGTTTATTCGTCCGCACAAGATGCTACCGTTAGAGAGCATCACGCTGTTTTGTATATCACGGACCGGCTGTTATCGGAAGAGGAAAAGAAACAATGGCTTTCCAACGGTGTCTTGTACCGGCCCAAAACGATCATTCTCGGTATCGGTTGCAATCGCGGAACCAGTGAAGAAGAAGTGGAACAGGTCATTCGCGAAACATTGGATGAATTGTCATTATCCTTTTTAAGCGTTCGGGGGATCGCGACGATCGATCTCAAGAAAGATGAAGAAGCGCTCGTTTCGCTCACCCAAAAATACGGCTGGACATTTCAGTATTACTCTCCTGAACAATTAAATCGCGTACCGATCGCTCATCCCTCGGAAACGGTCTTTAAGTACACGGGC
Source organism: Collibacillus ludicampi (assembly GCF_023705585.1). Lineage (NCBI taxonomy): Bacteria > Bacillati > Bacillota > Bacilli > Caryophanales > Alicyclobacillaceae > Collibacillus > Collibacillus ludicampi. The sequence goes on from NZ_BOQE01000001.1 coordinate 2,986,798, forward strand.
GCATACGGTGTCAGTGAACCGGCAGCAAAACTTGCGGCAGGGACCGATTCGCTTTTGCTCACAAAGAAGAAAGACGGCAATGTGACGATCTCGGTTGCACGTGTAGGTGATGCGTCATGACAGCAAGAATTGTAATTAGCGGCACCAGTTCTGGAGTCGGCAAAACGACGGTAACGATCGGCCTCATGCGTGCACTCGCAAGGCGAGGACTTCGGGTTCAGGGCTTCAAAGCGGGTCCCGATTACATTGATCCCAGTTATCACTTCGCGGCAACAGGACGTAAATCGCGCAATCTTGACAGTTGGATGCTACAGGAATCTGTCATGCGTGAAGTGCTGATACGAGGCTGCCATGATGCGGATATAGCTGTCATCGAAGGGGTCATGGGGCTCTATGACGGGAAGGATGCGACAACGGACAAGGGGAGTACAGCGGAGATCGCACGTGTTCTGAAAACACCCGTAATCCTCTTAGTCAATGCAAAAGCGATGGCGCGTTCCGCTGCCGCTGTTGTTCTCGGTTTTCAAAAATTACACCCTGAAACGCCGATCGCCGGAGTCATTGTGAACCAAGTGGGAAGCGTACGCCACTATGAAATGGTGAAACAGGCGATCGAAAGCGCGTGTGGAATTCCCGTACTCGGTTATCTTCTTGTCAACAAGGAACTTCAAATTCCCGAGCGGCATCTGGGGCTTGTTCCCGCGATTGAAAGAGGAGAATTGAACCCCATGATCGAACGTGCGGCCGATGTGATTGAAGAAGGGGTGGATCTCGATCGCCTCTTGTCGATTGCACAAACGGCGGGCGAACTGCCTCCCGTTGAAGTTCCGCTTTTCAATTTCTCAGATACCTGTACACGAAGTGGCATTTCATTGCAGTCAACCATGTTCCATGCGACGATTGCAGTGGCGATGGATCGCTCGTTTAATTTTTATTATCCGGAGAATTTGGAGCTATTGGAAACTTACGGTGCAAAGATCGTCACATTCTCTCCTACAAACGGGGAATGTGTCCCTGATGAAGCAGACGCCCTTTATATAGGAGGGGGTTTTCCGGAAGAGTATGCGCAACTTCTCGCAGAACATGAACGAGTGCGTACAAACATCAGGCGCCTCATTGAGAAAGGCATGCCAACGTACGCGGAGTGCGGAGGTTATATGTTTTTGACGGAATCGATTACCGATCGTTCCGGTCGAACATTGCCGATGGTCGGAGTGATACCGGGACGCGTGGAAATGCAGGATCGTTTGGCCGCTCTCGGCTATCGTGAAGTGACAGCAAAAGAGGATACTCTTCTTCTGAAAAAAGGGGAGTCTGCACGCGGACATGAATTTCACTATTCGAGGATCACGACCACGGAGAACTTTCCGTATGCGTATGATGCAAAAGGGTTAAGAGGGACACACCCGGAAGGGTATGCCAAAGGAAACCTGCTCGCCGGTTATTGTCATCTTCATTTTGCCTCGAATCCTGCGATGGCCAAACGATTTGTGGAGGCGGCCGTTCGTTTTAAGGAGGATCGTCATGCAGACAAAAGCGCCAAGTAGGGAACGGGGGCTTCTGCTCGTTTATACGGGGAAGGAAAAGGAAAAACGACGGCAGCTCTCGGGCTTGTGATGCGCGCACTGGGCCGTGGGCTGCGACCGCTCGTCTTGCAATTTATCAAATCCCCAGAGCGTTCATATGGGGAAAGAGTCACGCTCGACCGCTTGGGAGTGGAGAATCATCAATTGGGAATCGGTTTCACCTGGACAAAGACGCCTGAAGAGCATCGTCGTTCGCTCGAAGCGGCTCTTCACTTTACAAAAGAAAAAGTGGCTTCAGAGGAGTACGACCTCATCGTCTTGGATGAGTTGAACAATGCCCTTGCGATCACGAGCTTTCCTATCGAGGATGTCTTTCCGCTGGAAGAGGTTCTTTCCATCATCGACAAGAGACCTTTCGGTCAACACATGGTGATCACAGGACGTCATGCTCATCCTTTGATCATCGAACGAGCCGATTTGGTGACGCAGATGGAAGCGGTAAAACATTATTATGACAAGGGCATTCCTGCGGTTAAGGGGTTGGAAGTATAATGCGTGCGATCATGATACAAGGCACGGCTTCCGATGTCGGAAAAAGTGTATTATGTACGGCGCTCTGTCGCATTTTCTACGAAGATGGGATTCGCGTAGCCCCGTTTAAAAGCCAAAACATGGCGCTCAATTCCTACGTGACACAAGATGGCAGGGAGATTGGGCGTGCGCAGGGGGTGCAAGCGGAGGCGGCCGGGGTCATCGCTACCGTGGATATGAATCCGATCCTCTTAAAACCCAAAGGGAGCGGTCTCTCCGAGGTGATTGTTCACGGAAAGCGATTGAAAGATGTCAATTACCATTCCTATCGCGGTTCGTTTCATGAAGTCGCTCTTCGCTCGATTCAAGAGTCGATCGACCGATTGAAGCAACAGTTTGATCTGTTGGTGGTCGAAGGCGCCGGGAGTCCGGCGGAAGTGAATTTAAATGATCGCGAGGTCGTCAATATGCGCATCGCCCGCATGCTTGATGCTCCCGTACTGCTTGTGACTGATATCGATCGCGGGGGAGCGTTCGCTTCTCTCGTCGGCACGCTGGAGCTGCTGGAACCGGAAGACCGCAGGCGTGTCAAAGGCATGATCATTAACAAATTCCGTGGGGCGTATGATCTGCTTGAACCTGGGATTCGCTGGTTGGAAGAAAAAACGGGGATTCCCGTTGTGGGGGTAATCCCTTTTGTCGAACATTCCATTGAGGCGGAAGATTCATTGGCTCTCGGTTCACTCGAGTTAAAAAAAGGGGATGTTTCCCCGTGGGACCTTGATATCGCCGTCATTGAGATCCCTTTTATCTCGAATTTCACAGATTTGGATCCATTGCGGCAGGAACCGGGTGTTCATTTGCGTTTCGTTCGTTCGAGAAAAGAGTTTGGGCGGCCTCATCTTGTCATCCTTCCAGGTTCGAAAAATTCGATCGAAGATTTAAAATGGCTCTACCAGACGGGAATCGGAGAACAGATTCTTCATGCCTATCAAAATGGTGCATGGGTTGTGGGAATTTGTGGCGGTTATCAAATGCTCGGCAGGGAATTGATCGATCCATTGCATGTAGAATCGAACGAGGATCGACTTCAAGGATTAGGATTACTTGATACTACGACGACATATATACCGACCAAAACCACTGTCCGCCGTACAGCGATGGTCGTACACGGACCTTGTGCCGGGGAGGACGTCGAAGGTTTCGAGATCCATTTGGGGCAGACGGAACGCGGAAAAGATGTTGCGCCATTCCTTCAATATGATAATGTGTACGATGGGGCGGTTTCACCATGCGGAAGAGTGACGGGAACGTACCTGCACCATATTTTTCATAACCGCAGATTTACAAGGAGATTTTTGAATCATATCCGCCAGACATTCGGCTTGTCTCCGGTCGATGAACAACTGATCAGCGATCAGGAATTGCGCGAACGGGAGTATACACGGATTGCGGCGCATGTACGAAAACATCTCGATATGGACGCTATCTATCAATTGATCGTTACAGACAAATTTTCATCTCAGGAGTGAACGAACATGTTGGAAGTGAAAAATTGGACAGCGAAAATCCCCCCAGTCAGTGACGAAGCCCGCAGTCAAGCGGCGAAGAGGATGAACCAATTAACAAAACCGCCCGGAAGTTTGGGAAGGCTCGAATCATTGGCGATCGAACTTGCGGCTGTGACGGGAGAACCGCTTCCTCAATGTGACCCGGCAGCAGTTCTCATCATGGCTGCAGATCATGGAGTGACAGAAGAGGGTATTTCCGCTTACCCGCCTGATGTCACGGCACAGATGGTCTATAATTTCCTGCGAGGCGGGGCGGCGATTAACGCGCTAGCCAGACAGGCCAATGCGGCCGTCCGCGTGGTGGACATCGGGGTAGCTTCCGAATTAGAGGCGGAATCTTTGCGAAAACGGAAAGTACGTCCAGGTACCGGAAATTTTGCGCAAACGGAAGCCATGACGCGAGATGAAGTGTTAACCGCGCTACAAGTAGGCTGGGAAGAAGCGGCAGATCTCGCACGATCGGGAACCCGTTTGTTGGCGATCGGTGAGATGGGAATTGGCAACACAACGACGAGCGCTGCATTGGTTGCCGCCTTCACCGGTCGCTCACCGATGGAAGTGGTTGGACGCGGAACAGGCCTTGATGATGAACGCCTCCTACATAAGGCTCGCGTGATTGAAAAAGCGTTGTCGTTTCACAGCATCGATCCGTCAGATCCGATCGATGTGCTTTCGAAAGTAGGAGGCCTTGAAGTGGCCGGGTTGGCAGGCGCCGTACTGGGAGCGGCAAGTCATCGCGTGCCGGTAATTATGGACGGGTATATCTCCACAGTAGCCGCTTGGATTGCAGCTAAGATTGAGCCTGCGGTACATCCTTATCTTTTTGCTTCTCACCTTTCTGTGGAACCCGGTCATCGTGTGGTATTAAACGATTTGGGCAAAACACCGCTATTTTCGCTGGACATGCGTCTCGGTGAAGGTTCCGGTGCCGCACTTGCCATCCCGATTTTCCAGGCGGCGTGCCGTATTTTGCGAGAAATGGCCACGTTCGCAGAGGCGGGTGTATCTGGTGCAACCCACGAGTGAAACGTGGATACCGAGTCTTACTTGGGAGTGGTTTGACAATCGCTTTATCATTCATTCCTCACGCCCTTTGCATACGATATCATCCGCCGTTTATGGCGGGGGGATCCGCCGCGATGCTCGATTTATCATGAACATGACGGTGGATAAGCATTATTGTTCCGATGATCCGTGCTCCGATCTGCGTGAAGCGATCAAACGTTCGGGATTGTCCGATACCATGGAAGGGATTGGCTTGTTGACAGCCGTTGATGTAAAAAAGGTTCAAAATGCGTATGAAACGGTGGGGAATGCGTGTGTCATGGCGGCCGTAACAGCGGGGACGAGCAATGCCCTTCGAGCAGGTATGAACATCAACGCTTCAAACATGGGTACAGTAAACATCATCGTTTTCGTTTCCGGTTCCATGCCGGACAGTGCGATGGTGAACGCGATGATCACGGTCACCGAAGCGAAAGCGACGATTTTTCAGGAGTACAACATTTTGTGTACATCCAGTGGCCTTGTCGCTACTGGAACCACAACGGACGCAGTTGTGATCGCCGCTTGTGGAGAAGGGCCCTATTTCCCCTATGCGGGACCGGGAACCGACGTTGGGATGGCGATCGCCCGGGCGGTTCGTCGTGCTCTCGCTGCCGCCATACGTGAGGAAATGAAAGGGGAACGTTTGTGATGACATCGTTTTACCATGCGCATTTGACGCTTGTGATCGGCGGTACAAGGAGCGGAAAGAGCCGTTTCGCCGAGACCCTATGTTCTCGATTGCAGGAGCAAACGGGATTGGCAGTGACCTATCTTGCGACAGCGCCAGAACTTGATGAGGAGATGAAAGCGCGCATCCACATTCACAGAGAGAGGCGTCCCGGCCATTGGATCACTGTGGAGGAAACTTCCCGTGTCGCCGAAACGATTCGTTCCCATCCGAATGTTCAAGGGATTCTCCTGATCGATTGTTTGACACTGTTGGTAGGCAACTGGTTATATGAGGAACAAACTGTCGGTCAGGAATCTTCACTCGAAGAACGGATTCAGAAAAGGGCGGATGATTTGCTGGCAGCCTGTCAGGAATATCCGCATCCTGTCGTGATCGTATCGAGTGAAGTGGGTCTCGGGATCGTACCTGCGAGCAAAGAGGTAAGGGACTATCGGGACGCCCTCGGCCTTATGAATCAGCGTGTCGCTCGATGTGCGGACGCGGTGTATGCGGTCATCAGCGGTATCCCGATTGATCTTAAACAATGGGAGGTGCGTCTGTGATTCTCGTCGCCTCTTGTGCCTTCCTTGTCGACCTGCTCGTCGGCGATCCGCGATGGCTGCCTCATCCGGTGATCGCTATCGGTCGGATGATACAAGCATTGGAAAAACGGTTGCGTTCTTCCCCGCTTACCCCTTCACAGGAACGCTTGCGCGGAGCCGTATTGGCATTGGCAGTGATTGCTGTCAGCGCAGGACTTACGGCGATGATTCTCAAGCTGCTGTACATGGTTCACCCGTGGGTCGGCAAGGCTGCCGAAGTATGGCTGATTTCTACGACGATCGCGACCCGGGGGCTCGCCGCCGCAGGTTATCAAGTAGCGAAACAATTACGGGAAGAAAAAATCGAACAAGCCCGTTATGAAGTAGGCATGATCGTGAGCCGCGATACGAGCAAACTTTCACAAAAAGAGATCATTCGTGCCGCTGTAGAAAGTGTGGCGGAAAACATCGTCGATGCGGTCATAGCGCCTCTCTTTTATGCATGTATCGGCGGGGCACCACTGGCGATGGCGTATCGCGCGGCCAACACGCTCGATTCTATGGTTGGCTATAAGGACGAGCGTTATCTGCATTTCGGTTATGTTTCTGCCAAGTTGGATGATTGGTTAAACTGGGTTCCTGCGAGGATAACGGCGATTCTTATCGTACTCGCTTCCTGGCTCACAGGCGCATCGGGTGCGGGAGCATGGAAGATCATCCTTCGCGACGCGAAAAAACATCCGAGTCCGAACAGCGGTATTCCGGAAGCTGGTGTTGCCGGTGCGTTGGGGATTCGTTTAGGCGGCTATAATGTGTATCATAACCGAGTATCTTTTCGCGAGTATATGGGGGATGCAAAACAAGAGTTGAACATCGAACATATTGACCGGACGATACGGATTCTCTTTTTTTCTCCCTTTCTATTCTTGGTGGGTATATGGTTGATTTTTCTCACTTGGAAAGGGTGTTTTCAATGAAACCGTTTCTACTGGCTGTACAATTCTTGACACGGATTCCCGTCCGGATAACGATAGTCAATGAGAGGGATCTTGTCAGAAGCGTTGCCTTTTATCCCTATGTAGGCCTTATGCTGGGGATTATTTATGCTTGCCTTTCATTTTTGATGTTTACATGGTTTCAGGGACACATCGCTGCTCTTTTCATGGTGATCGTATCGATCATCCTCACGGGCGGGCTTCATTTGGATGGCCTGATGGACACGGCGGACGGGTTGCTTTCGGGGCGTTCGCGCGAACGGATGTTAGAGATTATGAAGGACAGCCGTATCGGGGCGATGGGTGCCATTGCGCTCTTGATCGTGTTTTCCCTCAAATGGGCGTTTTTCGAACAATTGGGGGCGAATACTCATTGGATCTGGATTCTGATGCCAGCGTTTGGCCGATATGCGATGGTTCTCTTAATCGCCTGGTTTCCCTATGCGAGGGAAGAAGGGATGGGAAAAGTATTCGCCGGAAAGGTCGGAACCTTTCACATCATCGGTGGCGGCTTGTTTCTGATCTTGCCGATATACGTATGGAAAGGGCTTGGGGCGGCTATGATCCCGCTTTTTTTTGTGACCGTATATGGAATCGGACGTTTATGGGTGAAGAAATTAGGCGGGCTGACGGGAGACACGTACGGAGCGATGTGTGAAATCCAAGAATTGGTTGTACTCATAGCGATGGAGGTGATTCGAAGGTGGATGTGATGAAACACGGCGGAGATGTGTTTCGCTATTGCAAGGAATCCGGCTTGAAGCGAGAGGAAATAGTTGATTTCAGCGCGAATATTAATCCTCTTGGCCCGCCGCCTCTTGTGATGCGTGTGTTGCAAGAAAGACTGTTTAGCATTTATGATTATCCTGATCCACATTGCCGAGAATTGCGCCATATCATATCCCGCCGCTGGGAGATTTCGGACGAATGTATCTGTATAGGTAACGGTGCGGCTGAACTGATCTTTCTCGTGATGCGTGTGTTGCAACCAAAACGGCTCTTAACGGTGGCTCCAACGTTTCGTGAATACGAGCAGGCGGCGCGACTGGAAGGTGCGGTGATTGAGAAGGTTCATTTGCTCATGGAAGAAGGAGCAGACTTCCCTCTCGATGAATTTGTGCAAAAGATCGCCGATGTACATATGGTCGTTCTCGCGAATCCCAATAACCCTACAGGACAATGTATCAAGAAAGAGGCCCTGGATGCGATTTTGGAAACAGCGGCGGTGCACGGCGTCTATGTGCTGCTTGATGAAGCTTTTCTCGATTTCGTAGCGGATGAGTCGGAACGCACACAGATTCGCCATGTGGAATCGTATCCCAATCTCATTGTGATCCGTTCAATGACCAAGTTCTATGCGATTCCCGGGCTCCGTGTCGGTTATGCCTGTGCGACTCGAGAAATGATTCGCAAGATGAGGGAACACCAAGTCCCCTGGTCGGTCAATTCGTTGGCGCAGATTGCTGCAATCTCGGCGTTTTCCGATGAAAGCTTTCATGAGAAGACTCTGAGATGGCTGCAAGAGGAAAGAGAATTAATGCAATCTGAATTGAGTGTGCGCGGATATGATGTATTTCCCAGCGATACAAACTTTTTGCTCGTTCGTCATTCATGCTTCGACATTGAAAAAGAATGGAAACGACTGGCAGAAAAAGGGATATTCATTCGCGATTGTCGATCCTTTACTGGACTCGATTCTCGATATTTTCGCATCGCCATCCGTACACGTGAGGAAAATCTGCAACTATTGCGTTACTTGCCTGTTTTTCGTTCCTCATGCTGTATGGGCGGCACGATCAGAGGATGAATGTGTATATCCATAAAATTGTACAAGGGGGTTCAGCTTCCATGAAGAATAAAAAACGGTTGACTGCCTGGATGGCATCAACTGCCATTGTCATGAGTGTTCTCTTAACCGCATGCGGACAAGTGAATCAGAACACCGATTCCGCTCCGAAGAAAGATGCCGATACACAGAAACCGGCTGCTACTGTTTATCCATTGACAATCACGGATGCCACGGGCAAGAAAATCACGATTCAAGAAGAACCAAAACGCATCGTTTCATTGATTCCCAGCAATACAGAGATTCTTTATGCTCTCGGCCTCGGTGACAAGGTGGTCGGCGTGACCAAGTGGGATGATTATCCGCCGGAGGTTAAGAAAAAACCGGTGATCGGCGATCTGAAACCGAATGCGGAGGCGATTGTCGCCCAGAAACCTGATCTCGTCTTGGCTGGCGCTTCTGCAAATGGGAAGGATCTCGATGCATTGCGCTCGCTCGGATTGAACGTGGTAGCATTTGAGCCGAAGACGATCAAAGATGTGGAAGAGACGATCCGCGAAGTAGGCAAAATCACAAACACGGAAGCCAAAGCGGAGGAAGTCGTGAATGGGATGGAAGCGAAAATCAAGACAGTCACCGACAAAACCCAAGGGCTGAGTGATGACAAAAAGCCGCGCGTCTATGTGGAGGTTTCCCCGGCGCCCGATATATTCACAGCCGGAGAAGGTACTTTTATGGACGAAATGGTGACACTCGCCGGCGGCAAAAATATTGCGGGTGATCTGAAAGGCTGGGCGAAGATTTCAGGAGAACAGGTGATCGCCAAAAACCCGCAAGTGATCATTGCCACATATGGTCTTACGCCCGATGCGGAAAAAAGTGTAGTTGAGCGTTCCGGCTGGTCGGGACTTGATGCTGTAAAAAATCATCGGATTGTCTCGGTCGATACGAATCTGGTTTCTCGTCCGGGACCACGGATTGTGGATGGGCTCGCTGAATTTGCCAAAGCGATCCATCCGGAATTGTTCAAATGAAAACGAAAGGGTTTCTCGTGCTGCTTACAGCAGCACTCTTCTTTTTCGTCTTATTGCTCGCAATTGCTGTCGGCAGTATATCCATTCCGTTCTCGCATGTCGTCTCTTATCTCCTCTATCATGTACCTTTTGGTGATCGTTTCGTGACACCGAACTGGAGCCAGACGGAAGAGGTTATTTTGTCTCATATTCGTATTCCGCGCACCTTCTTGGGATTAATCGTCGGTGCTTCTCTTTCGGTAGCCGGTGTGGGATATCAAGGAGTCTTGCGCAATCCGCTTGCGGATCCTTATATATTGGGGGTTTCTGCAGGAGCTTCGGTTGGAGCCGCGAGCGTGATCGGTTTGGGGATCGAAGGGAATGCTCTTGGGTTGTTTGCCGTTCCTGTCGCGGCTTTTCTCGGTGCATGTGCCGCGTTGTGGCTCGTGTTGACGCTAGGCCGTATCGGACCTACTCTCCGCATGGAAACATTGATTCTCGCCGGTGTTGTGGTCAACGCCCTTTTTGGAGCTGTCCTTACGTTGATCCTTTGGTTGACACCCGGGAATGCCGCACAACAGATCATCTGGTGGATGATTGGGAGTTTGTCTCTGCGTGATTGGCATTATACGTGGATCTCCTTGCCTCTTCTCCTTGTCGCGTGGATGTGGATCGCATCCTATTCACGTGACCTGAATGCATTGGCTTTGGGGGATTTACAGGCGGAATCGCTGGGAATTCGTGTGGAACGGACAAAGTGGACGTTGTTGATCATCAGTTCGTTACTTGCTGCCAGCGCCGTCGCAGTCTCTGGGATCATCGGTTTCGTCGGACTGGTGGTTCCCCATATGATCCGCCTGATTTTCGGGGCAGATCACCGCATGCTCGTCATTTTAGCGGGGATCGGAGGGGGAATCTTTCTCGTGTTATGTGATCTAGTTGCGCGGGTGATTTTTTCTCCCGTTGAACTATCCATCGGTGTCGTTACTGCTCTGCTCGGCGCCCCTTTCTTTGCGTATCTGCTCCGTGCACGAAAACAAGGGGGTATTCTGTGATATCGGCCGAACATATCTCTTCATATGTAGACGAACGACAGATTTTGCGTGATATTTCTTTTACCGTGCAGAAAGGGGAAGCTGTTGCCATTCTGGGTCCGAACGGAGCGGGAAAATCGACGCTGCTCCGTCATCTTGCAGGGCTTAAAAAACCGGACGCAGGAGTCGTCTACTATAACGGAGAGCCTGTACATCTGCTTGCAAATAAAGAGCGCGCGCGAAAGATGGCTTTGCTTGTACAGAATCCGGAGGTCGCTTTTCAATTTACGGCGCTCGAAATCGTGCGTATGGCGCGATATCCTTATCTGCGCCGTTTTCAAACCGAAAATCAAAAGGATCATGCAATTGTTCGGGAAATGATGGAAAAGACATGTACATGGCATCTGCGTGACCGCACTTTGGATGAAATGAGCGGAGGAGAGAGGCAACGCGTGTTTTTGGCACGTGCCTTGGCACAAGAACCGGAGATCCTCTTGCTTGATGAACCGACTACATATTTGGATGTTTTCCATCAGCATGAATTACTGGACTTGTTGCAAAGGGCCAAACAGCAAATGGGTTTGACTTGGGTGGCCGTTTTGCATGATCTGAACCTTGCCGTGCAATATTGCGACCGTATTCTCCTTCTTGCGAAAGGGCAACTTGTCTCTTATGGGAAGCCCAGTGAAGTACTGCGACCGGACATGTTGGCGGACGTATATGGGGTGGATGTGATGGTCATGAAAGTGAAGGAAATCCCATTTCCGCAATTTGTATTTCTTCCGCGAAATAATATGCAGGGTGAACAAAATTAACCACTCGCCTTCAGGGGGAGTGGTTACATATTTTTTGTTTGGTATTGCTTTGCATAAGCTTCCACTTTACGCACATAATCCTGTGTTTCTTTGAAAGGGGGGATCCCGTTAAACTTTTCAACGTTTCCGGGACCTGCGTTGTATGCAGAAAGCGCAAGAGATGTGACACCATGGAAACGATCGAGTAAACTCCTGAGATAACGAGTACCCGCGTCAATATTTTCGGCAGGGTCGTACGCGTTTTGTACACCGAGTGATCGGGCTGTGGACGGCAGAAGCTGCATCAGTCCCATCGCTCCTGCGGGCGAAGTGGCGTAAGGATTAAAGTTCGATTCTTGACGGATGACCGCTCGAATCAAGGCAGCATCGATCCCGTACCGACGCGATGCCTGTTCGATGATAGGATCAATCGACTGACTCTGATCATGATCCAGCATTGGTTCATTCGGGGGTATACTTGCCGAAAGCGGCATCGTCTGTGATTGGACGGAGGAAGGATTCCTTTCGGTCTGTTTTTCCTCAAGCAAACTGAGGAGGAGAGTTGCGAAATCGAAATCGGTAGTTGGAGAGCTTGAATCTGAATTCCCGTCCATATCAGGAAATAAACGACTTACCTGCATTTGTGTGTAAGCTGATAAAAGCCGCACATCCAATTGAAACACCTCTAATCATGGTTAAACATTCCCTTCTAAAGTTTACTAAAAATATAGGGCCGGGTAAACTGAAAAACAAGGGAGTAGTTTTTGAGGAAAGGTGAGATCCGGGATTGAAGCGATTGGTTAAATATTTTGTGAACGGAATTATCACGATTGTGCCGATTGGACTTGTCATTTACGTGATCGTACAAGTCTTTCAATTTCTCGACAATCTGCTAGGGCGCTTCTTGCGGCAAGAAATGAAAAGTTACATACCGGGGCTCGGCCTGCTTCTATCGATCATTCTGATTACATGTATTGGAATTTTGGCCACAAACTACGTATCGCGCAGGATTTTTGATTTGGCTGACCAAATTCTCAAGAAAATTCCCTTTGTCAAGAGCCTCTACGCGATCGTGAAAGAAACGATTGAATCACTGATCGGTAAGAAACGTTCCTTCTCTCAAGTTGCTTTAATTACCATTCCAGGAACTTCTATGAAAATGGTCGGTTTCTTGACTTCGGATGACGCTGGCGCACTTACAGATTCTTTATCCGGATATGTCACTGTCTATGTTCCCCAGTCGTTTCAGATGGCGGGTCTGACCTTGCTTGTTCCGCGAGAAGATGTGGAATTGCTTCCGATCACAGCGGAAGAGGCAATGCGCTTTATCTTGTCGGCGGGTGTGGCAGGATACCGGAAAGAGAGTGTGAGCACGGACTAATCGGTGTTCGCTAACATCCCTGTGATTGACGATCAGACTTATAGCATTTAAAATAATGATAATATCATGTCATCCATTAATGGAGGTTTCGCTTTCACTTTGTGAAAAGCAAGCATAGGGAAGTACCGGGTGGTGTTAACCATGCAAAGCGCGAGTTATGAGGAAGCGCTGGAGACACTGAGGGCGAAGGGGATTCGTTTGACCTCACAGCGCCAATTGATCCTCAAATATTTGAAGAATACGCACAAACATCCGACAGCGGAAGACATTCACCGGGAGATCTCGCAAACGTTGAGCGGGATTTCGTTAGCCACCGTTTATAATACATTAAATACTCTTAAGGAATATGGTGTCATCCGTGAACTTTCTTACGGAGATATGGCCAGCCGCTATGACGGGAACGAAACACTGCACGCTCATCTTGTATGCGAGAAGTGCGGCGACGTCTACGATATCCCCAGTCCGCCGGTTAATGAAATCTATCCGTCGGCTGCGCGGGAGAGTGGTTTCATCGTCTCATCCTATCGATTGGAATATTATGGACTTTGTAAGAAATGTCAGTCACCCGCCTGAACAGGCGGGTTTTTTGGTGAAAACGGGAGTGAATCATAAAGACTCTCTAAATCTTTAGGTTTTCGTGTATTGTCAGGAAAAGGGGTCTGTAGTACAATACGAGCAATATAGTTATAAAGCTCGTGAAGCGTAAAAGAGATCACGGGATATCAGTTCGACAACAATCCATGCAGAAAATTTGATGATCAGGAGTGTCGGGAATGTCACAGGAGATTCTGAAGAACGTCCGAGGAACGCTTGAACGAATCAAACCATACTCTCCAGGCAAGCCGATCGCGGAAGTTCAACGCGAGTATGCATTAACCGATGTGATCAAGCTTGCTTCCAATGAGAACCCTATCGGCGCTTCGCATAAAGCACAGGAGGCGATCCGAGAAGCACTCTCGGAATTGCATTTGTATCCTGATGGGGGACAGACGCTGTTAAAACAAGCGTTGGCGAAACGATTTTCTGTTTCTGAAGATATGATCGTTATCGGGAATGGTTCTGATGAAGTGATCACATTTATCTGCCAGACGTTTTTGGAACCAGGCGACGAAGTAGTTGTCCCTACACCGTCCTTTTCGGAGTATGACTTTGGTACCATTCTTATGGGAGCGAATGTTGTTCCAGTACCCTTGAATTCTGATTTTTCGTATGATCTAAACTCATTTTTGGATGCGATTACGGAAAAGACGAAAATCGTCTTTCTCTGTTCACCCAATAACCCAACGGGAACCTATATACGAAAGCAGGAATTCCGGCAGTTTATCGAAAATCTTCCGCCTCACGTACTGGTTATCGTTGATGAGGCCTATAACGAGTATGTAGAGGCTTCTGACTATGCGCAAGGGCTCGATTTTCTGAAAGAAGGATTCAATATCGTTGTCATGCGCACATTTTCGAAGCTGTTCGGTTTGGCCGCTCTCCGTGTGGGATATGCAATCGGCCCGGCTGATATCATCGGCTACATTAGCCGTACGCGTGAACCATTTAATGTCAACCATCTGGCGCAAGTGGCAGCTTTAGCCGCTCTGGAAGATGTGGAACATATGAAAGAGAGCCTTCGTGTGAACCGGGAAGGAAAGCAGCAAATTTACGAAGGGCTCGCCGCACTCAATCTTTCCTATATTCCTACTGAAACAAACTTCATCTTATTTGATACAAAGGTAGATGCGAAGCAGGTTTTCCAATCGTTGCTGAAAAAAGGTGTCATCGTTCGCGATGGAGGGATCTTCGGACTCCCCACGTATATTCGCGTTTCCATCGGAACCGCAGAGCAAAACGAACGCTTTTTGCGTGAGCTGGCAGAAGTTTTGGCTGAACTCAAGACAAATGCGACCGTGTGATGGAACGTTATTGTTTTGATGGAAGGAGAGAGTGTGTTGAGTGCGGATAAGATGCAGGAATTGCGCAATCAATTGGATGAAATCAACCTGGAGATCCTGGAGCTATTAAATAAACGCGCTGATCTCGTTCAACAGATCGGTGAATTGAAAAATCAAAGGGACTGATCGTTTCGATCCGATTCGTGAAAAAGAGATGCTCGATAAGCTGGTGGCAGCGAATCCCGGCCCGTTTGATGACAATACGATCCGTCACTTGTTTAAACAGATTTTCCAAGCATCTCTGGGATTGATGGAAGAGAAGAAAAAAGAATTGCTGGTCTCGCGGAAACGACGGGCGGAAGATACGGTCATCGAACTTGGAAATGTGCGCATCGGTGGCGGTCAACCTGTTGTCGTAGCCGGCCCTTGTTCGGTGGAAACACGCGCGCAGATGGATACGGTCGCCAAAGGTTTGCAGCAGCAAGGAATCGTTCTGCTGCGCGGAGGTGCTTATAAACCGCGGACTTCCCCTTATGATTTTCAGGGATTAGGAGTTCGAGGGCTTGAGATCTTACGTGAAACGGCTGATAAATACGGAATGGTGGCTATTTCCGAGATCGTGACTCCAGCCGATATCGAATTGGCGCTCGATTATGTGGATGTGATCCAAATCGGTGCCCGTAACATGCAGAATTTTGAATTGTTGAAAGCAGCCGGCTCCGTCAACAAACCCATTCTTCTGAAACGCGGTTTGTCTGCAACGATTGAAGAATTGTTATTTGCTGCCGAATATATTATGTCTCGAGGTAATGAGCAAATCATTCTCTGTGAACGCGGCATTCGTACGTATGAGAAAGCGACAAGAAATACACTGGATATCTCTGCCGTTCCGATTTTGAAACAAGAAAGCCATCTTCCCGTTATGGTGGATATTTCTCATTCAACAGGGCGTAAGGACATTCTGCTTCCAGTTGCGAAAGCAGCTCTCGCGGTCGGAGCGGATGGTATCATGGTCGAGGTTCATCCGGAGCCGAGTGTTGCTTTGTCGGATGCGAAACAACAAATCGATCTGCAACAGTTTGCCGATTTGATGAAAGGCTTGCTGGAATCAGGATTTCTTCCCAAGAACCATACGGTTTCTGTGAAATAGAGATGGAAACGTATGCGCATGCAGGAGGTTCAACTCCTGCTTTTCTTGTGTAGGAGGTATCTGTATGCCGGTAATCACGTGGCTATTGGTTCTCGAAGTGGCCTATTTTTTTCTCCTGCTGAGTGTTGGCTATATTGTGGGTCGCATGATGAAAAAAAGGATGAACAAACGGACGGATGATGCGCCGAGTGCCCGTGATGAGAAAATCTACGGGCTCCTTTCGGTTCTGTTTATCCTCGTATCGCTTTTTTATATGATTTTTGGATATATTCCGGGATGGATCGGAAGAAACATCATTTTTTTCGGGGGTTACTATTGGGGAATGACGAGAAGGTTGCATCGCTGAAACCGTTGCACCGGTCAATCGACAACAAAAACCCCGCAGTGATTTCACACTGTGGGGTTTTTGAATTAAGCAAGCTTCGCTTTTGCTTGTTCACATAAGTGAGCGAAAGCTTGTTTATCGTTGACGGCAAGATCAGCAAGCATCTTGCGATTGATTTCCACACCTGCAAGTTTCAAACCATGCATGAGCTTATTGTAGGACAACCCGTTCGCACGAGCTTGTGCATTGATACGAGTGATCCAGAGTTTACGGAAGTCGCGTTTGCGTTGGCGACGATCCCGGAATGCATAAAGCAGGGATTTCATCACTTGGGCATTCGCAGTCTTAAACAGACGATGTTTGGAACCGCGATAGCCACGAGCGAGTTTCAAAATTTTCTTATGACGACGACGTGTAACGATACCACCTTTAACACGCGGCATGTTGTTTCACTCCTTAGAGGTAAGTAACAAGTTGTTTGATTCGTTTCTGATCGCCTTTGGAAACCAAAGCAGGTTTGTTTAAATGACGTTTTACTTTTTCAGATTTGTTCGCAAAAAGGTGACTGGTGTAGGCGTGTGAACGTTTCAGCTTACCGGAACCGGTGCGAGAAAAGCGTTTTGCAGCACCGCGGTGAGTTTTCATCTTTGGCATGCTGTTCAACCCTTTCTTGGTGAGAGAATCATGATCATTTGACGCCCCTCGAGGAGCGGGGCACGTTCGATGGTAGCGAGTTCACCACAATGTTCAGCTAAGCGATCAAGTACTTGCTTGCCGATTTCGGTATGAGTGATCTGGCGACCCCTGAAGCGAACACTCACTTTCACCTTATCACCGCTTTGGAGGAACTTGACCACATTGCGGAGCTTTGTTTGGAAATCGTGCTCATCAATGGTGGGGGACAAGCGTATCTCCTTGATGCTGACCACCTTTTGATTCTTGCGAGCCTCTTTTTCCTTCTTTTGTTGCTCGTACTTGTATTTCCCGTAATTCATGATCTTGCATACGGGGGGCTTAGCGTTAGGTGCGACGTTGACAAGATCGAGTTTGCGCTCCTCGGCAATTTCAAGCGCCTTTTGAAGCGGAACAATTCCAAGCTGATCGCCGTTGGAGTCAATCAATCGCACTTCACGCGCTCGAATCTTCTCGTTGATCTGCGTTTCGTGTTCGCGGCTAATCGTGAGTCACCTCCAGGTAAAATAAAAAGCGGACGTAGAATGACGTCCGCAATGATCACGCAGTTTGACATGAACCATCATGAACCCGTTCGCTACCTCGCTAGGGGTGAGAGACGGACGCCTCTGCTTACTCTGTAAATATATCAGACGGTCAAAAGTTTGTCAAACACCATTTGAAAATTACTTAGAAAATCTGTGGGGGCGGGCGTATGCTTTGTGCTTATACTTCGTGAAGGTCGTCTCGCATGGAATCATAATCAAATGTTGCGAGACGACCTTCAAAGTCGCTATTACGCGCAAAAGCATTACGCCCACCTAAAGGCACTTTTCACCCTTTGATTACACTATAGCTAGCGGCAAGAGTGGCTATCTTGAAAATGAGTGCTTGGGTGGGTGTATCGCTTTGCGCTTGGGTTCGATGAAGGTCGTCCCGCCCGGATTCTTAATAGAGGTTGCGGAACGACCTTCAACTCACCTCTGCGCCGCAAAGCGATACACCCCACCCAAAAGCCACTCCTTTGCTTGTAGTAGACTTATCCTTTCTCCCGGACAAGAAACTTTTCATTCTCTATCGGAAGCAATCTGTTTATGTTAATGGAGAAAAGGTGTTTCCTTTAAAGCTTTGTGCAAGGTCATTCTGTTTTTCTCCTCAATTTCTTTGCGCCTCGGAATCGGTTGAAAAAGTTCGTCGGGATCGATAAAGCGCTCGGGAAGAGAAAATGGAGAATCGCTTTTCCACTTTTCCCGCCATTTAGAAGGGAGCATGTCCGGTAAAGGCTGCTCTGACAACTCTGCCCATAAAAGCGTCCATGCACGGGGAACTACTCTCCATATATCGTAACCGCCTCCACCGACAGCAACCAGGCGCTTCCATAAAATTTCAGGATGAAGCGGTTTCTGCTTGTCTCCGTTTCATGCCTGACTGCTCAAATAGTCTTGCATCATGGAATCAAGCTTCGGTTTGAGACGTTCGAATCCTTTATCTCCCGCTGCGCGAAAATACAAGTTTCCGTTGTGGTCGAAAAGGAAGAACGCCGGTACATATTCGTTTTGGAACGCACTCGCTACGGTGTGACGGTTGTCTACACCTACGAGATGCGTAATCCCGTATGTGTTAATATCCTGTTTTACTTTCTCTATGTCCGTATCCGATTCCTGACGCGGCATATGAACGCCTACGATCTTCAGTCCTTGACCGATCCATTCATCGCGATAGCGAATGAGATCCGGCATGGTCTCGTGACAGATATGGCAGGAAACCGCCCAGAAATGAACGAGTGTGGGAGCTCCCTTGAACTCCTCAGGCTGCAAGGAACCGTTAAGCCATTCCGTAGCGCCTGATAGGTCAGGCATGGGAGTTCCTAAGCGCATAGGCATGGGAGAAACCTCCCTTCAATTAAGGTTGGAGCAAAGCTTCACCGGGCTTCCAGTTTGCCGGGCACATGCCACCCGCTTGAAGTGCTTCCAGGATACGCAGGGTTTCATCAACACTGCGACCAACGTTCAGTTCATGTACAGTTTGGTAACGAATGATACCTTCCGGATCGATGATAAAGAGTCCGCGAAGAGCGATACCTTTTTCTTCAATGAGAACATCGTATGCGCGAGCAACTTCTTTCGTAATGTCAGAAGCGAGCGGATATTCGAGATGACCGAGACCGTTTTGCTCGCGAGGAGTTTTGATCCATGCGCGATGGCTATGAACGCTGTCAACACTCACACCGAGTACTTCTGCATCAAGGTCACGGAACTCGGAAATACGCTCGTTCATCGCCAGGATTTCTGTCGGACATACAAACGTGAAGTCGAGCGGATAGAAGAAGAGTACGAGCCATTTGCCTTTGTAATCGGACAGCTTCACATTTTCGGCGAGCGTCTCAAGATTCTTGGTACTTGGCATGTTAAAATCTGGAGCTGGTTTACCAACCAACGGCATGATTGATCTCTCCTTTTTTTAGATAGATTTGTGGCATTTCCAACTTCACATGGGAATGCTCACCAAGTTCTATTATATCGCTCCTTCCCAATAAATAAAAGCATCTCTAATTTAAAAATGCTTCTAAAAGTATCCTTATACAAACTCAGGAACAGCATTATTATCACCCGTTTACCCTCTCTTATGAAAGGAAAGAATAACAACGATCAGATACAGATACGAGGAGGACTCATGATGTTTACATTGATTCAGGGGGCGGATATCTATTCCCCTAAACATTTGGGAGTGAAAGACGTAATCTTGTGCTTTGACCGCATCCTGGCGGTTGGTGATGATTTATCCCATTTTTTACATCTTCCGGATGTCACACACATCGATGCACGCGGCATGTATCTGTTCCCGGGTTTGATCGATCAGCATGTCCATATCACAGGGGGAGGCGGGGAAGGGGGATTTCATTATCGCACGCCGGAGATTTCGTTGTCCCACATTACGGCCGCCGGAGTCACCACGGTTGTCGGTGTTTTGGGGACGGACGGAGTGACGCGCAGCACATCCGAATTGCTCGCCAAAGCGAAAGCGTTGGATAATGAAGGAATCACCGCATATATTTATTGTGGGGCATATCAAGTGCCTACGCGAACGATCACAGGGTCTCCTCGTTCCGACCTTGTGTTTATCGACAAAGTGATCGGTGTGGGGGAAATTGCGATTGCGGACACGCGATCGAGCCACCCAAGCGAACAGCAGCTCGTCCAATTGGCGAGTGAGGCGCGTGTAGGCGGTTTGTTGGCAGGAAAAGCGGGAGTTCTTCATATCCATGTGGGAGACGACGACTCGAAATTAAGCAAGTTGTTTGACGTCATCAATAAAACGGAATTACCCAAATCTGTATTTGTTCCAACACATTTGAACCGAAACCCCGATCTTCTGCAAGATGCGATCCGTTATGCACAGGAAGGGGGATTTGTCGATATCACTTCCGGCATTCGACCGGATGAACATGATCATATCTCCGTGAAACCTTCGAAGGCGATCCGTCAACTACTCGATGGGGGCGTCGATCCCTGGCAGATCACGATGAGCTCAGACAGCAACGGGAGCTCCCCTATATTTGACGATCAAGGGAAATTGGTGGCAATGGGGATCGGATCGATTGCCACGTTATGGGAAGAAACGCGGGATGCCATTGTTGAAGAAGGGGTTCCGATTGAAACGGCGGTTGGAATCGTGACCCGCCATGTCGCGCGTGTGTTGAAACTGAATGACAAAGGAATCATACAAGCCGGAGCTGCGGGGGACGTCATATTGACCGACAAAGAGTTTCGCATCGTGCACGTTTTCGCGAAAGGAAGGCATATGGTAGAGAACGGGGTACCGATCGTATTCGGTATGTATGAAGATCGCATCATTCCGGGTTCACCGGAAGCGAGTGCACATACGGGCCGTAAAGACCTTAAGCGCGGACGCGCAATGATTGAACATGATCCTCGCGATCCAGATGATTTTCCCAAGCCTCCGAACAATGGAAGAAGATATTGCTGTTAAAACGGACGATTTATGAATATGGGAGGATGTCTCCCTCTTTTTTTCTTTTTAAAAACGAAATATTATTAATGGTGAATAATTGTCAGATAAAGGGGTTCGTTTATGAAAATTTTACAAGCTTTATTTTTTCCTCCGGAACAACCAGGGGGGGTATCGAGCATGATACCCAATGTTTGGAACCGTATGGTTCAGGAACGATGGGACATGGATTTATTCTATCTGCCAAAACGCGTCCGCAATAAAGGAAAAGAACCTGTACCCTTTGAGACGATGGATGTCGATCGTTTTGGCGAAAGTAAGGTCATTTCGAAATATATCCAGACATTGCAAGATTACGTTTGGTGGATTTCCTTGCAGATCAAACAAACGTACGACTTGATACACTGCCATCATCCATTGGTCGCTCTAGCGTTTAAACATTGTTATCCTCAAATACCAGTGATTTTGACGATCCATTCGTCTTATGAAACGGAACTGATGTTGAATGATCAGATTACACGATCAGGTCCTGAAAAGGAGTTTTTGACATCCATTTATCGCGAGGTTGAGAAAAAAGTCGAGGTGATCACGACTGTTTCCCATTCATTCAAACGATATTTGAGCCAATTCGTGATGAATCCTGAGCGGATTCGCGTGATTTATAACGGGTTTGACCAAACGATATTTCGCCCGAGTGAGCATAAAAACGGAGTTCCTCAGTTAGTCTCTTTATCCCGGCTGGTACCCGCGAAGGGGATCGATGTATTGATTCGGGCCTGTGCCGAACTCAAACGACGAGGAAAAAATTTTGTTCTTCACGTCATTGGCGACGGGATGGCACGGGAAGAATTACACCAGTTGTGCAAGCAATTGAATGTGCAAGAAGAAACGATCTTTTACGGTTATGTTCTTCATCCCCATGAATTCATGTCCTTTTTTGATATTTTCGTACTACCGTCACGGGCAGAGGCGTTCGGATCCGTTTTTGCCGAAGCAGCATTGTCAGGTTTGGCCTGTGTGGGTACGCAAGTTGGCGGGATTGCGGAACAGATCGTTCACGGGGAGACGGGACTGCTCGTTCCTGTAGATGATGCGATCGCATTGAGTGACGCGTTGCAAAAGTTGATCGATGATGAAGAATATCGGCAAAAACTTGCCAACGCGGGACGTGAATATGCGTTGAAACATTTCTCTTTGGACCGTGTGGTCAAGGAGTACGGTGAATTGTATAGATCGGTTCTTGAGGGAAATAAAACACGGCAGTCGAATTGACTGTCTTTTTTTTTATGATTCAATATGATTCCTTCAGTCTATCATTGATAGATTACAGCTTGGTTGCTATAATGTTACCATTGTGTAACGAAAGAGGTGTACTATGCTGCGGCGTTTCTATCTCGGATTATTGGCCATTGTCGTCGTTGCAATTGTCATTGCCATATCGAGAGTAGAAGCTTGGGTTTGGTACAATTGGCTGTTTCTTGCCATTCTCATGCTTGATTATAAAAAAGATCAACGAGAAATCGACTGGAGTCAGTTTCTTCCCAAGGGGATTTTGCTTTTGGGGATTCCTTATCTTGTATATAAATATGCCCCAGCTTTCTGGTACATGGTAGCGAAATGGGAGTTTCATAACGTTCATCATCTATGGAACTGGAACGGAGTATTCCGAAAAATTCCATTCAATAATGGCGCGATCTTTCGCGTGTACCACCCTGAATGGCTAACAGCATTTCTTCGCTGGGTTTACCGTTATGGATTTGCTCTCGCTTTATGGGTTGCGGTCATCCGCAGTTTTTTGGCGAAGGACGGGAGGAAGATGTTGCGCTATGTGCTTTCCGGACATACGCTCCAGCTTCCCCTAATTATTCCTTTCTATATGACGATCATGCTGCAGGAAGTCTGGTACGTTTCAGGCGATCCTGATGGAATGGCGAGGAACTTTACACCTGAACAAGCAGACTATTACACACAAAATTGTTTCCCAAGCATGCATACTTCGATTTCTGTAGCCGTCTTGCTCCTCGCTCTGAGGGAGAAGGGAAAACTGTTCAAATGGACGATGGTGACCTACTGCAGCTTGATCGTCTATTCGACCCTCTATCTCGAGATCCATTGGGTGCTCGACGTCATCGGAGGAATCATTCTGGGTTACGTCACTGTTAAGCTTAGCGATCTCTTGTTGGGCAAGATCTGGCCGGAGGCGGAGCAAGTGTCCGGAAAAAGTGCTCCCGTGGTTCTTCAATCAAAACCGCAAACGCAACAAATGCCCTCTTAGCTCGAGGCATAGTCATGCCAACCATAGAAAATGGTTGGCTTTTTCAATGTATAGGGAAAATGCCTTTTTTATAGGTTGTAGTTACCCGTCTATACGAATTGGGAGACTTTTGCATTCAATAAGAGTGTGGATGATTCCACCGCAGAAAGGAGTGCCTGCCATGTACGATATCTTTGGAGGATATACTCGTTGGGCGGTTGTTTTTCTGATTATCTTTGTACTTTTCATCTTGCTGGTACCCGGAAACTATTAATCGTATGAAGGGTCCGCCTTCACAGGCGGATTTTTTATTTTCCGCATTTTCCCGATAATCAAGCGCTTAAACGGGGGAAGATCATGTATAATATACAAATCCATATGCAAACAAGTATACATCTGGAGGAAAACGTATGGGACAATGGATACGGATCATCAATCTCCCTCAAAATCTGATCCTGCTGATGATCATAAACGCTCTGGGCACCCTATACGGGTATTATTGGTATGCGGACCAGCTCAAGGCAACGCCCCTGATTTTCTGGCCTGTCGTTCCGGACAGTCCCACATCAAGTCTCTTCTTTACTTGGGCATTGATCGTATTCTTACGAAAGAAACATTCGCCTTACATCGAATCGTTCGGTGCATTGCTATCCGTTAAATACGGCGTCTGGGCGGTTGCCATTATTCTTTTTTTCGACAGTCAATCAGGTATGATCAATTCCGCTGATTGGATGCTCATGGTCTCTCATTTTAGTATGGCGGTCGAATCGTTTTTGTTTCTTCCTCGTTACTCTTTCCGCGGGAGACATATCGCGGCAGCTGGTTGCTGGCTCTTGTTTAACGATCTCATTGATTACACGTTTGATGTTCATCCGTGGTTACCCAGTGATACATATGATACGACGATCGGATGGTTGACCGCATGCTTGTCCGGGGCCGTCATTCTTGTGTTCCTTTGGTTGAAAGGTTCGAAACAAAAAAGAGCAACGTCCATCCTCGAGTGAGGATAGGCGTTGCTCTTACATCTTGTGAAACCAGAACAAGCTGACACTGAGAATCAGGGAAACAATGAGAGAAATCACATCCATTCGCCGCAAAGATCGTCGATAATATTGGGTTCGTCCGATGTCACCGCGGTACGCGCGTGCATCCATGGCAATTGACAATTCTTCCGCACGCTCAAACGTATGAATCAACAAGGGGATGACGAGTGAAGCCAAATGGCGCGTGCGACGGATGAATGATCCGTGTTCCAAGTTCGCCCCCCGTGCCATTTGTGCAAGTTTGATTCGCTGCCATTCCCGCATAAGGATCGGAAAAAATCGATAGGCGAGCGCGATGGTCATGGCGATCGCATGGACAGGAATTCCGAATCGTTTTAAGGGGGCGAACATTCGTTCAAGGCCATTTGCCAGTTCCGTGGGAACGGTTGTCCAACCGAGCAAAGCTGCGGCCAAAAAGAGAAGAGCAAATTGCAAGGAAGTAAGCCCTGCCGTATAGAGCCCTTCCCGTGTCACTTGTATAGGTCCCGCAATATAAATCGCATGCCCCTGATCAAAACATATATGAATGACTGCCAGAAGTATCATCAGGGGAAAAATGGGACGCAATGCATTCCACACCTCATGCATTCGGGTTTGCGCAAGTATGATTCCGAGAATAATCATAAACGCGACGGGAACCAGTGAAGGGAACGATTTCACACGATAAAGGTCGACTGCGAGCAAAAGTGTTATGATCCATTTTGTGCGCGGGTCAAGGCGATGCAAGAAAGAATTACGCTGGATATAAGTACCGATGGACAAGCGGTATTGGGTCATCACCGTGCTTCCTCCATTGTGCGTTTCTTCCACTCATTCAGTATCTCATCTTTAATCGAGGACAACTGGAACTGTTTCGCATCAAGCTTCCATCCCCTTTTCTTTAGATCGTAGACCACTCGGGCAAGTGAAGGCAGGTCGAGGCCCGCTTCGAAGAGAGGGGCAGGTGACGCGAGCAATGAGGATAGGTCTCCATCGTACGTAAGACATCCCTCATTCAACACCAGCGCCCTCTTTGCAAAAGGTGCGAATTCTCCAATGTCATGCGTTACGCTGATGATCGTGACACCGCGTTCTCGCTGCCAAGCGGCAAGCAGATGCAATAATTCCTTTCGTTGTCCAGGATCCAGTCCGGCTGTCGGTTCATCAAGAATAAGGATAGCGGGTTCGTACACGAGCGTGCATGCGATAGCGACACGTCTTTTCTCTCCGCCCGATAATTGGAAGGGATTGCGTTCCCGGTATTGGGAGGGGGAAAGACCAACTGCCGAGAGAGAACGATTGACCCGCTCGTCATATTCACAAGGGGGAACAATTCCTTGTGCTTCGAGTGCGAACGATACATCTCTTGCTACTTGATCGGCAAAGAGTTGGTGTTCCGGATACTGAAAGACAAGTCCGATATGCCTTCGCCATTTCGTCCACCCATGCTTGCTTTGCGAAGGATCGATGCCGTCGATCCGAATATGCCCCTTTGTCGGATACAACAGACCATTCAAAAGTTGAACTAGTGTGGACTTGCCCGAGCCTGTGCGACCGAGCAAACAAACCCATTCCCCTTCCTCGATCGTGAAAGAGATGTCTTTAAGGATGGGGGATGGGTTTCCCGGATAGGAGTATGTCACATGTTCCATTACAAGCTGCATAGAGCATTCACCAGATCCTCTTCTGTCATGATCGGAAAAGACAAGGGGACGCCATTTTTTCTCAGTTCATGTGCCAAATGAACCACGGGAGGAAGAGATAAGCCATATTTATACAATTCGTTCTCTGGTGAAAAGATATCTGCGGGTGTTCCGTCCAGAACGACTTCTCCATGGTGAAATACGAGAACGCGATCGCAGTGTACCGTTTCTTCCAGATGGTGTGTAATCGTTAGCAAAGTTATATGATGTTCCTGATGTAGGGTCTGGATGAGTCTCAGAAGATCACGCCTTGCCCGCAGGTCCAGCATGGCAGTCGCTTCGTCGAGAATGAGAATTTGAGGCTTCATCGCCAATGCCGCTGCGATGGCGAGACGTTGTTTTTGCCCGCCGGAAAGATGTTCCGTCATTTCGTGTTGATACGCGCTCAATCCCGTTTGCACGAGCGCCCATTCGATCCTTTGATCGATTTCCTCCCGCGATAATCCCAGATTTTCTAGCCCGAAAATCAAATCTTCTCGTACGGTTGCACCGACGATCTGATTTTCCGGGTTTTGAAAGACCATTTGCACTTTTTGCCGGACTTGCCAAACCTCGCAGTCATCTGCCGGATTCAGACCAAAGACGCGAATCGTCCCTTTCTTCGGTTTTAACAAACCATTGACCAGACGCGCAAACGTCGATTTTCCTGACCCGTTGCTTCCTACAATTGCCACCCATTCACCTTTACGAATAGTCAAGTCTAAACCTTCAAAAACCGGCGTCACGTTTCTCTTATAATCCGGATATCGAAACAAGAGATCCTTGCATTCGATCATTCGTTTCCCCTCACACTTCTGCTTTTCAACATCCTTTTTTATATGTTAACATTAACTAGAATTCATGTTAACATTTTTTGTTGTTGACAGGGGGATAGCAAATGAGACAGTGGAAGACGAGGCAATTGGCTTTTGCCGCACTATTTGCCGCACTTACTGGCGTTTTTTCTTATGTGTTCATTCCGATTGGCACGGTTCCGATCACTTTGCAGACATTGGCCGTCATGTTAGCGGGGTGTGTTTTGGGGGCGCGCCTTGGATTTTTAGTCAATTGATCTTCGTGCTTCTGATCGGTATCGGTATCATGATCCTACCTGGGGGACGCACGGGATTGGGCGCACTACTCGGACCGACAGGCGGTTACATCGTTTCTTGGCCGTTTGCCGCATGGCTCATTGGCTGGTTTGCGGAGAAAGCCCAGCAGCGCGATAAACCGGTCATCCTTTTGCTCCTTGGAAATCTGATCGGAGGAATCCTGCTCGTATATGTTGTGGGCGTTGCATGGCTTTCTCATGCGGCACACCTAACACTGAAACAAGCATTGGCAACGGGAGCTTTCCCGTTTCTTCCGGGTGATCTTTTGAAGGCGGTGGCTGCCGCTGTGATCGCCGCGGGAGTTGCGAAAGTATACCCCATCGATCGCGTTCTTGGACGCGAATATGATACGAACGAAACGCTGTAATTGACGCTTGCGCTTTACTCCTGACTTGAACAACGGGGGTTTGCGGGTGCGCGTGGTTCGTTCGTGAGCCATGAGGTCGTCTTGCACGGTATCATGTCAATCGTTGCGAGACGACCTTTACAATTGTCTCATGAAAAGTATTACGCCCGCGCACAGCTCTTTTCCATTCATCTGTTGCCTTCATGCGGCGGACGACCACCGCCTTCTGTCATTTCTGATCTTTTAATGAGGCGATAAAGGAAGCCACTTCTTTTTCTTTACCTTTAACGAGCCCCGCAGGCATCTGCCCCTTATCCCCACGCTTACCGTCTATCAATATCTTTTCGATTTCTTCTGGCTTATACTTCTTTGCCGCTTCATAGAGGGATGGACCTACCTGTCCTTTCAAATCGGATCCATGACATCCCGCACAAGTGGTCATCACGATGTTTTTTGCGTCATCATTTGCACCGCCCGAGTTTGTGCTTTTTGTATCAGAGACGGCATCTTTTTTCCCATCGTTCGTCTGCACCGCTTTCTGGTTCTTGATACCTGTCGTGATAACTCCCGCTGCAAATGCCAGCCCTATCAAGAAGGGGATACCGGCGACGAGAAGTGCTTTGACATTTCGATTCATACCCTCGCTCATCCTCCCTTAATTGCATCTAACGTATCATATAATTCTTTTGATTCTTACATGCGTATAAATGACATCGTCGGGGTAACAGGGAAACAAGTTCGTCTTTTTGCTAGATGAGTTGAATACAGTAAAAGCAGACAGATTGTAAAGGATGAAGGGGACTGCCTATGACCCAACACACGCTCACGTTTACACTCAAGAAAATGGGGGAAAAACCTGCCGAACCTTTAACCGCAAAAGCCGTCCGACAAACGCTGCCGGAACGGAGTTATGAAGGGGTCTTGCGTGAAATCGATGCGCTGATTGGCTTGGAACCCGTTAAAGGTGCCATTCGGGAGCTTGCCCATTATACGGCGGTACAACAATATCGTCGCAAGGCAGGGTGGAAAACGCCCTCGATGTCGTTGCATATGGCGTTTCTCGGCAATCCTGGTACCGGTAAGACAACGATTGCGCGCCTATTAGCGAAACTTTTTCACCGCCTCGGGGTGATCAAGGAAGAGAAGTTTCGCGAAGTCAGTCGCGTGAATTTGGTCGGTAATTATGTGGGGCATACGGCAAAAGACACCTATGCGGTTCTTGAGGAATCGAAAGGAGGGGTGTTGTTTATCGATGAAGCGTATGCACTTGTGAAAGAAAACCCGAATGATTTTGGGATTGAAGCGGTAGAAACCATTCTCAAATATATGGAAGACCATCGCAATGAGATCATCATCATTTTTGCCGGTTATCAAGATCAAATGAAGAAGTTTCTCAAAAGCAACCCGGGGCTCGCTTCTCGTATCCCGTATCAGTTGCTTTTTCCCGATTATGAGACGAACGAATTGATAAGGATCGCGAGACAAATGGCACAAGAGTACGATTACAGACTCCATGAATTATATGAAAAGGAATTGGAGCGGATCTGTTTTCGTGAACGACAAAAGGAAAATTTTTCAAACGCCCGATTTGTCCGCAATAAACTGGAAGCCAGCATCCGTAAACAAAATGCTCGAATCACACGACAAGGATTTACGGAGGCGGAATTAAATCTATTGTTGAAAGAAGATCTGTAGAGTACGGTTCCACATAAAAGATCCTCCTCCTAACCATGCTAAGCGAAAAGGAGGAGGATTCTGTCATATGTGGCGGTTCGTCATTTCAATCATTGCGTTTCTTCAGATACTCGCGTCAAGTCCGGCGCTTCCCGTTTCCGCCGAAAAAGTGCAATCATACGCAGGAAAAAGCGATATGAAAGAAGAAAACAGTCTATTGCGTTACGAAGATGTGGATATTCAATTGCCAGTTAAGCATGTTGCGAAGAATGGCGACTATTTGTCCGATATCGTTTCTTTTGTGCCATTATTCGATTTACATGTTGAAAGACAACAAGATAAAATATTGATTTACAAAGGGTCTCATCTCTTGGTTGCCAGGGTTGGCCAGAGGGGGGCTCTTCTCGACGGGCGATTCGTTCTACTGCATGCTTCACCGGAATTACGAGGGGAACATATACTGCTTCCAATCAAGCAAACGATGGCCCTTTTGCAGATCCCTTGCCGTGAAGAACGTGGACAAATCGTTATTACATGTTCCTTGCACCTGATCAACGATTTGCACAAAGCGATCAGTTCCATTGATGATACGAAACAGCGCATCGGTTTTGTGGGAATACTCGGGCCTGAGCGTTTCGTTGTGGCGGTTCGCCCAATAATTCACGGAACGTATCATGGCTTTAGCGGCATGTATGAATTGCGCAAAGAACATACATGGAAAGCAAGTAAATTACGCATGATATCGGATACGTCTGCAAGCGTTTACTTGGAATGGATGCCAAACGGAACCGTCTTGGAAAATGTGGCGGTTGATCAGAGACCTGAATTCGTATTCGTTGAGTCTTGTTCGTGTGCGGGAAGGTATCATTATGCGACGATGTTTACAGTTACGGAAATGGGGATCCAGTCCATCTGGTATTCTTCCGCCATCTTTTCTCATGTAGTGAAGAACGGCTCCCGTTATGAACTCGTAACGATCAAGAAAGAAAATATTCCTGAAAAAAATTCAGGTTTGCTTCCGTATTGGATCATTCATGAAACCTGGAACGGTCAATCGTTTGTTGTCACCAAAGAGGAGTACCATGATCCCTCGAAAGACAAAAGATAAAAGCAGCCGAAAAAAAGCTTTCCTAGAATTAAGAATATGTTACAATAGTTAGGTGAAATTTTCCGGGGGTGTACATAATGAGCGATAACAAATTTTATGTGACTGAAGAAGGATTGCGAAAACTCGAAGAAGAATTAGAATATTTAAAGACTACAAAACGTGCAGAAGTAAAAGAACGTTTGAAAATCGCTCGCTCCTATGGCGATTTGAGCGAGAACAGCGAATATGAGGCTGCCAAAGATGAGCAAGGGATGGTTGAGTCTCGTATCATGATGTTGGAGAACCAACTTCGCAACGCAGTCATCATTCGCGAAGAGGATAAAGTACAGGGTGTCGTCTCGGTGGGTTCGACCGTTTCCATTCGTGAATTGCCGGATGGAGAACTCGAGACGTATACGATCGTCGGTACGGCTGAGACGGATCCGCTCGCGGGACGTATTTCCAATGAATCGCCATTAGGCAAAAGCTTGCTCGGACGCCAGGTTGGTGACCATGTCCTTGTACCCGCTCCAGGCGGCGAAATCGAATTTGAAATCGTAGAAGTGAAATAACGAATCCATTTACGATACAGACCGTTCTTCTTCCGGGAAGAGCGGTTTTTTTGTTAAAAGTTGCTCATTTGTTCATTCGCATGCTAACGATTCAATCGGAATCATACATCATATGAATGAAATGAAGCAAAAAGTAGTGTCATACTTTGGTTAATATGTTATACTATTTACTGAGAGGAGGGATTCGCAGTGACACAATATTTGGAGTCTCGCTTGATGGAGATGAAGACGTTTGTGGAACAATGCGAACGACGTTACGGAATGAAGAGCCATGAATTTGTAAAATACTATCGTGAGTTAGAGAGCCACGGTACGGAAGAGCAATATCAGTGGTGGGTCTACCTTTCATTCTTGGGTATGAGATGAAAGCGATTTCGATTCGTGTATAAGGGTAACGTATGGAAAAGTTCCATACGTTTTTTTGTTTTTTGGGAAAAGATAGAAGGGAGGAGGGAGACCTGACGTGCATGCGTTGCGAAGAGCGTTTTTCATTTTCGTGGTTCATAAAATCTGGGTGACTGCAGCCAGTTTTTATTTTGTTTCTCACTTACATCGAACGCACACATGGAAAGCGTTCGTCAAAGCATCGCTGATCAGCAATTTTGCAAAATGGGATTCTGTCTGGTACATCGGTATTGCCGCACACGGTTATACTAAAGTATCAGCCGCGTTCTTCCCGCTTTACCCGTTGACGATACGGGTCGGATCCGAGTGGTTAGGGATCAGTTATCGATCCTCCGGTTTACTGATCACGAACATCAGTCTTTTGCTCGCACTTTTTTTCTTGGTACGTTTGATCGATCTCGATTATGAAGAACCTGTTTCTTGGCGGGCGGGACTTCTCTTGGTCCTCTTTCCGACCGGGTTCTATCTGAGCTCTGTCTACACGGAAGCGATGTTTCTTATGTGGACGATCGGTTGCATGTATTATGCGCGAATGAATCAATGGTGGATGGCCGGCCTCTTCGGAATGTTCGCATCACTGACACGCAACACGGGGATCCTGATGCTGCTCCCCGTCGCGTATGAATATATGCGGCAAGCAGGCTGGAAACTCCGCAATATTCGTTTTCAAGCATGCGCTATGGCGCTTATACCACTCGGACTTGGCCTGTATATGTTGCATCTTCTAAAACGCCTAGGTGATCCGCTTGCATTCGTCCATGCGCAACAGTACTGGCACCGGGAGTTCCGATTTCCGTTGTCCACATGGTTTGAAGGGACTTATCACTTAACAGTTACGAAACGAAAAGGGTGGAGACTCATTTATCGATGGATGAGTTGGCTGGCGGCCACTCTTGAACTCGCGGGAACGATCTTTTCCGTTGTACTGAAGATGCGTGGAAGCTATCTCGTTTATCTGATTCCTGCCGTCTTGATTCCTTTGATGTCTCCCAATGTGGCGGGGGAGGATTATTTCTATAGCATACCTAGATTTTTCTTGACCGTTTTCCCTTTATTCTTGACAGCGGCGATCCTGCTTGCTCGCAAGCTTTGCTTCATCGTCATACTCGTGTTGAGTGCATTGGGACAAGTGTATCTCATGTATCACATCACAGCAGGGCACTTCGTGTCCTGAATGAAAGCGAGGGAGCGATTTGCTGAGTATCATCATCCCGACGTTTAATGAATCACAAAATGTGCCTGTCATTATCCAACGTATCGATCAAACCCTCTCGGAGATCGTTCCCTATGAAGTCATCTTTGTGGATGACAGTACGGATGAAACTCCTCGTATCCTCGCGGACATGGCAAAAAAGAACCCGCATGTGCGCTTTTTTCATAGAAGCGGCGAACGGGGACTGGCGACTGCCGTAATGAAAGGGCTGGCAGAAGCGAGAGGAGACGTTCTCGCGGTGCTCGATGCCGATTTGCAACATCCTCCTGAATTATTACCTGTTATGTTGAAAAAGATTGACTGCGGTTATGATCTTGTCATTCCCAGTCGGTTTGTTCCCGGTGGGAATGATGGGGGGCTATCCCCGTTTCGCAAACTCGTTTCCTGGGGGGCGCGTATGATCGGACGGGCGATGCTTTCGCGAGTACGCTCTTGCACAGACCCCACTGGCGGATACTTCATGTTGCGACGGTCTGTGATAGAAAATGTAGACTTGCATCCTCTTGGCTGGAAAATCCTCATGGAGATTCTCGTAAGGGGAAACTATAAGAAATTGGTGGAAATTCCCTATCAATTTCATCGAAGGCTAGGCGACCGTTCAAAAATGAACATACGTGAACAGGTGAATTACATAAGGCACGTCGCACGCTTGGTCAAAGCGAGCCCCGATGATTGGCGACTTCTTAAGTTTCTCATTGTAGGTTTGTCAGGTGTAGGCGTAAATCTGACGGTGTTTACATTTCTGTTGCATGTGCTGGATCAAAGTGAAGTGACTTCGGCGACTGTAGCTGCTACTATCAGCATGCTGTCGAATTTTCTATTGCATGATCATTTCACGTGGAAAGGTATGGGGAAAGGGATCAAGTTTGTTCGTTTGATCAAATTTGGGCTTGTGTCCAGTATCGGCATCATGATCCAAGTTGGAATCGTTTTTTTATGTATGGAATGGTGGGATTGGTATTCCTTCATGGCGAATTTGGCGGGAATCGCAGGGGGGACCGTTTGGAATTATGTCGGAAACAATCGTTGGACATGGACCAACCATGAAAGATGGGCGGTTCTTGCAAAAATAAGAAAATAGATTGACAAACGTTTTGTTGTATCCTATACTTTTTTCAACAATAAATGAAATGTCAGTAGATCGCATGACTGGCGGAAGTGGATTCAACCACAAGGGAGTGCGATTGAATAGATTGGCCGACCGCCTGGGCCCCATGAGAGATTCATTATGGGCTCAGGCGGTTTTTCGTATTGTGAATGCTTGTTCCCTCTATCATTCTTTACTTGCAATTGAAGGTTAATCGTGCAAATATTTAATCTATACAGGAGGTATAAAACTATGTTCAGAATTCTCGTAAGCGATCCAATTTCCGAACAAGGTCTTGCAGCATTATACGCTGCAGAGAACATGCAAATCGACATCAAGATGGGCTTGAAGGAAGAAGAGTTGTGCGCAGTGATTGGAGAGTATGACGCACTGCTCGTTCGCTCTCAAACGAAAGTGACTGCAAAAGTGCTTGAAAGCGCGAAAAGACTTCGCGTCATAGGCCGCGCGGGTGTAGGGGTCGATAATATCGACGTGGAAACGGCAACCCGCTGCGGTATCGTAGTGATCAACGCTCCAGACGGGAATACGATCTCAACGGCTGAGCATACGTTCGCGATGATGATGGCGATGGCGCGAAAGATCCCTCAGGCAGATGCTTCCTTGCGCAGAGGAGAGTGGGATCGCAAATCTTTCGTCGGTGTCGAACTCAATAATAAAATTTTGGGAATCTTGGGTCTTGGGCGAATCGGTACAGAAGTGGCGAAACGGGCGATGGCTTTTGGAATGCGGGTTCTCGCATATGACCCGTTTTTGACGGAATCACGGGCGGAGAGCCTTGGTGTACGCAAAGCAACAGTTGACGAAATCGTCACACAAGCGGATTTTATAACCGTGCATACGCCATTGACGAAAGAAACGAAACATTTACTCTCAGAACGGGAATTTGAGATGATGAAACAAGGCGTTCGTATCTTGAACTGCGCGAGAGGCGGTATCATTAAAGAGTCGGCGCTGATAGAAGCGTTGAAATCAGGTAAGGTTGCAGGTGCGGCTCTTGACGTTTACGAAGAAGAACCATTGGCGGCAGAACATCCTTTACGTGATTTTCAAAATGTTGTCTTGACCCCTCATCTTGGAGCGTCAACGAAAGAAGCACAAATCAATGTGGCGATCGACGTTGCCGATGAAGTCGCGAAGTTTCTACGCAACGAACCGTTCAAAAATGCGGTCAATCTGCCTTCACTCCCTGCAGAACGAATGCAGCAGGTTCAACCTTTCTTGACATTGGGAGAAAAGCTAGGAAAACTTGCTGCACAACTATTGAAAGGAAACGTTTCAAAGTTACAAATTACGTACGGCGGTGAAGTGGCCACCTACGAAGTCGGTCCGATTACGCGTACGATCTTGAAAGGCTTCCTCGCATACCATCACGGGGATGAGGTCAATTACGTGAACGCACCGTTTATTGCGGAACAAAACGGGATTATCGTGAATGAAACAAAGACGAGCAAAGCGAAAGTGTTCACAAACATGATCACGCTTGAGGTGGAATCGAATGGCGAGACCAAAACGGTGACGGGAACGCTCTACAACGGTTTTGGGCCGCGGATTGTGCAAATTAACGGATACACGGTAGATGCGGCTCCGGAAGGACAAATGTTGATCACACTGCACGAAGATATTCCGGGTATCATCGGACGGATCGGAACGATCCTCGGCAATGACGGCGTGAACATTGCGACGATGCAAGTTGGACGGAGAGAAGCGGGAGGAACCGCACTCATGGTCATGGGGGTAGACGCTCGCGTTTCCGGCCAGGCGTTGAATGAAATCGCGCGCATGGAACCCATTCATTCGGTATACCTTGTTGAACTTTAAAATATGGACGGATGGCACACAGGAAGTACTCCTGTGTGTTTTTCTTTTTGGGGATTTGAATAGCGATTCTATTTTCAGCGCAAGTTATCCAAATGTAGTTTCAGTTAATTGGATATAAAATCCATTCATAAACAAGAAGGAGAATATGAAAGTTTAGCGAATATTATATGAAAAATACGTGAAGAGAGGGAGGGCCCTCATGTCGAATCGCCAAGATGATTTGAGAAAGAAAATGGTCCCGAAAAACGAAGAGGAGTTACTTGCCTGGCTTCGATCTCATTTCACGAATGGAAAAGACCCGTTAATGGAACTGTCGGAAAGGTTCTCGTCACCGAAAAGGAAAACGCAACACCGTAGAAATTGGTATGATGAGGAAGCCTGAAAGGCTTTTTCATCGGGTCGAGCGAGAAAGCGATTACATACGAAAGACGGAAGGCGCTAAGCGAGCGGCTTTTTTTATTTGCAAAAAAATAGCACACAAAGACACAGCTTTGCATGCGTTAGTTTCCAATGTATCTTGTGTATCAAGAGCGGGCAAGAACAGGGGCGTTCGTTCCTTGGACGAGAACCCTCCCGTCGGGGAAGATCACCAGACGGTACGAATCGACATAAAAACGCAACAGGAATCGATTTCGTTCAATCCTTCCTAGAGGTGAAAGCCGTTTGGCAAATGATTCAAGATCCAGTGTCACTTGACGTTGGAGCGAGATTTGAATCGTGTCAAAAATAATAACATAGGTAGGAGATGCATTCCATTCCCTGTGATATAATGAAACAAAACTCTCAGACGGATAACACGGCTTGAGGATCCGGAGAAAGGAGAACAAAAGTTCTGTGGAGAAAGTTCTTACACATTTTAATGAACAGGGTAGGGCTCGCATGGTCGACATATCTGCGAAAGAAAGTACGAAGAGATCGGCAACCGCGTATGCACGTATCCTGATGCGGCCTGAGACGTTACAATTGATTCGTGAAGGTAAAATGAAAAAAGGGGACGTACTTGCTGTGTCACAAGTGGCTGGCGTGATGGGCGCGAAGAAAACGTGGGATTTAATCCCCATGTGCCATCCTCTTCCATTGACAGGCGTTGATATTCGTTTTAAGGATGTACCTGAGGAGAATGCTCTTGAAATTTTTTGCACCGTTAATACCGTAGGCCCAACCGGCGTGGAGATGGAGGCATTGACAGCCGTAACGATCACGGCATTAACCGTTTACGACATGTGTAAAGCGGTTGATAAAGGAATGGAGATCGTCAGCATTTGTCTGCTAGAAAAGTCTGGTGGCAAAAGTGGCGATTACAAACG
The DNA here is from genome assembly GCF_023705585.1 of Collibacillus ludicampi. Lineage (NCBI taxonomy): Bacteria > Bacillati > Bacillota > Bacilli > Caryophanales > Alicyclobacillaceae > Collibacillus > Collibacillus ludicampi. Next base: position 3,023,284 of record NZ_BOQE01000001.1, read on the forward strand.
GGGAGAGGAAGTTGTTCATGTGGAAAGTCGGCATTCTGACAGCCAGTGATAAAGGGGCAAGAGGAGAGCGGGAAGATCTGTCCGCTCAAGTGATCCGGGAAATGGTTCAAGATATCGGCGGACAAGTCGTCGAATATGTCGTGGTTCCCGATGAATATTCTCTCATTAGTGAACATCTCACACGCCTGGTGGATGAACTTGGCCTCGACCTCATTCTTACGACCGGAGGAACCGGGCTTGGCCCAAGGGACGTGACTCCGGAAGCCACTCGTTCAGTGATCGACCGTGAAGTCCCAGGTTTGGCGGAAGCGATGCGGGCCATAACCATGAAGAAGACCCCCCGGGCAATGCTATCCCGTTCATTGGCGGGAACGCGCGGACAATCCCTCATCATCAATCTGCCGGGCAGTCCGAAGGGCGTGCGTGAGTGCTTGGAAGCAGTTATCGATGTATTGCCGCATGCACTCGAAATTCTTCGAGGGGGTGGAGACCATCAGTAGTGAACAAACGTTCAGGAAATATGAGTTTATAAAAGATGAACGGTTGGGTATTTCATTGCCCAAATTGTACAGTGAATGGAGTGAGCTCACAGAAGAGGAGCGACATGATATGATTCTGACGTGGGAAGCAATCCGCGGGCATATCCCCGACCGTATCAAAGAATTAGAGTCTCTTATTGACGAAAAGCAGGAGGAAGTCTTCCGGGAAGAAGACTGGGAGAGGATCTGTTCGTTATTTGCCGAGATCAACGACTATGCGGGCCGCATCAATGATTTAAATATATGGTCGCGCGTTCAACAGGATTTCGATACGGCCGATTTGGCAGATGAGCATCTCAATCGGGAGAAATAATACAGACTGATACCGTGATGAACATGTGAACAAGAGTAATGCTTTGATCCTTTCGATGGATTTGGACAGGATTCCCTGCCCCACCATTGGAAAGGATTTATTTATACATAGGGAAAAGGTATGAGCAGGTGATGTGGGTTTGATCGTAACGATCGAACCCTCATTTTTTCGTTTTCGTTACATGTTTCTTGGGATGGAAAACAATACTATGTATACCTCATCGTTTGCAAATGTACGAGAGGGAAAGGAGCAAAGATCTTGTCGTACTTACCGCGTGAGATCAGGAAAACGGGAGTGCGTGTGAGCGGGAAAGCCCGTTGTGATAAGAAAACCAAACGGCTGATTTCTCGCCTTCTCCCCGGTGAAATCGCGATCATTGACCATCCCGATATCGATGAAATGGCGGCCGTTGGTCTGATCGAAGCAAAAGCATCAGCTGTTATCAATATTTCTCCATCCATGACCGGTCGATACCAGAACCAAGGACCGATTCGATTGTTACAGGCGGGCATACCCGTGATCGATGTACAGGATGGGGAGCTCATGGTGAAGATCCGCGAAGAGCAATCGCTCACGATCATCGATGGATGCATCTATATGGAGGGGATGTTGCTTACAGTAGGGGAATTGTTGACATATGAGAAAATCATGCAGTGCATGGCTGACGCGAAAAAAAATGCTCCTGACGAGTTGCAACGTTTTTTTGAAAACACGTTGTTTTACGCAAATAAGGAGAAAAACTTTTTTCTGGGTGATGTTCCCCGACTATCTTTACGTACGAAGATCCAAGGGCGCCATGTCCTTGTCGTGGTACGAGGCTTGAACTATCGCGAAGATTTACGCGCCATCATGACTTATATTCATGAAGTTCAGCCTGTGCTGATCGGAGTTGACGGAGGGGCCGATGCCTTGATGCAAGCCGGGTTGCGCCCGCATCTGATCATCGGTGACATGGATTCTGTCAGCGATTCCGCCCTGCGCTCGGGGGCAGAAATCGTCGTCCATGCTTATCCGGACGGACATGCACCGGGCTTAGAAAGGATACAAAGGTTGGGACTGAAGGCGCACAGATACCCGGCTCCGGGAACGAGTGAGGATATCGCCTTGTTACTCGCGTATGAAAACGGAGCTGACTTAATCGTAGCCGTCGGAACACATACACATATGGTCGATTTTTTGGAAAAAGGGCGAAAAGGAATGGCGAGCACGCTGTTAACGCGTCTGCGTGTGGGAGCGAAACTGGTGGATGCAAAAGGGGTCAGTCAATTGTACCAGAAGCGTCGGATCTCGTGGACCGCTTTAGTCATCGTTTGTACCGCTTCGATGATCCCGGTGGCCATGATCGCGGCGGTCAATCCGATTGTGCGGAACCTTTTGCGCATGTTTTATTGGCATGTACGTTTGTGGTTCGGTTAGGAGGGGGCGAAATGTACGGATTTCGCTATCATCTGGTTACGGTTGTGTCATTCTTTATGGCACTGGGAATCGGATTACTGCTCGGAGGATCGATCGGACAGGACGTTTTTAGCAAACAGCAGGCACAGTTATTCAGCAAACTCGAAGAAAAATACGCAACGGTGAAAGTTGAAAATAGCCGTTTGTCCAAAAAGGCGGAAGAATTGGCGAAACGAGAGAAAGAAGTCGAGAGCGCGTTGGCACAGATTGGATCCCATTCCGTGGAAGAACGCTTGCAAGGAAAAAAAATTGTACTGATAAATCTGAACCACTCGAATATCGACTTTCTCGTGCAGATTTTACATACGGCAGGCGCGGAGATTCAAGGAACGATCAGCGTAAAAGATCCTTCGGTGTTTACGCCTGGTAGCAGTAGCAAAGAATTCGTACAGGCTTTCGCGATCGATGACAACCCAAGAAATGTACAGGTGTTCGCACAGGCTGCGGAAACTTTGGCGAATGAACTTTGCGGGGAAACGGACGGGCATTGGATCGAAAACATGGTATCACATGGCTGGTTGGAACGATTCGGTACTTTCGGAACATCCCCGGATGCTGTCATCGTTGTCGGAGGGGCTACGCAAGAAACCCAGGGGCGTGTACGTGCGTTCGATATCCCATTGATTCAAACGCTCTGCAGAAAAGGAGTGAAAATCATCGGCGTGGAGAGGGGAGACGCTCCCGTATCGACGTTAGACAGTTATGCGGAACAAGGAATCTCTACTGTCGATTCGGTGAACGAGACAATTGGCGGTGTGGCGCTCGTCGATGTGATTAATGGAGCGAAGGGACATTTCGGAGCAAGACGAACGGCGGAAACCCTTCTGCCTGATGTTTCACAAAAAAGGGAGGCATTACGATGAGAGTGAGTGTATTGATTCCTGCCTTTAATGAAGGGGATCGCATTGGCCCAACCATTCGGGCGGCGCGAGCAGTGGATGAAGTAAGCGAAATTATCGTTGTGGATGATGGTTCTGCGGATGACACGGAAAAACAAGCACGCAAGGCGGGCGCACGGGTGATCCGTCATTCCCGCAATTACGGAAAGGGAGCCGCCTTGTATTCGGCGATCGGCGCTTCTACGGGAGACGTTCTTGTTTTCTTAGATGCCGATGTGGGGGAACATGCCACAGAGATCGTAAAATTAATCACTCCCATTGCACAAGGGCGCGCGGATATGACGATCGCGAAGTTCCCGGCTTCAGATGTTAAGAGCGGATGGGGATGGGTGAAAGGGCTTGCAAAAAAAGGAATCTTTCATCTGGCATCGCTGGAAGTGGAAGCGCCCCTCTCAGGACAAAGGGCACTGCGGCGTGAAGTGCTTTCTGTTCTCGGTTCACTTTCGTCCGGGTACGGGGTAGAGGTCGGGATGACAATCGATGCAGCAAAAGGTGGATACCGCATCCTTGAAGTCCCTGTCGAAATGAAACATCGCGACTATGGGAGGAATTGGAGGGGTGTTCTTCATCGTGGACGGCAATTTTTGCATGTAGCAATCGCACTTGCGGAAAGGTGGGCTTTAAGATGACGGTTGTGCCCAACAAGGAGTTTACGCTGCTTGCCTTACTCGTATTCGGAATCGGTTATGGCATGACGCGCATGATGATCCCTTTCGCTCGTAAACGGTTTGTGCAAGCTGGATGGGTTCGTGAAAATTGGCAAAAGAAATCGATTCCCTCGGGAGTCGGTTTCGTTTGCGCCGTTCCATTTCTGCTTTTTGGAGTGCTGCTGATCCGTTTTAGTACCTACTTCCCCGTGATTCCTGTGAATGAATATTCGGCGCTTTTGATCTGGTCTTCAGGAATGACGCTGTTCGGCTGGTTGGATGATCGCTTCGGCACCCGAGATGTAGGGGGCTTCCTTGGCCATCTCCGCAAACTCATGATTGAAGGGGAAATGACGACAGGTTTGTTAAAAGCGATCGGAGGTGCAGCTCTATCGCTTGGAGTGGCCATCCTTTTAAACCGTGAAGGGTACGTCGTTCTGATCGACGGAATGACGATGGCATTGATGGCTAACGCAATTAACTTGTTGGATGTAAAACCTGGACGGGCGATCAAAGGCGTTATCTTAGTTGGAATTTCCATATTGATCGTCAGCCGGTCTGTTGATATCCTGCTTCCGCTTTTGCTTCTATTTGGTGTGATTTTGGCTTTCTTCCCGGCCGATATGGCTGGCCAAGTGATGTTGGGTGATACAGGAGCCAATTTTCTCGGTGCTGTGCTAGGGTTTCTGCTGGTGCGCATGCTTGATGTTCCCGAAACCTGTATGTTACTTGCGGGATTGATGCTTTTCCACATCTATACGGAGTTTCATTCTCTTTCAGAACTTATAGAAAACAATCGGTTTCTGCGATGGCTCGATGAATGGGGGAGGGGACAGAGTGATCAAGAGAATGATGATCAGCAGGTAGCGTAATCCTTATTGTGTTTTCAGCGATTCACCTAAGGCTGAGAACATTCTTGAGAGTGATGTCCTCCTTTAGTAAGAATGCTTCAAGTATGCACGTACGATTGATTCATTTGTGATATAATTATTATAAATCGGACTACTTTGAAAATGTGTAGTTTGGTGGGCGTATGCTTTGCGTTCTCGCTCCGTGGAGGTCGTCTCGCATGGAATCATAATCAAATGTTGCGAGACGACCTCCAAAGTCGCTGTCTCACGCAAAGCATTACGCCCACATAAAGACATTTTTCATTATCTGATGGTACCGCCCTTGAGGAAAGGTAGATGACTGTGGAAAGGGGAGCTGCTCGAATGGCCGAAAATGTGCGCCCAGAACTTCATGAAGAATTATTTAATCATCTGCAAGGAGAGAAGATAGTCCTGCTTGCAACGATTGATCACGAAACGGGGGCGCCGAATGTGACGGCGATCTCCTGGTTGGTGGCGACCGATCCGAGAACGCTTCGTTTCGCGATTGACCCGCGATCACGCGTAGTACAAAACATCAATAAGGAGAATCGTGTAACTGTAGCCGTTCTAGGTGCGGGATCCGCATTCGCCATTTCGGGGAGGGCTTTCGTGGAAGAAGAGAAAATGGAAGGCGTTTCACTTAAGATGGTTCGTGCGGAAATCTCCATCGAAGAGGTGCGTGAAGTCATGTTCTATGGAGGGAAGTTAACAGTTGAGCCCGCGTATGAGAAAACATACGACCCGAAACTTGCGGAAAAATTTGATTCGGAAGTTTATACAGCGCTACGGAAGGCATAATGGAAGATAGAGAGAAGTTAAGGCCTTTCTCGATTGAAGGATAGGCGTGTAAGGAGGGTTTTTCATGGAGAAACCATTTCACTTCCCGCTTACGATGAAAAACGGGCGGGTCTACGACTCCGCTGGAAAAGATATTACGGAAGCCTATCAACGGTATAAACAAGAGGAGACGGCGGAAAAGCTTGCGGCGGCATTTGAGGAACTGGCCCGAGTCAAAGCGGAAGGCCATGAAACCCGTCGCCTGTTATTTATCGATACCGCATATAAATATGCGGCCGTAGTGGAAACATTCGTTGGTGATGACTTGTCTGAACGGCTGGGACTTTCTTATGCGGGACAAGTGAAGGAGAATGAGGACGGAACTTGGGGGCTCGGCAAGCTGAACCGCATGCTTCTCCCACTCGAAAGCCTTCCTCAGTTGTACAGTTATGTTGCGAAAGGATATCTGACAATCTCCATGGCTGAGCAGGCGTGGGACCAACGAAACGCATCGATCTTCGTGATCAAACCCGCACAGTAAACGTGTGGGCTTTTTTTATGTGAGAAATCCCCCGTTGGGCGAGATCACCTGGCCCGTTAAAAAAGAGGATGATGGCTCTGCCAGAAAACGAACGACAGATGCGATGTCTGCAGGAGTACCGAGACGTCCGACCGCCGTTTCCTCTACCAGTGCTTCCCGCTCTTCTTCACGCAAGTGTGAAATCATATCTGTATCGATCGCCCCTGGAGCCACAGCATTCACGGTGATTCCCGAAGGACCTACTTCTTTCGCCAGCGCTTTGGTGAAAGCGATCAGTCCGCCTTTCGACGCGGAATATGCGACTTCGCAAGAACCCCCCGCAATCCCCCAGATCGAAGAGATATTGATGATCCTTCCGTAATGATTATGCAGCATGTGCGGGATCACTTCTTTCGCACATAAATATGCAGCCTTCAGGTTGGTGTCAATGATGGCGTCCCATTCCTCTTCGCTCGTGTCAATGAGCAGACGGGTGGAAGAAATGCCGGCATTGTTTACGAGTATCGACGGTTTTCCTAAATATAGACATGTTGTTTGAATCAATTGTTTTACGTCCTGTGACTTTGTGACGTCAGCCTGGGCGGCGAGCGCTTGCACTCCATACTGCTTGCAATGTTTGGCGACCTGTTCGGCAGCTTCTTGCGAACGCAGGTAGTTCACGGCAACGTGTGCACCGCTTTGGGCGAGCGCCAAGCATATCGCTTTGCCGATTCCGCGGGAACCGCCCGTAACGATGGCCACTTGTCCGTCAAGCGGGCGTAGGTTATGAACGAGATTACGTGACACTGGAATAACCTCCTTATGTACGATCATAACATGAACCGTTCAGTCGATCCACGAAGAAGGAATTTTTTTTATTGTCGTAGAACTAAAGTTAATGGTATCTTTAAGAATAGAACAACATAGTGGAGAGAGGAGTGCACGGGAGACATGTTCAAGAAGATCCTGATTGCAAACCGCGGAGAAATCGCAGTACGCATCATGCGGACTTGTATGTCATTAGGCGTCCAAACGGTTGGTATATACTCGGAAGCCGATAAAGATTCTCCTCATGTCGCCATGGCTAATGAGGCCTATCTTATCGGAGGTCCACGCGTGAACGAGAGTTATCTCAACATCGAGAAAATAGTGGAAGTGGCCAAAACTGCCGGAGTGGATGCGATTCATCCGGGATACGGGCTCTTGTCGGAAAATGCTTCGTTTGCGAAGCGTTGCCAGGAAGAAGGTATTACGTTTATCGGACCGAGTCCGGAAGTGATAGCGAAGATGGGATCGAAGATCGAATCGCGTAAAGTGATGGAAGAGATCGGTGTCCCCGTCGTCCCGGGTATCACACACCCTCTCTCCGATGTGGAAGAAGCGGTACAGGTTGCAGAGTCGTTCGGTTATCCCGTCATGTTGAAAGCTTCAGCTGGCGGCGGAGGGATCGGCATGCAATTGGTTCATGACGAAGAGGAATTGCGAAAAGTTTTTGCCGGCAATCAGAAAAGGGCGACCGATTTCTTTGGTGACGGTGCGATGTATATTGAGAAGGCGATCGTTAACCCGCGACACATCGAAATTCAGGTGCTCGCCGATCAACACGGAAACGCCGTGTACTTGTGGGAGCGCGAGTGTTCCATTCAGCGGCGAAACCAGAAAGTCGTCGAAGAAGCACCGTCTCCATTTGTTGATGACGAGTTGCGACGCCGCATGGGTGAAGCGGCCATGAAAGCGGTTCATGCGTTGCATTATACGAGCGCCGGTACGATTGAATTCCTCGTAGACGAAAATAAAAATTTTTATTTTCTAGAGATGAATACCCGTTTGCAAGTGGAGCATCCGGTCACAGAAGAGATCACCGGAATGGATTTGGTGGAACAAATGGTACGTATTGCCTGCGGGGAATCCCTGGGATTTACGCAGGAAGATGTCAAAAGGGAAGGGCATGCGATCGAAGTGCGTATTTACGCAGAAGACCCGAAAACGTTTTTTCCATCCCCCGGAACGATTACCAAGTTGGTCTTACCACAAGGGGAAGGGATTCGTCATGAACTCGCGGTGAGCGAACGCTCGGTCGTCTCTCCGTTTTACGATCCGATGATTGCTAAATGTATCGTCAAAGGCCGCGACCGCAAAGAAGCAATCGAAAAATTGCAAGAAGCGCTCGCCGCATACGAAGTGGAAGGAATCAAAACGAACATCCCGATGTTACGTGAAGTGGCGGCACATCCTGCTTTTCTGAACGGGGATACAACGACCCAATTTGTGACACAACATGTAACAGGAAAGAAATGATGAAAGAAGGAGATGAATGCGATGAGTCAAATCACAGCTTCAATGGCAGGAAATGTATGGAAGGTGCTTGTTCAAGTAGGGGAATCTGTAGAAGAGGGACAAGATGTCGTCATTCTTGAATCGATGAAAATGGAAATTCCCATTGCAGCTGAAACCAGTGGAATCGTTAAAGAAGTGAAGACAGCCGAAGGTGATTTCGTCAATGAAGGGGATGTATTGATCGAGTTGGAATAAGTAAGCGTTCAAGAAAGGGATCAGACAAGAGAAGAAAATACCGGTGAGGAGATGGGGTTACAGTGAAATGGCCGGAGAAAGTCGTTGTGAGAGAAGTAGGTCCAAGGGACGGTCTGCAAAATGAAAAAAAATTTATCGCTACTGCTGACAAAATTGACTGGATCAATCTCTTGTCGGAAACGGGGCTTACGCATATTGAAATCACTTCCTTTGTGAATCCGAAGTGGATTCCTCCCCTCTCCGACGCCTTTGAAGTGGCGCAAGGGATCAAGCGAGTGCCGGGTGTCATATACAGTGCGCTCGTCCCCAATCGCAAAGGATTGGAAAGAGCATTGGAAGCAGATCTTGATGAAATCGCCGTGTTTATGTCTGCCAGTGAAACACACAATCGAAAAAATATCAATAAAGATATCGCTTCCACATTTCCGGTATTGAGAGAAGTGGTTGAAGAGGCATTGCGGGCAGGAAAACGAGTGCTCGGATACGTATCTACCGTTTTCGGTTGTCCCTACGAGGGCACCGTCCCGGTTGAACAGGTGATGCGCGTCGTTGATGAACTTTTGTCCATGGGCATCCACGAACTGTCTCTTGGAGATACCATCGGCGTGGCTAACCCCCGCCAGGTACAAGAGGTGTTATCCGTCATCCTTCACCGGTTTCCGGCTGAACACTTGACGATGCATTTCCATGATACACGCGGAACCGCATTGGCCAATGTGCTAGCGTCTCTGGATATGGGCATCACCCGTTTTGACGGTGCGTTGGGCGGTCTCGGCGGTTGTCCTTATGCGCCCGGGGCCTCAGGGAACCTAGCTACCGATGATTTGTTATATATGCTCGATGGCATGGGCATTCAAACGGGAATCGATGCCGCCAAACTGCTTGAAGCTGCAGCTTTCATCCAGGAGAAATTAGGAAAGCCTTTGCCCAGTCATAATTTACAGGCACGAGGGAATCTCTGTTCTGCGTGAAAGGAGTGTATGGAGAGTGACTGAGCCGGTAATTCGGACGGAAAAAACTGAAGATGGATTGGTTGTGGTTACACTGAACAGACCAGAGGCGGCGAATGCGTTATCTTTACAATTACTGCAAGAATTGAATGAAACGCTGCGGGAGATTCAATTTGATCGTTCGGTCCGCGTTGTGGTGATCACCGGCGCGGGAACCCGCTCCTTCTGTTCGGGAGCCGATCTGAAGGAACGAGCGGGGATGGATCCGGTGCAAGTGAGAAAAACCGTTTCTCTTATCCGTGAGACGATCAATGCGGTTGAGCGTTTGCCGCAACCGGTGATCGCTGCAATCAATGGTGTTGCCTTCGGGGGCGGAACGGAGTTGGCGCTTGCCTGCGATATCCGCATTGTCGCCGATACAGCCAAACTCGGTCTGACGGAAACGTCGCTCGCCATCATTCCGGGAGCGGGAGGAACACAACGTCTGCCACGTTTGATCGGTTTAGGAAAAGCGAAAGAATTAATCTTCACCGCCCGGCGTATCGATGCGGAAGAAGCTCTCAACATCGGGTTGGTGGAACATGTGGTGCCGGCCGACCAACTGATGGATCGGGTGAAAGAAATCGCGCGTGAAATCGCGAAAAACGGACCTATCGCTGTGACACAAGCCAAGTTTGCGATTAATAAAGGGTTCGATGTCGATCTTCAAACCGGGTTGGAGATCGAACGTGCAGCGTACGAAGTAACGATCCCGACCAAAGACCGTCTGGAAGGGCTGCAGGCTTTCAAAGAGAAACGGCCACCTGTGTATACAGGTGAGTAAGACAGCCACTCAATCACTAATTTTCATAATAGCCACTCATGCCGCATACGGCGGCGCCATCAGAAGATGAAAAGTGTCTTTGGGTGGGCGTAATGCTTTGCGTGAGACAGCGACTTTGGAGATCGTCTCGCTTCCTTTCGGATGTAAAAGGGTATATGCATTGCGCGTAATAGCGACTTTGAAGGTCGTCTCGCAACATATGATTATGATTCCATGCGAGACGACCTTCACGGAGCATAAGCGCAATGCATATACCCGCTGAAACGATCTCCACGGAGCACGAACGCAAAGCATACGCCCGCCAAACTACACATTTTTCAAGATAGATATAGAAGGAGGTAAGTCCTTTGTCACTGGGGAAAATTCTGGAGGAACGAGTAGATCGAATTAAACGCGGGGGTGCCGCTAAATATCATGAGAAGAACAAAGAACAAGGAAAACTGTTTGTACGCGATCGGCTGAAGCTTTTGCTCGATCCAGGTTTTGAACTGGAGGATGGCTTATTCGCAAACAACCTGGCCGAAGATTTGCCTGCGGACGGTGTTGTTACGGTGATCGGCAAAATTGGGGGACGCACCGTTTGTGTCATGGCGAACGACTCGACCGTCAAAGCTGGATCCTGGGGCTCTCGAACGGTAGAAAAAATCATCCGTATTCAAGAAACAGCAGAAAAGTTACGCGTGCCTTTGTTATACCTGGTGGATTCGGCGGGGGCACGGATCACCGACCAAGTGGAAATGTTCCCAGGGCGTCGCGGTGCTGGGCGCATCTTCTATAACCAGGTGAAACTATCTGGCAAAATTCCGCAAGTCTGCATTTTATTCGGTCCGTCCGCGGCCGGAGGTGCTTATATTCCCGCTTTCTGCGATATCGTGATTATGGTGAATAAAAACGCATCCATGTATTTAGGTTCTCCCCGCATGGCTGAGATGGTCATTGGCGAGAAGGTCACGCTTGAAGAAATGGGCGGTGCTCGAATGCATTGCTCCGTTTCCGGATGCGGGGATGTTCTGGCGGCAAACGAAGAAGAAGCGATCGCCCTCGCGCGCCAATATCTCTCCTATTTTCCGTCGAATTACGCGGAGAAACCGCCCATGCATGAGTCTGTAGACGCGAAATCGTTTGAAAAAACGATCGAACAGATCATTCCGGTAAACCAAAACACACCGTTCAATATGTACGATCTGATTCAGCGTATTATTGATGAAGGTTCCTTTTTTGAGATCAAGAAGTTATTCGCCTCAGAACTGATCACTGGTCTAGCCCGATTGAACGGTCGACCTGTCGGGATCATCGCGAATCAGCCACGCGTGAAAGGCGGGGTCTTGTTCCATGACAGTGCCGACAAAGCTGCCCGGTTTATTACATTATGTGATGCATTCCACATCCCGTTATTATTCCTTGCGGATGTTCCGGGATTTATGATCGGTACCAAAGTCGAGCGTGCGGGAATCATTCGACATGGCGCCAAAATGATTTCTGCGATGTCTGAGGCGTCAGTGCCGAAGATTTCAGTCATTGTACGCAAAGCGTATGGTGCAGGATTGTACGCGATGGCTGGTCCTGCTTTCGAGCCCGATTGTTGTCTCGCGTTGCCGACCGCACAGATTGCCGTAATGGGACCGGAAGCTGCCGTCAATGCGGTCTACGCGAACAAAATCGCGGAACTGCCGGAAGAAGAACGCGCGGCGTTCGTTGAACAGAAGAGAGAAGAATACAAGAAAGATATCGATATATACAGACTTGCATCAGAAATGGTGATCGACGGGATCATTCAACCGAATGCACTGCGCGATGAACTGATCAAGCGCTTCGATGCCTATTCTTCCAAATATATGGTATTCTCGGAACGGAAACATCCGGTTTATCCAGTATAGTATCTGGGTTACTTCGTGTCTTGTAAGAGCTGTATCGATAGCAGAATAGGAATATGAATCGAGAGGGGTAGGTGATTCCTGCCCCTGTTTTATTATTCACGGGGTGTTTTTTAAAATTGACTACATGATATTTCGAGCGCCAGTATAACAGGTATAATCGGTTATAAACGTATTATGAATGATACGAAAGGAATTTCTGCTACACGTGACTTCACTTTAGATCGCACGTAATTCCGTATGATTGATGATTCCATCGTCATAGTTTTTTCGATCATACTGGCTTGATAAGGAGGGAACATATGGCGGGCCCTTCAGGTTGCGGGCAATTGTTGGGAGTAGCAGGTACGATGGGCTTGTTGGGAGCCGGGATGTATTCGTTTGCCATTGAACGATTCTGGCTGGATATTCGTCAAGTGCGCATTACACTTTCGCGTCTGCCCCGTTCTTTCGCAGGCTTGCGGATCGTTCTATTGAGTGATATCCATTTGGGTTTTTATTACTTCGCAAAAAACTTCTCACGTGTTGTCGACGAAATCAACGGGCTCAGTCCGGATGTGATCTGTTTCACTGGTGATTTGATCGATTCGGACACTTGTTTGGGATCTCTCGAACCGGCCATTCCGGTCTTCTCACGCTTGCAAGCAACACTTGGAAAATTCGCCGTATTGGGTAATCACGATTATCGGTCCGGAGTCGAACATGTGATCCGGGGTTTGAAGAGTGGAGGCTTTCAGGTTCTCCAAAATCAACATGCCGTAGTGAAAAAAGCAAACGAACGCATATACCTGATCGGGCTTGATGATGTGCTGGAAGGAAATCCGAATCTCCTAACGGCGATGAAAGGGATCCCGGAAAACGCTTGTAACATCCTGCTCGTCCATGAACCGGACTATGCGTGCTACACCAGACAATTCCCGATCGATTTGCAACTTTCTGGTCACAGTCATGGCGGTCAAGCCCGAGTTCCTTTCATTTGGCCATTCTTTACTTCAAGAATGGGCAAAAAATACGTTTCCGGTTTGTACAAAACCGGGAAATTACGGGTCTATACCAATAGGGGATTAGGTACAACCACGCTTCCGTTTCGGTTTCTGTGTCGGCCGGAGATTACAGTGATCACGCTTGAAAGGTAAAATCAGAGATATATAAGGATGTGGTGACGATGAATGTACTACTGATCGGGGCAGGGGCTTTGGGAAAATTGATAGCGGCGCAGTTAGCCAGGTCGGGCACGAAGATACAAGTTCTCGTTCGCCGCGAAGAGCAGATGAAGGCGATCCGTGAACGAGGAGTTTGCGTGAACCATAATAACACTACATATACACAAAAGCTTGAAGTGTTTACTGAAATAAGCGATTTAACACCTGATGTAGTCATACTAACGGTGAAGAGCTATCAGACAGAGGAAGCGGCTAAACAAATCACCCGTCTGTGTAATTCCCCGACTGTACTGTCTTTGCAAAACGGTTTGGGCAATGAGATTCCGCTCGCAAAGTATTGTTCGAAGGATCGAATCATGCTCGGTGTGTGTACACATGGAGTCACCGCATTGTCTGACACGACAGTGGCGTGGAACGGAGTGGGGGAGATTCTCATCGGCTCTAAACGACACACATTGGCTCCAAGTGTTGAACGTCTTGTACGACTTTTAAGCGCAGCGGGTCTCCATGCACGATGTTCTCAACATATAGAAGAAGATGTTTGGCGGAAAGTGTTGGTGAACTGCGCGATCAACCCATTAACGGCGGTCACTCGTTTGAAAAACGGAGATCTGCTTGAGAGGGAAGATCTTCTACGGATAATGCGTGATGTCGTCGACGAGGCAGTCCGAATCGCAGAAGCCAAAGGTATCAAAGTTGGGGAAATCTGGCCCCGTGTACTCGATGTTTGTCGTAAAACGGCCGAGAATCGCTCTTCCATGCTTCAGGATCTGGAAGCTAATCGCCCGACGGAGATCGATGCCCTCAATGGAGCCATTGTAAAATTGGCGGAAGAGATGAGTTATCCCGTTCCCGTCAATCGCACGCTCGTGTCGCTTGTTCGTACTCTTTCGTCGAAAGAAGTAATCTGAGACTGTAAACGGTCGAAATAAGTAAATAAAAAACTCTTACATCCTGTCAGTCAATCGGCAGGATTTTTTTATTGGGAACAGAAATGGTATAACTGTGGTGGAAAGTGGTGTGAAGTGGGGGGATTTCCCTCAAGGTGGGTGACAAGTGGTGTTCATGGGGGAATATCAACACAATATCGATGATAAAGGGCGTTTAACCATCCCGGCAAAATTCCGGGAAGAGCTTGGCGCTTCCTTTGTCATCACACGAGGCCTTGATAACTGCTTGTTCGTATACCCACGATCTGAATGGGAGATCCTAGAAGCCAAATTGAAAAGCCTTCCATTTACGCGTTCAGATGCGCGTGCATTCGTCCGCTTCTTTTTCTCCGGTGCCACCGAATCGGACCTCGATAAACAAGGTCGTGTGCTCATCCCGCCCACCTTGCGCGAATACGCAAAACTTGTGCGTGATTGCGTGGTGATCGGAGTTTCGAACCGTGTGGAGATCTGGAGTAAAGAAACATGGGAAGCTTATAGTGCCAAAGCGGCCGAATCGTTTGCAGAAATTGCGGAGAACATCGTTGATTTTGATTTGTAGGGGATGAAGTTATGTCAGACTTTCACCACATCTCTGTTTTTGGCGTAGAAGCGGTCGATGCGTTACAGCCAATATCAGGCGGTATTTACGTGGATTGCACATTGGGAGGCGCCGGCCATAGTGAGCGGATCTTGGCACAAAGCGCTCCGGAAGGACTGTTAATTGGAATCGATCAGGATCCCAAAGCGATCGCTCACGCGAGAGAGGTTTTACAACCGTTCGAAGGACGCTACACGCTGATTCATTCGAATTTCCGCCATTTGCGCCGTATCGTTCAAATTGATTTAGGGATGTCTCATGTTGATGGGGTACTCTTCGATTTGGGCGTTTCTTCTCCCCAATTAGATGAAGGGGAAAGAGGCTTTAGTTATAAGCAAGACGCTCCTTTGGATATGCGTATGGATCCCGCGCAATCATTTTCTGCGTATGATCTTCTCAATACATGGAGTGAAGAAGAGATCGCGAGAATCATTTGGGAATACGGGGAGGAGCGTTTTGCAAGACGGATCGCTTCTTTCATCGTAAAGGAGCGCAACCTTGGTCCGGTCGAGACGACGGGACAGCTTGTCGATATTATCAAAGCGGCCATTCCAGCGGCGGCACGAAGGGAAGGGCCACATCCGGCCAAACGTACCTTCCAGGCGATCCGTATCGCCGTGAACGATGAGTTGAACGCTTTTGCTGAAGCCGTTCGCGATGCTGTGGAGATTCTGAAACCCGGGGGAAGAGTCGCAGTGATCACCTTCCATTCTTTAGAGGATCGCATAGCGAAGCAATCGTTCCAGGAATTGGCGAAAGATTGTATCTGTCCGCCGGAACTTCCGATCTGTCAATGTAACCATCGCGCGAAGGTTCGCTTGATCACCCGGAAACCTATTTCACCGTCCGGGGAAGAGTTGGCGAGAAACCCGCGGGCAAGATCGGCGAAATTGCGCATTGCAGAGAAGATCTGAAATACGACCCAACACTACAGGGAGAGGAGAGTCGCCATATGCTCGCAACCAAACCGAATACGAGGGAAAACACGGCTCGTCATCTATCTACTTATCCAGCAACGCTGGAAACGAACGTGCGTGCTCGTAACGCATCTTTGAACAAGAAAAGTAAGGAAAAATTAAAATGGATCGGTACCGTTCTCTTTTGCACAGCCATTGCTTCCGGCCTAATTTATCGTTACGCGTTAATTGCGCAAGCCAATCTGCAGGTGGAAAACTTGAAACAACAAGTGATGGACAAACAGGACGAAGTGGCCAAGATGACGAAAAACATACAAGATTTGGAACGTCCAGCGCGAATCATCGAGATTGCGAAAGATAAGTTGGGAATGGTATTTGTAAACAGTCCCACTGCGCAAGGGGGGCAGAGTGGGGATAGTCAATGAATTCAATTACGAACAGACGCACCGGTAAATTGCGGTTTGTCTTGTTCCTGATGATGGCACTCTTGATCCTGCGCCTTGCCTATCTTCAGGTATTTCAGGGGAAGGCGTTGGCTGATAAGGCGGAAGCGGTTTGGCAAGAAATCGAGACGATCCCTGCCGTCCGGGGTACGATCTATGACCGCAATGGGAACAAACTTGCGTACACAACGGTGGCTTATACGGTCTCTGCCGATCTCAATCAAATGAGAGAGGCACACAAAAAAGATCCAAGCAAGGGCAACCCCGAAGATTATGCACGACAATTGGCACCCTTGCTCGATATGCCGGAAAGCCAGATCTATAAAACCTTAACCTCAACGGATGGCGTAGGATTCGATTTAAAACAGCAGGTGGACGAAGCGACCAAAGAGAAGATTGAAAATCTGAAACTCCCGGGTATCTTCTTCACTCGAACAAGCAAAAGGGTGTATCCTAACAATGAATTAGCGGCACATGTACTCGGATACGTGTTCGATGACGGAAAACAAGGAGCGGGAATTGAAGGGGAATACAACAAATATTTAAGGGGAACAGACGGTAAAACGACTTATTTGAAAGACAGCAAAGGAAATCCTTTGCCATATGACCACCGTCAGACGATTCCCGCAAAGAACGGAAATGATGTATATCTGACGATCGATGAGACGTTGCAGTACTTTGCTGAGTCTGCTCTCGATCATATGTATCAGAAATACCATCCGAAAACGGCTTCGATCGTCGTCGCTGATCCGAACACGGGTGAGATTCTCGCATTGGCCAACAGACCTACGTACAACCCGAACAAGTTCAACGAGTATCCGCAAGAAGTGCTCGACAATGACTGGGCGGTGAACGCTTCGTTCGAACCGGGATCCACGTTTAAGATCGTCACATTGACAGCCG
This sequence comes from Collibacillus ludicampi, assembly GCF_023705585.1. Taxonomy (NCBI): domain Bacteria; kingdom Bacillati; phylum Bacillota; class Bacilli; order Caryophanales; family Alicyclobacillaceae; genus Collibacillus; species Collibacillus ludicampi. Next base: position 3,040,441 of record NZ_BOQE01000001.1, read on the forward strand.
CATTGACAGAAAAGAAAGCGAGTCTGGATGAAACGTTCCCATCGGGTTCCATTACGGTCATGGGTACTCCGATCCACGATTGGAACTACCAAGGGTGGGGGACGATTTCATTCCGGGAAGGTGTCGTTCATTCCAGTAACGTGGGGTTTGTCATCCTGGGACAGCGGCTTGGGAAAAAGTTGCTCTATGATTACATCTATAAGTTCGGCTTTAATACAAAAACAGGAATCGACCTGCCAGGAGAAGGCGATTCCCAGTTGTTTAACGTGGATAAAATGACGGATCTCGATTTGGCTGTCACTTCATTCGGACAAGGTGTATCGGTCACACCCATGCAACAGGTATCAGCTGTAACGGCAGTTGCCAACGGTGGCAAAGTGATGCGTCCGTACCTGTTAAAGGAAGTGCGTGAACCGAACGGAGGGCCTACCGTTTTCGAGAATAAACCGTTGGTTCGAAGTGAAGTGTCAAATCCTGATGTCATGGCTCAGGTTCGCAGTTCTATGGAAGATGTTGTAAAAGACGATGAATCGAAAGCCGCCTACGTACCTGGATATCATATCGCGGGGAAGACAGGAACGGCACAAATCCCCAAACCTGGGGGCGGATATTATCCTGATCGGTACATTACATCGTTCATCGGTTTCGCGCCCGCTGATAAACCGAAGTTGCTCGTCTACGTCACTGCCGATTATCCAAGGGATGCCGTGCAGTTCGGAAACGTGGTAGCGTCGCCGGTGGCGAAGGAATTTTTCCAAAATGCTCTTCCTTACTTGGGAATCGCTCCTGATTCCGACGGGAAGAAGCAAGAGAAAAATAAAGACGATCAAGCTGTTTCTTATGTCGAGGTTCCTGATTTCACAAATCTGACGAAAGACCAGGCGGAAGATTTAGCGAAGAAAACGAAATTAAATCTTCAAGTACTCGGAAATGATGCGAAAGTTACCAATCAATGGCCTGCGCCGGGCAGCAAAGTTGTTTCTGGATCATCGGAAATGGTTTTGCTTGGACGAGCCACCGGAAAAGACGGTACGGTTCCTGTACCCGATTTGAGCGGAAAATCGGTGAGAGATGTGGCGGAAATTCTTACATTCTTAGGACTTTCATTCGAACCATCAGGAAGCGGTTATGCAGTATCGCAAGACAAACCTCCGGGTACAGGTGTTCCTCCCGGAACCAAGATAAAAGTCACATTCGCCCCGCAGTCACAATAGACCGCGGGGTCTTCTTCTGATAACATGTCTAGTCCCCTCTTGTCAGGCATAGGTTTGTATAGAAGGACAAAGCATGCGGCAAAGGGGGGAGCGTTTTGCGAGCGTCAAATGCGCTTTTGCGAAAGCGTCTCATGATTATTTTGTTCATTTTGGCAGCGGTGTTGATCCTATTGATCGTCCGGCTTGCGTATTTACAAATTATAAAAGCGCCGTGGTTGACACAGAAAGCGGAAGAATTATGGTCGAGAGCCATTCGTGTTGAGCCAAAACGTGGCGTTATTTATGATAGGAATGGAGAAGTGTTAGCGTATAATGGAAGTGCTCCGACTGTGGTGGCCGTTCCTGCACAGATCAAGGATAAAGAGGCTACAGCCGCGAAATTGGCGCCAGTTCTCGGAATGAAAAAGGAAGATGTAGTAAAAACGATCTCCAAACGATCATTGCTTGTCTATCTAGCTCCCGGCGGACGTAAGATCGATGATGCCAAAGCGCGCGAGGTGCGCTCACTCAAACTGCCGGGCATTTACATCACGGAAGAAGGGAAGCGTTATTACCCCAATGAGTCATTGGCGGCACATATTCTCGGGTTTGCGGGGATCGAGAATCAGGGATTAACAGGCCTTGAACTTTGGTATGATGAACGATTGCGCGGGAAACCGGGCTATATTTCGTTCTACGCGAATGCACGCGGGGAAGAAATGCCGCAGGAAGATGATAAATACGTTCCTCCACAAAACGGGGATGATCTGGTCTTGACGATCGACAAGGAAATCGATACGTTCGTGAAACGTGAGGTCGACAACGTGGTTGCTACGTACCACCCAGACGGCGTGATGGCGATCGTCGCCGATCCTAACACGGGCGAGATACTCGCGTTGGAGAACTATCCGACTTTCAACCCGGCCGATTATCGAAACTACTCGCAAGAGGTGTACAATCGGAATTTATCGATCTGGAAAACGTTCGAACCCGGTTCGACATTTAAGATCGTGACATTGGCGGCCGCATTAGAAGAGAAGAAGGTGAACCTGAACGAAGGTTTTTTCGATCCGGGATATTTTGAAGTAGCGGGTCGGCGCGTGAAGTGTTGGAAAGCGGGAGGTCATGGATCCGAAACGTTTCTTCAAGTGGTGGAAAACTCGTGCAATCCGGGGTTTATGCTTCTCGGACAACGGTTGGGTAAAGAGAAACTGTTTGAGTACATCCACAAATTCGGATTTGGTGAAAAAACGGGTATCGATATGCCGGGAGAGGGAAAAGGGATTCTTTTTAAACTGAATCGAGTAGGCCCGCTGGAATTGGCAACGACTTCGTTCGGACAGGGGGTTTCGGTGACTCCGATCCAACAGGTGATGGCTGTTTCGGCAATCGCCAACGGCGGCAAGTTGATGAAACCTTATATCGCTAAGGAATGGCGTGATCCTGATACGGGTGAAGTCTTAGAACGCAATGAGCCTACCGTTGTTCGCCGCGTCGTTTCGGAACAGACGGCGAAACTGGTGCGGGAAGCCATGGAAAGCGTTGTTGCGAGGGGAAGCGGGAAAAATGCTTATCTGGACGGATACCGTGTAGGAGGGAAAACCGGAACCGCGCAAGTGGCTTCTCCCGGAGGGGGATACGAGAATGGACACTATATCGTTTCCTTCATCGGGATGGCTCCTGTCGATAATCCCCGCTTAGTCGCGTATATTGCGATTGATAATCCGAAGGCACCGCTCGTTTTCGGGGGCGTCATTGCTGCACCTGTGGTCGGCAACATCCTGGCGGATTCTCTGCGTTACTTAAATGTTCCTCCTTCTACAAATGGCATCGAACGCAAATACGGATATCTGGATGTGCGCCCTGTCGCTGTCCCTCAATTGGCTGGCTTATCGAAAGAAGAAGCACAAAAAGTGATGATCACCTCGGACGCCAATTTAAAAACCGAAACGGTCGGTCAAGGAAATTATGTTGTTGCGCAGTCACCCGAAGCGGGTATGAAAGTAAAACCTGGTTCAACGATCCGGCTCTATTTGAGTGATCAACCGACTTCTTGACAGGGGGTTCTAAAAGACCTACAGTTGTCAATAATGAGGAAGAAGAATGGCGAGGAGGAAATTCAGTTGCTGCTGCAAGAACTCATTGCTCCTATTTTATTGAAGAAAGTCATTGGGTCCGTCGAAGGTATCGAGATCACAGGGATCACCGCCGATTCTCGATCGGTCGGTCCCGGTATGATGTTTATCGCATTACGCGGAGCAACCGTTGACGGCCACGATTTTGTGGAGCAGGCGGTTTCAAAAGGTGCGGCGGCCGTTGTCGTAGAACAAGAGATGGAAGGAATCATAGCACCGCAGATTGTTGTCCGCAGCACGCGGGCAGCAATTTCGGTGCTTGCGTCCGTTTTTTACGGACATCCGTCGAAACAAATGAAAGTGATCGGTGTTACCGGAACCAATGGGAAAACCACCGTCACCCATTTGATCGACCGAATTCTTACCGACAATGGGCATGTGACCGGCTTGATTGGAACCATCAAAAAACGGATCGGCAATAAGGAATTTGATGTCGTGAATACGACACCGGAAGCGCTTGAACTACAGGAAACGTTTCGAGCCATGAAAGATATCGGAACGGAATACCCGATTATGGAAGTTTCTTCACATGCGGTCGAATTGAAACGCGTGGCAGGAACCGATTTTCATATCGCGGTATTTACCAATCTGACACAGGATCATTTGGATTTTCACGGTACGATGGAAAACTATCGGATCGCGAAAGGTAAGTTTTTTGCGCAACTCGGCAACACGTTCACGAGCGACGTTTCGACGAACAAGTACGCCGTAATCAACATAGATGATCCTTCCGCGGAATACTTCCTGGGACAGTGTGCCGTACAAACGGTTACATACGGGATCAAGAACGACGCAGACGTACGTGCTACAGACGTGAAGATTGAAGCGGAGGGTGCCGCTTTTCGTATCGAATCGTGGGCGGGTTCCATCGACCTTCAGTTACAGATGACGGGTACGTTTGCCGTATATAATGCACTTGCGGCTGCTGCCGTTTGCCTGTGTGAAGGGATACCGCTTGAAAAAATCAAGCCTTCACTCGAGGCGGTCTCTGGAGTTCCCGGAAGGTTTGAACGTGTGCTTGCAGGTCAGCCTTATACAGTCGTCGTCGATTATGCACATACGCCCGATTCTTTGGAAAATGTTTTAAGGACGATTCGCGAATTTGCGAAAGGCAAGGTATATACAGTGGTGGGGTGCGGGGGTGACCGCGACCGAACCAAACGTCCCAAGATGGCCAAAATTGCAGTCGATTATTCCGACTTGACAGTGCTCACTTCCGATAATCCGCGCACGGAAGATCCGGAACAGATTCTCGACGATATGGAAGCGGGATTGCACGATGTGGCAAGAGAACGCTACGTGCGCTTGACAGACAGGACGGAAGCGATTCGCTTCGCGATCGGTAAGGCGATCGAAGGAGATGTGGTCTTAATCGCCGGGAAAGGGCATGAAACCTATCAGATTATCGGCAAGACGAAGTATCATTATGATGACAGAGAAATCGCCGCAAAAGCGATACGAGGTGAAATATGATACAGATATCGATTCCTGAATGTATTCGAATGGTTAATGGTATGAAACTGATCGGTCCCGATGGGGGGATGATCCGGGGGGTTTCCATCGATTCCCGTAAAGAACAGAAAGGAAGGTTGTTCGTCCCGTTAAAAGGAGAACGGTTTGATGCACACGAATTCGTGCCGCAAGCGATCGAGAACGGAGCGACCGCCGTGTTATGGCAACTGGATCGTCCATTGCCAGACGGAGTCCGAAAGGATGTCACGTATATCGGAGTGGACGATACGTTGATCGCATTACAGCAACTGGCTAAAGCATATCGGCAAATGTTGTCTGTGACGATTATCGGCGTGACGGGCAGTAATGGAAAAACCTCTACGAAAGATATGATTGCGGCAGTTTTAAAAGAAAACCACACGGTGCAAAAGACGGAAGGTAATCTGAACAACCATATTGGAGTGCCTCTTACCCTTTTGCAACTGGAGAAAACCACACAGTATGCGGTCGTGGAGATGGGGATGAGCGACATCGGTGAAATCCGACTTCTTGCGGAAATCGCAGCTCCTCAAATGGGTGTCATCACAAACATCGGGGAAGCCCACCTCGAACAACTGGGTTCACGAGAGAGGATCGCGCAGGCGAAGTTTGAGCTGATCGAGTGTTTGACGGCGAAAGACACGGCCATTCTTCAGGGAGATGAACCTCTGCTTCGTTCGCTTGCGACTCATTCGGAAGCTTCAGTCATTTGGTTCGGCTTCACTGATGGCAATGATGTAAGAGCCACCGATGTACAGGCGAATGGTTTGAAAGGTTCTATGTTCCGCGTGAAAGGCACGGATATGAGGTTTCGATTGCCCGTACCGGGAAGACATCAAGTTTCAAACGCTTTATCCGCCATCGCGATCGGGAGGTTGATCGGCCTCTCGGATGAGCAAATTGCAACCGGTCTGGCGAACGTCACTCTCACCGGCATGCGTTTTGAAGTCCAACCTGGACGCTTTGGCGGTCAGGTGATCAATGATGCATATAACGCTAGCCCCACGTCCATGCGAGCGGCTCTCCATACGCTTGCTGGCATCACGGAAGCGGATTTGAAAGTGGCCGTTTTGGGTGACATGCTGGAACTCGGTCCGGATGCCGCACGTTTGCATTGGGAAGTAGGGCGGCTCGCAGGTGAGCTTGGAATCGACCGCCTATTGATCATCGGAAATCATGCGGCGGATATGAGGGATGGGGCGCTCGCGGGAGGAATGACCTCTGAGAGTATTCTAGCCCGTGATTCGGCTGCGGATGTGATCCCAATCCTCGAAGAATGGCTGAAAGAGGCGGATCATCCGGTTGTTTTGGTGAAAGCTTCCAGAGGGATGAAGCTTGAAACGGTTGCAAGAGCATTGATTTGATGGCAGTTAGCGTGTTCAAAAAAGCTTCTGCTGTGACAGGGATATGAACAGCACATCGAACGAAGCCTTTTTGAACAACGTCTTGAGGAGGACCTTTGATGGATATGCAGACATTGTTCATCACAACTGGAGTAGCTTTTGTGGTCGGTGTGATCCTTGGCCCGCTTTTTATTCCGATTTTACGAAAGTTAAAGTTTGGCCAGGCGATTCGCGCGGAAGGTCCGCAAGCACATCAGAAAAAAGCGGGAACGCCGACGATGGGTGGTATCATCATTCTGGTGGCACTCACGTTTACGACACTGATCTTATCCGATCGTTCATGGGATGTTCTCCTGCTTCTCATCGTCACACTGGGCTACGGCTTGGTTGGATTCCTCGATGATTACATCAAAGTGGTGATGAAACGTAATCTAGGCTTGCGAGCGAAACAGAAGCTTCTTGGACAGATCCTGATCGGGTTGATCTTTTTCTTGATTTTGTATCTTCGCGGATTTGATATGTCATTGGACATCCCAGGAATCGACGTGCATTGGAACTTGGGACTTTTGTATCTTCCTTTCCTGATTTTCGTGGTGATTGGCACCTCTAACGCGGTCAATCTGACAGACGGACTTGATGGATTGGCGGCGGGAACAACTGCGATCGCATTTGGAGCCTATTCGATCATCGCGCTCTTGGGCAGCAAGTATGATGTTTCTGTGTTTTGTGCCGCCATGGTGGGCGGTGTACTCGCTTTTCTCGTGTTTAACGCTCATCCCGCCAAAGTGTTCATGGGCGATACAGGATCGTTGGCGATCGGGGGAGCGTTGGCGGCTGTCGCTGTGTTGACCAAAACCGAATTTTTACTCGTGCTGATCGGCGGTGTGTTTGTCGTCGAAGCACTATCCGTCATCATTCAGGTGATTTCTTTTCAAACCACCGGTAAACGAGTCTTTAAAATGAGCCCCCTTCACCATCATTTCGAATTGTCAGGCTGGTCCGAATGGCGCGTGGTAGGTACATTCTGGGCGGTTGGCTTGTTCCTGTCAATCGGGGCTTTGGCTCTATATATGAAATGAAAGGACGTACGATATGATGGACTTCCGAGGGAAAAACATTCTCGTGCTCGGCCTCGCCCGTAGCGGCGCGGCTGTGGCACGTCTTTTACATACGCAGGGAGCCAGGGTCACTGTGAATGACATGAAAGAGAGAGAGAGTCTTGGACCTGAGGTGGAAGAACTGGAGGAGAGGGGGATCCCGGTGATTTTGGGGGGACATCCCGAAGGGATTGTTTCCCCTGCAGTTGATCTGATTGTAAAAAATCCGGGGATTCCTTATACGGCTACACCTGTAAAAAAAGCGTTACAACTGGGAATCCCAGTCGTAACAGAAGTTGAAATCGCCTATTTGTACTGTAAAGCGCCCATTCTGGGAATCACTGGATCCAACGGGAAAACTACGACAACCACATTGACTGGTAAAATTCTGGAAGAGGCGGGTCTCAAGCCTGTCGTAGCAGGAAATATTGGACGAGCTCTTTCGGAAATTGTAAGCACAGTCCGTTCTGATCAATGGGTTGTTGCCGAATTGTCAAGCTTTCAGTTAATGGGAACGTTAGAGTTTCGCCCAAGAATCGCTGTACTTTTGAATCTATATGAAGCGCATCTCGATTACCATGGGACGTTAGAAGCGTACCGTCAGGCGAAGAGCCGTTTATTTATCAATCAGAAAGAGGATGATATCGCTGTTTTGAACGCGGATCAACCTCTTGTGATGGAACTTGCTTCGTCAATCCGCGCGCGGATTTTTCCATTCAGTCGTACAAAGCGGCTCCATGAAGGGGTTTTTGTACAAGACGGCGTGATTATCGCACGGAAAGACGGGCAGGAACGAGAGATCTGCAATGTCTCCGAAGTCGCCTTGCCGGGTGAACACAATCTTGAGAACGCGTTGGCTGCCACGGCCGCTTCTTTTGCGGCTGGTGCATGCGAACAGGCGATTCGCACCGTATTGATGCGTTTCCGCGGTGTCGAACACCGCTTGGAATATGTAGGAGCGAAAGATGGGGTCAAGTATTATAACGATTCGAAAGCGACCAATTCGCAAGCAGCATTGAGAGCAATTACCTCATTTCCTGAACGTGTGATCTTGATCGCGGGAGGACTGGATCGCGGAGATGATTTTCACCTCTTGATTCCCGTTTTTCAAAAACATGTGAAAGCGATCGTCACACTGGGCCAATCGGCCGACAAATTGCTTCTGGCTGCCGAGAAAGCAGGCGTATCCAAGCGTATTAAAGTATCACGGATCGAAGAAGCGGTTCAAGTCGCGAAGAGCCTGGCCGAACCTGGTGATACGGTCTTGCTTTCTCCCGCATGTGCGAGTTGGGATATGTATAAATCGTTCGAAGAGAGAGGGCGCATATTTAAACAAGCCGTGCATACAATGTAGCGATTGGGACGAGACCGTGTCATCGAGGGGGTTCTCACTTGGATACAAGAGTGCGAAAGAATCCGGACCTGCTGATTATCGTTTCAACGCTACTGTTGCTTGGCATCGGCATCGTTATGATTTACAGCGCGAGCGCCGTGCTCTCAGGGCAGAAATACGGGGATTCTTTTTATTTTGCCAAACGTCAACTCTTGTGGGCGATCGCCGGGCTGATTATGATGTATGTGATGATGAATTACGATTACCGGAAGTTGAAGCAGTATGCGAAACCGGGGTTGCTGCTCTGTATCCTGTTATTGATCGCCGTGATCATTCCTGGGATCGGGCAGGTGCGCAACGGTTCCCGTGCATGGCTTGGAATCGGCTCATTGGGGATCCAGCCTTCCGAATTTGCGAAATTAGGCATGATCGTGTTTTTCGCTCACTGGTTAGAAAAACATCAAGCGCGAATTCAGGAGTTTCGCCGTGGGCTTTTACCACCGCTTCTGATCGTTATAGGGATCGTCGGATTGATTATGCTGGAACCGGATCTGGGACAGAGTGTTGTCATCATGGGGACGGCGATCTTGATCATCTTTGCGGCCGGTGCGCGTTTTAAGCATTTGGCGGGATTGGCTTCGTTAGGTATCCCTGTGTTCGCCTTGTTGGTGATTGTGGCCCCTTACCGTTTGAAGCGAATTTTCGCTTTTCTCGATCCATGGGCTTATGAACGAACAGAAGGCTATCAAATCATACAGTCTTTGTTTGCCATAGGCCCAGGCGGTTTGTTAGGGCTCGGTCTTGGAAGATCGAGACAAAAATTCTTGTACTTACCTGAGCCGCAGACAGACTTTATTTTCGCCATCTTGTCGGAAGAACTTGGTTTCCTCGGCGCCACCACCGTCATCCTGCTCTTCTTGCTTCTGCTCTGGCGCGGGGTGCGCACGGCGATCACGGCTCCCGATACGTTTGGTTCTCTGCTCGCAGTTGGCATTACCGGTATGATCGCCGTACAGGTCATCATCAATATCGGTGTGGTTACAGGTTCGATGCCGGCGACGGGAATCACCCTGCCGTTTATCAGTTTCGGCGGCTCTTCACTAATGCTCATGCTCACATGTGTGGGAATCTTATTGAATATCTCTCGATACGCGAAGTGAGAGGATGATTACTGAGTGAGAGTGCTTCTTACCGGTGGCGGTACGGGTGGGCATATCTATCCCGCGCTCGCCATCGCGAAATACTTGCAACGAAAAGAAAAACAGGTTGAGATTTTATATGTGGGGACCGAACGAGGGCTGGAAAGTGATATTGTTCCACGTTCGGGCTTTACTTTCCGTACGATTGAAGTTTCCGGCTTGAAACGGAGTTTATCGTTTGATACGATAAAAACTTTCTGGAAACTAACCAAGGGAATTCGTCAGGCACACTCGATCATCCGTGAGTTCAAACCGGATATCGTCATCGGAACCGGTGGGTATGTTTGTGCTCCTGTATTGTTTGTGGCGCGGCTCATGGGTCACCTGACGGTCATTCACGAACAGAACGTCTATCCGGGATTGACGAACCGTTTTCTCAGCCGTTTTGTACATCGCGTGTGTATTTCTTTTGCCGATGCGGAAAAGTACTTAAGTAAATATAAACAAAAAGTTATACTTACGGGTAATCCGCGAGCAAGTGAAGTGATTCAAGTCGACAAGGACAGCGCTCACCGGGCAGGCACGGAACTGGGATTGGATCGAAAGCTTAAGACTGTCGTTGTCGTTTCGGGATCACGTGGGGCTAAACCGATCAACGAGGCGGTCATGAATATGTTGGAAGAAGTTGCTCGGCAGGATGTCTTTCAACTGCTGTACATTACGGGAAAAGTTCACTATGATGAAATCATGAAGCGCGTGCGTGATAAAAAGCTTGACAAGGCGCGCACGATTCTCGTCCGTCCGTTCGTGTATGAGATGCCTGAATTGTTGTCACAGACCGATTTGTTGATCGGACGCGCGGGAGCGTCTACCATCGCGGAATTGACGGCGATGGGCGTCCCAGCTGTGTTTATTCCGTCTCCTTACGTGACTGCAAACCATCAGGAGCTCAACGCGCGCTGGGTCGTGGAACATGGAGGCGGAGTGATGATTCGGGAGTCCGAATTGACGGGAAAACGTTTGTTTGATACCGTTTTTTCCCTTGTATCAAATCCGCAGCAACTCGCTGCGATGAGTGAAAGCAGCCGGACATTAGGAATGCCCGATGCATTAGAGAATATCTACCGAGTTATGAAGGAACTGCTCACCGTCACGAAAACCTGAGCGATTGACCTGGCTCAGGTTTTTATTTGCAAAGTGATGAACTTGGACGTTTGTCACACTCTTTTATAGATGGCATACTATGAGGGTACGAGGATCAATGCTGGAGGTAAGTCATGGAGAAACATATCTTGCAATCGTTATTGAGCAAACATGAGGTAGGTGCGGTGTTTTTCGATGAACCCATGTCAAAACATACGACTTGGAAGGTCGGTGGACCTGCCGACGTGTTTGTCGTTCCCACAAAGATTGAGCACATCCAGCGACTTATGAACATATGCACAGACCATGCTTTGCCCTGGCATGTGATAGGAAGGGGGTCAAACCTTCTCGTCCGCGACGGAGGGATCCGCGGTGTGGTGATTAAGCTTGCGGATAATTTTTCGCAGATTTCCCTGGAAAATGATTTCTGTGTCCGGGCAGAATCGGGGCGCTCGTATGTATCTTGCGCAAACTTTTCGATGCGAAACGGATTGAGCGGGTTGGAGTTCGCTACAGGAATTCCGGGGACGGTTGGTGGCGCGGTGATGATGAATGCAGGGGCTCATGGCAGCGAAACGAAGGATGTCCTTTTGCATGCAGAAATTGTTGAGGCTGATGGTACAATAAGCAGACTCTCCAACGCAGATCTGCATTTCGAATATCGTTACAGTATATTGAAAGATCATCCTCGCATTGTAGTCTCCGCAACGTTTCAATTGAAACAAGGGGATACGGAGAAGATGCTGGAGACAGTCAGAGGTTGGACGAAGCGCAGGCAAACGACCCAACCTCTTCAACTGCCCAGTTGCGGAAGTGTCTTTCGAAATCCGGAGCATACTCATGCCGGATTTCTCATTGAACAATCAGGGCTAAAGGGAAAGAAGATCGGGGGAGCGCAAATCTCCGAACTGCATGGAAACTTTATCGTCAACCTGGGCAATGCGAGAGCATCTGACATCTTGCAACTCATCGAACTCGCGCAAACCACTATTCTGGAAAAATACGGGATATCTCTCATTCCGGAAGTGAGAATTGTAGGTGAGGATGTCTAGCTGCATGTAACAACAGGAGGTGACACGGTGGAACGTTTGGCTATCGTAGGAGGACGACCGCTCACCGGCTCGGTTCGCGTTCACGGTGCGAAGAATGCCGCTCTTCCCATTCTTGCGGCGAGCGTTCTAGCGGCGGGCAAAAGCACCATTACCGATGTGCCTGATCTCAAAGACATACGTGTCATGTCGCAAATTCTTGAATCATTGGGCGCCAAGGTCTCGATTGAAGGAAGAACGGCACAAGTTGATTCTTCAACGATTCATACCTTTGAAGTTCCTGAAGAAATGATGCGGCAGATGCGTTCGTCGATTTTTCTCATGGGCCCGATTCTCGCTCGATTCGGCACGGTACGGGTATCCAAGCCGGGTGGATGTACCATCGGTTCGCGCCCGATAGACCTTCACCTTAAAGGTTTGAAAGCGTTGGGTGCGAACATTGAAGAGAAGGGCGGATACATTCAATGCACTACGGAACGATTACGCGGGGATCATATTTATTTAGACATTCCGAGTGTAGGTACCACCGAGAATCTGATGATGGCGGCGACTTTAGCGGAAGGTACGACGACGATCGGAAACGCTGCGAGAGAACCAGAAATTGTGGATTTGGCCCGCTTTCTCAATAAGATGGGTGCAAAGATAAGCGGTGCTGGTGAAGATACGATAACCATTCAAGGTGTGGAAGAGTTGCGTCCTACAAGACATACGATTATCCCCGATCGCATTGTCGCCGGGACATTTCTGTTAGCCGGTGCGATCACCAGAGGGGATATCCGTTTGATCAATGTGATCCCCGGACATCTGGGCGTGGTGCTCACGAAACTCCGTGAGGCCGGTGTTGAAATCAAGGTGGATCGTGATATAATTAACGTGCGATCGCGCGGAGAATTGCGTGCGGTTGATCGCATACAAACAGCTCCATATCCGGGTTTTCCTACCGATTTACAAGCACCGTTTATGTCTCTCCTTACAATCGCGAAAGGTTCCTCCATTGTTTCAGAAACGATATTCGAAGAGAGGTTTAAACATGTCAGCGAACTGAGGCGAATGGGTGCGAATATCAAAGTGGATCTTCGAACAGCATTCGTCCAAGGGGTGTCTGAACTGACTGCCGCTTCTGTTGAAGCGTCCGATCTAAGGGCAGGTGCGGCATTGGTGATCGCAGCCTTGGCAGCTAAAGGTGTCACTCATATTACTGGGTTGCAGCATATCGATCGCGGTTACGAACGAATCGAGGACGTACTGAACTCGTTGGGAGCGCGTGCATGGCGCATAAAATCAGGTTAAATTCATGAGGTGGTGGCATATATAAGTGTGCCGCCCTTTTTTGGGAGGAGCGATGGACATGCCGTCTGCCAGAGCGCGTTCGACCGTCATACTTACGATTATCTCAATGGTTTTTGGATTTATGTTGGCTATACAATATCGCGTAACACAGCAGACAAGCAGCAGCGTGGAAATTCTCTCGTCAAACCAGAATACCAAACAAACGCTGGAGGAATTGAAGGTTATTCAAGATACGAACAAACAATTGGAAACCAAGTTGAGTGAACTGGAACAGCAAATCGTGCAATATGAGAAACAATCGGGGGCGATGAACGAGAATTTGCGCAAAGAGCTTGAAAATGCGCGGATCCTTGCAGCTACCGTCCCCGTTCAAGGGCCGGGTATCCAATTGACGATTTCAGATAGCGACATGAATCGTGTTCCCAATTCCGGGGATCCGGAAAAAGAGATTCCACGTATCATTCATGATGTAGATATAAACCGGGTCGTCAATGAGTTGTTTCTGGCGGGCGCGGAAGCGGTCGCCGTCAACGGTATACGGGTGGCAACAACGAGATCGATCGTTTGTATCGGGCCGGTGGTCAAAGTAAACGATCAAACGACGACCGTTCCCGTCAAGATTGAAGCCATTGGGAACCCTCAGCAACTGATTACCGCTCTCACAATGCGCGCGGGAGTGCTTGATTATCTTCGCGGGCCTGATCGTCAGTTAACGGTCGTCCCTCCCAAAGAAGTTCCACTTCTGAAGTTGCCAGCATATACAGGCGATTTCAACCGTTTGAGCAAGAACGAAGACGGGGGTTAATCGGGAAAACTTTTTCCGCTCGCGAAGGAGGAATACGATGGAGAATCAGAAAGCCGGCTGGGGATTTCGCATCAGCTTGTTTACAGTCAGCCTGCTCCTCGGAACGATGCTGACCGTGCAGTTTACTGCGAATAACAGACCCCGCACACCCTTCGCCGGTGACATCATACAACTGAGAAGCCAGTTGGCATATGAGATGGACAATCAGAAATCGTTGCGCAAACAAATCGACTTGGCAAACGAAAAGATCGAGGAGTACAAACGATCGTCTGGCGACCAGAAGAAGATGGTTCAAACGATGGAAGATGAATTGGCAAAAGTGAAACGTGAAGCGGGTCTGACTGATGTTGAAGGTCACGGTATCAAAATCGAAATTCGTGACAACCCTTTGTTTTTTACACAATTACCCCCTTCTACAAGGCCTGAGGATATCGCTGTCAGGGACGAGGAACTGATCAGTATGGTCAACACGCTTTTTGCAAACGGTGCGCAGGCCGTATCGATCAATGACAATCGAATCGTGACAACATCGTGTATCCGTTCAATTTCACCGAATGTTTTGCAAGTAAATACTCGAAATGTGGTTTTACCTTTCGAGATCAAAGCGGTTGGTGAAGATGTCGAGAGAATGAAGAGTGTGATACAGTCCATGTACGCGGAAAACCTCCGCCTGTTTAACGCAAAAGAAATGGTGATCACAGAGTATCGTGACACCCCTCTCCGTGTTCCGGCTTATTCCGAACCGGTAGACATCCGTTATGCTCAGGTGGATACGGAAGGTGGTAAGAAATGATTTGGATACCCATCGTCGGTTTGGCGTTAGGTGTTTTCATTGGACTTGTCATTAATTTCTCGATTCCAATACAGTACAGCAGCTATTTGTCCATTGCGATTTTGGCCGCTTTGGATACTGTGTTCGGAGGGATTCGCGCGAGTTTGGAACGTCATTTTGACAGCAAAGTGTTCATTAGCGGTTTTTTCTTTAATACGTTATTGGCGGCGTTGCTTGCGTTCATTGGTGTCAAACTAGGGGTAGATCTTTATCTTGCGGCTGTATTTGCCTTCGGTGTACGCCTTTTCCAAAATATCGCAACCATTCGCAGGCTTTTGATGAACCGACGTCAGAATTCTGTAAAATAATGGTCGAATCCCATTATTTTTTTTATAAAGTTTGCGAGAAAAAGAGGGATACGCCAGATGGCGTTGAATTTTATTTTTGATAGGGATTTTTTTGGGGTCTTAACAGTGGGAGGTGCCAACGCTTGACTAAAGGCGATATCATCGTCAGCCTGGATATTGGAACATCGAAAGTGCGGGCGATCATTGGAGAATTGGATGGCACGACCCTGAATGTCATTGGAGTTGGGTCTGCTGACGGTGACGGTATTCGGAAGGGTGCAATCGTTGATATAGATAGGACTGTTCAGTCGATTCGTGAAGCGATTGATCACGCAGAACGCATGGTGGGTATTCAAATTCAATCAGCATATGTGGGGATTTCCGGCAATCATATTGCTCTGCAAAACAGCCATGGTGTCGTGGCCGTATCCTCCCCTGATCGTGAGATCGGAGAGGAAGATATCGCGCGTGTGATGCAGGCTGCAAGAGTGATTGCTCTCCCCCCTGAAAGGGAGGTTATCGACGTCGTCCCTAAGGAGTTCATCGTCGACGGGCTTGACGGTATCCACGATCCGCGCGGTATGATCGGCGTGCGCCTTGAAGTGAATGCGTACATAGTCACAGGTTCCAGGACGGTCATTCATAACCTGGTGCGATGCGTGGAGCGCGCGGGCATCCAATATGCGGGCCTCGTCTTGATGCCGCTGGCAGCCAGTGCGGTCGCTTTATCCAGCGATGAACGTAATCTGGGAGTAGTGCTTTGTGATATCGGTGCTGGTCAAACGACGGTTTCCTATTTTGAACATGGAGTACTCACCGCGACATCCGTGATTCCTATTGGCGGGGATTATATCACCAATGATATAGCCATAGGTCTTCGCACCACGACAGAAGTTGCCGAAGCGATAAAAAGTCGACATGGTTGTGCTCTCGTCTCTCTTGCATCTGAAGACGAGACCTTCAAAGTTCCGCGCATAGGAAGTAACATTGAGAAGGAGTTTAACCAGGTTGATCTGGCAAACATCATAGAACCTCGCATGCAAGAGATCTTTCTTCTCATTCAACGGGAAGTTGAAAAAATGGGGATACCGCCAAAGGAAGTTCCTGGCGGGTACGTATTGGCGGGTGGCGTGGTTTCCATGCCAGGTACCGATAAACTGGCCGAATACGAATTTGACGCCGTCGTTCGTGTAGCCGTTCCCGAGTATTTGGGAGTTCGCGACCCTTCGTTCGTCAATGGGGTAGGGATTATCAAATATGTGGCGAAAACGTATGTGCGCAAGTCGAATGCCGGAACAGTTCCTACCCGCCGCAAAGTCAATGGCTTCATGGACAGAATCAAGGGCTGGTTTAGCGAATTCGTATAACAACTAAGACATACTTTACGGTTTTCGATATGAGGAGGATATGGGAATGCTAGAATTCGATATGGAAATGGAGGCCCTCGCCCATATTAAAGTCATTGGTGTTGGTGGCGGTGGATGTAATGCGGTCAATCGAATGATTGAAGCAGGAGTAAAAGGAGTCGAATTTATCACCGTTAACACAGACGCACAAGCTCTTCAAATGTCTAAAGCAGAACAACGTCTGCAAATCGGAGAGAAATTGACACGTGGATTAGGCGCGGGTGCAAATCCTGAAATCGG
Organism: Collibacillus ludicampi; assembly: GCF_023705585.1. Lineage (NCBI taxonomy): Bacteria > Bacillati > Bacillota > Bacilli > Caryophanales > Alicyclobacillaceae > Collibacillus > Collibacillus ludicampi. The sequence goes on from NZ_BOQE01000001.1 coordinate 3,057,224, forward strand.
AAAAAAAGCGGCGGAAGAGAGTCGCGAAATCATTTTGAACGCACTGAAGGGTGCGGACATGGTGTTCGTAACTGCCGGAATGGGGGGCGGGACAGGAACTGGGGCCGCGCCTGTCATCGCTGAGATTTCCAAGGAATTGGGGGCGCTGACGGTCGGGGTTGTCACCAAGCCGTTTACATTCGAAGGTCGCCGCCGTTTTACACAAGCGGAGCAAGGGATTGCCAACTTGAAGGAAAAAGTCGACACATTGATCGTCATTCCCAATGACCGATTGTTGGAAATTGTCGATCGCAATACTCCGATGCTCGAAGCTTTCCATGAAGCCGATAACGTATTGCGCCAAGGTGTGCAGGGGATCTCCGAGCTGATCGCCGTTCCGGGCCTCATCAACGTGGACTTTGCCGACGTGAAAACGATCATGACCGAACGCGGATCTGCACTTATGGGTATCGGCGTGGCAACCGGGGAGAACCGTGCGGCAGAAGCTGCGAAGAAGGCGATCTGCTCACCCTTGTTGGAAACTTCCATCGATGGGGCGAGAGGGGTGCTCATGCATATTGCTGGCGGATCCAACTTGTCCTTGTTCGAAGTAAATGAGGCGGCTGATATCGTTTCCTCTGCAGCCGATCCTGAAGTGAACATGATTTTCGGTGCGGTCATTAATCAGGATCTGAAAGACCAGATTGTCGTAACCGTAATTGCGACAGGATTCGAGCACAGAGAACGGCAACCGCAACCCAAACCGTTGAACAAAATCGATCTTCGTCCGGTGAATCAGCCTGTGAGCTCGCCGGAAGACCTTGACATTCCTGCATTTCTACGCAGAAAACACAAATAATCTCCACGAAGTCTGCACGCGTATGTGCAGACTTTTTTTGTCGAAATCTTTTTCGTAATACTCGTCAAGTTCTGACAAACTTTGTAATAGACATAGACTATACTAGGGTCACGATTGGCGATATCGGGAGGTCAGCATCCCATGCCGGTTCTGTATGTCGATGTCTTTTGGCTGATCAATGCCGTCATGGACAGTTTCATATTGTTTCTCACCGCATGGATGGCAAGAAGAGAGGTAAGGTGGTGGCGTTTCCTTGTTGGTGCGGTGATCGGTGCCAGTTATGCGCTGCTTCTCTTTATGAACGACTGGGCTAAGGTTGGACTAGTTTTCACGGTTAAGGTACTCGTTTCTCTCGTCATCATCTATGCGACCTTCACGCCTCGCGGGCTGATTGAATGGATACGATTGTTTGCGCTTTTTTACTTAGCATCGTTTATCACAGGAGGCGCTGCGTTTGGCCTGAGTGCCTTGTTCCAAAGCGGGACAAGTGTGGAGGATCGTCTCGTGTACCTAGGCGGCGGTCCTGTTTGGATCATGCCCATAAAGCTCATCTTTGTTTTTGCAGCAATTCCACTGGTTTATTTTTTGGGGAAGACGGCGTGGAAACGTTTGCTGCAATTACGCAGACGCGAAGAACATCTTTGGCATGTGGAGGTGGTTTTTTGCGGACAATCTTTTGTTTTAAAGGGGCTCCTTGACACGGGAAACTCGCTGACTGACCCGTTGAGCCGCTTGCCTGTCGCTGTCGCCGATTGGTCTGTATTCCGCTCTGTTCTTCCTGAAACCATCGTGCGGGCGTTTGAGCATGGGAAAGATCCGATGTCTCAATTGGGAGGGAGTGAGATCGATGCAGAATGGCAGTCCCGTTTGCGGCTTGTTCCCTACAGGGGGATTGGGAACGCGATGGGGATGCTGTTGGCTTTCCGTCCTGACCAGTGTATATGCAGGAGGGAGAATGAAGAATATCCATACGAGAGACTGCTTATTGGCCTCAATCCGAAGGGATTGTCTTCAGACGGAACCTACCAAATGATCTTACATCCATCGTTCCTTACAACTTCCACCCGAACAGGGGAGACGGTGAAACAGGGAGTGAAAGGGGAGTCGATCGCATGAAACTATCGCACAGATTGCGCTTGCAATTCCGCATTTTTTGTTTGCGCATCTTATTGAGATTGGGTGTACGCGCTGAAGAAATTTATTACGTAGGGGGAAGCGAAGCGCTACCGCCACCTCTCACGCGGGAAGAAGAAGAGTATTTATTGGAAAAACTGCCTTCCGGTGATGAAGCGATCCGTGCGGTCTTGATCGAACGAAATTTGCGTCTGGTTGTGTATATCGCCCGCAAATTCGAAAATACTGGAATCAATATCGAAGACTTGGTGTCAATCGGCACGATCGGTCTCATTAAAGCGGTGAATACGTTTGATCCGGAGAAAAAAATCAAGCTGGCGACATACGCTTCCCGCTGTATTGAGAATGAAATTCTCATGTTTTTGCGCAGAAACAATAAGATCCGTACCGAAGTTTCTTTTGATGAGCCTCTCAATGTGGATTGGGATGGAAATGAGCTGTTATTATCCGATGTGTTGGGAACAGAAAATGATACGATTTACAGGAATATAGAAGAACAGGTGGACAGAAATCTGTTGTACAAAGCTTTAGAGAAACTATCGGAAAGAGAAAGAAAAATTATGGAGCTGCGTTTCGGCCTGCAAGACGGGAAGGAAATGACGCAAAAGGATGTGGCCGATCTGTTGGGTATTTCTCAATCGTATATCTCTCGCTTGGAAAAAAGAATAATCAAGAGATTGCGCAAAGAATTTAACAAAATGATTTAAGTGCATATTTCTTCCCCCCAGGGAAATACTGTTTACGAATCCCAAAGGCAGATGTTGACATGGGGGGAACATCATGAAAAGAAACAAAGTCGAGATCTGCGGTGTCAACACGTCTCAGTTGCCTGTACTCACAAACGCTGAAATGCGCAAATTGTTTGTGCAATTGCAACAAGGGGAACTGGCAGCGCGAGAAAAACTGGTCAACGGGAATTTACGGCTCGTTCTTTCGGTGATTCAACGGTTCAACAACCGCGGAGAATATGTAGATGATCTATTTCAAGTAGGTTGTATCGGACTTATGAAAGCGATCGATAATTTTGATTTGGAACAAAATGTAAAATTTTCTACATATGCAGTTCCCATGATTATCGGTGAAATTCGACGCTATCTTAGAGACAACAATCCGATCCGTGTCAGTCGTAGTCTGCGGGATATCGCCTATAAAGCTCTGCAAGTGCGGGATCAGTTAACGAACCAGATTTTGCGCGAACCATCGATCATCGAAATCTCGGAAGCGATGGATGTCGCAAAAGAAGAGGTCGTCTTCGCGCTGGATGCGATTCAGGATCCCGTTTCTTTGTTTGAACCGATTTATCATGACGGCGGCGATCCGATTTATGTCATGGATCAGATCAGTGATGAGAAAAACCAGGATTCACTCTGGGTGGAGGAGATCGCCATTCGAGAGGCGTTGCAAAAACTCAGCGAGCGGGAAAAACGGATCTTGTCCATGCGTTTTTTTGAAGGGAAAACGCAAATGGAAGTAGCCGAAGAGATTGGAATCTCACAAGCACAGGTATCACGCGTAGAGAAAGCCGCCATTGCTCATATGCAAAAGTATATTCGTTGAAAAAAGCCGCAGTTCTTGCGGTTTTTTTATTTTTTAACATCGAGGATCATGAAATCACGCGAGGAAGATACCGCGATCATCGGCTCTTCTCTTCAATAGCAAATGCTTTGATTGAAGTCTTTTTAATCATTTTAGGTTCAATGAACATATATATTGTTATGAGAATGTTCAGCCGCATGATTCGCATCCTTGGCAGCAAGGAGATGATTATTATTGTGATGAAAGTCTCGGAATTGCAGACGAAAGATGTGGTGAGTGTTACAGACGGTCGAAAATTGGGGATGATCGGTGACCTGGACATCGACTTGGAAAACGGAATGATTCGCGCCATTATCGTCCCCAGTTCCGGCCGGTTTTTCGGAATGTTTGGCGGCGGTCAAGATTTCGTGATTCCATGGAATCAGATCATAAAAATCGGATCGGATGTTGTGCTGGTGGAACTCGGCCAATCGAACAACCATTCTTCATATCTTCCTTCGAAAATCGACGGAAGTTCCGGCGGGTATTAACATTTCCACCGATATACGGGCCTTGCTTCTATACGAAGGCGTATGCTTTGTGTAAACGAGCGACCCTGGAATTCGTCATGTATCTTAGGCAGAATTCAAGGAGACGATCTCCAGGGAACACGAACGCGAAGTATACGCCGTTTGTATACTCTTTTCTTGTATGATACGATGCAAGTAAGGAGACATGTGTGAGGAGGAGAAAACGGAGTGCGTTTTACAAATACGATTGACGTAGAACGGATGTCAAGAACACAACGGGTGCGCGCATTGTTCACGACAAGGTTGGGTGGTGTATCGCAAGGAGAGTTTTCCAGCTTAAATCTTGGGCTTCATGTAGGTGACAGAAAGGAAGACGTGTTGCAAAACCGAAAAAGGGTTGCTGAACAGATCGGAGTTCCTCTTGAACATTGGGTAGCGGGTGAACAGGTGCACGGGGATCATGTAGCGGTGATACGTGAAAGTGAGCGCGGCAGAGGGGCTTTTGACTACGAAGATGCAATCCCGGCAAGCGACGCATTGATCACACGGGAGAAAGGAATCGTTCTTTCTACATACGCGGCTGATTGTGTTCCTCTGTTGTTATTTGATCCTGTGATGAACGCCATCGGTGTAGTCCATGCGGGCTGGAAAGGAACTTCTTCAAAAGTGGCGAAAAAAGCAATACAAATGATGCAACAAGAGTTTGGCTCAAGACCGGAAGATATCGTCACGGCGATCGGGCCGTCCATCGGTCCCTGTTGTTATGAAGTTGACCAGCGTGTTCGTCAAGCAATCCTATCCTCATTTATCCATGGCGACAGGTTTTTTACGGAGAACGAGCGTGGGAAGTGGCAATTCTCTTTGTGGGATGCAAATATCTCCGCATTGCTGGAGGCGGGGGTCAAGCGTGACAATATTGAACATCTCGCGATGTGTACAAGCTGTTCGGTGCATCAATTCTATTCCTATCGGAAAGAATCCGGCAATACGGGAAGACACGCGGGATTGATCGTTCTCGTATAGCAGGAAAATCATGCACTTAAAGAGAATATATATCTGTTGCTTAAGAGGTTCAAAAAGGCTCTCGCATAACTAGAATGAGCATCGAAGAGACTCTTCGGATGATGCAGCCTTTTGCACAACCTCTTTACAGAGGAGAGATTGTCATGGATTATACAGCCAAAATCAATGTGGTTCGCCAGCGAATCGTTCACGCGTGCGAGCGTGCCGGTCGTCACGCGGATGAGGTGAAACTGGTCGCTGTAACCAAATATATAGGTGTGGAGGAGACACGTGCACTCATACGTTCGGGCATCACAGATTTGGCCGAAAACCGGGTGCAAGTGGCTTTGCCCAAAGTGAAAGAGATCCATGAGAATGTTTGCTGGCATTTTATCGGCCATCTGCAAACGAACAAGGTGAAAGATGTTTTGCCCTATTTTCAAATGATTCATTCACTTGATCGTTTTTCGCTGGCCAAGGAGATCGATCAGCGAGCGAAGAAAATGGGAATCGAAACAGTTTCGTGTCTGGTGCAGGTGAACGTTTCCGGAGAGGCAACAAAGGGAGGCCTCAAGCCGGATGAGGTTCGGCCTTTTCTTGAGTCGCTGGCGGAATTTTCATCCATCCGCGTCCATGGTCTTATGACGATGGCACCCAGGGTGGAGAATCCGGAAGAGACCCGTCCTGTCTTCCGCCGGTTGAAAGAATTAAGAGATTCACTGCAGCATATTGACTTCCCGTATGTCGAAATGAGGGAGCTTTCCATGGGGATGTCTGAGGATTTTGAAGTAGCGATCGAAGAAGGCGCGACTATGGTTCGGTTAGGCAGCGTTTTAGTCAAACCGTAATCACGTTTGGAGGGACGATTTATGAGTTTTGTCAATAAATTTATGCAGTTCATTGGGCTCGCCGAAGAGGAAGAAAAGATACCTGCATCCCAAATGGTGAAAGAAGCGGAGGAACCGCAAAACGACGTGATGTCGGTACAGCGCAAAGGAACGGTGGTTAATTTACACACCAATAAACAAGTGAAAGTCATTCTCTCCGAGCCAGAATGTTACAGTGATGCTCAGATGATCGCGGATTACCTGCGCGCGAGACGTCCGGTTGTGATCAATCTTCACAAAGCGCCTTTCGACCAGGCGATTCGCGTCATCGACTTCATCTCCGGCACGATATACGCGCTCGGAGGAAGGATGGATAAAATCGGGCATCAGATTTTTCTCTGCGCGCCGGAAAATGTTGATGTGCAAGGTTCCATATCGGAATTCCTCAATACGAAGGAAGAGCAACACCGGGTTTCACAAACACAATTGCGTTGAGGTGAAGAATGGAATTCTATCTTTTTAACCTAATCCGTTGGATCTTAAATATTTACTACTATATTCTCATTGCCCGTATCTTGATGTCCTGGGTGCCTGGTATGGAGAGAACGCCTATTGGAGGTATCCTTTACCGGCTGACAGAACCTTACTTGTCACCGTTTCGTCGTATCATTCCGCCCATCTCATTTGGTGGTATGGGGCTTGATTTGTCGCCAATCGTGGCGTTTCTTGCTTACAGTTTTCTTGAGGGCGGCATCTTTACCGTGTTGCGCAGTCTTTTCCATTGGGTGGGGTAGTGCGTGAAAAAGGATGTTTTTATGCATTACAGGCCGGAAGAGCGCCCATTCATCCAACGTGTGATTGAATTCGCGGAACGCACGGATGAACGCCAAACTCCGATGCTTACCGATTTTTTGGATCCGCGGCAAGTCATGATCGCGAATAATATCGCCCGCACGATGGGAACCGTCCAGATCTATACGTATGGCGGATATGAAGAAGCGGAGCGCCAACGTGCGCTCTTCTTGCCCCTTTATTGGCAGCCGGATGAAGGAGATTTCGCACTTGCATATTTTCGTGCGGAAATTATAGGGGATGGAAAAACAGTACAACATGGAGATTATTTGGGAGCGTTGACGGGTCTCGGCCTCAAGCGCTCCAAAATGGGCGATATCTCCGTGTACGACGGCGGTGCCGATTTTGTTGTTGCGCAGGAGATAGCAGACTATGTTCGTCTCCATCTTCATCAAGTGGGGAGAATGTCTGTCCGTTTACGGGAAATCGGAAAAGAGGATTTTCGTAACCCCAACGTACAGTATGCGGAGAAGGAATTCACGGTGATGTCCCTTCGTTTGGACGCGGTGGCAGCAGAAGGTTTCGGTTTGTCTCGCAGCAAGATTATTGAACCCGTGCGTTCGGGAAAAGTACAACTCAATTGGCAAGTGGCAGACGATCCGTCGACGCCCGTCGAGGAAGGCGATGTCATTTCCGTACGTGGAAAAGGTCGTTTACGCATATTGGAGATCGGTAAAACGACGAAAAAAGGTCGGACAGTCGTCCGTGTTGGGAAATATATATGATGGTAGGTTGATGAAACGGCAGGAATTGGCGGAACGGTGTCGAAATAAGTCTGTAAAGTTTTTGTATCGTATGTATGGAGGTGAAAGCTGTGCCATTGTCTCCTCTTGATATTCATAATAAAGAGTTTAGTCGCTCTTTTCGCGGATATAACGAAGATGAAGTTAACGAATTTTTAGACCAAATCATCAAAGATTATGAAACGTTGATCCGTGAGAACAAGGCTTATGAGGAAAAGATCGCCCAATTGGAAGAACGCCTCAAACATTTTATGAATCTGGAAGAAAGTTTGTCCAAATCGATCATCGTTGCACAGGAAACCGCGGAAGAAGTCAGAACGAATGCCCGCAAAGAAGCGCAATTAATCATCAAAGAAGCTGAGAAGAATGCAGACCGGATCATCAATGAGGCGTTTGTTAAATCCCGTAAAATCACAATGGAGCTTGACGAGATTCGTAAGCAGGCGGCCGTCTTACGCGCGCGTTTTCGCTCATTGATCCAAGCGCAAATGGAAATGCTGGATAACAAAGTTTGGGATGAACTTGTCGCATCGAAAGATGAAGAAGTGGAAATCAATGAATCAGTCGAGAACCAGGTTTGAAATTTTCGTTCTTTCATCATATAATATTTCACATACATATCCAAGCATGGGTTGATAAGGGTTTTCTAAAATCTGCTTTCTAACCTCGATGTACATCCCAGAAGCTCTTCGACTGAAGATTTTTTGGAACAACCTGAAGGATAAAGACGATGAATGGACCAGTACTGATGATCTGCTTTTACAGCGAACCGGAGAGGGTGCGAGCCGGGAAAGCGGACATTCAGGAAGATCAGCCATGAGTCGCTAGCTGAACCTCACTTTCGCCCGGATGTGAACAGTAAGCCAAGCCGGTTCGGCCCGTTATCGCCGTAAGAGTGGCCGTGTGCGCATATTTTGTTCATGCGGCAATTAGGGTGGTACCACGGGAATAGAACCTCTCGTCCCTTCATTAGGGATGAGAGGTTTTTTAACGTGCAGGAGAGTATACCATGTGGTATACATGTATCCGCATAGTATACTTTCACTTCGGGGGAAATAAGCTTCCGTGAGGATGCTTTTCGCTTCGTTGAACGAGCTTTCAAACTTTTTTACTCGTATTCGGATATGGGATGAAAGATTTGGACGAAATCTGTGGATTCAAGGAGGATCAATATGACTCTCGATTATGGCAAAACGCTCAATCTGCCGGAAACGAAATTTCCGATGAGGGGAAATTTGCCGCAACGTGAACCCATGATTCAAAAACGTTGGGAAGAAATCCGTCTGTATGAAAAAGTACAGGAAAAACAGGCGAATCGGCCGAAGTTTATTTTGCATGACGGACCGCCGTATGCGAACGGGAATATTCACCTTGGCCATGCGTTAAATAAGATTTTGAAGGATTTCATCGTCAAATCAAAGACGATGGACGGTTATAACGCTCCTTACGTTCCCGGTTGGGATACGCACGGGTTGCCAATTGAGCATGCAATTATTAAGAATAAAGGCATCAATCGGCATGAAATTTCAATTCCCGAATTCCGTGAGATGTGTAAAGAGTATGCATTGCAATTTATCGATAAACAAAGGGATCAGTTTAAACGCTTAGGTGTGCGGGGGGATTGGGAGCATCCCTATATTTCCCTTTTGCCGAAATATGAAGCGGAGCAGATTCGCGTTTTTGGTGCAATGGCGAAAAAAGGGTATATTTACAAAGGATTAAAGCCTGTGTATTGGTGTACTTCCTGTGAAACCGCACTGGCAGAAGCGGAGATTGAATATGCAGATAAAACGTCTCCTTCCATTTATGTGAAATTCCCAGTGATTGATGGAAAAGGAAAACTGCCTCATGACTCTTCGATCGTCATCTGGACGACAACACCTTGGACGCTGCCCGCGAATGTGGCGATTGCGGTCGGTTCTGAATATGAGTACGCGCTTGTGGAAGTGGACGGCGAGAAGCTCGTATTGGCGAAAGAGCTTGTGGAGAAAGTGCTCAAAGAAGCAGGTTTGGCAGATGGATATTCGATTCTGCAAACATGTAAAGGTTCCGAACTGGAGCATGTGATTGCGAAACATCCTTTATTTGACAGAGAGTCTCGTGTGGTCCTTGGAAATCACGTAACGCTTGATGCAGGAACCGGATGTGTGCATACGGCTCCCGGCCACGGGATGGAAGACTACGAAGTGGGACTTGCTTATGGTCTGCCGATTTTGGCTCCGATCGACAATCAAGGAAAGTTTACGAAGGAAGTCGAAGCGTACGAAGGGCAATTTTATCTCAAAGCGAATAAACAGATCACCGCAGATCTCCATGAGGCTGGGCGAATGTTGCATGAAGCAAAGACGGATCATTCCTATCCTCATTGCTGGCGATGCAAAAATCCCGTGATCTTCCGTGCTACAGAGCAATGGTTTGCTTCTGTTGACGCGTTCCGTGAGCAACTTCTGAAACAAGTGAAAGAAGTGAAATGGACCCCCTCTTGGGGTGAAATCCGCATGCATAACATGGTGGCAGACCGCCAAGATTGGTGTATCTCCCGCCAGCGTGTTTGGGGCGTACCGATCCCGATATTCTATTGTAAGGATTGTAACAAAGAACTGATCAATGAAGCGACCATTGAGCATGTGGCCAAACTGTTTGAAGAACATGGTTCGCAAGTTTGGTTTGAACGGGAAGCGGATGAACTGTTGCCTGAAGGAACCGTTTGTTCGTGTGGAGGTACGCATTTCCGCAAGGAAACGGACATCATGGATGTATGGTTTGATTCCGGATCTTCCCATATGGCCGTTTGTCAGCAACGCGATGAATTGGGATGGCCTGCCGACTTGTATCTGGAAGGTTCCGACCAGTATCGCGGTTGGTTCCAATCTTCATTGATCACCGGTGTTGCCGTCAAAGGCAGAGCACCGTACAAAGAAGTGCTCTCCCACGGATTCCTGCTGGACGGTGAAGGACGAAAAATGTCCAAGAGCCTGGGCAATGTCGTTGATCCGCTTAAAGTCATGGAACAAATGGGTGCGGATATCCTTCGGCTTTGGGTGGCATCTGTCGATTACCGTTCCGATGTTCGTGTTTCGGATGCAATCTTAAAACAGGTGGCGGAAGTCTACCGTAAAATCCGCAACACGTTGCGTTATCTGCTCGGAAACTTGAAGGATTACGATCCGGTTACGAATGAAGTCGCTTATGTGGATCTGCCCGAACTGGATCGCTATGCGTTGAATAAACTTGCCCGCATGCAGGAAAGGGTCATGCAAGCCTACCGCAATTACGAATTTCATGTGGTCTTCCATGAGGTGAACAATTTCTGTGCGGTAGACATGAGTGCTTTTTATCTGGATGTGCTGAAAGATCGGCTTTATACGTCTGCACCCGATTCACTCGCACGTCGATCCGCTCAAACAGTTCTTTATAAAATCTTGACGGTTTTGGTAAAATTGATCGCTCCCATTCTCACGCACACTGCGGATGAGGTTTGGGAATTTGTTCCGGGTGCTACGGAAGAGAGTGTACAGCTTGTGTCTTGGGAGCCTGTGCATACAGAGTGGATGGATGACAAGCTTGAGAAAAAGTGGGAGAAAATTTTAGAAGTCCGCGGCGAAATCGCGAAAGCGTTAGAGGAGGCGCGGAAAGAGAAAATCATCGGCCAATCGCTCATGGCGAAAGTGGATCTTTATCCGTCCGAACGAGTGCATGAGATTCTCGCACAAACGCCGGAACTGGACAAAGTGTTGATCGTTTCACAAGTCAACTTGCACCAGCCGGGTACGGAAGCCCCAGCAGATGCAGGCCAATACGAAGGACTCAAAGTGCTCGTTAGCCTCGCGGAAGGAGAAAAATGTGAGCGATGCTGGACAGTTACCACAGACGTCGGTTCAGACCCAGATCATCCGACGATCTGTGCAAGATGTGCGGAAAATGTCGTCTATTTTCTGGATCAGCAAGAATAAGAGAGGATAGAAATGTTATGAACCCCCGAAAACACAGTGTTTCGGGGGTTTTGGATGTTTCGTCCTACTGTAGCGCAACAGTTGTAGCGATTCGCTACACTGGATCAAATTCGATGATCAGCAAGTTTGCGAAGAAAAGAAAGCAGCAGCCAAAAACACAGAAAAATCATAACAATTTATGTATTCTAATACGTTGGCATTGTTCTTGCTTATCTATATTGGCAACAAGGGGACACCCTCTTGTAACGATATTAGAGGTTGAAGGGAGATGATTTTGGACATGGCGAGAGCAAATGCACAAATTCTAGCGATTGATGCCGGAGGGACCATGACGGACACCTTCATCATTAACGACAAGGGGGAATTTGTGGTCGGCAAAGCGCAATCCACTCCAGAAGACGAGTCGATCGGCCTCTTGAATTCGGCTCGCGACGCGTTGTCTTATTGGGGAACGACCGTCGAAGAAGCTTTTCCCCAACTGGTGGCTGGCGTTTATTCCGGGACGGCGATGCTCAACCGCTTGGTGTCAAGGAAGGGCAGGCGAGTCGGGCTGATCGTCAACAAGGGGATGGAAGACTTCCATCGCATGGGAAGAGCCATTCAGGCGTATCTTGGGTACTCCTATTCAGACAGGTTGCACCTGAATACCCATCGCTATGATCCTCCACTGGTTCCTAGGGAATTGACCCGGGGTGTCACCGAACGTGTAGATTTATTTGGCAACGTAGTCATTCCGCTTTATGAACACGAAGTGGAACAAGCTGTGGTGGAACTACTGGAACAGAACGTGGAAGCGATTGTGATCAGTTTCCTTCACTCCTATAAATACCCAGCACATGAACGCCGGGTTCGGGACATGGCAAAGGAAATCATGAAAAAACGGGGACAAGAGGTGCCGATTTTTGCTTCGGTCGATTACTATCCGGTACGCAAAGAATCGCACCGTACCAATACGACGATTATCGAGGCCTATGCTGCCGATCCGTCCCGAAAAACGTTATCGACCATCGATAAACGGGTCAAGGAAAAAGGAGCTAAGTTTGATCTGCGGGTGATGGCAAGCCATGGCGGAACGATCAGCTATCAGGCAAACGAGTTGGCTCGTACGCTGGTGTCCGGTCCGATCGGCGGCGTTGTAGGCGCCAAGTATCTCGGTGAGTATCTGGGCATTCGCAATATCGCATGTTCGGACATCGGCGGCACCAGTTTTGACATGGCGCTCATTACGCAAGGAGATTTGAGCATCAACACCAGCCCAGACATGGCCCGTCTTGTTCTGTCCCTTCCGTTGGTCGCGATGGATACCGTGGGGGCAGGCGCCGGCAGTTTTGTGCGGATTGATCCTAACTTCAAGTCGATCACCCTGGGGCCGGACAGCGCGGGTTACCGGGTGGGAGTCTGCAACCCTGCTGGAGGTATTGAAACGGTTACCGTTTCTGACTGTCACGTTGTTTTGGGATTGATCAATCCCGACAACTTCTTGGGTGGAGAAGTCAAACTCTATCCGGAACTTGCTTATAAGGCGATCAAGGAACAAATCGCCGATCCGCTTGGACTCACCGTGGAGGACGCGGCATACGGTGTGATCGACCTGCTGGAATCGCAGCTTCGTAACTATCTCGAGTCGATGATTCTCGGAAAAGGATATTCACCGTCCCAGTATGTCTGCTTCTCTTATGGTGGTGGAGGACCGCTGCATACTGCCGGTTACACGAAAGGACTCGGTTTTGAAGATATTCTTGTTCCTGCGTGGGCAGCCGGATTCTCAGCTTTTGGTTGCGGAGCCGCGGATTTCGAATATCGTTACGACAAAACGCTGGACCTGAACGTGAGTCCGAACGCTGGAGATGAGGAAAAGGTAGAGGCCGGACAGAATTTGCAATTGGCGTGGGAAGAACTGTCGGATAAAGTGGCGGAAGAATTTGAAAAGAATAATTTCCCGCGTGACAAAGTAGAATTTCGACTCTATTTCCGTATGCAGTACCAAGGCCAGCTGAACGATTTGGAAATCGAATCGCCGATCACTCAGGTACGAACCGCTGCAGACTGGGATAAACTCGTTGAAGCGTTTGAAGAAACGTATTCCCGCGTGTACGCGAAAGCTGCCCGTTCGCCTGAACTTGGTTACTCAGTCACCGGGGCAATTGTTAGGGGAATCACAGAAGTGCCGAAACCGAAAATTCCGGAAGAACCGCTTGCTGGCGATATACCTCCGGAAAAAGCTTACCTTGGTACACGTAACGTGTATTGGAAAGGACAATGGGTGAAAGCCGACATTTGGGCAATGGAATCGTTGAAAGCAGGTAACCGTATTAAAGGGTTCGCGATCCTTGAATCTCCGGCGACAACATTTGTCGTTCCGCCAGGGTATGAGACGTATCTCGATCAGCACCGTATCTTCCACCTAAAAGAACCTCGTGAGTAATTTTGGCTTAACAGTATCGCAATTTTTTCGAATCTTGAGAAGGAGGGATTTCCATTGGCTATTCAGGAAAAAGATTTGAAAGTTCAACAGACTTCGCGAGGGATTGGTTGGAACGGAAAAACACTCAAGCAAATGCGGGAGGAAATCGATCGATTAAGTCGTGAAACCGGTCACTATGCTGGTTTGAAGGAACTACCGTTTAAAGAATCCGATCCAATCCGTTATGAAAAGATGTTCGCCAAGCTGCGCGGAGGCGTTGTTCATGCCCGAGAAACCGCAAAACGGGTGGCCGCTTCTCCGATTGTCGAGCAAGAAGGGGAGTTGTGCTTTACCCTGTACACTCCGGAAGCAGATTCAATCGTCACTTCCACAGGTATTATCATTCATGTGGGTACGATGGGAGCCGCGATCAAATACATGATCAAGAACGATTACGAAGAGAATCCCGGCATCGAACCTGGCGATATATTCTGTAACAACGACGTTCATATCGGAAACGTTCACCCTTGTGACGTGCACACCATCGTACCGATTTTCTGGGAAAATGAGGTGGTGGGCTGGGTCGGCGGCGTCACTCACGTGATCGACGTCGGTGCGACCGCTCCCGGAAGCATGACGGTCGGACCGGTATCCCGTTACGATGATGGTTATCAGGTGGCATGCAGAAAAATTGGGAAAAATGATACGCTCCTTAAAGACTGGTTGATCGAGAGCCAGAGATCAGTCCGAACCACGAAATACTGGCTGTTGGATGAACGGACACGCGTGGCCGGCTGTCATATGATTCGAGATTTGGTTTTGCAAATGATTGAAGAAGAAGGAATCGATACTTATAAACAGTTTATCCGAGAAGTGATTGAAGATGGACGCCGTGGCTTCATCAATCAGGTCAAATCGATGACCATTCCTGGAAAATACCGCGGTGTATCGTTCGTCGATGTTCCTTACAAAAACCTGGATGTGCCTCCTTATGCGCGAATCAATACGATTATGCATGCTCCTCATGAAATGACGATTCACAAAGATGGAAAATTCGAAATCGATTTTGAGGGAGTCAACCGCTGGGGCTGGCACAGCTACAATGCGACTCCAGTTTCCATCACAAGTGGAATCTGGGTCATGATGTCACAAACGCTGATTCCGAATGACCGCGTGAACGACGGTGCTTTATATGCTAGTAAGTTCGGCTTGCCTTACGGATCCTGGCTGAACCCTGACGATATCCGGACGGCCCATAGTTACGCATGGCATTTCTTGGTTACCGCATGGAGTCCCTTGTGGCGCTCTTTGAGCCGGACCTATTTCTCCCGCGGTTATCTGGAAGAAGTGAATGCTGGGAATGCCAATACAAGTAACTGGTTACAAGGCGGCGGCTATAACCAGTTTAATGAAAACCATGCGGTCAACAGCTTCGAATCGGCGGCTGAAGGAGTCGGGGCAAGCGCTGTCAAGGACGGAATCGATCATGCGGCAGCCGTTTGGAATCCGGAAGGCGACATGGGTGACATGGAGATCTGGGAGCTGGCCGAACCGCTCTTGTACCTTGGACGCGCAATCAAGCCTAATACGGGAGGATACGGTAAGTACCGCGGCGGAAACGGCTACGAAACGCTGCGGATGGTATGGGGAGCCAAAGATTGGACCATGTTTTTCATGGGGAATGGGTACATCACCAGCGATTGCGGTTTGATGGGTGGATATCCGTCCGCATCAGGTTACCGTTTCGAAGCTCACGGCACAAACATCAAGGAACTGATCGAGAAGAGACTTCCTCTCCCGTTGGGCGGCGATCCTGATCCCGGAAATCCGACCTATGAAAAATTGATCGAAGCGAAGGAGATCAAGCGAGACAAACAGGCGATCACCACAGAAACGATCTTTGAAAATTACGATCTCTATCTCAACTATCTGCGTGGGGGTCCTGGATTCGGCGATCCGCTGGAGAGAAAGCCGAAAGCGATCGAAACAGACCTGAATGATGGTCACTTGCTTCCCAAGTATGCGGAAAAAGTGTATGGCGCTGTCATTCATCAGGACGAAAAAGGACGCTGGGTGGTCGATGAAGCAAAGACGGAACAGCGGCGTGCTGAAATCAGAAAAGAACGGATCCAACGCGGGAAGCCGACGCGTGAATGGATGAAGGAAGAAAGACAGAAGATTTTGAATAAGGAAGCGGCGATTCAGGTTCGACACATGTATGCAAGCAGCTTCGCACTGAGCGAAAAGTTTACCAACGAGTTCCGCAGTTTCTGGAGTTTGCCGGAAAGCTGGATCATCAAGGAAAGCGAATTAGAAATTCCTGTATTTGGCGCTCATAACCGCCTGCAATAGAGTCTCAACGAAGAGGAGGTTGAATCATGGCAAAATATGACAAAAAAACGATTGAAGAATTGATTGACGGCACTATAGATTTCTTTAAACTGAAGGAAATGCTCTCGAGCTTCAAAGATCCTGAGCGGTTTGACACATATCTGAGCATCTTGCAGGAAAGGGTGCCTTGGGATGATCAAATTCTGCTCCCCGCCGGCCTTCATCTCTACATCGTGCAAAAGAAAAACGGCGACCGGATTGTCAAATGCGATTGCGGACACGAATTTTGCGACTACCGTGACAATTGGAAACTGCACGCGTTAATTTACGTCAGAGATACGGAAGAGAAGATGGAAGAATTGTATCCAAAACTACTGGCACCAGACCCGGAATGGCAGGTAATTCGTGAGTACTACTGTCCATCATGCGCTACGCAGTTAGAAGTGGAAAACGTCACCCCGTGGTATCCGGTGATCAAGGATTTCGAACCCGACATCGACGCTTTTTATGAGGAGTGGTTGGGTCGTCCCGTTCCGCAGCCGTAACTCGCGGTCGAGCAACTGATTTGTGATGCAAAAAGGTAGGGCTACATCGAGAGCCCTACCTCAATTTGTATTTTTGCATTTTTCGGTACAATGTGGTACGGGCGATATTGCAGCGTCTCGCCACTTCAGACAAATTGCCGTTCGTTTCCTGAATCAGTTGCTCCAGTATACGTTTCTCTTCCAATTCCAAAGGGGATTCTTTCTCTTTCGGGACAGCGGGCGACACGGAGTGGGGCAAATCAGACATTTGAATCCGTTCCCCGTTCGTAAACAAGACAGCATGTTCGATCACGTTTTCCATCTCTCTCAAGTTACCCGGCCAATGATAGTCCAGGAAAAACGACAACACCTCTTCGTCGGCTGCTGTCACCGGTTTTTCGTATTTTGTTGCGAACCTTCGAATAAAGTGGTCGCATAACAAAGGGATATCCTCTTTCCGCTCCCGTAATGGAGGCAAATGCAATTCGACGACATTGAGCCGGTAATAAAGATCGGAGCGAAACTTCCCCTCTTCGATCAGCTTTATCAAATTTTGATTGGTGGCCGCAATGATGCGGACGTCAACAGGAATGGGCTTGGAGGATCCGAGGCGAACCACCTCTTTTTCCTGTAGAACGCGCAAGAGGAATACCTGCAAGTCAAGCGGCATCTCCCCGATTTCATCGAGAAACAGTGTTCCGCCGTTCGCGTCTTCAAATTTCCCCGCCTTACCTTTGGAATTCGCTCCTGTAAACGTGCCCGGAACATAACCAAACAGTTCGCTCGCCATCAGTTCCTTCGGTATGGCGCCGCAGTTGATCGCTAGAAAAGGGCCGCGGTGCCGCAGACTGGCGCGGTGGATCGCTTTCGCGAACATTTCTTTGCCGGTTCCACTTTCCCCTGTGAGCAATACCGGCACATTCGTGGGGGCTACCATTTGGCTCTTGTATATCATGTCTTTTACCGCTTTTGTTGCACCGATGATGTCTGACCAACTATTGCTGGAGCGTGACACGGGAGAGCGATGCTGAGCCGATCGTTGGAGGTGAAGGAGAAAACCGATTCGTTCTGAGTCGATCACTATGTTTTGCACCGTAATTTTTGTTTGGTACAAAGGCAAATAGATTTCTTCTTCTTCACCGTTATTGTTGAGAAGGGCATCTTTCAGAACTTCAAGTCCGGAAAGTGACCAGAATTGACTAAAATTGTTGGTTTGAAACAGAGATAATGCACTGGAAGTGGCATTCACGATTTGAAGGGCGGAATCCAATACGATAACGGGATCGGTTTTCCACTGATTGATCGCTTGGATAAAGTGGGTTCGTAAATGATGGAGCGTTTTCAGTGAAATTTCCCGATAGTGCTGCTGGATGACCGACGCGGTGACCGTTGCGATACCCAATGTGTGCGGCTGAGCTAGATCAGAAGGACCTGTCAGATCGACCACTCCCAAAAGTTGTCCGGTGAACGGATCCTGAATCGGAGCGGATGAACAGATCCAGGGATGGCATCCTTCACAGAAATGTTCATAAGAAAAAATCTGGATCGGCTGCTGTATGGCAATACAAGTTCCGATCGCGTTTGTACCGGCCGATTCCTCGCTCCAGTCGGCACCGGGCACGAAGTTCATAAGCTCGGCTTTCTGCAGGATTTTAGGATCCCCCTGCAAATAAATAATTTTACCTTTGCTGTCACAGAGGGTAATTATGTGTCCAGTATCGTAGATCTGATCGGCTAATTGTTGCAGGATCGGCAAGGAAATCTGATACAACTTCGATTTCTTCGCCCATTCGACCAACTGATCATTCGAAAGAACAATGTTGGCTTGTTTTTGTCTGGGGTTAACTCCGTAAGTCAAACAGCGTTTCCACGATTCGTAAACATTCATTCTCATTTGATCCGGATCGCGTTTTTCTATTACAAAGCTCTTCCACTTGGTTTCCAACTCTTTCATTTTCTTTTGGATGTCACTGGTTGAACGAATAGCTATCATACCATCCCTCCAGTGAATAGAAAATTAATACTATTTTGTATTATATCAAAGAAAGGATGACGGCGAAAGGAGGGGTGTATGTACTACTGAATATTCTGTTTTAAACATGCATCGAACCATTTTTTATTGTAATCTTTTACGAAATCGGATTGAGAGGTACCAGCAGTCCGACTGAAAGATAAGAAAATGGCCCACCGTGTGAAACAGTATGGGCCAAATTGCATGAGACCGAATGGGGTGCCGTCGATACAATACAATTCTTAGTTTCAATTGGCATTATAGGGCTTGTCTCAACCAAATGAACTCAGACTACATTTCATCGTCTTATTATAAAAACGACGTAACAAGTTTCCTCCATGTGTTCTTTCATTTCTTTGGTTTACGGAATCTCATGGCAGACCAGGTTTCGTCTATAGATATGAGTGAAACACCTTCATACCCAGCTTCTTTAAGAACCTCCCATCCCTGGTCACGGCTAAGATCTGACTTTATCTTTGAACTTTTCTTTGGGTACGCTACCCAAAAAGTTGCGTCTTCCTTAAGATGGGGAAGTATCTTTGGTACAAAAGATATTAATTCTTCTTGGGAGTGTGCAAAAGCCAACACAAAATCAAAAATTCCGTCCAATTCGTCTGAAACTTCCACTTGATCTGTAAGTTCGTTGAGTGGCAACGTAAAATGGGCAGGAGCATTCACCACGGTCAATCGATACCCACTCTTTATAAAAAGCTTCTTAGCTAAACTCATCGTTTCACCTCTTGATTCTTGACCTCTTCCAATGCAAAAATGAGTTTTAAATGGGCAATAACGCTACCGTATCTTTCGCTTCCAGATTTTCAATCATTTCATACCAAGACTTTGGTTTGTTCGATAAAACCGAATAATAACGTCTCAAAAACTTCACGATAAGATCTGTTTGTACTTCATTGACGTTTTCGTCCATTGGAAGAAAACAAAGATCGAGTCCCGTTACGGCCTCTCCATCATTGTTCCAGGACGGGTGAACATAAGGGAAATCAAGACGCTTATAACCAAGGTGAGACAATACCTCACGACGAACATAGGGATCCATGGGTTTGATCCCGCCAAAATGATAATGCTCTACTCGATAAGGATCATAGATTTCAGCAAACATACCAAATAATTGCTTTCCATTTGCCGCGGCCAAGGAATTTAAATCATCCAACCTCTTTTGCGCTAAAAATCGACCAATACCAAGTCCAGCTTGGCCAATGATCGTAAAATCTGTCATTGCCACATTAAAATCTTCATAATAGCGGTACTCCGTCGCACCGACTACATTCCCTTCGTGAACAGCAACAAACACACGAATTCCCGGATCTTCCAGAGGCTCTTTCCAAAGATCGAACTCTAATACTTCTTCCGGAGGGAATACGTCTTGCATCAATTGGTGCATTTTTTTAAACAAAGGATCTTGAATACTCGTAATTCTGCGATATTCCATCTTCATCATTCTCCATTTCAAGATTTTGATGAGTAAAAAGGATTTTTCCATTCCATAAGTGTCCCATAATTACACGATTCTTCATCCTCTAAATAATTAGGCACCACTTTAACGGGGATACGTCCACAGCGAAGCAGGAAGGTGATAACAGGGTCCTTCAATTCACCTTTTACTACAGCTTCAAGGTATTGCTCTGCCGTCATCTCTTTCGCTTTTTTGTGATAGCCAGGCATTCTTCCTCCGCCTAACAATCGTTCCAATCCCTTGTGAACAACGACGTCATACATGGAAAACATCAGCCATTTTCCCAACCCTAATTTTCGATAGGAGGGACGAACGCTAATATCGACGACATAAAGCGTATTCCCGTTTGGATTGTGGTTACGAATATACCCGTGATCCGTGATCTCTTCCCAAGTGTGTTCCGGATGATTGGGATCAAAGTCAACAAGAAGGCCGGTCATTGATCCCGCGAGTTCACCATTCACCTCAACACATAAGGCCCCCTCCGGGAATAAAGTAACATGGTTGTTCAATTGTTCCGTGTTCCACCATAACTCAGACGGGAATGGGGGAGGAAAACATTCCTGTTGTATACGAATTAAACCAGGAAAGTCACTTTCTTTATAATTTCGAATCACCGCCGGGACAGGCTGATCCTGATCAAAAACGTAAAACTCCTTTCTATACATTCTTCCGCCTCCTATTCGAGACTCTAAGCTCTCCTTATTTCCAATCCGGATAGAGATCGGTACGCCGATCACGCCACGTGGTGACGGAACCACTTTTACGAACCTGATATAACAGTTCTAAATCCAGATCAGCGGTAACAATCATATCGTCATTAATTTCCCCTTCTGCCAAGATGCCGCGGGGAGGGAACGGAATATCGTTTGGTGTAATGACAGCCGCTTGACCGAAATTTGCCCGCATAAAATCAACGGTTGGAAGAGAACCCACGGTACCTGTAGTCACCACATATACTTGATTTTCTACCGCTCTTGCGTGACTCGTATAACGTACTCGGTGAAACCCATGGCGATCATCGGTACAAGAAGGACAGAATATTACATCAGCCCCTTTAGCCTTCGCCATACGAACGATTTCTGGAAATTCTATGTCATAGCAGGTTAATATGGCGATTGTTCCCTTGTCAGTCTCGAACACCTGCAGGCTTTCACCAGGAGTCATTTTCCATTCCTTAACTTCCGTTGGTGTAATATGAAGCTTCGGCTGTTCAGCGATTCTTCCATCCGGATAGAACAAATGAGCGACGTTGTATAATCGGTCACCTTTACGGATGACATGGGTTCCCCCAATAATATGCATCTTTGTTTGCTTAGCAAAATTCGTAAATAAAGACCGATATTGTTCTGTAAAATCAGGTAGGTCTTGGATGGTCAATGGTTGTCCTTGATCATTCCCAATCGACATCAATTGGGTGGTAAAGAATTCAGGGAACAGGATAAAATCAGCACCAAATTCTTCTGCAGTTTTAATATAATGTTCCACTTGTTTGGCAAATTCGTCAAAGGATTGTATTGTATGAAGATGATATTGGACCGCTGAGACTCTCAGTTTCATAAGCTCCTCCTTTTATTACGAGTCTTGAAATATTTTTCTATTCTCTCTATATGTTATGATAAAAATTATGAAAACGAGTGAAATGAACGATAACGTTATTATTAGACATATCATCCCTTAGAGCAAGTGCATACTTGATTATTCATGGAGTATCCACAAGCTGTAAACACTTCTGTTGCTGTTTTAGGCAAGCGGTAACTTTGCAAAACAAAGAATTTTCAAGGATGCGGAGCCTTTAAACAGATGGACCGCATCTTTTTGAATGAAGTACTTGCGTAAGGGCTTGAAAATTATCTAAATTCAATGTATAGTATAAACAAAATAACAAAAGAAAATTTTATACGCATGCAATGAAGTAATCATTAGATCAAAAAATGAATAGTAATAGGCAAAGGTGCCTTGAATGTAGGAGCAATCCTGCATTGAGGCACCTTTTTTGTTGTAAGCGAGGTGATAACGATCATGTTGAAACCGATCCGCGCAATCCCATTGGCCACGCGTCTGATCCCTAATGTCGATCCGGGATTGGCGGAAAAATTAAATTTGCCGTCCCACATTCGCAGCTTGGGTTTACTCACATCCACGATCGATGATGTCGGATACACGGCGGTCGATGAAGCGACGAAAAAAGCATCGGTTGAAGTGGTATACGCGAAATCCTTCTACGCAGGTTCTGCACACGCTTCAGGTCCTCTGTCCGGGGAATTCATAGGGATTCTTGGCGGAGAAAATCCGGCAGAAGTGAAAAGCGGGATGGATGCCGCGATCGCCCTCATGGAAAATGGAGCCTGTTTTTATGCACTGAATGAAGATGGAACCCATGCGTATTACTCCCATGTGATCTCGAGAACGGGCACCTACCTCTCCAAAGTCGCAGGGATTCGCGAAGGGGAACCTCTGGCATATCTCATAGCGCCTCCCTTGGAAGCGGTCTATGGCTTGGATGCGGCACTTAAAGCGGCTGATGTGAAGATCCAACAGTTTTACGGGCCGCCAACAGAGACGAACTTTGGCGGAGGACTTTTGACTGGTAGTCAATCCGCTTGCACGGCGGCTGCTGCAGCATTTGCGGAAGCAGTCAGAAGCGTGGCGCAAGATCCGAGGAGATGATAAAGGAAGGATGATTTCTGGTGAATGTAACAGGTTTCGCTCTGGGAATGATTGAGACCCTTGGTGTACCTGCACTGATAGCCGCTGCCGATGCCGCCGCCAAAGCTGCAGATGTCACGATCATGACATATGAGAAGGCTGATGCGGGAATCGTCACCGTTTACATCATAGGGGATGTAGCATCCGTTCAGGCTGCTGTGTCGGTGGGGGAGGCAGAAGCCCAAAGAGTCGGTCGGCTTTTACGTTCCCATGTGATTGCAAGACCTGACCAAAACGTTCAAAAAATGATGGCTCGTCTGCTCCGTTCAAAGACAGGATGTAGCGGCGAGCAACGTCAGCATACTCAACAATCGACTGAAGCCAAAGAACCGATGGCAGTGACAAGCCCGTCTGAAGGGGCGGAGTGGACGATGGGATCGGCGGAAACAGATGGAAGTGTATCGGTGGATGCGGAGGCACCCAGCGAATGGAAGCGGAAGTCGATTTCCGAACTGCGAAAGATGGCGCTTTCATGCAAGGGGTTCCCTCTCTCGGCGGAAGAAATAAACTCGGCGAAAAAAGAAGAGTTGATCCGATTGTTGATAGAAACAGAAAAAGAGAGAGGTGAAGAAAATACATGATCGTAGACAAAGACCTTCAATCGATACAGGAAGTTCGGAATTACTTGCAAGAAGCGAAAGAAGCGCAAAAATTACTCGAAAGAATGAGTCAAAGCCAAATCGACAAAATTGTCGAGAGCATGATGGTGGCAGCATGTGAAGAAGCGCCTCGATTGGCATCGATGGCGGTCGAAGAAACCGGTTTCGGGAATGTTGCCGACAAAACAGAGAAAAATCTATTCGCTGCCAAAAATGTGTACGAAGCGATCAAAGACATGAAAACGGTCGGAATCATCCGCAAAGATGAAGAGAAGAAAGTGTGGGAAGTGGCACAACCGGTCGGCGTTGTTGCCGGGATCGTACCTTCCACCAATCCGACTTCGACAGTGATTTTCAAATCCCTCATTGCTATTAAAGCGAGAAATGCAATTGTTTTCAGTCCACATCCGTCGGCAGCTCATTGCACGTTGGAAGCTGCAAGATTGTTGCAAATTGCCGCCGAAAGGGGAGGTGCACCGAAAGGTCTGATTCATTGCATTACACAGCCGACTTTAGCGGCAACGAATGAATTGATGAAACACAAGCTCACGGACGTGATCTTGGCTACAGGCGGCACGGCGATGGTGAAGGCGGCTTACAGCTCGGGCAAACCCGCCTTCGGTGTAGGACCTGGAAACGTTCCTGTTTATATACACCCGAGCGCAAATCTCTCTGAGGCGGTGCGCCATATACTATCAAGTAAAACATTTGACTACGGTACCATCTGTGCTTCAGAACAAGCGATCATCGCTGATCAAGCGATCAAAGATCAAGTGATTGCCGAGTTGAAGAGACAAGGTGCCTATTTCTTAAATAGGAGCGAAAAAGAAAAAGTGGGCGCCATTCTCATGGTGAACGGATCCCTAAATGCAAAAATCGTAGGAAAATCACCGCAAGCGATTGCAGAAATGGCGGGAATTTCAGTTCCTCAAGAGGTGAAAGTCCTCGTCGCAGAAGAAACGGGTGTCGGAAAAGAATATCCGTTTTCTGTGGAAAAACTGTCAACGATTCTCGCTTTCTATACCGTTCAAGATTGGAAAGAAGGCTGCGAATTGAGTATCCGTTTACTTGAATTGGGTGGTCTGGGGCATACATTGGGTATACACAGTAACGATGAACAAGTGATAGAAGCATTCGCCGTGGAAAAACCGGCTTCACGCATTGTGGTCAATTCAGGTACAACATTCGGCGGAATCGGTGCGACGACAGGAATCCAGCCTTCACTTACTCTCGGATGCGGTTCCTTCGGTAACAATGTCACCTCGGACAATATCGGTCCGCAGCACCTGCTTAATATCAAACGAGTTGCGTTTGGTATTCGCGAGATGCAACGGATCGACGAAAAAACAAACATGAAGCATCCGCCGGTTGCAACACAAGAACAACCTCTCATCAGCAGAGATGAGGTAATGGAAATCATCAAAAACGTACTTGCTGAATTAAAAACTTAGTATTTTAAATAAATTACAATAAATAGGAGGTTTATACAATGGCAGGAGAAATGTCCGCATTGGGAATGATTGAAACAAAAGGTTTGGTTGGCGCAATTGAGGCAGCAGATGCGATGGCGAAGGCTGCAAACGTAAAGTTGATCGGTAAGGTGCATGTCGGCGGGGGATTGGTAACCGTTATGGTACGTGGGGATGTCGGAGCTGTCAAAGCATCTGTTGACGCGGGAGCAGCAGCTGCTGAAAAAGTGGGCGAACTCGTTTCCATCCACGTCATTCCGCGTCCGCATAGCGACATTGAACTGATATTGCCGAAACTGGAAGGATAATGTGTAGCATATGGCCTTGATCACGGAAGCAAGTTTAAGGGCCATGATCAAAGATGGCATTCCCAATCCTTTCCCTCTCCAAGAGGAAGATAAAATTACCCCATCTGCAGTCGATTTTTTAAAGGGGAGAGGCATTCCATTGAAACGAGTGAACAACAAGGAAGTAATGGAGCAAACAAATGCACTTGTCGCCCCTGATTTGACAATTCCTGTGGGTGTATCCAATCGCCATATTCACTTATCGCCAGAAGATGTGGAAAGACTTTTTGGACAAGGATATGAGTTGACACCCCTTAAGAATCTTTCCCAGCCTGGACAGTTTGCCGCGAAAGAGCAATTGACCCTTGTAGGTCCTAAAGGGATCATTCATGGGGTAAGAGTCCTTGGTCCGGCAAGGGGAGCCAGTCAAGTGGAAATCTCAAAAACGGATGGCTTTCAATTAGGTATCCATCCACCAGTGCGATTATCTGGTTCAATCGAAGGAACTCCAGGAATTACATTGATCGGTCCGAAAGGGTTTGCCACCCTAGCAAAGGGTGTGATCATCGCCAAATCACATGTTCATATGTCTCCTGAGGAAGCCGAAACATTCCAAGTTCAAGATGGAGACAGTTTGATTTTACAGGCGATGGGAGATCGGCCGGTGATCTTTCCGGATGTAATCGTGCGGGTACATCCAAATTTTGTTCTCGATTTCCATATCGATCTTGATGAAGCGAATGCGGCTGCCTTGAAAACAGGAGACACGGTAAAAGTACTTGGAAAAAACGGGGTACTCCTCTCTTGGTCAAGGAGGTGACGAATATGGAAATGAGAGAGTTGATTGAGTCCATCACGCGTGAACTATTAAAAAACATGCCAATTGACAAACTGGCCCTTCCCAAAGTGCTCTATATATTCTGTGATAGCACAGCGCATGAGCCTTTTTATGAACAATTTATAAAACTGAGCAATCATGGAATTTGTCATGATATCCTTTTTCTGGACGGAGAAACATCTTCCTGGTTGGGGATGCATCGTATTGAATGCGGTGGAGCAGGGAAGGTCATCGCGACAGACGAATATGCCCCAGCTCCACTCGAATTGCCGAAAGAATATGATGGGATCGTTATACCGGAAATTGATCTAGATAACGCGGCTCGCGTCGTCACAGGGATGAAAGGCACGATAAAAGCGGAAATCATCTTTTCCGCTCTTCTTTTAGAAAAGTTTGTCATCATCGGGGAAGATATCCCTGGTCTCAAGCGATCGGACCGACGGTGTTTAAGAACGTTATCACTCACTGCCCCTTATCACAAACTCTTTCTGAAACAAATCGAGGAAATGAAGGAATTGGGGATTGAGTTTAGGCCGCAAAAGGATTTGGCCGATGCGGTTATACAACGACTCAAAGGAAAGAAACAGGCGCAACCGATGGGAGGGGAGGCGGAGCCGGTTCAGGAGGAGCCCATTTTCTTTTCAGGAAAATTGCTCACATCCGATTGGATCATGTCACAGTCCCGTTTCCCTCATCAACAAATCTCGATCCAAAAAGGTACGATCATATCTCCTTTGGCTCAGGATCTGTTAAGAGAGATGGGGATAACCGTTCAGTATATCGCAAAAGGGTGAGCGAGATGTTCATAGGCAAGGTAATAGGGAGCGTATGGGCTACCCAAAAAGAAACAGGGATGGAACATATCAAACTCCTGATTGTGCAACCCATCGACTGGAAGGGAGTCGAGAACGGTAACACGATCATTGCCGCCGATCGAATCGGCGCGGGAGTGGGAGAGCGAGTCATTATATCCAGGGGCTCTCCTGCCCGCTATGTATTCGGTCAAACGTCCCCTGTTGATGCGGTGATCGTGGGGATTGTCGATTCGTTTGAGATAGCAGAAGACGTATAAAGGAGGGGGATACATGGAACAAGAGCTCCAGAGGGTCATTCAAGAGTATGTCCCCGGTAAACAAGTGACTTTGGCACACGTGATTGCAAACCCTGATCCCATCCTTTATACGAAACTAGGAATTCAGGAAGCAGGCGCGATTGGGATATTGACATTGACACCGACAGAAACATCTATTATTGCCGCAGATATCGCCACGAAAGCTGCAGAAGTGCAGTTGGGTTTCTTAGACCGTTTTACCGGTTCATTGATCATTGTAGGTGACGTATCCGCCGTCGATATTGCTATTCACGCGGTGAATCAATTTTTAAGCGAAAAATTAAAATTCGCCCCAGCGATATTGACGAGGTCTTAACAAATGAAGAAGAGAGCTATGATAATCGGTGCTGTAGGTGCAGGAAAATCGTCTTTGGTCAAGGCTCTGTTCAACAATGATCAACCGGCACGAAAAACACAAGCATTGGAATTTCATGATTGGTTGATTGATACTCCAGGTGAGTACACGGAAAATCCATTATATTATCGAAGTTTGATGGCAACCGCCTTGGAAGCGAAAGTATTGCTCATGGTGCATGATGCGACACGAGAACGCAATTATTTTCCCCCTGGATTTGCCCAAGGATTTCCTATCCCTGTCATTGGAGTCATCACGAAAGCTGACCATCCACATGCGAATGTTTCAAGGGCAATCGGATTCCTTCGAGAATCGATCGGGGATGCGAAGATCTTTATCACCTCATCTTTCACAAAAGAGGGAATTCATGCATTATATACAAATCTGATGCAAATAGTATCTTCCTCATAATCAATTTGCTTGCACAGTTGAAATCTGAACGAAAAGTGCATATGAAATCAAAGCAAAGGCGCTTTTGAAGTAGATGGGAATCGTGATGAACCCGCGACGAATCAGGTGTCTTTGCTTTTGCGTGGTGAACAAGGTGGATGAACAATGGATTACAAGCGTAGGGATCGATTTGGGGACGAGTACGACCAAGTTTATCGTCAGCCGATTGCGCTTGGGACGGGTGTCGAGTACGATCTCATTACCGCGTTATCAGATCGTTGAACGGCATTTACTTTATGCGAGTCCCATTTATTCGACCCCTCTCATCAATCGAGAAGAAATCGATACGGAACAAGTGTCTCGTATTTTGCAGAAGGAGTACGAGAAAGCGGGCTTACAGATGTCGGACATCAAGTCGGGAGCGGTCATTATTACAGGTGAAACAGCAACCAAAAGAAATGCTCAACAGATTGTTCATCTCTTAGCAGAACGTTCCGGGGATTTCGTTGTTGCTACAGCGGGTGCGGATCTTGAAGGGGTGCTTGCTGGAAAAGGTTCGGGTGCCGAGTCCCGTTCCAAGAAAATCAGGGGTGTGATCGCTAATATAGATATCGGCGGGGGGACAGCCAATATCGCTCTTTTCCAACGAGGAAAAGTGATCGGGACAGTCACTTTTCATATCGGTGGACGGCTGATCAGTCTTGATCCGCGAGGGGAGATTCATTATGTATCTCCACATCTGAATCGTTGGTTAACGGAAAAAGGTTGGAAGATTGAAAAGGGACAGTTGATCACATACGAAGAATTGAAAGAAATTACCGTGGAATTGGCTCATACTCTCCTCTCGTACCTGAAAGGGGGAGGGAAAGAAGAGGCTTTGGCTCATCTGTTTGTGGGTCAGCCGCTCGAAAAAATCCCGACGATTGATGAGATTATAATTTCGGGCGGAGTTGGTCAACTCATGTTGGAACAGGCACCCTCTTCACTTCAAGAAGTGGCAGTACATGGAGATTTCGGGCCCCTTCTGGCGCATTCGTTGAAAGAGGTTTCACTCCATTATCCCTTTCAAGTGATTCCGCCGGAACAAACGGTACGCGCTACGGTCATCGGTGCAGGGATGCAGAGTACGGAAATCAGCGGTTCAACCGTTTATATCAATCATTCTCTTTTGCCGATTCGCAATTTGCCCGTTCTCAAACTTGAGCTTGACGGGAGTGAAATGTCCGCGATAGATCGTATCAAACAAAAGATTGAAGGGATTATGGATACAGGTGCTCGCCTCTTTGACCCATTTTCATCACCCCCTTTTGCGCTCGCATTGCACGGGTTGACATACTGTTCCTACCGTTCGCTGCAAACTTTGGCAGATGAACTGACATTCCATTATAAGAAAAGGTTTTCGGAAAGCCGATTAATGGTCGTAATTACCGAAAATGATATGGCAAAAGCATTAGGACAATCTTTATCGATTCGTTGTCAGGGAAACCCTCACGTGATTTGTATCGATCAGATCCGCGTTGAACACGGAGATTACATTGATCTCGGAGAACCCATATCCGATACGATGATCCCCGTTGTCATCAAAACACTCGCCTTTTAGTCCTTCGAATGAAGCCTTTTTGATGAACACTCAGGAGGTGATACACATGTTTAAACGCGCAACGGTATTAGGAAAAACATATCAGTTTCGCGATCTCAAAGAAGTGATGGCCAAGGCGAATGAGGAAAAATCGGGGGATCAGTTGGCCGGAATCGCAGCTGAAGACTCGCGGGAAAGGATCGCAGCCAAACAGGTATTAGCCGATTTGACATTAGCGGAGATACGAAACAATCCGCTGTTACCACCGGAAGAGGATGAAGTTTCGCTAGTGATTGAAGAAGGCGTCAATGAAAAAGTCTACTCCCGAATAAAAAACTGGAGTGTGGCAGAACTTCGGGAGTATATCCTCAGTCATCAAGTGGGGTTACGTGAGATCAAATGGTTAAGCCGAGGACTTACCAGTGAAATGATCGCTGCTGTCACCAAATTGATGTCCAATTTGGACTTGATCACCGCTGCAGCCAAGATTCAAAACCAAACGCATTGCAATATTACGATCGGTCAAAAGGGAGTACTTGCCGCAAGAGCGCAACCGAACCATCCTACAGACAGTATACCGGGGATTAAGGCCGCATTATATGAAGCGTTGAGTTACGGTATCGGTGATGCGGTGATCGGTATCAATCCTGTCATCGATACAACGGATAGTGTGAAAGATATTCTCGTTGCTACCAAGGAAGTCATGGATAAGTGGCAAATCCCTACTCAAAACTGTGTGCTCGCACATGTTACCACACAGATGCGGGCGATCCGTCAAGGGGCTCCAGCAGACATGATATTCCAAAGTATCGCGGGGACAGAATTAGGGAATAAGGCGTTTGGGATTGATGTTTCATTGTTGGATGAAGCTACAGAACTTATACGTAAGGAAGGTACTTCAGCAGGGCCAAACTTTTGGTATTTTGAAACCGGTCAGGGATCTGAATTGTCCTCCGAAGCACATTTTGGAATTGATCAAGTGACACTTGAATCACGTTGTTATGGTTTAGCGAGAAAATATCAACCATTTATCGTCAATACGGTCGTAGGATTTATTGGTCCAGAATACCTGTACGACAGTAAAGAGGTGATCCGCGCCGGATTGGAAGATCACTTTATGGGAAAGTTGCATGGTTTACCGATGGGTGTCGATGTTTGTTACACAAACCATATGAAAGCCGATCAAAACGATATGGAAAACCTCGGGGTACTTCTCGCTGCTGCGGGAGTCAATTACGTGATCGGTGTCGCTATGGCTGATGACTGTATGTTGAACTATCAATCGCTGAGTTTCCACGACATCGCAACACTGCGTGAAGTATTTGGGTTACGTCCCGCGCCCGAGTTCGAGAAATGGCTGGAGAGAATGGGAATCATGGAAAACGGCAAACTGACCGAAATTGCCGGCGACCCATCGATTTTTATGTAATCGGAATCAAGAGTCAGAGGAGGTGACAGTATGAACATCACCCTGTTAGAAACGCTTGTGGATAAAGTGATGGCGGAATTACAAAAAAAATTAGTTTCACAATCACCGCAAAATCAGTCTGTGCAAGTGACCCCATGCGAGTCTCAGCAAACATTCGTCGATGAATCGCTTCATGATCATCTTGAGAATGTTGAATTAATAGGTCATGTGGAAGATATAAAAAAGAGTGAGCCATCGATTCCACGTCCAAAGTGGAAAGAAGGTTTAGCAGAATTAGTAGCGAGTACTCCGGCGAGGATCGGGGTTTGGCGGACAGGAACTCGTCCTCTGACCAAAACCATGTTGCAATTTAGATGTGATCATGCGGCAGCGGTGGACGCTGTTTATGGTGAAGTCAGTCAGCGAGTTTTGGATGAGTTTGACTTGTTCACAGTCGAAACCACTTATGGGAATACCGAAAATTATCTGAAGCGTCCGGATATGGGGAGGATTCTAACGGACGAAGCAGTCGCCCTGATTAAAGAAAAATGTAAAATGAATCCGCAGGTTCAAATTGTCGTCTCTGACGGACTCAGCGCCAATGCAGTCGATGCCAATTTGCCCGATGTATTCCCGGCTCTACTCGATTCCTTGCGCATGCATGGGTTAGATATCGGTACGCCCTTTTTTGTCAAAGGAGGTAGAGTCGCGTGTATGGATCATATCGGTGAAATTCTGCAACCGGACGTTCTCGTTCTTCTGATCGGGGAGCGTCCTGGATTGGTGACCGCGAATTCGATGAGCGCTTATATGTGTTATCGTCCTCGTAAAGGGGTCGTGGAATCGCAAAGAACCGTGATTTCAAATATTCACAAAGGAGGCACACCCCCGATTGAAGCGGGTGCGCATATCGGAACGATACTGAAAAAGATGCTGGAACAAAAAGCGAGCGGTGTCAATCTCGTCATGTAGTTTCTAGAATTATACTTGAGAATATTACGAATTCATTGTATAGTATTAATATAAAGTGATAGATTATTTCTCTTTTTCCGATTATTTAATTTCTTTACGTTCGTTTCTTACACGATGATAAGTTAATAGCGCTAGGCAAAGATGCCTATGATTCAGGAATACGTCCTGTTTCAAGGCATCTTTTTGTTTAAAGGGGTGATATTGAAAATTATGTCAGCGGATCTCTAAAGGGTAATCCCAAAAGATGTTGGAACAACAAGTAAGTAATGTATTTCTTGTGAATTCGAGTAAGGGGGCTTATCGAAATGGGGATTGGAATACTTCTGTTGGTTATTGCGGTCGCCGTGATGTTTTCAATTGGATATAAGGCAAACAAGAGCATTATACACTCCCGCAGATCAAGAAAGATTGCGGATGATCTATCATCTTTTGGGTATAAACAGGAATTACTCAGAGATATGGGGGGATTCTCGAATTTCGCCATTTCATTCTCGATCATTTCCATTCTTACGGGTGCAGTGACGCTCTACGGATTCGGATTTAATCAGGGCGGACCGGCAGTTATGGGGTTAGGATGGCCCCTTGTCACGATTTTTGTCTTGCTTGTGGCCGCTTCGATGGCAGAATTGGCATCGGCTATTCCTACGTCAGGCGCTATTTATCACTGGGCGTCGATTCTTGGCGGTCCTTCTTGGGGCTGGTATGCTGCTTGGTTTAATATGATCGGTCAGATCACAATCGTAGCGGGAATCGATTTCGGCTGTACAACATTTGCGGCGAATTTGCTCTTCGGTGAACCGACAAAGGTGCAACTCTTGACCGTGTATGCGATCATCTTGCTTAGTCATGCCATTCTTAACCACGTGGGAATAAAAGTCGTAGCAAAGCTCAATGACGTTTCTGCCATCTATCATATCGTCGGCGTCGCCATTCTCATCGGTGCACTCCTTTATTTTGGGCCTGATCAAGATGTGTCCTATTTGTTTAAAACGGGTTTTTCGACAGCGGCACAGAACGGAACCCCTTATTGGTTTGCCTTTTTAGTGGGGTTGCTGCAAGCGCAATGGACATACACCGGATACGATGCGTCCGCTCACACGAGCGAAGAGACGATCGATCCGCGCGTACGTTCCCCTTGGGGTGTTTATCTATCGGTAGCGGTGTCCAGTATTTTTGGCTATCTTATGATTGCTTTAGTCACCCTTTCTATCAAAGATCCGGCTGCTGTTGCCGCAGCAGGGAATGACGGTTTTATCACAGCGATTCAACAAGCGATGGGTGGCACGTTTGGCAAGGCGGTTCTCTGGATGGTTACCATCGCGATGTGGTTTTGCGGCTTATCTTCAGTCACGTCTATTTCACGAATGATCTATGCATTCTCGCGTGATATGGGCATGCCTTTATCCGGTTTATGGTCGAAGGTGAGTGAGAAATTCAGGACGCCTGCGAGCGCAATCTGGTTAAGTGTCATCCTTGCATTTGTTTGCGCATTGGCGGATAATGTGTACGCGGTCGTTACTTCGATTAGCGTGATTGGCTTGTACGGATCGTACGGGATTCCATTGTTCCTAAAATTGCTCGCTCAGTTCAAAGGGGCTTGGACAGAGGATGACGATGGCCCGTGGAATCTTGGAAAATGGAGCCCATTAGTGAACGTCCTTGCTGTCATTTGGATCGGATTCGTTTCCGTGTTATTCGTAATTGCACCGAGTGATGTTCAATTGACGGAGAATTATACTCTTCATTATGCGACGGGAAAAACTTTTCTTACCGTATTGCTCATTCTTAGCATTTGGTTTCTCTTAAGAGTCAGAAAGGAATTTTCCGGCCCCCATCTTGGAACATATAAAGAAGTGTATGAAAGAATCAAAAATGGAAAACGCGTTTCCGGAGAGAATTTGCAACGAGACTACAAGAATTAAAAGATGAAAGAATACCGTTGACGAATGAAGATGTTTATGATGAAAGCGACGGTATGCGTGTGAAGAAAACCCTTTACAAAGAAGCGGTGATTCCGTATAATGAATTTACAAAAAATTCGTATCATAGGCAATGGCGCCTATCAACATTCTTGTTGACGGGCCTTTTTTCTTTTCTTCAGGTTTAAAGGGGTTATGTATATGGAAAATATGTCGCAAATTTACGATCTTTGTCATACCTATACTTCTCTTTCGAAAGAGGATATTCGACTGATTGTTGATAAGAGCCATATGCTCCAAACGATCGCCGATCTGGCGCAAGCGAACGTTTTTATCGATTGCCCGCAACGGGACGGGGAAACGATGATCGTTGTTGCGGAAGCGGTTCCTGCTACCATCCATTCATTATATAAGACTGCAGTTGTAGGAAAGAAAATATATGAACCTTATGAACCTGCTGTTTTTCGTGCATATAGAACGGGAAAACCTACGATGGCACATCGAGCGATCACTCACGAAGGCCAGCATGTGAAACAAAATGTAATACCGATCAAAAACCAGTCCGGCAAGACCATAGGATTATTAATCCTAGAACAGGATGTCACATTACAAGTGAAAAGGGAAAATGAGTTGGCAATCCTTTCCGAAACAACAGAGGAATTCTATCGCACTTTCTGGGATTTTATAACCAAAGAACGGATCATTCCCGATATTCTTGAGGAAGCCCTGGTCTTTTTAGATCAGGATGGAAGTATATTGTATGCCAATAATTATGCGATTGGGCTCATCGAAGGCTACGGTCAATTAAAAACAGATAATTACATTAATTATCGAATTCAAGAAGCTTTACCGTTTGTAAAGGACAGCGATTATTCCCATGATGGATTTGTTCAAAGGGAGGTTAATTATTTAGAGAAAATTTTCATTCTTCGATCCATTTGTTTGAAAAGAAAGAATGATGATACGAGCCGCATTTTGATCAATCTTCGGGATATTACGGATCTTCGTTATAAAGAACGGCAGTTGATGGTCAAATCGGCTGTGATCAAAGAAATTCACCATCGAGTAAAAAACAATTTGCAAACGGTGGCGAGTTTACTTCGATTGCAAATGAGACGTGGTGCAAGCGAGGAAGCTAAACTTTCCTATCAAGAAAGTCTTAATCGCATCATGAGCATAGCTACCGTTCATGAAGTACTTTCCTATAGCGGAATTGAAAAGGTTCATATGGATGAAATAATCAATAAAATTTCGAAACTGATTAGCTACAATTTTCCCGGACAAGAGTCCGATGTGCAAATCAAGTTGGAAACCGAGCCGATTCCATTAGACTCCCATCAGGCTGTTTCATTAGCTCTTATTTTGACTGAATTGATCCAAAATTGTTTAAAACATGCTTTCACCGGTCGCGAAGCCGGACGGATTACGGTTCGTTATTACCACATGGAAGGGATGATCCATCTCCTAGTTGAAGACGATGGAGTCGGCATAAAAGAAGTGCCCAAAACCGATCAATTGGGATTAGGGATCGTGAAGAATTTAACGCATTATGATCTTGCAGGTACATTCACAATTGAACAGAACGTGATGCAAGGTACGACAGCCCATGTCATATTTCCCTTGAAAGAGGAGGAATGAAGATGAGCAAAGCACGGATCATGGTGGTTGATGATGAATCGATTCTTCGTATGGATATAAAAGAAATGCTGATAGAGGCCGGATACGATGTAGTGGCTGAAGCCAACACGGGTGAATTGGCCATTGAATTGGCGGCGTTGCATCGTCCCGACCTTATTGTCATGGATGTCAAGATGCCCAAGATGAACGGGATTAAAGCGAGCAAGATCATTCAGCAATCGTTTAAAATCCCGGTTTTACTGCTGACGGCATACAGTGAAACGGATTTAATCAAAGAAGCAAGGAACGCGAATGTTGTAGGATATCTTGTGAAACCAATTTCAGAACAAGACTTAATCCCTGCAGTTGAAGTTGCTCTCGGTCAATCCGAAAGGATAAAGGCCTTATTAGGCAATATTCAAGAGCTGGAATACAAAATGGAAACGCGAAAATTGGTTGAGAAGGCGAAGGGAATTCTTATGGAAATTTACAAAATTCCCGAAGAGGATGCTTATAAAAAAATTCGTTCTTATTGTATGACAAACAGAACGTCAATGAAGGAAGTGGCCGAGTATGTAATCAAGCATCGTCAACTCGATTCTCGACGCGTTTCATCACTGAATTTACGTTAAAAAAACAAAAATGAAGTCATAGGCGTCTCATTGACTAATTCACTTTAGTCTTTCAGGCGCTTTTTTCTCTGTCGCTACTTTTGGGGATCCAAGCTGATTCATTGTATAATGTTCCAAATGAAACGAAAAAACCTAAGAAACCGATGTATACTGAATGAATACATTTAGAACGTACTGGAGTGAGAAGCAAATGGATTCCCTGCATTTTTCTTACAATGGATATATGATCACACACACTGAAATCTACATAAGGCTTTTGGTCAGCGGTTTATTGGGACTATTTATCGGCTTGGATCGGTCTTTCAAAAACAAACCCGCCGGGTTGAAGACTTACACCTATGTGTCTGTCGCATGCGCATTGATTACGATCGTTTCGATTTATAGCGCGGAATGGTACAGTAAGCCGAATAGCGGAACTCAGATGGATCCGATGCGACTTGCCGCACAAATTGTATCCGGGTTGGGTTTTTTGGGAGCAGGAGTTATCTTGAAAGACGGTTTAAAAGTCAAAGGTTTAACTTCCGCAGCGATGATCTTTTTTGCAGGCGGAGTGGGTATCGGAATTGGAGCGGGATTTTACGGGGTTGTAATCTTTGCGGTTGTCATCACATTCGCTTTAGCAAGAGTCGGTTTATATCTAGAGAAGAGGACTCTTGTAAGAACGAGACGTAACCAGAGAAAAAACATCAATGAAGAAAATGAAAAGTTGCCTATGTGATAAAGTCATGCAGATGGTGCATCATTCGATAGGATCTGTGTTGAATGTGAAGAGAACAGGCTCGTATATCCATGCGAGCCTGTTTATATGCGTACCAGCACGAGGAGAACGATTCCAACGAGAATGGCCGCAAAAAAAATCGGATTATATGCTTGAAACGCCGTAAAATGAAACAACATCTTCGCCAAGAAACAAGCTGCGATCTCGACTGCCCCGATCCAAATGAGTATTGATGCCAAAGAGCGTAATGAATGTCGCCGCACGAATAAGAACCCCTTTCATC
Source organism: Collibacillus ludicampi (assembly GCF_023705585.1). Lineage (NCBI taxonomy): Bacteria > Bacillati > Bacillota > Bacilli > Caryophanales > Alicyclobacillaceae > Collibacillus > Collibacillus ludicampi. Next base: position 3,094,245 of record NZ_BOQE01000001.1, read on the forward strand.
TTCCCACTGTTACTCATGATACACGACTCAGACAACCTTGTGGGGACTGATTGTCTGAACTTTTTATGAATGACCTTCCGCATATTCAGGTGGGCAGCGGACACACTATTGGCAAAGGAGGGGAGCGCATGGCTGAACAGGATGAACAAGTATATAAAAGAATGGAACGCATCGCCGTTTACTTGGAAAAACTCAATTTCGGAGATTATGTTCAGCTTCTGCAGCGACCTCATAGGATTATTTATTTAAATTTTCTCGGCGGGTTAGCACGAGGTGTAGGTATTGGAATCGGATTTACAGTTTTGGCGACGGTCCTTCTGTACCTATTACAAAAACTTGCTGTCTACAATCTTCCTTATATCGGACGGTTCATCGCTGACCTTGTACGTATCGTACAGGCACATCTGTATACGCCGACTTTTTAAATCGGTATCGAAACTTGGGGGAGGGAAGTGCTTTGAGTTTGACAGAAGCACAAATCGACGATTTGCGGCAACAACTTCTGAGCGAGAAAGAAGAGATCGAGCGGCGCATCGACCATTACTTATTGGACGAGTCAATGAGAGACAGCATCACCGAGCATTCGATGTATGATAATCATCCGGCCGATATCGGAAGCGAACTGTTTGAAAGAGGGAAAGATCTGGCGTTAAAAGATACGGATAGCCTGCGTCTCGCGAAGATCAACAGGGCGTTTGAACGCATGAACAATCACACGTACGGGATCTGCGCGCATTGCGGTAAGGAAATCCCTTTCTCCCGTCTGCAAGCGGAGCCGGCCGCAGAATATTGTATTCCTTGCCAGGTGGACTTAGAAGCACATGAAATCTCAACAAACAGGCCTGTGGAAGAAAATTTTCTGTATCCGGGTTTTGGACGGACTTTTCTAGATCAAGCGAGTCATGAACAGATGGCTTATGACGGAGAAGATGCCTGGCAGGATGTCGCTCGTTACGGCACTTCCAACTCGGCGGTTGACTTCGAAGACGGGACAAATCCCGACCTTCTCTATATTGATGCGGAAGAGAGGCGCGGATATGTGGAGGATATGGAAGCGTACTTGACGGCCGATATTTATGGCAATCCGACCGGTTTCACGCGTAATGAAGCGTATCGCCGAAATGCGAGGCATTCGACGGAGGAAGGAAATTGGATGGGACTTGATTCCGAAGAAGATAACCTGGAGTAAGTTGTTCGAATCCCCTGTATGTGCTACAATGGGCACGCATATGAGCAGTCAAACGGGGGGGCGTTATGGTATACATACTCGCAGTATTAATTATCCTTCTGGATCAGTTCAGCAAATATCTTGTGAAAACGTATATGCAAATCGGTGAATCGATCCCGCTTCTGGGAGATGTGCTGCGCCTGACGTCGCATCGTAACCCGGGAGCGGCTTTTGGCATGTTACAAGGGAAACGCTGGTTATTTGTTGTCATCACAGTGATCGTGATTTCGGCGATCGCGTATGCGACCGGTCGCATCGGAAAAGAGAGGAAACTGCTCCGTATCTCACTCGGCTTATTGCTCGGCGGAGCTGTGGGGAATTTGATTGACCGTGTCTTACACGGTGAAGTCGTCGATTTCATCGATGTTCACATCATTCATTATCCAATTTTTAATATTGCCGATTCGGCGATCGTGATTGCCGTCGTACTGATGATGATCGATATGTTTATCATGTGGCGCAAAGAAGAGGCGACCCAGAGGTGAGCGTAATGAGTGAAGAGACGATGATATGGGAAGAGGAAGACCGGGAACTCGATGGGCAAACCTATGACTGGACCGCTTCGGAGGAGGACGAAGGGGAACGGGTCGATAAATGGGTTGCAGAGAAGGTCGATCGATCTCGTACGATGGTACAAGGATATATCGAAGGCGGGCTCCTTCTTGTCAACGGAAGACCGATCAAGGCGAACTATAAATTGAGGCCAGGAGATGCCGTTTCTCTTGAGATACCGGAACCGGAGGACACAAGGATCGAACCGGAAAACATCCCGTTAGATCTTGTCTACGAGGACGCCGATGTGATTGTCGTGAATAAGCCGAGGGGGATGGTCGTCCATCCAGCGGCCGGTCATACGAAAGGTACTCTCGTGAATGCGTTGATGTATCATTGTACCGATTTGTCGGGTATCGGAGGGGAACTTCGGCCCGGAATCGTGCATCGTATCGACAAGGATACTTCCGGTTTGATCATGGCAGCCAAAAATGACATGGCCCACCAAAGTTTGAGCCGACAATTGAAAGATCATACGGTTACACGGCAATATATCGCCTTGGTGCACGGAGTTGTCAACCATGATCTTGGAACGGTCGACGCACCGATCGGCCGCCATCCGGTACATCGCAAGGAAATGTCTGTGCGCAAGGATGGCAGGCATGCGGTGACTCATTTTCATGTTCTGGAACGATTCAACGGTTATACATTGCTCGAATGTAAATTAGAAACGGGAAGAACGCATCAGATTCGTGTACATATGCAGTTTATCGGTCATCCTCTCGTCGGCGATCCGGTATATGGCCCGAAGAGAACCTTATCGGGAATCGAAGGTCAGGCGTTGCATGCGCAGGTTTTGGGATTCACTCATCCACGCACAGGAGAATACTTGGAGTTTTCAGCGCCGATGCCTGAAGACATGCTTGCGCTTGTTGAACGGTTGCGGAAAGATATGGCTTGACACTTTGTGATGTATAATGTAGACTCTATAACAGTTGTATAAGTACTTTTAAACTGATCCTGTGAGGTCGGTAAGGTAGCGGACATGGTTATATTTGCTGCACAACGGTTGTGTGGTCACATGCATTCGCCTCTTATCCCTCCCGGGATAAGAGGCTTTTTTGATTCGCGAGTGTAGGAGGGCGGCATCATGAGCTTGAAAATGAAGACTCAATTATTTGATGCGGAAGCGATTCGTCGCGCGTTGACGCGGATCGCCCATGAAATCGTCGAAAAGAATAAAGGTGTTGAAGACTTGGTCATCGTTGGGATTCGTACACGCGGCATCTATCTGGCTGAACGATTAGCGGAACGGATCTTTCAGTTTGAGGGCCAGAAAATTCCTGTCGGTTCGATCGATATCACCCTCTACAGAGATGATTTACAGGCGCGTGCTGAACAGCCGGAAATTTACGGTTCTTCGATTCCGGTAGATATCAAGGACAAATGTGTCGTGTTGGTAGACGATGTATTGTATACGGGAAGAACGGTGCGTGCGGCGCTTGATGCGCTCATAGATATCGGACGGCCCAAACGGATTCAACTGGCTGTCCTCGTAGACAGGGGCCATCGTGAACTGCCGATACGGCCTGATTACATCGGCAAGAATGTGCCGACTTCACATAGCGAAGTGGTGGCCGTTCACCTCTCCGAAGTAGATGGGGATGATAAAATCTTACTGTTAGAGAAAAACTAACGATTAGAACCCTTTTAAGAAGGCACAGAGAGGCCGCAAGGGGTGCAGACTCACAGCGAATATAAGAGTTGACGCTGTGAAAACCAGCCCTCCTCACGTCTGTGCGGAGGGTGTTTTTGTGCCTAAAGGTGTCATTTAAGGAGGTTTATGAACATTGGAAAACCAGAAAGTCATCGATGTGTCTGAAAGATTATCCTTTGGAAAATCACTCCCTTTATCTTTACAACATTTGTTTGCGATGTTCGGTTCGACAGTCCTCGTTCCCTTTCTGACCGGATTGAACCCGTCGGTCGCACTGCTTACGGGCGGCATTGGAACGTTGATCTATATCTTTCTTACCAAAGGGAAAATACCCGCATATTTAGGTTCTTCTTTTGCCTTCATCGCACCGATTATCGCCGTTTCGAAGGCGGAAGGTTCGGGGGCGGCCATGTTTGGTGCAATGCTTTCGGGGATCGTTTATGTTCTCATCGCGGCGATTATCGCCCAATATGGTGTCGGGTGGTTGAACAGACTCTTGCCCCCCGTTGTCGTGGGATCTATCGTGATCGTAATCGGCTTGGGACTTGCCGCGACGGCTATCGATATGGCGAAGAAAAATATGCTGATCGCATTCGTTTCTCTGGGGATCGCCGTAATAGCATCAACACTATTTCGCGGTTTTCTTGGAGTCATTCCGATCCTTCTCGGTATTGTAGGCGGTTATCTGTTTGCATGGATGACGGGCGCGGTCGATCTTACGAAAGTATCGGAGGCAGCATGGTTTACGGTTCCGGCTTTCACGTTCCCCAAGTTCTCGTCACTGGGAGCTTGGACGATCGCTCCTGTCGCCTTGGTCACGATCGCGGAACATATCGGGCATTTGCTCGTTACGGAATCGATCGTGGGGCGTCCTTTGACCAAAGATCCGGGATTGCACCGCTCTATTCTCGGAGACGGTGTGGCAACAACCGTCGCTGGACTCATCGGTGGGCCTCCTGCTACCACTTACGGTGAGAATATCGGCGTCATGGCGATCACGCGCGTGTATTCCGTGTGGGTGATCGGTGGGGCGGCGTGTATCGCGATACTGTTTGCCTTCATCGGCAAATTGAATGCGCTCGTCTCGTCGATACCGGTTCCCGTGATGGGCGGAATTTCCATCCTTCTCTTTGGGATCATCGCTTCCCAAGGGCTCCGTATGTTAGTGGACGCCGGTATCGATTTCAGCCAAAAGCGTAATCTGACCATCTCCAGTGTCATCATGGTACTCGGGGTTGGCGGTGCTGTGATACACATTGGCGGGCTCGAAATCGGCGGAATGGCGCTCGCGACTTTCGCGGGAATCCTGTTAAACCTCATTTTGCCTAAAAAATTTTCATAAAGAATGATTCTCCATCCGTGACCTTTAAGCTGGTCCCGTGAGACAAGTAAGGTTATGTGGATGAGCGTTGAAGACGAGAGAGCTTCGGTGCGAACTCCCTGCCTTACTAGCAGGGAGTTTTTTCATACTCTCCCTGCAGCAAGCGATGCCTGCAGAAGTGTGAATAGTTTCTCAGGAGGAGCGTTATGCTTTGCGTGTGACAGCGACTTTGAAGATCGTCTCGCTTCCTTTCGGATGTAAAAGGGTATATGCATTGCGCGTAATAGCGACTTTAAAGGTCGTCTCGCAACATATGATTATGATTCCATGCGAGACGACCTTCACGGAGCATAAGCGCAATGCATATACCCGCTGAAACGACCTCCACGGAGCATGAACGCCAAGCATATGCCCGCAATGACGACCTTCACGCAGCATGAGCGCAAAGCGATACATCCATCCAAGCGCAAATGATCAAGCAGAAACAAGCAACGAAAGGATGTTAACGATGATCCGTCATATTGTTGGAGCGAAACAATTTGCCCGCTCGGAGTTAGAAACGTTGTTTTATCTCGCGGATGAAATGGAAGCGATTGAAAGGAACGGGGGCAGCCAACTGCTTTCGGGGAAAATTATGGCGTCCTTGTTCTTCGAGCCTTCGACACGCACGCGTTTTTCCTTTGAGTCGGCGATGTGCCGCCTAGGGGGGCAGGTGATCTCTACGGAGAATGCTTCCCAGTTTTCCTCAGCGATCAAAGGGGAAACGCTGGAAGATACCATCCGCGTAATCTCCGGATATGCGGATGTGATCGTCATGCGCCACTATGAAGTAGGTGCGGCAGAAAGGGCGGCTGCCGTTGCGGAAGTACCTGTGATCAATGCGGGGGATGGAGCGGGCGAACACCCGACGCAAGCACTGCTTGACATCTATACCATCCGCAAAGAACGGGGAATTGTGGATGGTACGTCTATTGCCATGGTCGGCGATCTAACGTACGGAAGAACGGTTCATTCGTTGTGTTTCTTGCTCGCGAATTACAATGATGTGACAATCTACTTCGTTTCACCACCGAATGTGCCGATTCCAGGTAAGGTAAAAGAATTTTTGCAGCAAAAAGGGGTTCGTTTTTACGAGAATGACCGCTTGCATGAAGTGGCAGGGAAAGTGGATGTGTTGTATCAAACGCGCATTCAGAAAGAGAGATTTCCAAATCGTGCAGAATATGAGAAGGCGGCCGGCCATTATACGGTAGATTACGAATTGCTGGATAAAATGAATGAGCGGGCAATCATTATGCATCCCCTTCCCAGGGCGGGTGAGATTTTGCCGGAAGTCGATGCTGATCCGAGAGCCGCTTACTTCCGCCAAGCGAAAAACGGCGTGTATATCCGCATGGCGCTTTTGGCGCACGCTTTGGGGAAACGTGACATAACAGCGATTCAGACGGCAGCACGCTACTAGAAGCCGCTGATGCGGTACCACGAAAGAGTCAATCGCCTCGCTCGTGTGGCGGGGCGCAAAGATAAAATTTGACTTTGGGCGGGCATCTTATCCTTGTCTGTGCTCAAAGTAACATGGGAGGAACAACTATGGGATTGTTGTTGACGGGAGGATATCTGTTGGATCAAAGGACAGGAGAAAAAGTGAGGCGCGATGTGCTTCTGGAAGACGATAGGATCCAGCGAATCGCCGAAACCATCGATCCGGTCGGGCATGAGTGTATCGCTGTAAACGGCCATTTGATCGTTCCCGGTTTCATCGATGTGCACGTTCACCTGCGCACCCCCGGATTTGAATATAAAGAGACGATCGCAACGGGTACGAAAGCGGCGGCGCGAGGGGGCTATAGTACGGTCGTCTGCATGCCGAATACTCGGCCTGTGCTCGATTCAAAAGAAATGATCCAATTTGTGTACGATTCGGCCGTTAAAGAAGGAAACTGCCGCGTCTTTGCATATGGTGCGATTACAAAAGGGGAGCTTGGTGAAGAACTGACAGACATGCACGCATTGAAAGAGGCAGGTGTCGTCGGTTTTACGGATGACGGTGTGGGTGTTCAAGAAGCGGCCGTGATGCGTCGAGCGATGGAACAGGCGGCAGAACTCGGTTTGCCAATCGTCATACATGCAGAAGATGAGAGTCTCGCAGGAAACGGATGCATGAACGAAGGGGAAGTCTCGCGGAGACTCGGTCTACCCGGAATCCCAGGCACGGCCGAATCGGTGCACGTGGCTCGCGACATCTTGCTGGCTAAGCAAACGGGCGCTCATTTGCATGTATGTCACATCTCCGATGCGGATGCCGTGGAAATGGTTCGTTTCGCGAAAAGCCAAGGAATCCGAGTGACTGCGGAAGTAACGCCCCATCATTTGCTCTTGACGGATGAACAGATCGACGGGACAGACGCAAATTGGAAAGTGAATCCTCCGTTACGCACCGAACGCGATCGAATCGCTTGTTTGGAAGCTTTGCTTGACGGGACGATCGACATGATCGCAACAGACCATGCGCCGCATACGAAAGAAGAAAAGGCGAAACCGTTTCAAACGGCTCCCTTCGGATTCGTCGGACTGGAGTTCGCTTTCCCCCTTCTCTATACCCATCTCGTAGAGACAGGGAAGATGAGTTTGGCACAACTGGTTGAAAAATTTACGACGAGTCCTGCGAAGGTATTCGGTTTGCCGGGAGGTACGCTCGCGGAAGGCAACCCTGCTGATATCACGATACTCGATCTTTCGCAAGAAAATGTGATTGATCCGAATACGTTTGCTTCGAAAGGCCGCAATACACCGTTTAAGGGAATGAAAGTCAAAGGTTGGCCGATTCTAACGATCACAGCGGGTACAATCACTTACCGCGCGTAAGACAGGAGGGATAGATGTCGATGAATGCGAGACTCATATTGGAAGACGGCTCTATTTTTGCAGGAAAAGCGTTCGGTGCCTCCGGCGAATCCTTTGGTGAAGTGGTTTTTAACACGGGAATGACCGGTTATCAAGAAGTATTGACAGACCCATCCTATTGTGGGCAAATCGTCACAATGACATATCCGTTAATCGGCAATTACGGGGTGAACGTGGACGATATCGAATCCACCCGTCCGCAGGTACGCGGTTTTATCGTCAGAGAAGCGGCAAAATACCCTTCCAATTGGCGCAACATGGGGACGATTCATGAATATCTCGAACGTTACGGGATTATGGGAATCGAGGGAATCGATACGCGCGCGTTGACGAAACGGATTCGTGAACATGGAACAATGCGCGGATTGATCACGACGAGCGAAGCTTCCGACGAGGAACTGCACGCGAGAGTACGAGCATGGGAGCCTCGTCGCGATCAGGTGAAGCAAGTCACGACACCGGCCATCTATCGCTGTCCCGGTGAAGGAAAACGCGTCGTGTTAATGGACTTCGGTACGAAATCGGGAACGGTTCGTTCGCTTCTGAAACGCGGCTGTGATGTGACGATTGTTCCCGCTTATACGTCTGCCGAAGAGGTTTTGTCGTGGCAGCCGCACGGGGTGATGCTGTCAAACGGACCGGGCGATCCTGCCGACGTTCCGGAGATCATCGAAACGGTTCGCAAGTTGATCGGAAAGGTTCCCATTTTTGGCATCTGCCTTGGTCACCAATTGATTTCGCTCGCATGCGGCGCAAAGACGGAGAAACTGCCGTTCGGCCATCGCGGTGCCAACCATCCGGTGAAGGATGTAACGAGTGGACGGGTATATTTAACGTCGCAAAACCATGGGTATTACGTGACAAAAGAATCGTTGGAAGGCACGGATCTTCTCTTGACACATATCAACCAAAATGACGGAACGGTCGAAGGGGTTCGCCACAAAATGTATCCTGTTTTTTCCGTACAATATCACCCGGAGGCACGTCCAGGACCCGATGATTCGGATTATCTTTTTGACCAGTTTGTGGACTTTATGAACAACCAATAGGAGGGGACGAACGGATGCCACGTCGTGAAGAATTGAAAAAAATAGTCGTTATCGGATCGGGTCCAATCATCATCGGTCAAGCGGCGGAATTCGACTATGCCGGCACGCAAGCCTGCCAGGCATTGCGCGAAGAAGGAATCGAAGTGGTATTGATCAATTCCAACCCGGCTACGATCATGACAGACCCTGATATCGCGGATCGAATTTACATCGAACCGCTGACTCCCGAATTCGTTGCGCAGGTCATCCGCCAGGAACGGCCCGATGGGCTTCTGGGAACGTTAGGGGGACAAACGGGTCTCAATCTGGCTGTACAACTATCGGATATGGGTGTTCTTGAAGAAGAAGGTGTGGAACTGTTAGGTACCCCTCTCCAATCGATCCAGAGGGCAGAGGATCGTGAACTGTTCCGTGCGTTGTGTAAGGAAATTGGCGAACCGGTACCGGAGAGCGAGATCGTCAATAATTGGCCGGAGGCAGAGGAATTTGCCAAGAAAATCGGATTTCCGATTATCATTCGTCCCGCTTATACGTTAGGAGGAACGGGCGGAGGCATCGCCACGAATTGGGAAGAATACAAAGAAATTGTCGAACTGGGGTTACAATTGTCCCCGATCCATCAAGTACTCGTGGAACGGTCGATTGCCGGATACAAAGAGATCGAATATGAAGTGATGCGCGATAAGAACGATAACTGTATCGTGATTTGTAACATGGAAAATATCGACCCCGTAGGCATTCACACGGGAGATTCGATTGTTGTCGCGCCGTCACAAACGTTATCGGATCATGAATACCAGATGTTACGCAGCGCGTCATTAAAGATCATCCGTGCGCTAGGCATACAGGGTGGATGTAACGTACAGTTCGCTTTGGATCCGCATTCCTTCAACTATTACGTCATCGAAGTAAATCCGAGGGTCAGCCGTTCATCCGCACTCGCTTCCAAAGCGACCGGTTATCCGATCGCGAAAGTGGCGACAAAAGTGGCGATCGGTTACACTCTCGACGAGATTATCAATCCTGTGACCGGAAAAACATACGCATGTTTCGAACCGGCTCTCGATTACGTGGTCACGAAGATTCCGCGCTGGCCGTTTGACAAATTCGTCAACGCCAAACGAGAATTGGGCACACAAATGAAAGCGACCGGTGAAGTGATGGCCATCGAGCGATCTTTCGAAGCGTCATTGCTGAAAGCGGTACGTTCGCTCGAGATCGGCATGGAATTTCTTGACCTCAAAGGGGCGAATGAAATTCCGGATGATGTGCTGAAACAACGAATCATGCGCGCGGATGACGAGCGGCTTTTCTTGCTGGCAGAAGCCTTCAAAAGAGGATGGACGATGGAAACGCTCCACGATCTATCAAAAATCGACCGCTTTTTCCTCGAAAAGATCGAAGGAATCGTCCGTTTCGCGCAAAGCCTCGCTCAAGGATTGGACGAGGACAAGATCCGGGAAGCGAAACGCCTTGGTTTAACAGACCGAACGATCGCACATTATGCGGGCGTGTCGGAAGAAGAGGTTTATGCACGTCGTCAAGGACTCGATTTACGCCCAGTATATAAAATGGTCGATACTTGTGCGGCTGAATTCTCGGCGGCAACCCCGTATTATTACTCAACGTATGAGATGGAAGATGAAGTGAAAACTTCAGACAAACCGGGAATCTTGGTGCTCGGATCCGGCCCCATCCGCATTGGTCAAGGGATCGAGTTCGACTACTGTTCCGTACATGCGGTCTGGGCATTAAAAGAAGAGGGATACGAATCGATCATCATTAACAATAACCCGGAAACCGTCTCGACCGATTTCAATACGTCCGATCGACTCTATTTTGAGCCGTTGCATGTGGAAGATGTCATGAACGTGATCGAAAAAGAGCGTCCGGAAGGGGTTATCGTTCAGTTTGGCGGTCAGACGGCGATCAACCTAGCGGAACCGCTCGCCAAACGCGGGGTACGCATTCTCGGTACATCACTTGAAGATATCGATCGCGCGGAAGATCGCGAGAAGTTTGACCAACTTTTGTCGGAGTTGGATATTCCGCGTCCGAAAGGACACACGGTTTTCACGGTAAAAGACGCGCTCGAAGTGGCCAAAAACCTCGGCTTCCCCGTGCTCGTTCGTCCGTCGTACGTGCTTGGCGGACGAGCGATGGAGATCGTTTATAACGAACAGGATCTGTTGCACTACATGCAACATGCGGTTCAAATCAACCAAGAACATCCGGTTCTCATCGACCGTTATCTGGTGGGTAAGGAAGTGGAAGTAGACGCGATCGCTGACGGGGAAACCGTACTGATACCGGGTATCATGGAACACATTGAGCGCGCTGGGGTTCATTCCGGTGATTCCATCGCCGTTTATCCGCCTCAATCGATCTCCTCAGCTATTAAAGAGAAGATCGTCGAATACACGGTCAGAATCGCCCGCGCGCTTAAGATTAAAGGAATGGTAAACATCCAGTTTGTCGTTCATCAAGACGAAGCGTACGTGTTGGAAGTGAACCCTCGTTCATCCCGTACCATACCGTTTTTGTCCAAGGTGACGGGAGTTCCAATGGTCGATGTAGCTACGAGAGTGATCCTAGGCAAGAAATTAAAAGAAATGGGTTACGAAAATGGACTCTGGCCGGAAACGGACATGGTTGCAGTAAAAGTACCCGTATTCTCCTTTGCGAAATTGCGCCGAGTGGATGTAACGCTCGGTCCGGAAATGAAATCGACAGGTGAAGTGATGGGTTCGGATCGCACGTTTGCAAAAGCATTGTATAAAGGTTTGCTTTCAGCCGGAATCCGCATTCAGGAACATGGTACGATCATTGCGACGATTGCGGACAAAGATAAAGAAGAAGCACTACCGATCCTCCGTCGTTTCGCCGAGCTGGGATTTAAGCTCGCTGCTACGGAGGGAACGGCTGCGTTCTTGAGCACATACGGGACTCCTGTTGAAAAAGTGAAGAAACTCTCGGAAGGCTCGCCGAATCTGATTGACCGAGTGCGCTCCGGTAAGATTCATATGGTCATCAATACGCTGACAAAAGGGAAAGAACCGCAGCGGGACGGTTTCCGGATCCGCCGCGAAGCCGTCGAACACGGCATTCCTTGTCTCACGTCATTGGATACGGCAAAATCGATTCTCGATGTGCTGGAAACCATCAAATTTAAGACCGTTCCACTTGGCGCTATGAAGAAATAATCCTCCCCGGCGTTTGGGCCGGGGCAATTTTTGCATGATACTTGTTCGAGCAGAGCGATAGGCCTGAGGGGGATCGAGCGTGATGAAGAACATACAAGAACGAATTTATATAGCTCTCGACATGGACAACATGGATGACGCGTTGAGACTTGTGGATCGCTTGGGTGATACGTTTCGTTCGTACAAAGTCGGGATGCAATTATATAATCTGGTGGGTCCTGAACTGGTTTCGCGCTTGCATGCGGAAGGGTGCCGCATATTTGCAGACTTGAAGTTTCATGACATCCCCAATACGGTCGCCTGTGCGGCCGATACGATGACCCGTCAAGGTGTCGCCATGTTTAATGTCCATGTGGCGGGCGGAGTTGAGATGATGCGCCGCGCCAAACAAGCGGCAGAAAAGAGGGCGAAGGAATGCGGAAAACAAATTCCTCTCGTTATCGGAGTTACACAATTGACTTCCACTTCTCAACAAGTGTTGAATGAGGAAATCGGCATCACCGGAACGGTCGAGGAGGCGGTCATCCGTTACGCGAAACTTGCGAAAGAGGCAGGGCTTGACGGAGTGGTTGCATCCGGACATGAGGTCACGGCGATACGAGAGGCATGCGGCGATGATTTCGTCACAGTAATCCCGGGAATTCGCCCGATATGGGCAGAGAAAAACGATCAGGTGCGCGTGATGACGCCCCGTCGCGCTCTCGAAGCGGGTGCCCATTATCTGGTCATCGGCAGGGCGATTACCGCAGCAAGTGATCCCAAATCGGCTGCTCTCCGTATCTTGGAAGAGATCCAAGACTGAAAGTACAGGAACAGGCGAATCCACTGAGCAAACGTTCATCCAGAAAACTTTACCATAGAAAGGAGACGACCTCATTGATACAATACACGATAGCCAAGATGTTGTTACAGATCGGCGCTGTCACCTTGCGGCCTAAGGAACCTTTCACTTGGACATCGGGAATCAAATCTCCCATTTACTGTGATAACAGACTTACAATCTCTTATCCGTATATCCGCGATACGATCGCTAACGGTTTCCAGAAAATCATTACGGAACAATTCGGGGCTGTGGACGTCTTGGCCGGAACGGCGACCGCCGGCATTCCCCATGCCGCGTTTGTGGCACAGAAAATGATGCTTCCGATGGCATATGTACGTGAAAAAGCCAAAGGACATGGGAAAGAAAATCGGATCGAAGGGATCATTTCCGAAGGGGCGCGAGTGGTCGTATTTGAAGACACGATCTCCACGGGAGGCTCTTCCTTAAAAGCTGTGGAAGCGGTACGCGAGGCAGGTGCAGATGTAGCGGGGGTCGTTGCCATTTATCATTACGAATTCGATCGAGCGATACGATCATTTGCAGAAATGCGTGTTCCGTGTTTTACATTGACAAATTATAGCACGTTGATTGATGTTGCGCGCGAAGAAGGTTTTATTAACGAAGAGGAACTCGCGGTACTCCGTGAATGGAAGGAAAATCCGGAAGGATATGCCTGGAAGTGATTTCGTCTTTCAAGATCGTCATTCTCACCGCTTGCCGGTTCGGCTTCCGCATGATATCGTATACTTTGTATACGTTTGATGCGGTTAGCAGGGGAGGGTGAAAGGTGGAGGATTGTACAATCTGCGCGTTGCATGAATACGAGCTCTTTAAAGATCTCAATCAAGCGGAACTTGAGTTGCTTGGAAAACGAAGCCAAGCGACGATCGTTCCGAAGAGAGAGTACATCTTTACCCCTGATTCCCCAAGCGATGCGGTCTATATGTTGAAAAAAGGCCGGGTGAGAATCTCGCGCCTCTCAGAAACGGGGAAGCATTTTACCCTGGTCATTTTAGAACCGGGAGACATATTTGGTGAGAATGCCATCTTTGGCGACGAACCGCGGCGTAATTTTGCCGAAGCGCTCGATGACGCACATATCTGTATGATTGATAAACGCGATTTTGAGACGATTGCGGCGCAAAACCCGCGCATGTCCCTGAAACTGGCTCAGATCGTCGAACAGCGTTTGGCAGAAGCGCAAGAACAGATGGAGAATCTCGTCTTCTATGATGTACAGACGCGTCTGGCCCGGCTCCTTCTCAAATTGGCGGATATTCACGGCAAGCGTACAGAAAGCGGAGCTGTTCAGATCGGTATCAAGCTTACCCATGAAGATATAGCGAGCCTGATTGGTTCAACGCGTGAAACGACGAGTAAAATATTAAATGAGTTTAAATCGGCAGGTTATATCGACGTGATCAAACGTCACATTCTTTTACTTGATCAACAATCGCTTGCGAGTATGTGATTGAGCCTTCTCCTTCAGTGGGAAGGCTTTTTGGTTACTTTGAGTTAATCACGATCCGGCCGGGCGTGTGCTTTGGCACGTTCCGCGGAGATCCGCGAGACGATCTCAAAGTCTCTGTGCAAAGCATTACGCCTACCTTTAGCTCCCTCATGCGCCAAATGGGATTCTAAAAAACATGAAAGAGGTGGGCGAACATGAAAAGAGGGGTCATCGTACTGCACCGGCCAGGGAGTGCTGCTTTCGGCGTCGTACTGGAGGATGTCATTCGCTTTGCTAATGAGGGACATGTCGCCTACGTTCTCCCTTCCCAAAAACTTGTACCGCGAGCGCTCCGTCGCTTGGCACAAGAATCTACTGATTTGCAAAAAAGGGTCGATGTACGTACATTTGACAGGTTTGTCCGCAGTCTGGCCCGGAGCAGTAAAACGTTACTTACATCGGAACAACAGAAATTGACAGTCCTCATGGCGGTTGAGCGTGCCGCAAAGAAGCAGCCTTTTTCTTATTTTCGCGATTCGCTGACACATACCGGTTGGTTGCGCGCGATCGAAGAGTGGATCGGCGAAATGAAACGCGCCGCCGTGACGGTCGAACAGTTACGGGAACTATGGTCGAACGGGACACAAAAACAGAAAGAGCTTTTCATGATTTTTTCGACCTACCAAGAGCTTTTGGCTGCCATGGGGCTGGTTGATCATGAAGAAGAGTATCTTGAGATGATCGACTGGTTAAAAAATACCGAAAATCACGTTCAGGATGTACCCAAGCGGGTGGTTCTCGAACATTTTTACGATTTGAATCAATTGCAAGCCCATGCTTTACAGGTATTGGCTGAACGGGGAGTCGAGATCTATTTTCACGTTGAATATGACGGGACGAGAAAACATGTGTTTACGGAAGCGCACCGAACGATTGATATTTTGCAATCGATCGGTTTCGATGTTGAAAACGAGAGGAATGTACAAGTGCAGAGTTTACGAACGGCCGACCTGCAATTTCTCATTGATCGATTTTATGTACCCGATTTCTCCGTTCAACAAAGGAACGGAAAATCTGTTGAAATCGTTGAATCATCGAGCCGTCTGCGTGAAGTGGAAGCGGTTGCGGCCCGTATCAAAACATTCGTGCGGGAACAAGGATATTCACTGCAGGAAATCGGGATCGTTGTTGCCAATATGGAAGAGTATGAGGATGTACTTTTATCCGTCATGGAAAGGGCAGGAATCCCCCTGTTTTTCGCGAAAAAACAGAGGTTGAACGAAAACACGCTAATTCAGAGTGTACTACAATTTCTTCGTGTACGTATCGAACATCCCAAAGATTTCACTCATATGTGGCTGAGCCCATACTTTCCATGGGGCGAAAAATCGGGCGAGCTGCTTGAAATCTATCGTGCACTCGGAAAGCCTTCGTCTGCGGAAGAGTGGCAAATACGCGTTGAGCAGTTAATCAAATCCCATCTGGATTCAGGAAATTTGGAAGAAGAGAAGCGGATTCGACAGCTCTTCTCACAGGGATTATGGCTCTACCAATTGCTCGAACAGATCCCCGAAGCAGCGACAGTCGATCAGTTTGCCGTTATGATACGAAACCTCGAGGAGCTTGGGGGTTTTCATCAAGGGTTCCGCCGACTGTTGGAAGATGAGGACGAACGCGCATTTTTACTGGTTACGCGTGATATGAAAGCATTGGTCGCTCTTCATGAAGTCATGGATGAGATCGGGAATCTTGCGGCGATGGCGGGTGAAGCGGACAAAGAGATTCCCTTGTCGGAATATGTTCGACGCTTGCAGCTCTCTTGCGAGAACAAAGAGTTTGCCTATCAATCGGGGGTCAAAGGCGGTGTGCATATCGTTCATCCGAACCATATCCGCGGACAAATGTGGCGTGCCGTGTTTGCCATCGGGATGTTGGAAGGGGAGTTCCCCCGCGCAGTAAAAAACGATTGGCTTTTGCCGGATGAAGAACGGTACGATCTAGAACAAGCCCATATCCGGCTATGGTCGTCACGCGATCTTTATAATGGACAGAGTTACCGCTTTTATATGACAGCGGCTTCCGCACGAGAAAAGTTGATTCTCTCCTACCCGTCAACAGGAAGCAACGGAAAAGAACGGTTACGTTCCACGTTTGTCGAGGAGGTTCTGCGGCTCTTTGACAAAGAGAGCGTGAAGTTTCACTCGATCGCGATATCTGACGTTGTACCGCAGAGTTATGGGGAATGCGTAACGATGGAAAGATTCACGGAAAAGGTGATCGCTGATATTTCTTCCTGTCCGGATCAACCTACCTTGGCACTCTTCAGGTATCGTCCGTTGAGAGAACGACTCCGAAATCTCTACCCGCGCATCCAAGTCGAGTGGGAGAGGAGAGGCAGGGAGTTTGGAGCGTTCGACGGCGTCTTGCAGTCAGCTCATGTGAAGCAAAGGGTTCAGGAGATGTTCGCGCATCATGTATGGAGCGCATCTCAGCTGGAAACATTGATGCAATGCCGCTTTGCCTTTTTTGCGGAACGTCTCCTTCATCTCTCTTCCTGGGAAGAAGAGGATGACGCGATGTCTCCGATGGAACAGGGGAATCTGCTGCATATGATTTTATTTCGCTTCATGCGGGAGAAAAAGGGAATCGTTTGGCAAACGCATGAGAAAGAATCCCTGTTGCAAGAATTGCTTGCTCGCGCGAAAATGGAGATCAACAAATACCGGGAAACACATGCGCTGCAGAGACGGAACCCCGTGTTGTGGCAGATCGATGAAGAGCGTTTGCTTTTACAGTTAAGGCGTTTTTTTGATGTGGAATGGAAGAGGCGTGAAAGCGAACGGATGGGACTGTCCCCGGACTTGCTGGAGATTTCATTCGGCATGCCTGTGGACGTGGAGAATGCGGACGAACGTTCCCGAAAAGAGTCCATTTCTTTGACCTTTGGCGATCAGACGATCCGTATGCGAGGGAAGATCGACCGTGTGGATACATCGCCGGACGGACATTTTGTAGTATACGACTACAAAAAAGGGACGGCCCCTGTTTCGCAGCAAGTGAGAGAAGGGATCTATATCCAATTGCCTCTCTATCTCTGGGTTTTGGAGAAGGGATTCGGTTTTGACTTGGCCAAGGCACAGGGGGCCGCGTATTTCACGCAAAATGATCGCAACCAAGGATTTTGGCGGAAGGAGTCATTGAAAGAGTTAGGGATTCATCATAGTGTCTCTAGCAAGATCGAGCAGAGCGAGTGGGAAGATGTCATGAAAACCATAGAGCAACGGATTGCTAATACGCTGCAACTCGCCATGCAGGGGAATTTTGCTGTTGTTCCCGCGATCGAATGTCCTTCCTATTGCAGGTTCCGTCATGTGTGCCGCTTTTCTGAAGAACGATTGCAGACACGGAATGATTGATACACATGATTTTCAAAGTGATGCGTGAGGAGGAACCGGTATGATCACCCTCGATACTCAAGTGTCCTCGTTGACTCCTGAGCAGAAGTTGACGGTCGATTCGCTGCATGTCAACACGATCGTCCCGGCGGGTGCGGGCGCGGGAAAAACGCGTGTCTTGGTCGAACGTTTTTTGCAAATTGTGGAGGAAAATCCTAGAGGACGCGAGAATGTTCTGGAGACGATCATCGCGATTACGTTTACGGAGAAAGCGGCTTTGGAAATGAGAGAGCGTGTGCGGCGGGGAATCGAAGAAAAAATCAAGCATTTCCACGAAAAAGGGGATTTTCAAACACTCGTCAAATGGCAAAAGGCATTGAATGACCTGTACCGTGCATCCATTTCAACATTTCATTCCTTTTGTGCCCGCCTCTTGCGGGAGTACCCGGTGGAAGCTGGGATTGACCCCCGTTTCTCCGTCCTCGATGACACGGAAAGTGCCTGGCTGCTGAAAGAGGCGGTTGAAGAGGCCATTCAGAATCGAATCATGCGCGATCATGCGATGAAGAAAATGGTTGTCGCATTTGGATATCCGCGCATCGTGAACGAAGTGACATCGCTTTATCAAGTGATTGCGGGAAGCGGTCTGTCGCTTGATGAGGTGAGAGACAGAACTTGGATGGATTGGGAATCGGCGAAACAGGAGATGCAAACGTTTCTTGCCGCGAGGGTGGAGGAACTGTTGGTAGCCGGTGATGGATTGGCTGACTATCCCGTATCAACGAAAACCAGTCAAGAGTTCCGTTCGCTGTGGGAGACATGGCGCAAACACATCCGTTCATCCGCGAAGGATGTCGAGCGGTTGATGGAAGTACTCGATGCATTGTGTGTCTTCGTCAAGAAATCATGGGGGAGAAATCCTGAACTGACGAAAGCAAAAAATGATTTCAAAGATCACGTACTCCTCCCACTTCAGGAACGGCTGCAAGCGTTTTGCTATCATGCCTTTGAACGTGAATCACTTCACAGTCTTTTGGATCTGTTAACAGAAACGGAAAAACGATACAGTCGGGCCAAGCGGGAAGCGGGAGGGATCGATTTTGACGAATTGCAAATCCGTGCGCTTCAATTGTTGGAACGACATGAAGAAGTCCGACGAAAAGTACAGGCACAGATCGATTTTTTGATGGTAGACGAGTTTCAGGACACGAACGATTTGCAGAAACGATTGATTCGTCTGTTAGTAGAAAGGGAAAACGAAATTCCCAAGGGATCGCTCTTTATCGTCGGCGATCCGAAACAGTCGATCTATCGCTTTCGCGGTGCCGATGTGACCATTTTTTCCGAAATGCAAAAAGAGATCGAAGAAATGGATGGACGCATCGCCCCGCTTGTAAACAATTTTCGCTCGGATCCCCGATTGATTGAATTTGTCAATGGTTTTTTCACGAAAATCCTGGCGGGAGATCCATCATCTCCTAATTATTACCGTCCTGCCGTGGCAAAAGGGAAGATGGCAAGAGGGGATACACCTGTTGAATGTTTACTCATTCCTCAAAAAGACGAGCGAGAAGAAGGGGAGGAATACAGAACCATTGAGGCGCGTTGGATCGCTCGGCGCATACATGACTTGCTGCAGGAAGGATACCGCTTCGGTGATATCACGATTCTGTTTCGCTCGATGTCAAATGTCAAATTGTATGAAAGAGCACTGGCTGAAGCGGCCATTCCGTTTTATGTCGTTGGGGGACGGGGTTTTTATCAGAAGCAGGAGATTCGCGATCTCGTGCATGTTTTGACTTGGTTGACCGATCGATCCAACCGGATCGCTTGGGCGGGGATGTTGCGTTCACCGTATGTGGGTCTGTCGGATGATGCTTTGTTTTTGCTTGCACAAGCAGGCGTGAATCTGTACGAAGTAGAAACGTGGAAGGATATTTCCGGACTCTCGGAAACAGATCGCGAGAAAATGAACGTTTTCTGCTCCTGGTTTTTGCCTTTGCAAAAACAGGCCGGGCGTGTTCCAGTCGATCATCTCATCCGGGAGTTGATCGAAGGGAGCGGGATCCGGGCGATCCTTTTAACGACACCTGATGGCAGGCAGTCTTGCGCCAATTTGGACAAGTTTCTCGATTTTGCCCGTAGTTTTCGCGTACAGAGTTCATCTTCCTTACTGGAGTTTCTCGAACGGGTGGAACTTTTGACAGAGGAGGAAGTACGCGAAACGGAAGCGGCGATCGAGACTCCTGACAGCGATTCGGTTCAATTGATGACGATTCACCAGTCAAAAGGTTTGGAGTTTCCGGTCGTCATTCTGCCCGATCTTTCACGTGTACCGAAACATGACACCTCCCTTTTTTATTTTGATCGTTTTCGGGGGATTACGTCTTGTATTGTGGATGAGGACGAGAAAAAAATGCCTTTGCGCCATTTGGATCTCAAACAGATCAATCACCGCCTCGAACAGGAAGAATCGGTGCGGGTGCTTTATGTGGCGGTAACGAGGGCGAAAGAACGCTTCATATTCACGCTGATGCCCGAGGAAGCGAAAGAGAAAGAACGGCGTGATATTCTTGAGTACCGAAAGTGGAGCGAATGGTTTGATGCAGTTATGGACATTTCCGGAATCGACCGGGATAGAGGCGTATGGAACGTTGAACTCTCGGGACAGCCGTTTGTGATTCGTGTGCTGGAGTATGACGGGAAAGGCCGACCGTCGGACGAAACGATTGGTTATTCAATAATGAGGGACCTTTTTGAAAAGGAGTTGTATGAACCAAAGGATTCGGTGGTTCCGGAGGAATGTGCAGGGATCGAACCTTTTGTTTCGGAAGGAGAAGCGCCCGTTCCACTCTCCGTCTCAGCGATCATGACGTATTCTACCTGTCCGCGACAATATTATCTCGCGTATGTGTTACAGATGCCACGGTGGGAATACGGAGGCACAGATGAAGATGACCGCGAAGCGATGACAGAATGGGAGGATGCCGTTTCGGCGAACGGTGAAGATCGCGATGTTGTCGGTCCGCTCGCAGTCTCTTTGTCACCTGCTCTGCGCGGAATGGTCGCTCATAAAGTGATCGAAATCTTGCGTGCGCCCAGCGAGCATCATCCATTGGCGGCAAGCGAGAAGGAAATCGAAACAGCGATCCATGAGGCTGTACGTCAATTGGACGTTGATGCACTTTATATTCCGTATCTCTTCCCCGATGTGAAGCGCTGGATAAACCAATATGTACAAAGCGATCATTATCGAAAAGCGGCAGTAGCGAAGTGGTTGAATGAGGTGCGTTTCACTCTCCCATTGAACGGATATCTGGTGGAAGGTATCATCGACCGATTGTCAGTACATGAAGACGGCACGTTAACGGTGATTGATTTCAAGACCAACCGTTTACGGGAAAAGAGAGATTTTTTTATCAAAGTGAAACTATATATGCCACAGCTCCGTATCTACGCTCTCGCTGCTGAGGTTATCATGGGACGGCAACCGGATAAAGTAGCTCTGCATTTTCTCGATTGGGGCGATCAATACGAAAAACGCGTCGATTCGCAGTGGATGGAAGAGGCGCTTTTGGAGACGGAACGTTTGCTGCAAGCGATGAAAAACAGCAAGAACTTGCAGGATCATCCGACAAAACCGGGCCCTCATTGCAAAAGCTGCACATATCGCGCGGTTTGCAAAGCGGCAGAAGAGGATTCAACTCCATATAGGCCCCATGTGGAATACGTAAACCTTTAAGCTCTTCACTGGAGAAGAGCTTTTTCTCTCACATCATGGTTCACGCATGTTTACCTTCAGAAACCTGCCATCACTTAGCGGTGTTTGTTTATAATACTTGCGGCAGCTGGGGTGCTGCCGCGTTGGCTTTTTTATTATGGTTTAAAATTCTTCGCTGTGTCGATCGCCGATTGGACATTGACGAGCCCGGAGCCAAAGTAAGGATCTTTGCCAGGTGCTCCAATATCTGTGGCTGTTCGTTTCAAAATGTCGACAACTTGATCGGCCGATAAATTGGGGTTTATGGCTCGTATCAGACCTGCAACACCGGCGATATGCGGAGATGCCATCGATGTTCCCGAAAGAGCCGCGTAGCGGTGATCGGGATATGTGCTGGCGATCGAAACACCGGGTGCGGAAATTCCAGCATTCGGTCCATAATTGGAGAAATCGGCACGATTTCCATTCTCATCGGTTGCACATACGGCTAATACTTCCGGATAAGCGGCCGGATAACTCGGTTTATTGGTATTATCATTGCCCATAGCGGAGACGACGACTACATTTTTGTCTTTGGCATAGCGGATCGCATCATGCAAATATGCGGAATCTTCGTATTCCCCAAGGGAAAGGTTGATGACCTGAGCACCGTGATCGACAGCCCAAATGATGCCGTCGGCGATATCGAAGACAGAGCCCGAACCGTCCGCCCCCATCGTTTTCACCGGCATGATTTTCGAATGCCAATCGATTCCGGCGATCCCTTCAACGTTATTCGTACGCGCTGCGATGATCCCGGCTACGTGTGTACCGTGTCCGTTATCGTCCTGTGGATTATCGTTCTGATCGACAATATTGTATCCTGGCACTAATTGTCCTTGGAATTCCGGGTGGTTCAAGTCAACACCCGTATCGACCACAGCGATGACCACATGCGGGTTTCCCGTCGTTTCCCTCCAAGCGGAATCCGTATGAATCATCGGCAGATTCCATTGGTACCTTTGGTACAAAATATCGTTGGGTAATTCATTTGGGTGATAAAGGATGTTCGGCTCAACATGTTGAACGGATGGATGTGATTTAAAATAGGCGACAAGTTCATCCACCGTTTTCGTATCGGAACGAAACACACAGGAATTGCGAGTATTCTTCCTCACGCAAATCCCTTGAATATCCGTACGGATTTTTTGTTCTTCGGCGGAAGTGAGAGGTCTTGCAAAACGAACAACCACTTCATGATGCTTCAAACGTGGTTTCATCTCTTTCGCGTCTTTGGGAGCACTGGACACTTTCCAACGGGATCCGTCTACCGCCGCTTGCACACGTGACGGATGATCTTCGATCGCTGAAGCATGCGCTTTTTCATGCATTCGTACAGTCGAACCGTCATGGTTGTGCAGGATGGTACGCGTACCCATCTCGTGATCGACTTTTCGCGTCACGTCGCGGATGTATTCCACGCTGGTATCGGCTGTTAACACCCCCGCAATTTTTGAATGGATGAAGATCGGCACTCCCATCGTCATGATGAGTTGAGGTGTTCCCTTGACGTTTTGCGTTTCGTAAAGATCGGAAAGATAGAATGCTTGCGTTTGTTTGACCTGTTCTACCGCTTCTCTTGCCGCTTTCTCATTTTTCGTGTCTCCTTCAGCCAAGACGGATGGTGGAGAGAAATGAGTCAGGCGCACGGAAAGAAATTGCGGATGTTCTTTCATCGCCTGACGAAACAGTTGAATGCGCATAGCCGGATCGGTTGTGTGTTGCAATCGATTGGCCAGTGTCTGCAATGAATGGCGACAGTCCCTGACGCATAAAGCGGTCGTTCGCGCAAGATCTTGCGCGGCAATCTGTTGGTTGGTCAGCGCCCTTTGTTTTTGCTCATGTGCTCCAGGTCCGCCAGGCGTTCGGTTTGTCGTGATAAAGGGCCTTTTGGAGTCAGGTGTGATCGGGCGCGGCGTCAGGAGAGTGGTTAATGCGAGAACGGAGACGAGAGCTCCGGCAACCCATATGCGGTTACGCATACATGCCCCCTCCAGTCGAAATGAAATGATCGATTTATGGACAGTCTTCCACGGTGAACTCCCCTTGACTCAGGGAAAATGCGGTGGGTATTCATAAGGTATTTCAGACATACTAAATTTGTACATGCCAGCGATGTGGGGGTTACCGGATATGAGTTTCAAGGCAAACTTCAAACATGCGCCCGTATCCGCCGGTATCATCTTCCATTTATTGTTCTCCTGGATTTTGATTGTAGCGATTCTTGTATGGGCACCCCCGGTTTTCTCGGGAGACACAGAGACGGCACGAAACTATCTGAATACGATCGCCGGAACGCTCTCCACGATTCTCGCACTGTGTATCTCGCTCGTCATGGTCGCCATCCAGCTGACGGCAAGTAAATATAGTCATCGTGTGCTCGATTTTTTTATCCGCCTTCCGTACAACGCATCCTTGCTTTCGTTTTATCTGCTAACGATTTTTCACTCGATTTATGTCCTCTCGAAAGTTCGTGATTTTGCTTATGATCCCCTGCCTTTTTGGCTCGATCAGGCGATGAGCGCCGACCTTTTTTTATTGATCTTTTGTTTTCTCGCGTTGCTCGTGTATATGTTTGCGATCATGAAACTGCTCAATCCGGAAACGATCGTAAGGGCGATCGCGCGTGAATATATGGTTGCCTATCGTCACAGCCGTTACGATGAGGCTGTCGATAAGATGGAACAGATTGCGGATATCGGAAAACGTTGCCTCTCCGACATGGATGCATCGACAGCCATCGTGAGTGTCGAATATTTGGCGCAGATGATGCATCAAACGCGCATGCCGACTGCAGAATCCGACGCGGTTCTCTGGTATCACCGCAAGATCGTTCATTTGCTGCTCGGAATTGCCAGTATCGCCTTTAAAGAACGGGAGACCTCGATTTCAAGCGCAATCCTTGATGAGTTTTTCGATATCGGAGAACGTTATGCGGAAACAGGTTCGCTCAAAGCGGCGGGTATGATCCTTGAAGCGTACGAATGGATCATCATGAACAATCTGATTGGAGAGAAACAGCATAGTTTGATTGAGCGAGTCATTGAGCAGACATTCCAAATGACGTGTGAAATTGTGAAGCGGGAACAAGGGGAAGAACAGCTGCACAAGTTCGTCTTGCGATCTTTCCGTACTCTTCGCAGAATCGGGCAACAGATTCTCAAAACGGAGGTGTTCGGCAATGAACTGGTAGCCAAACAGATCGTCTCCAAAATGTTTGGCGAGTTATTGGCAACCATCATTGAAAAAAATGGGCCCGCCTATCCGAAAACGCTTATCCGTGAATTGTTACACGAATATATGAAGTTATCCCGTTTGTTACTCATGAAATCGGAAGCGAAAGAGATTGTGCGCATCACGACATGGTTGCGTGAAGAAATGTTGCCGCACCGTGAGAACCGCATGCGCGTCTATCCTTTTTTATATCTGTACACATTACTTGGAGCCTCGGCTTTGTACTTGAATCGAAAGGAAATGGTGACGATTTTAATAAGGGCGATCGGCAAATATTTTCCGCCTGATCAAACGGTCTTGCGCGAACTGCAAGAGGAGCGCATGCAAGTGCGCGCTTTTTTTGATTTTCACGAACCGGAACGTTATCTGTCCGAGTTATACGTCCTCTGGGACGCTTACCATCGTTATGCCGCGGCACATCAAGAGGATGATCGAAAAGCGCTTGATTTATCCTCATCAGCGATCCGTAACAGGAAGGCATGGTATGACCTGTTTGACGGAAAACCGCTCGAACAATTTTTACAAACGGAACATCAGGGAGAAAAAAAAGGATGGGAGTGATTCCACTCCCATCAAGAAGAATGTTTGCAAAAGTAATCGAGTGCGTGAGGGAGATCTTGCTGCCACGTTCCCCACGTGTGATCGCCATCATATTCGCTGTATTCGACTTGCGCTCCTTTGCTTTGCAACAAATCTTTCATTTTGCGGTTTGCATCCACGAAATTGAGAATCGTCCCATTGCTCATCTGAAAAGCGGTTTCCTTGAGACCGACCATCTGGTGACAATGAAGCCCATGATGGGATTCCCGATTCCTTACCGCTTGCAGTGAAGATTCGAGGAAGGCTCCCGATTGTAACAACAGAATTTGAAACATGCGCGGATACTGTAAATACGTATGTAGCGCTGCCGTTGCACCCAACGAAGAACCGATGATGCCTCTGGCAGATGCCAAAGGAATCGTCGAATACTTTTCGTCGATCATGGGGACGAGTTCTTCAGCGAAAAAACGGATATACGCCTCATTTCGTTCGCCGGTTGGACTGTATTCTTCCGTTCGGATGTTTTTATCAACCGGGACGAAGACGACGAGGAACGGGGTAGCCTTTTGCGGTGTGAAACGTTTATTAAGCAATGTCAGCATGCGTCCCAAAGACATATAGTCGCTTCCGTCGTTCGCATACAGTACGGGATACGAGTATAAGGGAGAATAAGTGTGCGGGAGATAAATCTTGACTTGCCGTGTTTCACCGAGGAAGCGGCTAGTAATCGCCAGTTTTTCGGTTTTACCCGTGAGTATTTGTGTATCATTGGTCATGGATTTCTACTCCTTTTCGAGTTTTTCCGGTGCAAGTTCATGCAAGCATTTGACGAGATGTTCAATAGCTTTTTGCTGTTGCTCTCTATGTTTTCCTTTCAAGTCGTTCGGTACGCCGCTGATGGCGCCGCTTGCGACTGGGCGGTTTGGTAAGATTTCTTTTTGCACCAGTGCTTCGTGAAACTCACTTCTCTTTATTACCCTAAGGGTACGTTACGAACCGGTGCTTGTATATCGTTTGATGCTTAACCGCCAGACAAAACCTGCAAGGATGACCAAGAGAACTGCTACAAACGGGGACGCGAACGGGAGAAACGGATGAACCCCGACTTCACCGGTCTTCCCGAGCAAAAACAGGCTCGGATAATAGTTCATAAAAGCAAATGGCAAAATAAACGTGACGATCGCGCGGATGGAGCGGCCAAACATATCCAACGGGTACTGTTGTACAAGGTTAAAACTAAACTGTGTGGCCGCATTCACGAATGCCCGCGAACGGGTCGTGAAGAAAGCCATGCAGGAAAGCGTGAGTACAAGCGTGACTTCCACTGTGGCCGATGAAAGCACGACGACAACAAACCAGGGAAACATCCAGGGGCTCCAGTGAAGCCCCAAATGGTTGTATGCCAGTGTGAGCATCGTCGATGACAACAACATATCTCCCACACCCAAATAATGAACTTCCCGTCCCAGAAATTGAATCAGCGGGGACGCGGGTTTGGTAAGAAACTGGTCAAACGTTCCCTGCACGATATATTCTTCCAGGAGGCTGACCTGTCGAAAAAAGATCGCACGGATGCTGTGACCCAAAAGCCAGAGATTATAGAGGAAAACGATTTGCCAGAATGTCCATCCGTGAATGGTTTGAAAACGTTGCAACAGGATCCATGTGGTTCCAAGCGTCGCTCCGTTCAGGATAAATACCCCGAGAATTCCCATGAGAAAATCAGCACGGTATTCGAGACGACATAGGATGGCTGCTCGGAGCATTGCCAAGTAGGTATTCATCGCATCACGCATGCGTTCACCCTCCTTGCACAGTCAGGTAGCGATGCACTCGGCTCCATACCCACAGGGAGAGAAGATACAACGCTACGACCCAGAGCGCTTGTATGCTGATCGCCTGTACGATTGCGGCACCGTTTACCTTTCCGATATAGATCGCGAGCGGGGTATAGAAGATCGCTTGAAAAGGCAATGCGTACACAAGCGACTTCAGCCAATCGGGATATAGCCAGATCGGTACCAATTGACCGGAAAGAAAACGCAAGAGCGCCCAGTAGGTAAACATGAAACCGATGAGATCTTGTGTCTTAAACACGATCAGTCCGAACAAAAAATTGCAGAAGAAGAGAACCAAGTACGATAAAATAAGACTCAGCAAAAACAGAGCCGCCTGTTGAATACTTGCCGGAATCTGCAGATCGAGAATCAGATAGGCTACCACCAGAGGCGGCAGAACGTAGAAAATGGTGCGAGCGATCGTATCCCCTGTAGAACGCAACAGCATATGTGCAGGAAAACTGATCGGCTTCAACAGATCGTTTGCAATCATCCCTGTTTTCACCTGTGTGGTGATATATTGATGCGGTCCCTCATCGGTCGATAATACGATCCCCATAACGATACTGATCACTCCATATGTGATCATCTGTGACAATGAGATGTTACCGAAGATGGAGGGCGCTTGTTTGTACAATACGCTCCATAATGTTTTTACGACAAAAATCTGCACGAATAGAGTGAACATCTCCGTCCAAAAATTCGCCCGATAGGCGGAAATCTTAAAAAACGCTTGACGGCTAAATGTCCAAAACAGCGACACGTTCGCGTTCCTCCTTCTCATTCAACCCCTGTTCGTAGATTTGCCGAACGATCGCTTCGATTTCCGGTTCTTCGACTGTGACATCGCGAATCGTATGGTGTTGCGCGATTTGCAACATCAACTCGGATGCCGTGACGAGGTCTTTGTCGAAAGCCAGCCACATCCGTCTGCCTTCTTGCCGGGTGATCCGTGCGTGCGGAAGGTCGAGCGGCTGCGCAAGTTGTCCTTCATCCAGCTCGACGATCAGGGTGCGCTCGCCTCCAAACCTTTTCTTCAAATCGTCAATCGAGCCGTCGTACAAAATGCGTCCTCCATCGATAATCATCATGCGGTTACACAGTTTCTCGATATCGGTCATGTCGTGAGTGGTAAGTAAGACGGTAACGCCCCGTTCCCGATTGATTTCCCGGATAAATGCACGCAAACGTTCCTTGGCCAGTACGTCGACGCCGATCGTCGGTTCGTCGAGAAATAAGATTTGTGGATCATGTAAAAGCGCAGCCGCCAGATCGGCCCGCATGCGTTGCCCGAGAGACAATTGACGAACCGGTTGATGTTCGAACTCGTGAAGATCAAGCAGTTCGCGAAACAGATCGAGATTTTTCTTATACACGGTGGGCGGGATCTTGTAGATCGTCTTTAACACGCGAAAACTTTCAATGACAGGAATGTCCCACCAAAGTTGCGTTTTTTGTCCAAAGACCACTCCGATATTTTTCGCATGTTCTTTTCGTTCCAGATAGGGCACCCTGCCTGCCACTTTCACTTCACCGGATGTCGGTACCAGAATCCCGGTGAGCATCTTGATCGATGTCGATTTGCCGGCACCGTTCGGTCCGATATAGCCAACGAGCTCACCCTTCTTTACTTGAAAGCTGATATTATCGACCGCCGTATGTACGGTATAGTTTGTATTCCACAGATTGCGAATCGAAGACAGGAATCCTTCCTTCGGGATCAATCGTTTAAATTCTTTGCGTAATTCACGGACTTCGATCACATGTTCCATAAGAAATTCCTTTCCTTCATAAAGTCTACTATCTACTATACATGATTGTCTCCATAATGGAATGGATCTTTTTTCAGAGAGGATAGGAAATGAACCATATGGGTAAGCTGTTGATTGTCCCGTGTCGCGTCAGACGTTCCCCATTTTTAGTTGGTATGCTTACAATCGGCAAAAACGGTTTGTTTTAGGAAAACCACAGAAATTAGGGGAGGCCGATTGCATGAGCGAAATCTTCTTTCACACAGGCGACCGGATCGATGCGCATGATTATCAGCGCCTGGAGGAGTTATTGCCGCGAGTGCAAGGCAAAGATGTGTTGAGGGTCATGATGGAAGGCTCAGACTCGATCCAAGCGGACGCATTGTTCGATTTGCTCGAACAGAACGGTTTCGAGCGGCATGTCAAGGGCGGCCATCAAGATCACTTCATGATCATCGCACGGCGCAAAAACGGCTGACCGCCACGGAGATGCTGACCCAGGTAGGGTCAAAATAAAGTCCCGGTACGGTGAGGTGCCGGGACTGAACTGCTAATCTTCCATGTATCTGGTTGATTCCAGGCTTCAATTCCCTACCTTCATTCGTTTGACCAGTTCAGCGTCTGGCGTTACATAGATCGTTTTTTGTTTCTCATAAAGTACAAAACCCGGTTTTGCACCATTCGGCTTCCACACATGTTTGATCAGCGTATAGTCTACCGGAACCTGTGAAGATTCCCTGCCTTTTGAAAAATAAGCAGCCAAGTTCGCAGCTTCGAAGAGTGTGGTTTCAGAAGGCTCTTTTGCTCGGATGACGACGTGAGAACCTGGAAGATCCTTTGTATGCAGCCAAGTATCTGTGCTGGATGCCATTTTCATTGTCAAATAATCGTTTTGCCGGTTGTTTTTGCCCACATAGATATCGATACCATCGGAAGAACGATAATATTCAGGACGGACAGGAGGTTGTTTTTTGCTTCCTTTGTTTTTTCGTTTTGCTTTCAGATATCCTTCTTGCTCCAATTCCTCACGAATCTCATCTAAATCATTCCAGTTAGAAAAACGAAGTTGTTCGAGTACGCTTTCCAGATAGGAGATTTCCTCGCGTGTCAAACGAATCTGCTCTTCAAGAATAGGAATCGATTTCTTCACTTTGTTATATTTCTTAAAATAAGCTTGGGCATTTTCCATAGGTGTAAGACCTGGATTCATAGGGATGGAGACTTTTTTCATGTTCTCGTCATAAAAATTCGGGAGACTGACTTCAGTAAGCCCTTTATCGATTTGATACAAATGGGCGGTAATCAGTTCCCCGTACAATCGGTAGGTCTCCGCTTCTCTCGAATCCTCAATCGCTTCCTCAAATTTACGTAATTTGGCTCGATTTTTCGAAAGCTCCGTTTGAAGCAGACGTTCGATATCTCCCGCTTTCTGTTTGAGCGCATCCTGCCAGCTTTTTTCATGGAAAAACGTCTCGATACATTGAGAAATACTTTTCATTCGCTCACGTGTACCCTCTTTATGGGTGAGAGTTACCGCGGAGAAAGCGAGCGCCTTTCCGTCCCCGTCCCAAACAATCGTTGGTTCGTAGTCATGAACGCGAAGTTTTTTCAAAACCTCGTTAAACGACTCCCATTCCGCGATCGGATCGTCCGATGCCGCACGATAAGAGAACTCCTTTCCGAGTAACGGAGAGATCCCGCTATACATGCGCACGAGAAATTGATCGAAAGCGAGTTCAGGGTGTTCTTTGCGCAATCGCAAAAATTCTTCGCGCGTAGCGGTAAGAGGATTCGCTTTCCCCTGCTCGGGCGGTGCGATATATGGACGTCCGGGCAAGACTTCACGGTGCCGGCTCGTAGAGAAGTTTACATGTACGATTCCGTCAAGGATGCGTTGCTCGGAAGGGTCAAGCAAGATGATATTCGAATGCCGGCCCATGATTTCAACCACGAGATGGCGTTCTGTCAGATCCCCTAATTCATCCCGATTTTCCACAGCGATGATCAGGATGCGTTCATTATCGACTTGTTCAATGCGCGTGATTCGCCCCCCTTCAAGATGTTTGCGCAGAAGCATGCAGAACATAGGGGGTTCCAGCGGATTTTGGGCGTGATACCGTTCGACCAAGTGAACGCGAGGGTAGACCGGATGGGCAGACAGAAGAAGCCTGTAGTTTTTTCCTTGATTGCGGATTTGCAAAAGGAGATCCCTCTGAAGCGGTTGATGAATTTTGTCCACACGGCCACCCAAAATGGTTGATTCCAGTTCGTGTGTGACCGCACGCAAGACAACCCCGTCGAATGCCATGAGAATCACCTCTTTCAGTCAATCCCAGTATAAAGAGCGCGCATAGGATCGTCAAACAGTTGGACGAGGGAGGGCATGTTCTTATGCGGTCAAGCATAGACATGGGGTTAGATAATGAATGTTGACGGAAAAGGGGTGGCACTCGGTGCAGAAGACGTACTGGCATTCCATGAGTGTACAAGAATGCCTGCAAAAGCAAGAAGTAAAATTGTCCGGTTTAACGGAAGACGACGTGTATGCACGACGGGAACAATACGGAGAGAATCGCTTGGCAGAAGGGGAGCAGAAAAGCCTTTTAACACTGTTTTTGGATCAATTTCGCGATTTCATGATTCTCGTGCTCTTGGGAGCGACCCTGATTTCGGGACTGCTCGAAGAATATACAGATGCGATCACCATCATCGCGATCGTCATTGTCAACGGGTTTCTCGGTTTCTTTCAGGAAGTGCGTGCCGAACGATCGTTGGCATCATTAAAGGAATTATCTGCACCAACAGCACGTGTGATTCGAGAAGGGAAAAAACGTGTCATTCCGGCAGCCGAGTTGGTTCCTGGCGACATCATCGAGTTGGAAGCGGGAGACCGTGTACCTGCCGATCTCAGGCTAATCGCAGTACACGGATTGGAGACGGAAGAATCTGCATTAACGGGAGAATCTTTACCCGTAGCCAAACTTGTAGAGAGGATCAATGACCCTGAAGCCGGACTGGGGGACCGTCGCAATATGGCCTATATGGGAACGATGGTGACTCGCGGAAAAGGTCAGGCGGTTGTCGTGGCTACGGGTATGCAGACCGAAATGGGAAAAATAGCCGATTTGATTCAATCTGCGGAAGATGCCATGACTCCTTTGCAAATGCGTCTCGAACATTTGGGAAAGATCCTCGTTTATGTAGCCCTTGGGATTACAGCCGTAGTCGTCATCACGGGAATCCTTCATGGACAGAAAATGTACGAGATGTTCCTCGCAGGTGTATCATTGGCTGTGGCCGCTATCCCTGAGGGATTGCCCGCGATCGTAACGATCGCGCTCGCGCTTGGCGTACAAAGAATGATCAAACGGCGCGCCATCGTGCGCAAATTGCCTTCTGTGGAAACACTGGGCTGTGCCACGGTTATCTGTTCCGATAAGACAGGGACTTTGACACAAAATAAGATGACTGTTCAGAAAGTGTGGCTCGGCGGTATTTTTTACGGAGTAACCGGTTCGGGATATGAACCGCAGGGAGAGTTTCTTCTGTCCGGTAGAACCATCGATCCGAATCGCCGTCCCGATTTGAAAAGACTGTTGCAAATCGGTGTCTTGTGTAACAACGCTGAACTGGTCAAAGTGAACAAAGGGAAAGGAGAGGAGACTCTCTGGCAAGTGAACGGCGATCCGACGGAAGGAGCATTGCTCGTGTTAGGCGGCAAAGCGGGAATCCGCACGGACGCCATAGAGCAGGTCGAACAAAGAGTGGAAGAGATCCCGTTCGATTCGGTGCGGAAAATGATGTCTGTGCTTACGCGCAACAAGGAGGGTGAAATGCATCTCCTGGTGAAAGGGGCACCGGATGTCCTTTTATCCCGTTGTTCCCATATGTTGGTGGAAGGGAAAGTTGTTCCCCTCTCCGCTTCTTTGCGCAAATCGATCATTCAGGCGAATGAAGAGATGGCCCGCGAAGCGTTGCGCGTTCTCGGTTTTGCTTACCGTCCTCTCTATGACATCAAGCAATTGAAACAGAGGGATCCTGAACAAAATCTCGTTTTTGTAGGATTGGCAGGGATGATGGATCCCCCTCGTGAAGAAGTGTTTGAAGCGATACAAAAATGTAAACGTGCGGGTATTAAAACGATCATGATCACAGGTGACCATCAAGCGACTGCGGAAGCGATCGCGCGTCAACTGGGGATCCTGCCCGCAAAAGGGATCGTGCTGAACGGGAACGATTTGCAACAGATGACCGATCAACAACTGATCGACAAAGTAGATCATACCTACGTATTTGCGCGCGTATCGCCTGAACACAAACTGCGTATCGTCAAAGCATTGCAAGCAAGGGGACATGTGGTAGCGATGACAGGCGACGGCGTAAATGACGCGCCGGCGATCAAAGCGGCCGATATCGGTATTTCGATGGGACAATCGGGCACAGATGTGGCCAAAGAAGCGTCTGCGCTGATCTTATCGGATGACAATTTTGCTACCATCGTCGCGGCGATCGAAGAGGGGCGCGGCATTTACGATAACATTCGCAAATTCGTGCGTTATTTACTCGCATCAAACGTGGGCGAGATCGTAACGATGTTCATCGCCATGCTCATGGGGCTTCCGTTGCCTCTGTTACCGATACAGATCTTATGGGTCAACCTTGTGACCGATGGATTGCCGGCGATCGCCCTCGGTGTCGATCAGGCGGAAGCGGATATTATGAAGCGCCCCCCTCGAAACGTGAAAGAGAGTATATTCGCAAGGGGGCTTGGATTTAAAATTCTCTCGCGTGGGATCTTGATAGGCTTGGCTACACTGGCTGTCTTTTGGTACGGTTTGCAAACAGACCCATCCAATCTCGAGAAAGCGCAGACCATGGCCTTCGCAACATTGGTGATGGCTCAACTCATCCATGTGTTTGATTGCCGCTCTGTGGAAAAAGGTATCTTCTCACGCAATCTTTTCGAAAATATGTGGCTCGTCGCTTCCGTGCTCTCGTCCACTCTGTTGCTACTCACTGTCATGTATGTGACCTCCTTGCAGCCGATTTTCCGAACGGTTCCCCTCGGTGTTGTCGACTGGTTACTCGTACTCGTGGCATCTGCGATCCCAACTTTCGCGTTGGCTGCACGCCGGGCGACTCGACAAGCGAAGCCGCGTTTGGGTCTCAGCCGTCGTTAGTCTTGAATAGACGTTCATTAGGGCCTGACACAGATGTAGGCCCATTTTTATTTGTCTTTTCGATCACTGAACGGCAAGTAAGAAAACGAGGGGACAGGGCCCGTCGCAGAGCGCCGAAAATCCCCCAGAATCAAAGAATACGTAAGAAAACTTGAGAATCCTTGTTTTTTGTGGGGAAAATGAAGTAGAATAGGATAAGGTTTCAAATCCGAAAGAAAGGGATATCCATATGATTAAGAGCATGACCGGGTATGGTCGCGCGGAACTGTCCATGGATGGATATCGTGCAACGGTAGAAATCAAAGCTGTCAATCATCGGTACTGCGATATCGTTTTTCGCATGCCGAGAGAGTATCTTTCATTGGAAGATTCATTAAAAAAAATCGTGGCTTCACGTGTAAAGAGAGGCCGTCTCGATGTCTACATAACAGTGGAGAAGACCGCGACGGATGCACGTACCTTGTCGGTCGACACGGTTCTTGCCGAGCGGTTGAAAAACGTTGCAGACGAACTGAGTGAAAGACTCGGTATCGACAATGATATGTCGGTGTCAGACCTTCTGCAATTTCCCGAACTTCTGCGCATCGAGGAAGAAGAAGCAGATCAAGAGATCACGGGATCGCTTTTGCAACAATGTGTAAGCGAAGCGTTGGAAGCTCTCGTTCAAATGCGG
Source organism: Collibacillus ludicampi (assembly GCF_023705585.1). Lineage (NCBI taxonomy): Bacteria > Bacillati > Bacillota > Bacilli > Caryophanales > Alicyclobacillaceae > Collibacillus > Collibacillus ludicampi. The sequence continues at coordinate 3,128,803 of NZ_BOQE01000001.1, forward strand.
TTGCTGGAGGGGCAACGGTTGCAACGCGATTTTGAGAACCGGTTGGAGGTATTGAAAGAAATCGTGGCACGCATGGAAGTGAGAAGTCCTCAGACCGTTCTCGAATATAAACAAAAATTAGAAACTCAAATGCGTGATTTGTTGTCAGGGCTTACGGAAGTCGACCATTCACGACTCCTCATGGAAGTGGCATTGATGGCGGATCGTGTGAACATAGAAGAAGAACTGGTACGCCTGAAAAGCCATATCAGCCAGTTTGCCGATGCCTTGAAGCTAGAAGAACCCATTGGGCGCAAGTTGGACTTTATCGTACAGGAGATGAATCGGGAGTTTAATACCATCGGTTCCAAGGCGAACGATTTCTCGTTGTCTGCATCTGTCGTGGAAGCGAAGAGTGTTTTAGAGCAAATTCGCGAACAGGTGCAGAATGTTGAGTAAATGCGTGGGAGGTATGAACTGTGAGCATTAAATTGATAAATATAGGGTTTGGTAATATAGTCTCGGCGAATCGTATTGTGTCCATTGTTTCACCTGAGTCCGCGCCCATCAAGCGAATCATTCAAGAAGCGAGGGATCGCGGGATGCTGATCGATGCCACGTACGGTCGGCGTACCCGTGCGGTCATCATCACCGACAGTGACCACGTGATCCTTTCGGCTGTTCAGCCGGAGACAGTAGCACACCGTCTGATTGCAAAAGACAGCAATCAAGATGAGGAAGAATAGCATTAAAGGGGCACAATCATGGTTCAAAAAGGTTTGCTAATCGTTCTTTCAGGACCATCGGGGGCCGGAAAAGGTACCGTATCGAAGGCGCTTATGCCTGTTCTCCCTACCTTATGGTTTTCCGTTTCCTGTACGACGCGTCCGCCTCGTCCCGGTGAAGTGGAAGGCGTCAATTATTATTTTAAAACGAAAGAACAGTTCCTCGATATGATCGAAAACAACGAACTGCTTGAGTGGGCGGAAGTGTACACGAACTATTACGGCACACCGAGAAAACCGATTGAAGAACGTCTGGCCAAAGGACAGAATGTCCTTTTGGAGATCGATATCCAAGGGGCCAAACAGGTGAAGCGCCAGTTTCCTGACGGGGTATTTATCTTCCTGATTCCGCCTTCCCTCGAGGAATTGAAGAAACGGATTCTCGGACGTGGAACCGAGACAGAAGAGTCGTTTTCTTTACGTTTCGGCGCCGCTGCAGATGAAATGAAGCACATCAGCGAATATGATTATGTTGTCGTTAACGATAAAGTGGAGTATGCTGTAGATCGCATACGGTCGATTATTCAGGCGGAGTTGTGTTCAGTGGCGCGCAATCGCGAATACTATGATCAGATTATAAAGGAGGGAACGTAGGATGTTATATCCTTCCATTGACCGCCTGATGAAACTGGCGGACAGCAAATATACTTTGGTTGTCGCAGCAGCCAAACGTGCAAGGCAATTGCAAGACGGAGCAGAAAAGCTCGTCAAAGTGCAAACGAACAAAAATGTTACTGTTGCATTGAATGAGATCGCGGAAGAGAAAATCAAATTCGTCCGAACAAAAGAAGGAATCAAGTAAGAAACAACCTGATGGTTGTTTCTTTTTTGGATGGGTTCCTCCGTTGACGGGCACCATTTTCAGGTTGGGAGGGGTAAACCATGGTCGGCAAGGTGATTGTAGTCGGAGTCTCAGGAGGCATTGCCGCTTTTAAGACAGTTTCTCTTTGTTCAGCATTGGTCAAAGCGGGGGCGGAAGTACACGTGATCATGACCGAATCGGCCGTCAAGTTTGTCACTCCGCTAACCTTTCAAAGCATCGTGAAAAATCCTGTCATTATCGATATTTTTAGTGAACCAAATCCCGCCGAAATCAGCCATATCGCACTTGCGGACAAAGCGGATCTCATGGTGATCGCCCCCGCTACCGCTAATATTATCGGAAAGGTGGCGAACGGCATTGCGGATGATATGTTGACCACAACCGTACTTGCCACAAAAGCGCCTGTTTTGTTTGCTCCCGCGATGAATGTGAACATGTACGCGAATCCGGCTGTTCAACGCAACTTGCGGACGTTGCGCGAGTTCGGTTATCGGATTATGGAACCGAACGAAGGATTACTCGCGTGCGGATGGCAAGGGAAAGGACGCCTGCCGGAACCGGAAGAATTGTTTGAGGTCATCTCACAAATGGTACAAGTCAAGCGTGATTTGGAAGGTGTTTCTTTGTTGGTCACAGCGGGTGCCACGCGAGAGCCGATCGACCCTGTACGCTACATGACCAATCGCTCTACCGGAAAAATGGGTTATGCAATCGCGGAAGCGGCTGCAACGCGAGGGGCTTCGGTCACGCTGATTTCAGGAACGAACAGATTGCCGGTACCGCCGGGGGTTACTTTTGTTCCCGTCCAGTCGGCACTCGAAATGTATGAAGCGGTGATGGAGCGTTTGCCGGAACAGGATGTGATCGTTAAAGCCGCAGCGGTGGCAGACTACCGTCCGAAAGAAGTGTATGACCAGAAGCTGAAAAAGCGGGATGGCATATTGACAGTGGAATTTGTACGCAATCCGGATATCGCATTCGAAGTCGGCAAGCGTAAACGACCCGGTCAAATACTCGTGGGATTTGCTGCAGAGACGGAACATATTGAGGAATATGCACGAAATAAATTGTTGAAGAAAAATGCGGATATGATTGTCGCCAACGATGTTTCGCAAGCGGATGCCGGATTTGCCGTCGATACAAACCGGGTCATTTTTGTCTTTCGCGATTCCCCGACCAAGCGTTTACCTCTCCTTTCCAAACTGGAAGTGGCGCATGCGATCATTGATGAGATTGTAAGGTTGCGAGCGGAGCGGAAGTGAGTACAAAACTAACGAAAATGTTATTGGCAGAAGTTATCGTCGATGTGAAATCACACGAAACGGATCGGACGTTTCAATATTTCATTCCCGAAGAATTACAGAAGCGTGTCGTCATCGGCATGAGAGTTCTCGTTCCGTTTGGTCCGCGTCGCGTGGAAGGATATGTCGTCTCTCTTACAAACAATCCGGAAACCCCTTTGGAGAAAGTCAAACCGATTCTCCGCGTGTTGGATGAATTACCTCCATTGACGCCCGAGCTGATCGAACTATCCGATTGGTTGTGTGAACGATACATTTGTACTCGGGCGCAAGCGGTACAAGCTCTCTTGCCGGGCGGTATGCGTTTCAAATCGACGCTGGTCATAGAAGCATCGGACGTGACTCCAGCGATACTTGATGCACGAGAAAAGGAAGTCCTATCATTTCTCAAGAACAAAGGGCCTCAGGTGAAATCGCAATTGTTGAAAGACCACCCTTCTTGGCGGGGGGCGATCGCCAAGTTACTGCAAAAGGGTGCAATCACCGAACGCTTCATGGAACGGACAGGAGTCAAAGAGAAACAAGTCGCGTATGTCGTCTTACAAATGGACAGAGAAAGTTTGCTGCAAAAACTGGATCACTTACAAGCAAACGCATTCAAACAAAAAGAGGTGGCCCTTTGGCTTTTGCATCAAGGGGGAACCGTGCGGCTTCGGGATCTGCTCGCCGCTACAAAAGCGGCACGTTCAACCATTGAGGCACTGAGACAAAAAGGAATTTTGGATATTGAACAACGTGAAGAGAGACGCGATCCATATCATGGGAGATATATAGGGGAAAAAGAGGGGAAGTTGCCTTTAACCGCTGCGCAGGAGCGAGCCTATTCCGCGATTCTGAGCATGTTACAGACTCGACAGGCTCATACCGTCCTTCTGCAAGGGGTCACAGGGTCGGGAAAGACCGAAATCTATTTGCAGACGATTGAAGCGTGTGTACAAATGGGAAGACAAGCGATCGTTCTCGTTCCGGAGATCGCGCTCACCCCGCAGATGGTCGAGCGTTTCAAAAAAAGATTCGGTGAGGATGTAGCTGTGTTACATTCCCGTTTGTCTCCGGGCGAACGCTATGATGAGTGGAGGCGTATCCGTCAAGGAGAAGTTTCCATCGCGGTTGGTGCGCGATCCGCGGTTTTTGCGCCATTTGAAAAATTGGGGCTACTTATCATCGACGAAGAGCATGAACTTTCTTACAAGCAGGAAGAAAACCCGAAGTATCATGCGCGTGAGGTGGCGTATTTCCGAGCGTTGTATCACGGAGCGACCGTCGTGCTCGGGTCAGCCACACCTTCGATGGAAGTCCGTTATGCAGCAGCGAAAGGCAGAGTCACCCGTATCCTTTTGCCCGAACGCGTCAATCGAAAGCCTCTGCCTCCCGTGGAAATCGTCGATATGCGATTGGAACTGAAACAGGGTAACCGTTCCATATTCTCGCGAAGATTGCATGAGGCGATCGCGGAGAAGCTGGCCCATCGCGAACAGATGATCCTCTTTCTGAACCGGAGGGGCTATTCAACATTCATCCTTTGCCGAGCGTGCGGATATGTTGCCCGTTGCCCGTCATGTGATGTTTCCTTGACCTATCACTATTTGAATAGTATACCGATCCTCCGCTGCCACTATTGCGGACATTCGGAAGAGGTGGCTGGGAGATGTCCGGAATGCGGAAGTCAACATATCCGCAATTTTGGAACAGGTACACAGAAAGTAGAAGAAGAACTGTTGCGTTTGTTTCCCGAAGCAAGGGTCATCCGCATGGACGTGGACACAACGGCGACAAAGGGCAGTCATGAAAGGCTGTTACGTACGTTTGGCGCGCGCGAAGCGGATATCCTCTTGGGTACGCAAATGATCGCAAAAGGCCTCGACTTTCCAGGGGTTACACTTGTCGGTATCATCACAGCGGATACGTCCTTGAATGTACCTGATTTTCGGGCGGCGGAACGTACCTTTCAATTATTGACGCAGGTGGCGGGCAGGGTTGGAAGGCATGATGCTGCGGGCGAGGTCATCTTGCAAACCTATCATCCCGAGCATTACGCGATTCAGTGTGCGGTAACACAAGATTATGAGCGGTTTTTCCAAAAAGAGATCGAAATACGTCACTCCCTCGATCATCCGCCATTTTGGGAAATGACCGTTTTCACCGCAGCACATGAATCCCAAAAAGAAGCTTATCGCCTTGCGAGAGAAACGGAACGTTGGATGCGCCGGCGATTTTCGGAAGATCCCGAAGTGATCGTTCATGAAACGACTGCTGCACCTCTCGCCCGTTTGCATGGCAAGTATCGTTTTCATCAAGTGATCAAATATAAATCATACAAGAAAGTGAAAGCGGAATTATTGGCTGCCTATTTCCACGCACGGGCAAAAGCGAAAAAGATTGACGGTGTCCTCTCGGTGGATGTCAATGCGCAAATGGTGCTATAAAGAATAAAATATGAAATAAATGCATGCGCTCTTCTTTTCAGCGCCTGTTCAAAAAGAGGACAAACAGGATCAGGCCGTTCAAGGAGAGACAGCCGACGATCGCGGAGTAAAGGCAAGACTGCTTTATTAACATCCTCTTTCATAAGAACGATGATTTGTAATATGATACATGCAGAAATGGGGGAAAGTAACCATGGCAATTCGAATGATTCGATTGGAAGGAGATCCGGTATTACGACAAGTGGCAAAGCCGGTTCCGGAAATTACTAAGAATATCCACAAATTGTTGGACGATATGGCTGATACCATGTATGACGCGGAAGGGGTGGGTCTGGCCGCGCCGCAAATCGGTGTTTTGAAACGAGTCGTCGTTATCGACATCGGCGAAGGTTTAATCGAATTGGTAAACCCGGAAATCGTTTTGACGGAAGGCGAACAGTACGGTCCGGAAGGATGTCTATCCATCCCCGGATTTCACGCGGATGTGTTGCGTCCGAACCGCGTTGTGGTTAAAGCGCTCAACCGTCATGGGGAAGAGATCACGGTTGACGGGGAAGGTCTTTTGGCAAGGGCGCTCGCGCACGAAATCGATCATCTGAACGGCGTCCTCTTCATCGATCATTTGCCTGAATATACCAAGCTAGACAGACTGCGCAAGTAATTGGCTGAGGTGACGAGGATGCGAATCATATTTATGGGAACTCCCGATTTTGCGGTGCCCAGTCTCAAGACGCTCGCGGAATCTCCGCATGAGATCGTTACGGTTGTTACACAACCGGACAGGCCGAAAGGTCGCGGGCGCACACTCACACCTCCCCCCGTAAAGATCGCGGCACAAGATTTGAAGATTCCCGTTTTCCAGCCGGAGAAGGTGCGCGCGGAAGATGCTTTGGACAAACTAGCAGCGCTCAAACCGGATCTGCTGATCACAGCAGCGTACGGACAAATCCTTCCGAAACGGCTCCTTGATCTCCCCTCACTTGGGTGCATCAATGTTCATGCTTCGTTGTTGCCGCGTTGGCGGGGGGGAGCGCCTATCCATCGGGCGATCATCGAAGGCGACAAGGAAACGGGTGTCACGATCATGCGGATGGTCGAAGCGCTCGATGCGGGCGATATTTTGTCACAAGTGACGGTTCCGATCACCGAAGAAGATACGGCAGGAACATTGCATGACAAGCTGGCAGAAGCGGGTGCAAAGCTATTAAGCGAAACGTTACCGCACATCCTGTCAGGTGACGTCCAAGGGACTCCACAGGATGAACGTTTGGCTACTTATGCACCGAATCTCACACGGGAAGATGAACAGATCGACTGGACGAAACCGGCAAGGCAGATCGTCAATCAAATTCGCGGCCTCAATCCGTGGCCGGTGGCGTTTACAACCAGTGAGGACAAAATTTTCAAAATATGGAAAGCGCGAATCGATGATGAGTATTCGGTTCAAGATGAACCGGGTACTGTGCTCTCTGTCACGAATGATGCCATTCGCGTTCAAGCAGGGAAAGGTATCGTGGCGATTCAAGAGATTCAACCGGCCGGAAAAAAACGGATGAGCGTTGAAGCGTTTTTACGGGGAAAACAGATGGCTCCAGGAAGCCGTTTTCTTGTATCTATCAGCGAAGGAATGTGAACGGATGAAGACTGTACGAGAAGTCGCGTTAGATGTATTGCTTTCCATTGAAACACAGGATGCTTATAGCAATCTGGCGCTGCAGAACGCACTGCGAAAAAACCGTTTCACTCCGCAAGACACCGCATTATGTACGGAAATCGTGTACGGAACCGTGCAGCGTTTAAACACGATTGACGCGTATATACGCCCCCGTTCAAAACAGCCGCTTGAGCGTCTCGAACCGTGGGTGCGCAACCTTTTGCGTTTGACTGTATACCAGTTGAAATGGCTGGATCGCGTGCCCGCCTTCGCCGCGATTCATGAAGCGGTCGAAATCGCCAAGAGGAGAAACCCGCGTGCGGCCGGTTTTTTGAATGCCGTGTTACGCGCTGTACAAAGGCAGCCTGATTTGAAAGTACCGTCACCTGAAGACGATCCCGTTCGGTATCTCTCAATCGTACACTCGCATCCTGACTGGCTTGTGCGTAGCTGGATTCGATCCTACGGATTTGCGGAAACGAAAGCCATGTGCGAGGCGAACAATGGGCGGCCTTCCCTCAGTTTGCGTGCGAACAGATGCCGCATAACAACCGACGAGCTTCTGGATATACTTTTAAAAGAAGGGTTTAACGCCAAAGCTTCATTGGTCAGCCCGGATGGTGTCGTGTTGCAAAACGGTGGGGATGTGACAAAATTGCGGGCATTTCGTGAAGGGTATTGCACCGTTCAAGATGAAAGTTCGATGCTCGTCGCTCCTTTCCTCGCTCCAAAGCCAGGCATGCGGATTCTGGATGCGTGCGCGGCACCGGGGGGAAAGACTACCCATTTGGCGGAACAAATGGGGGATGAAGGAGAGGTCGTCGCTACCGATATCCATCAACACAAAGTGGAGCTGATTCGCACGGCCGCCAAACGCCTTGGTTTGACATCGATCCGTGCGCTGGCGGGAGATATTCGCGAGCAGATCAGTCAGCTGGGGAAATTTGATGCGATTTTGCTCGATGCGCCTTGTTCTGGTTTTGGCGTCATTCGTCGTAAGCCCGATCTTAAATGGAAGAAGAAACCGAGTGATGTGCGTGCTATTCGCAAGATTCAACAAGAACTGTTACGAACCGTAGCCGATTCATTACATACGGGGGGTATCCTCGTTTATTCCACTTGTACGGTGGGACCGGAAGAAAATATCGATGTGATACGGGAATTTTTGCAAGAACGGGATGATTTTCAAATCGATGCGCCGGAACCGTATTTGCCTGCGCATGTATGCCAACGTGCGCGGATTGCGGAAAGGACTGTGCAAATTTTACCGCACGATTTCGGAAGTGACGGATTTTTCATGGTACGGCTGAGAAAAATGTAAAAGACTGATGACTTCAAACAGAGAAGGTGATCCAGATCGAACTGCAAGTCTTATCTCCCCAAGAAACGGATATACAGACTCAATTATATAATATGCGATTGTCGGAAATGGAACAATGGATGGAAAGTCTTGGGCAGCCCAAATTTCGGGCCAAACAGGTATTTACATGGCTGTACAAAAAGAGGGCGATATCCGTTTCCGAAATGACCGATTTACCCCAAGCGTTACGCGAGCATTTACAACGGTCAACCGTGATACGAACCATGAAGGAAATCACGCGTCAGGTATCGAAAAAAGACGGGACCACGAAATTTCTCTTTCAGTTGCGTGATGGCGCAACGGTTGAGACCGTCCTGATGCGTCATAATTACGGGAATTCGGTGTGTGTGTCTACGCAGGTCGGTTGTCGTATGGGATGTACATTCTGTGCATCGACGCTTGGAGGATTGATCAGGAATCTGACGGCTGGAGAAATCGTGGAGCAGATTATGGCTGTGCAACGGATGCTCGATGAGGAAGGAGCGCGCGTTTCTTCGGTCGTCCTGATGGGATCGGGAGAACCGCTCGAAAACTATGAGCCGTCGATGCGATTTGTCGATATTATCACAAACCCATACGGGCTTAATATCGGTGCGCGTCACATCACGGTGTCAACGAGCGGCCTGGTTCCCGCAATCCGCCGTTTGGCCGATGAAAAAAGACAAATCACCCTTGCGATATCCTTGCACGCGCCGAATGATGAACTTCGCACATCCTTGATGCCTATCAATCGAGCATGGAACGTAGAACAATTGATGGATGCAGCCCGTTATTATTTTGCCCAAACGGGGAGACGGATCTCTTTTGAGTATGCGTTAATTGGCGGGGTCAATGATCAATTGCCTCAAGCTCGCGAATTGGCGGAGCTTGTTAAAGGCCTGCCCTGCCATATCAACCTGATTCCGGTCAATTATGTGCCGGAGAGAAACTGGAAGCGCTCATCGAAGGAAGATATCCGGGCTTTTGTCGATGAATTGAACCGTTTGGGGGTTAACGCGACCGTGCGCCGCGAAATGGGAAGCGACATCGCGGCAGCATGCGGTCAATTGCGTGCACAGAAAGAGGGGAGAGTCTGAGGGGGGAGTTTCATGGAACAAGCTGCCATGACTCATATCGGATTGGTTCGCCAGGTGAACGAAGACGGTTATGCACTTCTTCTCGATACACATCCATACCGTGTCGTGATGGTTGCGGATGGAATGGGAGGACATCGGGCTGGGGAAGTGGCCAGTTCCGTGGCGATCGAGGAAGTGGAGAGCGAATTGCGTCAACGGATGAAGGAAGGAATACCGGAAGACGTATCACCTTTAGAATTGGTAACGGAAGCGATTCAGATCGCCAATCAAGCGGTTTATCGCCGGGCGTCCAGTACGCCCGGCTGCTCTGGTATGGGGACAACCATCGTTGTTGCATTGTATGACAGGAAAGAGGTGTGGCTCGGTTTCATCGGGGACAGTCGCGCGTATTTGATTAACAAAGAAAGTATTCGCCAACTGACCGATGATCATTCGCTGGTGAACGAGCTAGTAAAAAGCGGCCAGATCACCGCAGAAGAGGCTAACAATCACCCGCAGCGCAATATCTTGACACGCTCGTTGGGTACAGACTTGTATGTCCAAGTGGATACCCTGCATACCCCGTGGGTAAAAGATGACATTCTGCTTCTCTGCTCGGACGGCTTGACCAACCTGATCAGCGAGGAGATCATCGCGGATGTGTTGCGCGGAGAAGGAACTATGGAGAGCAAACTGCAACAATTGGTAAACCTCGCACTGCAAAAAGGCGGGAACGATAACATCACGGTCGTTGCCGTACGCAATACAGATGAAGACGAGGAGCGGGGTGATGGCAGGTGATCGGCCGTATATTGGGCAATCGCTATGAGATCATGGAACGTATCGGCGGAGGAGGGATGGCGATCGTATATCGCGCTCTCGACATGTTGTTAAATCGCTCTGTGTCGATTAAAGTTCTACGCTCCCAGTTTGTTTCGGACGAAGATTTCGTGCGCAGGTTTCGCCGGGAAGCACAAGCGGCTGCCAGCCTTTCACACCCGAATATCGTGAATATATACGATGTAGGTACAGAAGGAGAAATTTACTACATCGTCATGGAGTATGTGGACGGCAAAACGTTAAAAGAAATCATTCAGGAAAGAGGGCCTCTCCCCATTGAAGAAGCGATTGACATCGCCAAGCAGATCTGTAACGCTCTGCATCATGCACACGAGAACAACATCGTACATAGGGATATCAAACCGCATAACGTTCTGATCAGTAAAGAAGGGCGCGTAAAAGTTACCGACTTCGGCATCGCGCGGGCGATCACCTCAAATACGATGACACACACCGGATCGGTACTCGGTTCTGTTCATTATTTTTCTCCGGAACAAGCCCGCGGCGGGATTACTGACGTAAAATCGGATATATATTCATTAGGGGTCGTTCTCTACGAAATGGTAACAGGGGAGTTGCCCTTTTCGGGTGAGAGTCCCATAACGGTTGCACTCAAGCATCTACAAGATTATTTTGTCGAGCCGAGACAATTGAATCCCGAAATCCCGCAGAGCGTCGAAAATATCATTTTAAAAGCGTTGGCGAAAGATCCGCATGTGCGTTATCCGTCTACTCGCGAGATGTATCATGATCTCGAAAATGCGCTCATCCGTCCGGATGTACCCAAGTTCGTACCTCCTGTTCAGACGGTTGAACAAAAGACGATTCAGATCCCGGCCATCGGATTGCAACAAGCTTCCCGTGATGACCAGCGAGAAGAGAAAGCGAGCATGGAACGTACGCAAGGATCGGTTCAGCAGAAGGAAAATCGTCGGAAAAAATGGTGGAAGCCTTTCGTATGGATATTTTCTGTGCTGCTCATCCTCATTCTCGGTCTTTCTGCCGGTTATTATTTGATGTTTGCTTATAACCGTCCGCCGGATGTACAAGTACCGCGGGTGATCGGAATGACCTATGATGAAGCCGTTCAGCAACTTGTTGACACAGGTTTTAAACAGGAAAACATCAAACGGGTCGATGAGTATCCGGTTGACAGTGCGGATCAACAACCGGAAGGGCACGTATTCAAACAGGATCCGGAACCGAGTACAAAGGTGAAATCGGATCGCATCATCACCTTGTATGTGAGCAAGGGGCAACAATCGATTACGATGCCGAACCTGGCGCAACTCTCGCTCGATTATGCGAAACGGTCGTTGAAAGACGCAAAACTGAAAGATTCGGATTATCAAATTATAGAAACGTATAATAACTCAGTTGACAAAGGAAAAGTGTTTGCCCAGGAGCCTGATCCGGGTACTACGATCGTTCCCGGAAAAACACCTGTGAAAATTTATGTTTCGAAAGGTCCTGAAATGGTTACCGTTCCAAATGTGATCGGTAAGAATGTGAATGATGCAACCAATCGATTAGTTCAAGCAGGGTTGAGTGTTTCGGGGATCGACAAAGAACAGTCAAACGAACCGGCTGACACGGTGATTCGCATGTCGCCGCAGGCTGGAACACAGGTAGCTAAGGGCGAACAAATCCGGCTTGTGATTTCACAAGGGCCGCCTGCTACTCCTGCACAGGGACAGAAAACTGCTTCGTACGATGTGAAAGTGACGGTGGATGAAAACAAACCTCCCGTTGAGATTCGCGTCACGAAGAGCGATGCAACCGGTGATGATGTGGAAGTATTTAAAGACACATTGAAAACTTCTCGCACCATTCCGGTGACGTTAACCCTGCAACCCGGTAAAGACGGTGTCATTCGCGTGTATCAGGATGGAGTGTTAAAAGATGAGAAGAAAATTCCTTATAATACACAACAATAGATCCAGAGGTGTGAAATGCAAGAAGGAGTAATTGTTAAAGCGTTGTCTGGATTCTATTATGTGGAAGATGGTCAAACGATCCGTATGTGTCGTGCCCGCGGAGTTTTTAAGAAAAAAGGGATCATACCGCTCGTCGGTGATAAAGTCACTTATACACCGATCGGAACGCGCGAAGGCGTAATCGAGGAGATCCTCGCACGGAGAGTCGAACTGGTTCGTCCGCCAATCGCCAATGTGGATCAGGTTTTACTTGTTTTCTCTGTGAAAGAACCGGAATTAAATTTGTGGCTGCTGGATCGCATTCTCGTACATACGGAACGCGCACGTTTACCAGGTGTCATTTTGTTCACGAAATCCGATCTGTTAGAGAATGGGGACGAGTGTCAACTATGGGTGTCCGCGTACGAGAAATTGGGGTATCCAGTACTCATGGTTTCCAGTCGAACGGGCGAAGGAATCGAGGATGTTCGGTCACTTGTGAACGGAAAAATCTCCGTAGTGGCCGGGCAGTCGGGAGTCGGTAAATCGTCCTTGCTCAATCAACTGTCTCCCGAATTGCGTCTCAAGTCGGCGGAAGTGAGTCACAAGCACGGACGCGGACGGCATACGACAAGACATGTCGAGCTTCTCCGTCTTGCCAGCCGGACATATGTGGCGGATTCCCCAGGGTTCAGCCAATTGGAATTTGGAGACATGGAACCGGAAGAACTCGCCGCTTGTTTCCGCGAAATCTTCGAACTGGGTCAACAGTGCCTCTACCGCGGTTGTCTGCACGAAACAGAAGAGGGATGTGCGGTGCGTCCGGCCGCTCAGGAAGGACGGATGGCGCCGTGGCGGTACCAAAATTATCTGGAGTTTCTCTCAGAACTAAAAGATATGAAAGAGAGAAGGTTTTAACAGTGATGATCAAAGTCGCACCTTCTTTATTGGCGGCCGATTTTGCAGAACTTGCCAAGGAAATACGAACCGTAGAGGATGGCGGGGCTGATTGGTTGCACGTGGATGTGATGGATGGACATTTCGTACCCAATATCACGATGGGCCCGTTTGTTGTCGATGCGATTAAAAGTCATACCCGTCTGCCTCTCGATGTTCATCTGATGATTGAAGAACCGGATCGCTATATCCCTGAGTTTGTAGCGGCAGGGGCTGATGTGGTCAGTGTTCATGTAGAAGCGTGTCCCCATTTGCATCGCACGCTTCAATTGATCAAGTCTTTGGGCGTAAAAGCTTCAGTTGCATTGAACCCGCATACGCCCATATCGATGATCCAGCATGTCATCAACGATTTGGACATGGTTTTGCTGATGACTGTGAACCCAGGTTTTGGCGGTCAGAAATTTATCCATCATGTTGTCCCCAAGATCCGCGAACTTCGCACCCTGCTGGACGAGAATCATTTGACACACGTGGATATCGAAGTGGACGGAGGGATCAATGTGGAGACGGCAGACCTGGTCAAGGAAGCCGGAGCCTCCGTATTAGTGGCGGGAAGCGCGATTTTCAAGGCGGAAGACCGTGCACAGATGATTCGTCAAATTCGTGGATCAGACGGTTAAGCTGCTCGAAAAAAGGGCAGCTTTTTTGTTTTCATGAGTCTCTTTGTGGTTCTTGGCACATTTTATCCGGGAGGGAATATATATATACCGACGGTAATCGCCCAACGTATTACATTTGAGGTGTGAACATTTGTCGCGGCATCATCTGTCATTCCGGTGAGGGTAGGGATCAAATGAAGGAGGGGTCACGTTGAGGTTTTATACAATTAAATTACCGAAGTTTCTTGGTGGTATAGTCAAAGCATTATTGAATGCTTTTCAAAAAAGTTAAAAAGCACCTTCAACAGGTGCTTTTTCTTTTAAATGGCACGCTTGACTTTGCCTGCTTTCAGACAGCGGGTGCAAACGCGCACGCGCTTTACGGTACCGTTTACGATGGTTCGAACTTGTTTAATGTTCGGCAACCAACGACGTTTGGTCAAAATATGTGAGTGGGAGATTTGGTTTCCCGCTTTTGGTTCTTTGCCACATACTTCACAACGCTTAGCCATTTCCTTGCACCTCCTTAAAGGGAACAATATCCGATGGGTTCCCCTTCCACATCTTGTATCTGATTCTCACAAATCGACTCAATGATAATATCATATTCGCGAATGACGTGCAACAACAGAGCAGCGAATGGTTACCTCGCTTAAGAAAGAGAATGACTTTCCGCGGGTATTGGGATATAGTAAAATTAGAATAATATAATCGGCCAAAGTGATCTGGAGGTGCAACCCATGCCGAAAGAATTGCAAACATCGTTTGGAAAAATCTCGATATCGGAACATGTCATCGCTACGGTCGCCGGTATGGCTGCGATGGATTGTTATGGCTTGGTTGGAATGGCTTCACGCAAACAGGTGAAAGATAGTATCACAGAACTTTTGGGTAAAGAAAATCCCGGCAGAGGGGTCGAAGTGAAGCTTCTTGACGATGAGTTGATCGTAGAACTTTACATCATAGTAAGTTACGGCACTCGCATCTCCGAAGTGGCTCTCAATGTTATGGAAAAGGTCAAATACACCTTGGAGACCATGTTAGGTCTCGTCGTCGATAAAGTGAATATTGTTGTTCAAGGTGTTCGGGTGACCGGTGACCGATGAGGAGGGACTTCATGGATCAGAAAGTGTTGGACGGAACACGATTTGTCAGAATCGTGTTGGCCGCTCATCACAGTCTGGAAGCGAACAAAGAACATGTAAACGCATTAAACGTTTTTCCGATCCCAGACGGTGATACGGGAACGAATATGAGCATGTCTTTTGCTTCCGGTGTACAAGAAATGATGGAATATAAAGGCACGGAACTGTACAAACTGGCCAATTCCTTATCGACGGGACTGCTTATGGGTGCACGCGGAAACTCGGGTGTCATTCTCTCACAGTTATTTCGAGGTTTTGCTCATGCAATTGCTTCGCAGAACGAGATCGATGTCAGGCAATTTGCGAGCGCTCTGCAAAACGGTGTACAGACCGCATATCGTGCGGTTGTAAAGCCGGTGGAAGGAACGATTCTAACCGTTGCCAAGGAAGCAGCCAGGGCGGCACAAGCGGCTGCAAAGAAAGCGGATGCTACAATCCGATCCGTTTTGGAAGTCTTAGTTGCGGAAGCGGAACGCGCGCTTGCCCGTACCCCGGATCAACTGCCGATCCTACGTCAAGCAGGAGTTGTCGATTCAGGCGGTCAGGGTCTGGTATACATATACAAAGGTTTTCTGGCGGCGATGACAGGGGAAGAAATGGAAGGAGAAATCCAGGAACTCATCGATCGCTTTTCTTCGGATGCAAACGTCCGATCGCCGAGTTTGGCTCCGCACCATGGTACGGACGAATTCGGTTATTGCACCGAATTTTTTATTCGTTTGGAGAATCGTCCTCTAACGGATGAGAGTGCGGAACAACAAATACGGCAAGCTCTTAGTGGATTCGGAAATTCACTTCTCGTCGTCGCGGACAAACAACTCGTCAAAATACATATTCATGCTATGCGTCCGGGGAAAGTATTAGAACGTGCCATGGATTTTGGCCCTTTGTCCAAGATTAAGATCGACAACATGACGGAACAATATCATCGTCTTCATCATAACGTTCAGGAAACGGTTGAAGTGCATGAAGAGGAGCCTTCGGAACAAAGGGCTGCAAGACGATATGCGATCGTAACGGTTGCTGTAGGTGAAGGGATCGTCGAGGTATTTCAAAGTCTTGGGGTCACTCAGGTGATTGAGGGCGGACCGACGATGAACCCTTCGACAGAAGATATCATGAAAGCCGTCGAAGAAACCGGAGCGGAACATGTCTTCGTTCTCCCAAACAACGCGAACATCATTATGGCGGCAGAGCAGGCACAAAGCGTTCTGCGAGAGCGCATGACTGTCATTCCAAGCAGGTCGATTCCGCAAGGGATCGCCGCAGTGCTCGCCTTTCATGAGGAGCATTCTCAGGAAGAGAATCGAGCGATGATGACGGAAGCTCTCAGTCGAGTCAAATCGGCTTCGATCACGCAGGCGGTCAGAAATTCCCATTTTCAAGAACATGAGATTCGCGAAGGAGACTACTTGGGGCTCTACGAAGGAAAAGTGGTTTCGATCGGCCATGAACAGGAATTGACTGCTCAAGAATTGCTTGCGAAAATATTGGATGAAGATGATGAACTTGTGACTGTTTTCTATGGTGAGAGCGTAAAACAAAGGGATGCCGAATCGCTGGTAGATAAGTTGTCTTCTTCGTATAAACATTGTGAGTTTGAGCTTCAATACGGGGGACAACCTTTATATGACTTTATCTTTTCTATCGAATAGCCAACCATTATTCATTCCTGTCCCTAGGGACAGGAATGTTTGTTATGTTCATCTCAGATAGCCTTGTGCAAGAGAAAAACTGTCCCACTAATATTTAGAACGGATGTTGATGAAACGTGAGTCTAAAGACGATACCTGTGTATCATGTGGCTGGAGTAGGGCCGGCTCGCGGACGCGATCTGGCGCGATTGGGTATTTACACGGTTGATGATCTGCTGACATATTTCCCATTTCGTTATGAAGATCGCAGTGCTCAGCCTCTATCGCTCAACGTGAATGAAAAACATGTGACGGTTCGCGTAACGGTTACGGGAAAACCGGGAGTACGTTATCGCGGAAGACGATCGACCCTCAGTGTACCTGTGATTACGGAAGAGAAATACCCGCTAACCGCCATTTGGTTCAATCAAGCTTATCTTCGGGAACAGTTGCAACCCGGTCGGCTCGTCACACTGACGGGAAAACTGGATCGTATGCGCAGGACGCTGGTGGTGGCTCATCATGATTTTTCCACATCAGAGGATTCGGTACATAGTGGAAGATTTGTACCGATTTATCAGGTTTGCGGAGATCTGACTCCAAAGGTTATGCGTTCACTGATGATGACCGCCTTGCGTCAGTATGGAGCGCAGGTCGAGGAAATTTTGCCTCATGAATTGATCCGCAAGTTCAAGTTGATCAATCGGCGCGAGGCACTTGAACGAATCCATGCGCCAAAAGACGAACAGAGTCTCAAACAAGCGAAGCGTCGATTGATTTTCGAAGAATTTTTCCTGTTCCAATTAAAACTGCAAGCGTTTCGTTATCTGCATGTCCATCAGCAACCCGGAATTTCACATACGTTCACTGATGAAGAGATTGAACGTTTTCTGCGCGCACTCCCTTTTCGACTGACAGACGCGCAGATGTCAGCGGCACGTGATATCCTCCGTGATATGCGGTCTGCGAAACCGATGAACCGCCTTGTGCAAGGGGATGTAGGTTCCGGGAAAACGGTCGTGGCACTGATGGCGATGTATGCGGCTTTTGTTTCCGGGTATCAATCGGCATTGCTTGTTCCCACGGAGATACTCGCGGAACAGCATGCTCGTGCAGCAGAAAAGCTGCTCGCGCCTTTGGGGGTTCAAATCGAACTGCTTGTCGGATCGCAGAGGGAAAAGGAGCGTGCGGAACGATTGGCTCGTATTCGCTCGGGCGAGGCGCATGTGGTTGTGGGTACGCATGCGATTCTGGAAGAGGCCGTTCAGTTTAACAAGCTATCGTTGGTAATCACAGATGAGCAGCATCGTTTTGGCGTCCGTCAAAGGGCGATTTTTCGCCAAAAAGGGCATCACCCCGACGTACTGTTTATGTCGGCGACACCGATCCCCCGTACATTGGCCATGACATTGTTTGGCGATCTCGATGTATCGGTGATTGACCAATTGCCGGAAGGCAGGAAACCGATCGAAACATACTGGGTTTCCCCTGCCAAGGAGGATCAGGTCATTCGTTTTATTCGTAACGAGTTGCTGAAAGGACGACAGGCTTATATCGTGGCTCCGTTGGTGGAAGAATCGGAAAAAATTGAAGGGGTCGAGAATGCGGTTGATATTTACGAACGATTAAAAGATCGTTTTGTCGGTTTTGAAGTGGGTCTCATGCATGGTCGTTTGAAGGGAACGGAAAAAGACGAAATCATGCGGCGTTTCGTCGCGAATCAAATACAAGTATTAGTATCGACGACAGTGATCGAAGTGGGAGTAGACGTTCCCAATGCTACGATCATGTTGATTTATAATGCGGATCGTTTTGGTCTGGCACAACTTCATCAATTACGGGGACGAGTCGGCCGCGGCGAGCATGCGTCCACCTGTATACTAATCGCGGACCCGTCCACGGAGACGGGGGTGGAGCGTTTGAAAGCGATGGTATCCACGCAAAACGGATTTGTCTTAGCGGAAAAAGATCTTGAACTGCGAGGTCCCGGCGAATTCTTTGGCCTCCGACAAAGCGGTGTTCCTGAATTCAAATTGGGAAACCTGGTGGAACATGCGCACATCATGCGCGTGGCAAGAGAAGAAGCGTACCGTTATATCAGTAACCCAGATTTTTGGACGATGCCCGCCTGTGCGCAATTGGTACAATATTTGAAAGAGGAACGCGTTCTCCTCGCACCTTTAGCGGATTAGGTGAGAGTCTGCGAAGAACCGATTCGCGTGATACGGTACATGAAAGGTGGGCAATGCGTGAAACAGCGGTATTGGAGGTCACCTCACCCCTTTGATCCTTTTCAAGCGTTGTGACCTCCACGGAGTCTAGCGAAAGGTGCTCCCGTTGTGACACGCGAGTTGCCTTCGTTATATTTGGCTTGCCCCCTGTATCGCTTCCTGCACTTTTGAACCGATGTCTTTTTCGGCTTGAGATACGTAAGGACGCCCATTGTTCACAATTTCATGGATCGTCTGCCGTTCATAATCGAGTTTTTGCATGACTTGCATCAATCGCTTCCCCTGATTCTTGTTTTCCGTGTGGGGAGAAGCGAGCAATTGGTTTGCGATCCCTTCCATTTCTTCAAGAATGTATTGCATCCTTTTGGTGCTTTCTGTGATTTGTAATTGTTGTACTTGCTGTTGAGCCACGATGGGTTCTCCTCCTTATACATGCTACTCGCTTTTAGTCTATCTTGTCCTGTTCCCGCATATGCTTGTACGGAACAAATGCGGGAGGGAATCCGGGATGATCAGTTCGAAACAAGGAAACCGCCGTCATTCGCTCCGCAAAACGGTGTGGTTGTTGAGCGTATGTTTTATCCTTGTGATGGCGTTTTTCGGGTTTCTTGAATCGAGATGGGGCGAGTGGTTTCTCGATGCAACGAAACAGGCGAATTCACAGCAAGAAGATGTTGTCAAGCAAGAACCACAAGATTCGGATGGCAAGCCTGATGCGGAACAACAATCAGTTTTGCAAGAAGTAGGTACCGTTCCTTATCTGGAAGAAGTCTATTTGGATCATACGGAAGACGGGAAGCTCATCGTCTCTGCTACGGCTGATATCGGCACAGCGAAAACGAACGATAAGAAGAGTTTGGCACGTGAAATCGTACTGCAATTCAACCAAGCGGTGTATTCGTTGCACATGCCTATCGCTGGCAGTATGATCAACATCACTGACAACAACCGTCTTGTGGCAGGGGCGGCATTAGGGGAGAACCAACAGAAAGGGTGGGTACAGACAACAGCGACGGGCGCAGCGGCAGCCACTCAATTTGTTCAGTTCCTTCAAAAAAACCAGCATGAGAGTGAGGATATTCTGAATAACACCTGGTTTTATGAAGAGGATTGAAACACGGAAAAGCAAAAACCCGCGTCCGGGTATACGCGGGTTTTTGTCTCTGCTATAAACAGAGACTGGGAGAGGAGAAACCGGAGGAAGAGCTTATAATCGATGTAAGTCTTCTCCGCGGTTGCCGGCAACAGCTCTCGCCGTTGCTACTATTAGTAATTACCGGGAAGAGACTGTTTATACATCAAGCGATAAAATTTTTTCTCACCATGTGATTCGGACAGTTGTAACAAACTATGGTAAAGTAGTACAAGAGTGTGTTCAAAAATGGTCACATCTATAACGAGAATTGTGGATCCGTGACACTTGGAATGATTTTTTTTGAACGACCTCTACAAAGGGGTGTGCCTGTTATGAGAATTATCGCGGGACTAGCCAAAGGCCGCCGCTTGCAAGCGGTTCCCGGTCGAACAACACGACCTACGAGTGATCGTGTAAAGGAATCTATATTTAGTATCATTGGGCCGTTTTGGCAGGACGGAGTGGTATTGGACTTATTCGCGGGAACGGGAGCTTTGGGAATCGAAGCCCTTTCGCGCGGGATGGAGAAAGCGGTTTTCATTGATCAAGACGCCAAAGCGCTTCATGTGATCAAGGAAAATTTGCGTCTTTGCGGTTTTGTCGACCGAGCGGAAGTGTATCGACAGGACGCGAGAAAGGCATTACAGATCTTGGCGAGACACGGCAGGGTGTTCGATTTGATATTTCTTGATCCTCCATATCGCTTACATATCATTCCCGACTTGATCGATCGTATTGAACAGCATGCATTATTGCGTTCCGGCGGTGTGCTCGTTGCGGAACACGCAGCTGACATCGAGTTGCCGTTAAGATTTCAGAGGGTGGAACAGTTTCGCCATGCTGTTTACGGGGATACCGCCATAAGTTTTTACAGAAAGGATTGAATGATGAAATGACGATTGCTGTTTATCCCGGCAGCTTTGACCCAGTAACATTTGGACACTTGGATATTGTGGAACGGGGAGCGCGCATCTTTGACAAGGTGATCATCGCCGTCATGGTCAACCCGCATAAAAATCCCCTCTTCAGTGTCGAAGAACGCAAGGAATTGATCAGGCGTGCCGTCGAACATATTCCGAATGTTGAAGTGGATAGCTTTCCTGGACTTTTAGTCAATTATGTTCAAAAGAAGAATGCGTCAGTGATCATCAAAGGTTTGCGAGCCGTTTCTGATTTTGAGTCCGAATTGCAGATGGCTTCTATGAACAAACATATGTATAACGATGCGGAGACATTCTTTCTACCGACAAGCACCAAATATTCTCACCTGAGTTCCAGCATCATAAAAGAGATCGCTCGTCACGGCGGGCCGATCAGCGACTTCGTTCCTCCGCACGTGGAACAAGCCATCCGCGAGAAATACTCTCTTTGATACCTTAATTTACAAATCAGGAGGCATATGGTGTATGCGAAAGCCGAAGATAGGCTTGGCCCTTGGTGCCGGGGGAGCTAGAGGTTTCGCGCACATAGGAGTCCTTCAAGTTCTCGAAAAAATCGGTCTGCCGATCGATTGTATCGCCGGAAGTTCCATGGGGAGTCTGGTCGGTGCATTTTATTGTACAGGCATGGAAACTCATTACATGGAGAAATTAGCCACACATTTGAAAAGGCGCCATTGGATTGATTTTACCGTCCCGAGAATGGGCTTTGTTTCCGGGGTTAAGATTATGGAAATGGTTCGCTTTCTCACAAAAGAAATGAACTTTGAAGACGTGAGCATTCCATTGGCGATCGTAGCCACTGACGTGGAAAAAGGGGAACGGGTGGTTTTTCGTGAAGGGCCGATTTATCGTGCCGTTCGCGCGAGCATCGCCATCCCCGGTATATTTGTTCCCGCACGTATCGATAATAGGGTCCTTGTAGATGGTGGCGTGATCGACCGGGTTCCCATCACGGTTTGCCGTGAGATGGGAGCTGACATCGTGATCGCCGTCGATGTCGGGTTGACGGAAAAAGAGGTGTCCGTAAAAAACATTATTGATGTATTTTTTCAAACGATCGAAATCATGGAACGGGAGATTTTGAAAACACACATACTGAATGCGGATATTTTGATTCGTCCCGATGTCGGACATATCAGTTCCACCGCTTTCACACAAGTGGAAGAAACGATCGCGCTAGGGCGCAAAGCGGCGGAAGAGATGGCTGATATCATTAAGCGGACGGTGGAAAATTGGAAAGGGGATGCATGATGTCCGGACAGAATACATGGAAGAAACGGATCGCCAAGATGGTCATCCCCGTCGTTTTCGGTATTTCTTTGTTCTACCCGCAGCCGCCCTATTACATTATGCAACCGGGGTCGGCTGATGAACTTGCGCCTCTTGTTACCGTGGAAGGCGGTAAAAAAGACGAGAAAGGTTCCGTAATGCTCACAACTGTGTATACGATCCCTACACGAAACATCTATTATCTGGCATACGGGTATTTGGCTCCTCATAGCGAGCTTTTGCCAAAAAAAATGGTCGATCAAGGATTACCCCAAGATGAATATTCGAAGATATTGCAGCAGATGATGCAGTCTTCCCAGCAGAATGCGATGGTAGCTGGGTTTCGCGCAGCCGGTAAAAAGGTGGATATCACTTATCTCGGGGTGGAAGTCGTTAGTATCCTTGATCAATCAAAAGCGAAAGGTATCCTGCAAAAAGGGGATATCATCAAACAGATCGATACATATCCGGTACATAAGGCGGAAGATGTCGTCCGTTATCTGAGCGAAAAGAAACCGGGCGACCGTGTACGGGTGACATTCGTGCGCCAGGGGAAAGAAGAACAAGCGAGTATCGAATGTATCTCATTACCGACCGACTCAGGAACGGTCAATAAACAGCGCACAGGACTGGGGATTCAGCAAATCACGAAACAGGAGATCCATTTTCCCTCGAAAGTTACCTTTCATACAGAAAATATAGGTGGACCTTCGGCCGGATTGATGTTTGCGTTAGAGATCGTCTCCCAGTTGTCGCCCGGCGATCTAACAAAAGGATACAAGATCGCCGGAACGGGTACGATTGATATCGACGGCAATGTAGGACAAATTGGCGGTGTCGAGCATAAAGTGGTCGCCGCCGACAAAAAAGGAGCGGAGATATTCTTTGTTCCTGCAGATATCGCCAAAGGGGATGATAATGCTGTCAAAGCGGAACAGACGGCGAAAGAAATCCATTCGCGCATGAAGATTGTCCCGGTACGCAACTTGTCCGACGTCCTCGATTATCTCAAGAGTCTCCCTGCACATCCATAACCGGATGTTGCAATTCGCGACGGAAGTATTCTTGATGCAGTGACTTGTACGCTAGCATGTAGAGACGGGAAGCTGTGAGATCCCATTCCATCATTCTCGGGATCTCACGTTTTATTTTTGTAAAGATGGGCACCCGTGAGCGGACATTTGCCGATTTAAGCAGTTCACGGCCTCTCTCATTAAAACCAAGGACGCGGATATAAGAAGGCCCTTTCGTTAATTCAAGGTTTTCTGCCTGCTCTTTCGTCAACCCGAGTAAGAGTGCCGTCAAAGCCCGTTGAATCCTCGTCCATGTATATCTCTTTGTTTTCACGTCACGGATGAGTGCATGCATCTCAGTATTTCTCGCTGCGGCGAAGCGGAGTCTTTCGGCCAATCCTTCGTCGATGTGAAGGTAGCGAGTCAGTTCTTTCACATGTGCGCGCACCAAAAGAGAAACGATTGGACGGGCAAACGATTCCCAACTTACAGGTGCTCGCCCCTCGTTTATCTCTTTTGCAAGAATCGCCGCGTTGTTTTCAGGCATGAATGAAAAGGCAGCAGAAATCCTGTCTTCCATGATTGATTTTCGTATGGCGGTTGCACTGGCGATCGCCGTGTGATTAAACGTTTCTTCATGGTATGGCGCGGCGATGCGTCGGATCGTGAATGGTTTGATCTTGCTGTTTAATGTAATGAGTGCATGAAGATATTCGATGCCGAGCATATTATTCGGTTGATCAAATACAGCGGCGTCAAGATCTTCTTTCATTGCCACGTAACGTCGTAGCGCGTCTGCCATCGCTCGAGGATAGGAAGTGCCGCGCGATAGTTCTTCCTTTTGCAAGGTTTGCAGCAGGAAAGGTTGTTCGGAGATGAGTGCGCTTGCTTTTTGCAATGTGTGCAGGTTTCCTGCTTCGCTGCCGAAACAAAGGGAATCAACGACACCGAGAGCGTCTAATGTCGCCACGGAGCCCAAAGCAAAAAAACGCGCGCTCTGTGTCGAATATACGACAGGCAGCTCCAATACGAGATCCACACCGTTTTGCAATGCCATTTGGGTACGTGCCCATTTATTTAAGACCGCCGGTTCCCCTCGTTGCAAAAAATATCCGCTCATAACGGCAACAATGGCATCGGCACCCGTTGTTTCCCGCGCTTTGCGGATATGATAACAATGGCCGTTGTGCATGGGGTTGTATTCGACAATGATGCCGGTAACGTGCATGCGAAACAAACCTCCGTCTTTTTGGAGGACATTATAGCAATTGAACCCTTTATTGACAATTAAGTGGACGGCCGATATAATGTACACTGTTGTTTAATGAGGTGATTTCGTTGAACATTCAATGGCGAGACGTGCGTGATCCATCCGCCGAACTTCATCTTCATGAGACGATGACATTCCCGAATATCGTGAAGGAGATCGGACATGTTGTCGCGATGAGTCCTGTCGAAGTGGATTTGTGCGCGAGTATGCATGATGATAGCTGTTACGTTCGAGGAACGTTATCGGCAGATGTCACGTATCGATGCTCCCGTTGTCTTCAGGAGTTTGTGGAGAGGCTTGACGTCCCGTTTTGCGAACGGTTTGTCAAAGCCGCACAAGAAGTGGTAGACGACGAGGACGAGCGGATCGCCGTAGTGGGCGAAGAAATCGATTTGGAACCATGGATGGAGCAAGCCATCATTCTTGCTCTGCCATACCGTCCACTGTGTGAACAGGAGTGTGCCGGTCTTTGCCCTGTTTGCGGGATGAACCGCAACGAATCATCTTGCAACTGCAACGATGAGCGGATCGACCCGCGATTGGCGGATCTGGCCAAATTCTTTGAACAAAATTGAATCCCTTTTGATAGCTTTGTAAGGGGGTGTAGACAATGGCAGTACCATTTCGGCGTACGTCCAAAACGCGCAAACGTATGCGCCGTACTCATTTCAAGCTGACCGTTCCAGGGATGGTTGAATGCCCGCAATGCCACGAAATGAAGTTGGCTCACCGTGTTTGCAAGAACTGCGGGTATTACAAAGGACGCGCTGTTATCGTTGAAGCGTAAATGTGAAAAAGGCGAGGACCTGTACAGGTTCTTGTCTTTTTTTTAATCAATACTTGTACTTTCGGTATGTATTTTATATACTCGCATTAGTACTTGGTACTAAATCGTGGGAGGGTTCGTTCGGGATGGCGAGAAGGAAGAAACGCGAGCGCCAAGCTGCTTTATTGGATTTGCTTGAACGCGAACCCTTTTTGACTGATGAAGAGCTGGCGGCACGCTTTGACGTAAGCATACAGACGATTCGTTTGGACCGTTTAACCCTCGGCATTCCCGAACTGCGTGAACGGATTCGTGCGTTGGCTACAAGAAAGAATGATGATTTGCGCTCACTCTCGGAGACGGAAGTCATCGGCCAGTTAATCGAAGTGAATCTGGGGGAGATGGCCATCTCCATTCTGGATATTGGTCCAGAGCACGTCTTTAGCAAGACGAAGATCGCGAGAGGTCATCACATGTTTGCACAAGCGAACTCCTTGGCCGTTGCCGTGATCGATGCGGAAGTCGTTTTGACTGCAGTGGCCGAGATTCGCTTCATTCGTCCGGTACAATTGGGGGAACGTTTGGTTTGTAAAGCGGTTGTGACTTCCAATAAACGGGAACGGGCCCATGTCAAGGTGACGACGAAGGCCGGGGCGGATATCGTTTTTGAAGGTGCGTTTACAGTAGTCAAAGTTCAGCAAGAAAACGCACGTGGATGGGAGGAAACAAACTTTGAAACTGGCGATTGACGCTATGGGTGGCGATTATGCGCCGGAAGCGGTCGTGACTGGTGCAATATTGGCTGCCAGCGAGTATCCCGATCTGACGTTGCTGTTGACAGGTAACGAAAGCCAGATTCGCCAATATCTCGGACACTCAGTGCCTGACAATATAGAGATTATACATACTTCGGAAGTGATTGAAGCGGTGGATGAACCAGTCCGCGCCGTTCGCCGAAAAAAGGATTCTTCCATGGTCGTGGCGGCGAATCTGGTGAAGGAAGGGCGCGCGGATGGTATTCTATCTGCCGGCAACACGGGTGCATTAATGACGGCTAGCCTGTTAATCATCGGTAGACTGGAAGGGATTGAGCGGCCTGCTCTCGCTACGTTGTGGCCGACGTTTGACGGCCGAGGAGTGCTGGTGCTCGATGCGGGTGCGAATATGGACGCTACCCCGGAGCATCTTTTGCAATATGCTTATATGGGTCACGTCTACTCGCAAGATGTTTTGTTAGTAGAGAAACCGCGTATCGGCTTGCTGAATGTCGGTACAGAACCCGGAAAAGGAAACCAGTTGACGAAAACGGCGTTTCCCATGCTTGCGGAAGGGGATTTTCGCTTTATCGGCAATGTGGAAGCGCGTGACGTGATGAATGGAGTTTGCGATGTGCTCGTATGTGACGGCTTTGTGGGCAATGCGATGTTGAAGCTGGCGGAAGGGATCGGTCTCGGTCTTTTTGGTGCACTAAAGGATGTTCTGTTGCAAAATTGGATGTCAAAAGCAGCATCGCTTGTTCTCAAGCCGGGATTACTCAAATTCAAGAAAACGTTCGATTACAAGGAATATGGCGGTGCGCCGTTGTTGGGGGTCAAGGGTGTTGTCATGAAGGCGCACGGGTCATCGAACGCCCGCGCCATACAGATGGCGATTCATCAAGCACGTCAATTCATGTTGCGTGATGTCCTGAGTCAATTTGTTAAGGTGGCAGGGTATAAAGAACACAAAATGTGTAATGAATAGGGGGGAAAAGAATGAAAAAAATGGCATTCGTGTTCCCGGGACAGGGTGCACAAACGGTAGGCATGGGGAAAGAGATGGCCGACCAATTCGGGGAAGCGCGCAGCGTATTCGCCGAGGCGGATGAAGCTCTTGGATTCAAGCTTTCCGACCTCATATTCTCTGGGCCTGAAGACAAATTGCGCTTGACTTACTATACACAACCCGCTTTGCTCACTACAAGCATCGCGATCTATCGCGTATTTGCCAAAGAAGGCTTTGTTCCCGCGTTTCTTGCCGGGCATTCTCTAGGCGAATATTCCGCTTTGGTCGTTGCCGGCGCGATGGATTTCAGTGATGCGGTGCGCATTGTCCATGCCCGGGGCAAATTCATGGATGAGGCGGTTCCTGCGGGTGTAGGTTCCATGTCGGCTGTCATGGGGGCTGAGCGGAATTTGATTGAAGAGATTTGCCGACAGGTTACGGCTGAGGTAGGGCCTGTGGAATTAGCCAACATTAACTGCCCTGGGCAGATTGTGATCTCCGGCAAAGCGGAAGCGGTAGAAGAAGCAGGAAACCGTTTATCTGCCAATGGAGCCAAGATTGTTCGTCTGAGTGTATCGGGTCCCTTCCATTCTTCTCTCATGCAACCTGCGGCCGAAAAACTGCAACAGGTGCTTGAAGAAGTAGAGATTCGGGATGCTGCGGTTCCTGTCGTGGCGAATGTGTCTGCCCGCCCCGTCGTGAAAGCGGCGGAGATCCGGGAAGTGCTTTATCAGCAAGTATCCGCATCCGTGTTATGGGAAGATTCAGTGCGGTTCATGCTGGACGAAGGGGTCGAGGCTTTTGTCGAGATCGGTTCGGGAAAGGTGCTCTCAGGTTTGATTAAAAAGGTCAATAGACGCATTCCTACGTTCAATATTCAGGATCCGGCATCACTAGAATCTGTAGTCAGCCAGTTGAAAGAGGAGGGATAACATGTATAATGGCAAAGTGGCAGTGATCACTGGTGGCTCCCGCGGTATCGGCAAGGCGATCGCCTTGAAATTCGCGGAAAAAGGAGCCAAAGTGGTCGTTAACTACTCGGGCAGCCAAGCGGCAGCGGAAGAGGTGGTTTCCGCCATTCGTTCGCAAGGAGGGGAAGCGATCGCTGTCCAGGGAGATGTCAGCCGCTATGAAGATGCCGAACGATTGGTAACAACCGCCTTGGAAACGTACGGACGAGTGGACATTCTCGTCAATAACGCTGGCATCACGCGTGACAACCTCTTAATCCGCATGAAAGAGGAAGAATGGGATGCGGTGATCGATACGAACCTCAAAGGGGTATTCCATTGCACGAAAGCGGTCGCCCGGCCTATGATGAAACAACGTTCCGGGCGGATCATCAATATCGCATCAGTCGTCGGTTTGATGGGAAACCCGGGGCAAGCGAACTACGTTGCAGCTAAGGCAGGGGTCATCGGTTTGACGAAAACGGCGGCTAAAGAGCTCGCTACCAGGGGAATCACGGTGAATGCCGTAGCTCCGGGATACATCGAAACCGATATGACTGCAGCTTTAGAGGATACATACAAGCAAAAGCTTTTTGAACAGATTCCTCTTGGCCGTCTTGGCAAACCGGAGGATGTCGCCGGAGTCGTTCTGTTCCTGGCATCTGATGATGCCGCCTACATGACAGGACAAGTACTAAGTGTCGACGGCGGAATGGTAATGTAGTATACTCTTGGAAGGAGGTGAGAGCATGTCCGAAGATATTTTCAATCGTGTGAAAAGCATCGTTGTAGATCGCCTAGGGGTCGATGAAGCGGATGTCAAGATGGAATCATCTTTTAAAGATGACCTTGGGGCTGATTCACTCGATGTAGTGGAATTGGTTATGGAATTGGAAGATGAGTTCGATCTGGAAATCTCCGATGAAGATGCCGAGAAAATCACTACTGTGGGTGAAGTAGTTAAATATATCGAAGCCCATCAATAATCAAACGCATTTTATGGTTTAAAAAGTCCCGTACTGCGTTGCGGGACTTTATTTTAACATCCAGATGTGAGAGAGGCTGTTCAAAAAGGAGGACAAACAGAGCCCCATTTCGATGGCAAAATTTTTGGCGAAAGGTCGAGATACGAACGAGACCAGCAGAATGATTTTGCCAAAAACGAATGCAGCGGCCTTGTTTCCCGGACTTTTTGAACAACTTCTATGAGACTCTTGGAGGATGGGTGATTCAAGTGAAAAGAAGAGTCGTCGTCACGGGTCTGGGGGTCGTCTCTCCTGTAGGAAATGACGTCCCTACATTTTGGAATTCCTTGATTGAAGGAAAATCTGGTATTAGGCGTATCGATCGCTTCGACCCGAGTGACTACCCCTGTCAAATCGCGGGGATTGTAAGAGACTTTAACCCTGAGGATTATATAGATAAAAAAGAAGTCCGGCGTATGGATCGCTTCGCTCATTATGCTGTTGCTGCTTCCCTCCAAGCGGTTCGCGACGCAGGGCTTAAGATCACGGAGGAAAACGCGGAAAACGTAGGCGTTTATATCGGTTCCGGTATCGGCGGGATCGAGACGCTGGTCGAGCAAACGTTGATCTTGCATGAGCGCGGCCCACGCAGGGTGAGTCCTTTCATGATTCCGATGATGATCGGTGATATGGCATCCGGTCAAGTATCTATCCTGCTGGGAGCGAAAGGCCCCAATTCTTCGCCCATCTCCGCTTGTGCGACGGGTACCAACTCGATAGGAGATGCCTTCAAGATCATTGAGCGCGGTCATGCAAACGTGATGATCTGTGGTGGTGCGGAAGCGCCTATTTTACCGATTGCTCTTGCGGGCTTCAGTGCGGCGAAAGCATTATCGACATCCTACAACGATACGCCGGAAAAGGCGAGCAGGCCGTTTGACGCGAACAGGGACGGCTTCGTTATGGGAGAGGGCGCAGGGATTCTGGTTCTTGAAGAGTTGGAGCACGCGAAGAAGAGAAACGCAAAAATATACGCGGAAATTGTCGGCTACGGCATGTCTGGTGACGCATACCATATCACCGCTCCGGATCCTGAAGGAGAAGGCCAGGCAAGAGCCATGAGGATGGCTTTGCGAGACGCTGGACTGAATCCGGAAGATGTGGATTACATCAATGCGCACGGCACTTCCACGCCCATGAACGAGAAGTTTGAAACGATGTCCGTCAAGAAAGCGTTCGGTGAACACGCCTACAAGCTGGCCATCTCATCAACCAAATCGATGACCGGTCACCTGCTCGGAGCCGCCGGTGGTATCGAAGCCATTGCAACGGTGAAGACGATCGAATGCGGAGTGATACCGCCGACGATCAACTATGAAACTCCGGATCCGGATTGTGACTTGGATTACGTTCCGAATGTGGCCCGTAAAGCGGAGGATCGTGTCGCGATGTCCAATTCTTTCGGCTTCGGCGGGCATAATGCTTCGATTATTTTTAGAAAATATACGGAGTAATGATGGTACCCGGTGCTTGCACCGGGGAACTTGATTTAGGGGATTGGTGGACGAATGGCTGGCAAATTCGAAATGTTGATGCGTGGTATCGGGATCACATTTAACAATGTAAATCTGCTCAAGCAAGCATTCACACACGCATCTTATCGCAATGAGCATCGCGGGGAGGCGATGCAAGACAATGAACGGTTGGAATTTTTGGGGGATGCTGTCTTAGAATTGCTGATTAGCGAATACCTTTATAAACGTTATCCGCAACTTCCTGAAGGGGAATTGACGAGGATGCGTGCGGCGATCGTTTGCGAGCCATCACTCGTTCGTTTTGCCACAAAGCTGTCCTTCGATAAATATGTTCGCCTCGGCAGGGGTGAGGAATTGTCAGGGGGAAGAAAACGGCCGGCCTTACTTGCAGATGTATTTGAAGCATTCATGGGCGCTCTCTACCTTGATCAAGGATTGGAGTCGGTCAAGGAGTTTCTCGATACGCATATCCTTCCCGATATCGATAACGTCCATGTTTTATTGGCGGACTATAAGACGATGCTTCAAGAACTTGTGCAGCGTGATGGTATTGGTCCTCTCAGCTATCGTATTCTGGAAGAGCGCGGCCCTGCCCATCACAGGGAATTTGTGGCTCAGGTGATGATCGATGGCAAGCCGTATGGAGAGGGGATCGGCCGTTCGAAGAAAGAAGCGGAACAGCGGGCAGCGCAGGCGACGATTACGATGTTGACGCAAAAAGAGAACCCGACCTCTTGAGCGCGGAAAACAGAATCGAGTGAACGGGGCTTCTGTAAGAGAGCGTGTTTTTTAAACAACCTCTACTCGTTACAGGAGCCTTTTCATTTGGCCATGAATTGCTTCTTACCCCTAGATTCCTTGCTTTATGTTACAATGTTTCCGTCGAATGGAGGTGATACCTTCGTGTACTTGAAACGTATCGAGATCGTGGGATTTAAATCTTTTGCGGACCGCACGGAATTGGAGTTTTTTCCGGGGGTGACAGCAATCGTCGGTCCGAACGGTTCGGGCAAATCCAACATTTCCGATTGTATCCGCTGGGTCTTAGGCGAGCAAAGTGCCAAAAGCCTGCGTGGAAGCAAGATGGAAGACGTGATTTTTGCCGGAAGTGAGACGAGAAAACCGGTGAATTATTGTGAGGTTTCTTTGACTCTTGACAATACGGATCAGGAACTTCCCCTCGACTATAATGAAGTGACGGTCACACGACGCGTTTATCGTTCAGGAGAGGGCGAATATTTTATTAACAAACAGGCTTGTCGTTTGAAAGATATCACAGAATTGTTTATGGATACCGGCCTCGGGAAAGAAGCGTATTCGATTATCGGGCAAGGACGGATCGAGGAAATCCTATCGACCAAAGCGGAAGATCGGCGTGGTATTTTTGAAGAAGCGGCAGGGATCGTTAAATACAAAACTCGCAAACGGGAAGCGGAGAAAAAGTTGGAAGAAACGGAAGCAAACCTCGTTCGCATCGGTGACGTGATCAGCGAACTGGAGTCACAAATCGATCCTTTGGCGGAACAAGCGGCAACCGCCGAATCATACCGCCGGCTTAAAGAAGAATTCGATACCATTGAAATTTCGTTGCATGTTCATCATATTGAAGACTTACATAAGCGTTGGTCGGAGGGAAACGACGAAGGAAAGCGGCTGAGAGATCAGCATATGGATCAAGCGACTGTCGTTTCGCAAGAAGAAGCGAAATTCGCGGAAATGAAATGGCTGGCCGACCAGTTGGAAGAAGAGTGGGATACGAAGAACAGTAAGCTTGTACACGCCATTCAAGAATGCGAAAAAGCGGAAGGACGCTATGAGGTGCTTCGGGAAAGAATGCGCAATCTCTTGCAAGGGCGTGAAGATATCTCCAGTACGCGTGTCAAGCTCGCCAAGGAAATGGGAATGATCGATTCGGAATTAAAGCAGCTGCAAGAACGAGTGGAAAGTTTGCGCAAGAAACGCAGTGATTTCTTGAGAGAACTTGAAGAGAAACAAGGACTCGTCAAAGAATTTCTCGACCGATCGGAACGGGAAAATGAATTGGAACGGTTGAAGGCCGACCTGATTGAGAAATTGAATGAAGCGGCAGGGAAGCGAAATGAAATCAAAAACATACATGGACAGAGAGAGATGTTGGCGCGACGGGAAGAGAGGCTTTCAGAAGACGAAAAGGAACTGATCGCACGCATCCAAACGGTTGAACAAGTGCTTGAAGAAGCGGAAGAACAGGTACTTGCCCTTCAGAAGGATGAGGACGTTTTGGTCAAGCGGCTCCATGAGCAACAAGAATGGCTGCACCGCCAAGCAGAACAGAAGAAGCAACTGGAAACGAGATTGCGGGAAACACAAAATGAATTTGTTTCCAGCCATTCTCGTTATGAGCTCTTGCGAGATATGCAAGAGGAATACGGAGGATATAACATCGGTGTACGCAATATCTTACAAGCGGCCAAAGCGGGGAAAGTTTCAGGCGTTTGCGGTGCAGTGGCTGAGCGGATTCAAGTGCCTGCGCCATATGAGATCGCTCTGGAAACGGCACTCGGCTCTGCATTGCAGCATGTGATCGTGGAAAGCGAAAAAGCCGGACGGGAAGCGATACAGTTCTTGAAACGGAACAATGGGGGACGCGCGACCTTTTTACCTCTAGATGTGATGAAGGGCCGCACCTTGGGAAGAGCAGAGCGATCGGCCATTGAAGATCACCCGGGGTTCGTCGGCATTGCCGCTGAAATGGTCGGCTGTGAAGAAAAGTACCGTGAAGTAATCAATTATTTACTCGGCGCCGTTGTTGTCGCCAAGACGATCGCGGATGCGAACGTTTTGGCGCGATTGCTGCAGTATCGCGTTCGTGTCGTCACCCTTGACGGCGATATTGTCAATCCGGGAGGTTCGATGACAGGGGGTTCCGTACAAAAGAAGGGAACCAGCTTACTTGGACGGCAACGAGAAATCGAAGAGCTGGAAAAGAAGTTGGCCGATTTGCAACAATCTATTCGCGATGCGGAGAAGAGAATCGGAGAGATTGAGACCCAATCGGCACGCATGCAAGAAGAACAGTTGCAGTTGCAAGAACAATTGTCCAAGATGAAAGAATCGTCCCGTCAGGCAGAGGCGCGCATTCGCGAAAATTCTGCAGAAAAACGGGGACTCGAGGAACGACTGCAAGTCGTACGCGTGGAAATCGATCAGTGCCGCAAGGAGATGTATGAATGGACGGAGCGGCAGGAGCAAGTGACTCGAGAGCTGGCCACGCTGGAAAAACAGACGCAGGAGATCTCCCGGCGTGTGGATGAACTGCAAGCGAATCTTCGTGAACAGATGTCCGTGCAAGAGGATCTTTCCGAGGAAGTCACTGAGGTCAAAGTAAAGCTCGCGGGAATCGATCAGGAAATCACCTCAACGGAAGAGAACATTTTGCGACTGAAAAAGCGCTTTACGGACATTTCCGAGGAGATGGAAGCGAAGGTACGGGAGCTGACTCTCATCGAAGAACGATTACAGCAAACGAAGCGGGAGATGGCGGAATGTGAATCGCAGGTGAAATCGACTGCCGCTCTGAGGGCGAGCGCACAAGCGGAACTGGATGAAGTAAAAGTACGCAAAGCGGAACTGAACAAGGCGATTGCTGATGCGGAACATCGCGTGCGCGAGTCACGGCTTGTGTTGCGCAATCTCGAAAACCAGGTGCATCAAAACGAAGTCAAAGTAAACCGTCTTGATGTTGAACTTGCGAACGCACTCGGCAAATTAGCGGACGAGTATCAAATCTCTTTTGAATGGGCGAAAGAACGCTACCCTATACCGGAAGATATCGCTGCGGCGAAAAACAGGGCCTCCGCCTTACGGAGAGAAATTGAGGCATTGGGAGACGTGAATCTGGGGGCTGTCGACGAATACAATCGCATCAATGAACGTTACACGTTCCTTAGCGAACAGCGGGACGATCTGATCGAAGCAAAAACGAAATTGTACGAAGTGATACGCGATATCGAGGAAGAGATGTCGAAACGATTCCTGGAGACGTTCACCGCGATCCGCGCCCAATTTACCGATGTGTTCGCCCAATTGTTTGGCGGCGGAAGAGCAGACCTGCTCTTGGTCGATCCGGAAAATTTATTGACGACCGGTATTGAGATCGTAGCCCAGCCACCCGGTAAGAAATTGCAGAACCTAAGCCTTCTATCCGGTGGGGAGCGGGCGCTTACGGCGATTTCTCTTCTTTTCGCAATCCTGCGTGTCAAACCCGTTCCCTTTTGCGTATTGGATGAAGTGGAAGCTGCACTTGATGAAGCCAATGTTTCTCGTTTCGCCGAATATCTGCGAGAGTTTTCAGCTCAAACCCAATTTATTGTGATCACTCATCGCAAAGGAACGATGGAAGGTGCCGACGTCCTCTACGGTGTCACGATGGAAGAATCAGGTGTAAGTAAACTCGTTTCCGTAAAATTGATTGAAAACGATGTACAATCCGCATAAGTTTGGGGGTCTAAGGATGGGATTTTTCAATAAAATCAAAGAAGGATTATCGAAGACACGCCACGCTTTTATGGAGAAAGTGGAAAAACTCGTTTCCAGAAGGAAGATCGACGAAGAATTCTATGAGGAACTGGAAGAAATCCTGATCATGGCCGATGTGGGCGTCAACACCGTGATGCAGTTAATGGATGAATTGCGGGATGAGGTGAAAAAGCGCAAGATCGAAGATGCAGAAGAACTGCGCCCGGTTTTAAAGGAAAAATTGCGTGAATTGATGAAGGCAGAACAATTCCCGATGAACATTCAAGAAAAAGGACTGACCGTCATCATGGTTGTCGGAGTCAACGGTGTCGGCAAGACGACGACCATCGGGAAATTGGCTTATAAATACAAGAATGAAGGAAAAAAAGTCTTGTTGGCGGCTGGAGACACGTTCCGTGCCGGCGCGATCGAACAGCTTGAAGTGTGGGGAAAACGCGCAGGGGTTGAGGTGATCAAGCATCAAGCGGGTTCTGACCCGGCCGCTGTGGTTTACGACGCGATCCAAGCCGCCAAAGCGCGCAACGTGAACCTTTTACTTTGCGATACGGCCGGACGCTTGCACAACAAGACCAATCTCATGGAAGAACTGAATAAAGTCTACCGTGTGATCAAGCGTGAAATCCCCGGAGCGCCACACGAAGTCCTCCTGGTTCTCGATGCGACGACAGGCCAAAATGCTCTTTCCCAAGCTAAGCTGTTCGGACAAGCGGCCGGTGTCACCGGGCTCGTGTTAACAAAGCTTGACGGCACGGCGAAGGGAGGTATCGTGATCGCTATTCAGAATGAACTGTCCCTGCCCGTTAAGTTTGTCGGTGTAGGGGAAAAAATGGACGACCTGCAAGTGTTTGACCCGCAGGAGTTCGTCGAGGCGTTGTTCGCATAAGTGTGTTCCGCCTCGGCTGTGCCGTCATACATCCGCGTAGCGCGAACGCCTAGCGTGAACCGCTACCACAACCTTGAGAATTTATGCGAAAAACAGTTGACAAACCTTATAGATTTGAGTACTATTGAATCTGTTCTGTAAAGGAAATTTTCTTGACAGGGTGAGGTGGTGCACCATGTTAGAGAAGACCACCCAAATGAACCTGTTGTATGATTTTTATGGTGTTCTTTTAACCGACAAACAACGCACCATGATCGAGATGTACTATCTCGAAGACTGGTCGTTGGCGGAAATTTCGGAACACTTTGCGATCACACGCCAGGCCGTGCATGATAATATTCGTCGCGCGGGCATGCAGCTTATTGAATATGAAGAGAAGCTGCATCTGTTGGAGCGTTACGAGAAACGGCGTCAGATCGGACAACATATACGGGAACTTCTCTCCAGCGCTTCACTGGACGAGAAGTTGCGCGAGGAATTGACCGTTGCGATCGAATCGCTTCTCAACGAAAGCTAGGAAGGAGGATGGCTATGGTCTTCGAAGGATTGGCGAATCGCTTGCAAGATACTTTCAACCGGCTACGGGGGAAAGGAAAGCTTTCCGAATCGGATGTAAAAGAAGCGATGCGTGAAGTTCGTTTGGCACTTTTGGAAGCGGATGTGAATTTTAAAGTCGTAAAGGAATTTGTGGAAAAGGTGCGCGAACGAGCCGTCGGACAAGAAGTCCTGCAAAGCCTGACTCCTGCTCAGCAAGTGATCAAGATCGTAAACGATGAACTGACGCAGTTAATGGGAGGCTCGCAAGCGAAGATTGCTCAGGCAGCGAAACCGCCGACAGTGGTCATGATGGTCGGGCTGCAAGGTGCAGGGAAGACGACGACCACTGGAAAACTGGCTCAATTCCTTAAGAAACAAGGGAAATATCCTCTTCTTGTTGCCGGAGACGTATACAGGCCCGCCGCGATTAAGCAATTGCAAATCTTGGGCGAGCAGCTCAAGACGCCTGTCTTTTCGATGGGTGATCAGGTCAGCCCTGTCGATATTGCGAAAGCCGCGCTTGAACATGCGCGCGTACACGGATTCGATTATGTGCTCATCGATACCGCAGGCCGCTTGCACATCGATGAAGCGTTGATGAATGAGTTGAAGATGGTCAAAGATGCGGTGAATCCGCACGAGATCCTGCTCGTTGTGGATGCGATGACCGGTCAAGATGCCGTTCAAGTGGCCGATACGTTCCATAAAGAGTTGGAAGTGACCGGGGCCATTTTGACAAAGTTGGATGGGGATACCCGCGGCGGTGCGGCATTATCGATCCGTGCAGTGACGGGAACACCCATTAAGTTTGCCGGGATGGGCGAAAAGCTGGATGCCCTTGAACCGTTCCACCCCGACCGGATGGCGTCTCGTATTCTCGGCATGGGAGATGTGCTCACGCTCATCGAGAAGGCGCAGGCTTCTGTCGATAAGGAGAAAGCGGTTGAACTGGAGAAAAAAATCAGAAAGGCCGAGTTTACTCTTGACGATTTTCTCGATCAGTTGGCGCAAGTGCGCAAACTGGGACCGCTTGACCAAATCATGTCGATGATTCCCGGTATGAATAAGATCAAGGGGATCCAAGGCATGACGCCGGATGAGAAGCAAATCGGCCGGGTGGAAGCGATCATCCGTTCGATGACGCCAGCGGAGCGGCAGAATTACAAGATCATCGATCATAGCCGCAAACAGAGAATTGCCAGAGGAAGCGGTACCTCTGTACAAGAAATCAACCGTTTGCTCAAACAATTCGAAGAGATGCAGAAGATGGTCAAGCAATTCTCCGGTTTGGCGAAGAAAATGGGCAAAAAGAAAGGGAAAGGCGGATTTAAACTTCCCTTTATGTAAGAACCATTTATTTTTTTGAATTCGGTTTAAGTTTTCGTTCCATTTTTGGAACGATTATGATATAATCTGTCTTCTGAATGGAGGTGTTAGTTGTGGCAGTAAAGATTCGTCTCAAGCGGATGGGTGCAAAGAAGGTACCTTTCTATCGCGTAGTCGTTTCCGATTCCCGTTCTCCGCGTGATGGTCGTTTCATCGAGGAGATCGGTACTTATAATCCGGTTACGCAACCGGCACAAATCCATATCGATGAAGAGAAAGCGATCAAATGGCTTCAGAACGGTGCACAACCGTCTGACACGGTACGCAATCTCTTTAGCAAGACCGGTATTCTGAAAAAGGTTCACGAGATGAAAGCAGGTAAGTAATCCCACTTGTCGGGGGTTATCTTATGAAAGAGCTCGTTGAAATCATTGCCCGTGAGCTTGTGGATCATCCTGAAAATGTTCGGGTGCGTGAGGTCATTCAAGATATGAACGTGGTATACGAATTGTCTGTTCATCCATCCGACATGGGGAAGGTAATCGGCAAGCAGGGCCGGATTGCGAAAGCGATGCGTACGGTCGTTTCGGCGGCCGCCATGCAGCAAAATAAGCGTGCCACGATTGAGATCGTATGAAAGAAAGGTCAGGGAACAGTTTTCCTGGCCTTTTTCACGTAAAGAAAAGAAGTCAGATGTGGTATACTTTTTACCGCATCCGATTTTTCTTTATTTCCAAACAGCCAATTTTGAATCGCTTATACCGATACCAAAATGTTTCTGCCGGAGGTTTTCATATGGATAAAATCACGATCCGCCAACCCGTCATGGTCAAGTTTATCGTAACGGAACAGACCAAACAGTTGATCGTTCGCGAACTGCAACAGGCGATCACGAACGTTGGGGTAGAACTTGATCAACTCGAATTTCATGCGAAGCGAGCGCTGGAGGAAGCCAAGAAACAGGGGCTCCATGCAGTAGAGGCTGTTCAGCAACAGATCGAAAGTGAACGAAAGGCACGTTTGGAGCGGCGTGAACAACTGATGGCACATTTGACACAGATCCAACAAGCCGAGTTGGGGAGCGAATTACCGCATGGACAGGTGGAAACGACGATTGAAGTAAAAGTCGGTGATTCTTGGGAGGATATTATGAGAGGTGGAGAGATTGTACTAAAAGACGGGATCGTACACGAGATTCGTCGGGTAGGTGGTGCACATTGAACGAACAACTGTTTACGGTAGGATCACTTGTGAATACGCAGGGGATCCGCGGGGAGGTACGTGTCATCAGCCGGACGGATTTTCCCGAAAAAAGGTTTGCACCGGGTGCAAAGTTGTTGCTGATTCATAAAGATTTTCCCGGGCCTGTGCCTTTGACGGTAGAAACGGTACGGAAACATAAAAATTTTTATCTTCTCCGCTTTAAAGATCATCCAACGATTAACCATGTGGAAAAATACAAAGGTGGAGAGTTAAAAGTTCCTCAATCGGAACTGCAGGAGTTGCCGGAGAATACATATTATATTTTCCAATTGGTCGGTTGTGAGGTTGTTACCGAGGATGGGGAGACGCTCGGGGTTCTGAAAGAGGTTTTGAAACCGGGGGCAAACGATGTATGGGTCGTAAAACCGCCGCGCGGAAAAGATATTTTACTGCCTGCAATTCCAGAGTGTATACTCGATGTGGATGTTGAGAAGAAAAAAATCACAGTTCATATCATGGAAGGTCTGTTGGAATGAAGATCGATATCGTAACCATATTTCCGGAAATGTTTACAGGCGTGTTTTCGAGCAGCATGATCAAGCGAGCACAAGATACTGGCGCGGTAACGATCGACATTACCGATTTTCGGAAATATTCGCCTAATAAGCATCATACAGTCGACGATACGCCGTATGGCGGAGGAGGCGGAATGGTTTTAAAGCCGGAGCCGATTTTCTTCGCAGTTGAATCTTTATTGGAGAAGTGTAACTCGAAACGACCGGCTCGTGTGATTTTGACGTCACCCCAAGGTGAAGTCTTTTCACAAGAGAAAGCCATCGAATTGGCGAGAGAAGAACATTTGGTTTTGATATGCGGTCATTATGAGGGATATGATGAACGGATTCGACAACATCTTGTGACGGATGAAATTTCGATCGGCGATTATGTGTTGACAGGGGGCGAACTGCCCGCGATGGTGATCGTCGATTCGATCGTTCGCTTATTGCCGGGCGTACTTGGGAACGAACAGTCAGCAGAGAATGATTCGTTTCGCAACGGTTTATTGGAATATCCTCAATACACCCGCCCCGCAGAGTTTCGCGGCTGGAAAGTCCCGGATGTTCTTCTCTCAGGGAATCATGCAAAAATCGAAGAATGGAGACGAAAAGAATCATTGAGGCGCACTCTTTTGCGGCGTCCCGATTTGTTGCAAAAGGCTGAACTAAATGAGAGGGATCAACGGTTGTTGCAGAAGGTCAAAGAGGAAATGGGAAATGCGTAAGATCTACCGGTGGAACTGTTGTTGTAGATCCCTCAGCCGCTTTATGTTAAGATAAAATTGTGACATTGTTGGTAGTTTTCACCTCACTGTTTGCCATGGTGAGGTTTTTTCGTGACTTTTTGCTTCATCTGCACACATAAAGTTATTCTACAACGGATTCCTATCTTTGGAGGGTGAGCGGATGCTGGATGTGCTCATTATTGGAGGGGGGCCTGCCGGAATGGCTGCGTCCATCTGGTGTAAACGGCTGGGGCTTCGCAGTCTTTTATTGGAACGTCGGGCGGAACTGGGCGGACAATTGTTTTCGATCAACAATCCGGTTATCGATTACCCGGGGATTTCAGTACAAACGGGCCGTGAATTGGTTCCTTATTTTCTTTCACATGTGCACGAACTTGGATGCAGTTACAGATGCAATGTAACGGTTATGGAGATCGCCGTTGCCAGGAAAACGGTCGTGACAGCCGAAGAGACTTTCACCGCGCATTCATTGATTCTGGCGATGGGAAGCCGGGAACGCCGCTTAAATGTTCCTGGAGAAAAAGAAATGATCGCACGTGGAGAAGTCTATTCTGCCAGTCGGGATTTTCATAAATTTCAAGGAAAACAAGTGGCTGTCATCGGCGGGGGAGACCGTGCGTTGGAAGGTGCATGGCTACTGGCGGAAGCGGGCGCCCGCGTCGAACTGATCCATCGTTCCTCTCTGTTTCGTGCAAGGCCCGAATTTCGCGAACGAGTATTTGCGCATCCGAGGATCCGGATCCATAGAGATACGATTGTGAAGCGAATTATTGGAGAATCGCGTGTACAGGCGGTCGAAATCCGGCAAACGTCTCATCCCTCCCGGTTGGAAATCGTACCGGCAGATGCCGTTTTTGTTCGCATCGGCGTCGAACCGAATCGGGAATTGGTACAAGGCCAAGTGCAGTGCGATACCGATGGTTACATCATCACAAACGAAGACGGGGAAACGAGTGTCAAAGATGTTTTCGCCATCGGTGACCTTTGTGTACGCCCGCTTTTTTCAAGTATTTCTTTATCAGTAGGACAGGCGGCCAGAGCGGTGAAGAGAATATCGGCCAACATCTTCCGCCTGCCTTCCTAACAGCGTTAGAGAATATTTTATTTCGGATTTACTTTCTCCAAATGAAAATAAGTGAAGCGACCTGTTTTATTGCGGTCGAGCGTCCGTACCGTGTAAAGGGTGAGATCGTTCTTTTGACGGCTCACTTGTTCGACGAGCCCTCTGCTGTTCCAAGGGTACACATATACTTCTTCTCCCGGTGAAAATTGAACGGGATCGAGCACATCGTTTTTCGTGATTTCGTCCGTCAAAATCACGGTATCGATCCCGCCGTTCAGTTGAATGACATTCCCGGTCACGTAATCCGCATGTTCATCGATGAGAAATTGGACGGTGCGCGTAATATCGTCTGCCATACTGATGCGTCCGATGCGATCATGCGTTTGCAGATATTCATCCAAAAACGTTTCTTTCCACTTCCCCCTTATATCCCCCGGACACACCATATTGACTGTAATTCCATTATGTCTTTCTTCGAGTGCGAGCGTTCTCGTGAATGAGACGAGTCCGACTTTTGCAGCTGCGTATGCGCTGCGATAACGCCAGCCACGCGCTTGTTCAGCGCCGTCAAATCCGAATGTGATGATACGGCCAAATCCTTGCTTGCGCATGTAAGGGATCACAAGCTTACTTAGGTAAAATGCGCTCGATAAATTACTGTCGATCATATACTTCCAATCGCTGATATCCATATCGGTTGCCCGTTGACGTTGATACAAAAACGGGCCTGCGCAGTGAATCAAGATATCGATTGTTCCAAATCGTTCGATAGACTCACGGATCAAACGTTCTGCCTCTTCAAAGTACGAAACATCCGCCTGAACGATATGACATTCCGTATGGGTCGCTTGAATTTTGTTTTGCAGCTGCAGACATGCTTCCGCAGACGTGCGGTAATTCAGGATGATACGGTGACCTTGTTCCGCGAGGCGGTAAGCGATGGCGGAGCCGAGCCCCGTGGCGCTTCCTGTTATGAGAACACTCCTTCTCATGCAAAGCCCTGAAACCAGGATTCCTCCTTTCCTCTCGTTTTCTTATAGCGCTCTTTAGTAGCATATCATAGAGTCTCCGTCGATTTTCAACGAAAAAAAAAGGCTGGAAACTATATTCCGCCTTCCATGTCAGAATCGTTATTTTTTAGGTTTAAACGTATGGCAACAAGTCATCGAACTGTTAACCGCATGATCGTGATGTTCCGGGACGCCCATCTCACCGATTTCAAGTTTATAATTTTGTGTATGTTGGTCGATCTCGACGAGAATGGCATCGGCAGCACATCTATTTTCAGCAGCCCAATAAGTACAGTTACTTACAGTACAGCGAACTTCTGTCGCCATGAATACTCCTCCTTCAATATGAGTTAACATTATCATTTCTCATTCCGGAGAGCTTCATACTTTCATTTGTCGTATGCTAAAATCTTCGTTTCATGAACGTACGGGCTATCATTTTTTCTGTTGTGTTTGTGGCGAAGCTTATGTTATAATTCCATTTGTTGATCAGGGCGGTCCGCTGTCTTTCGGCATGTTTCAAAGATATGAACGCCTGTAGGGAAGGAGGCTACGTACTTATGGATATTGTTCGTCAAATCACGGAAGAACAACTCCGTAAAGACATTCCTGATTTTCGTGCGGGCGATACTCTTCGCGTGCATGTGAAAGTCAAAGAGGGAAACCGTGAACGTATTCAGGTATTCGAAGGTGTCGTGATCAAACGTCGCGGCAGTGGTATCTCCGAGACATTTACCGTTCGTAAGGTTTCCTACGGTGTTGGCGTCGAGCGTACATTCCCGCTTCATACACCGAAGATCGATAAGATCGAAGTGGTACGTCGCGGTCGCGTTCGTCGTGCGAAG
Source organism: Collibacillus ludicampi (assembly GCF_023705585.1). Classification (NCBI taxonomy): domain Bacteria; kingdom Bacillati; phylum Bacillota; class Bacilli; order Caryophanales; family Alicyclobacillaceae; genus Collibacillus; species Collibacillus ludicampi. The sequence goes on from NZ_BOQE01000001.1 coordinate 3,171,807, forward strand.
CTGTACTATCTGCGCAACCTCACAGGGAAGGCAGCTCGAATCAAAGAAGTTCGCTAAGGAAAAAGGGACTTGTGAGTCAGCAAGTCCCTTTTCCATATTTGTGGCACGGCTCTTTGTTTGCAGTTGTTTATTCATTGCTACCAAATGTCGCCTTGTACCCCTTTCGATAGTACAATTTTGTCATCGGCTCTTAGAGTTTAATTAACTCATGAAAGGTGATGACCATGGCACGCGTTTTGCTGATCAACGGAGGTTCCGAAGGACATATCAATCCAACCCTCGGTGTGGTTCAAGAACTTATCCGTCGTGGCGAAGAGGTGGTTTACTTTGTGGCGGAACAATTTCGTGATCGCGTCGAGCCAACGGGCGCAGAGGTGATCACGTTCGATAGCGGCAAATTTTTGGAGGCGTTCCTTGCTGGAGGAAGAAATTTTTGGGCTCGAGTGGGTGGACTTTTGCGCACCGCCGACATCGTCATTCCCAGTGTCCTGGAGCAAACAAAAGGAAAACGTTTTGATTACATCATTCATGACTCGATGTTCGGCTGTGGGCGTTTGCTTGCACAAATACTTGACCTGCCGGCAATCAACTCGTGCACGAGTTTTGCATTTCAACAAAACAGCTTTGACAGTCTGCGAGATCACCTCTCGCGCCATTTTCCAGCAGACGTGAATGAACGTGCACAACAGGAGTTTCAACAGCTGGTCAGTAACGTGCAAGCGAAATACAATGTGCAAGTTGGCTCCGCCTATGAGGTTTTCTGCAATCCTGCGCCATTGACCATCGTCTACACGTCGAAACGCTTCCAACCCGATGGAGAAAGTTTCGACGAATCGTACAAGTTTGTTGGACCGTCTATCGCTCCGCGCTCACACGGTCAATTTGATTTTTCTCATGTAGACACGGACAACCTGATTTACATATCACTCGGTACCGTGTTCAATCAAGCAGTGGATTTTTACAAGCTCTGCTTTGAGGCGTTTGCAAACACGAAGTACACAGTAATTCTATCCGTTGGTAGACAAACCCATATAGCGAAATTGGGAGACATTCCTGCGAATTTCATTGTCCGCAATTACGTACCGCAACTCGAAGTGCTGCAACACGCCAAATTGTTTATCACACACGGCGGTATGAACAGTACAAGTGAAGGTCTTTATTACGGTGTGCCGCTGATTGTGCTTCCCCAAAGCGCCGACCAACCTATTGTTGCGCGACGTGTGGCTGAAATCGGTGCGGGCATCCACCTCAATCAAGAAGGCTTAACCGCGGGAGATCTTAGAGAGGCAGCGGAACGAGTGCTCAAGGATGCGTCAATCAGAAAGGTATGCGTTGAAATTGGAGATTCGTTCCGAGCTGCGGGTGGGTATCATCGAGCCGTCGAGGAAATCTTCGAGTATAAACGAAGCGTAGGCATCACGAAATGATGGAGTCGCCCCGAAGAACCAGTCAAACATCGTGAGGCTCCCAAGTTAAGACAAGAGGGGGATTTCCTCCTCCACATTAAACGGCTACATTCAGGTTAGATGAAGGAGGGATACTATGTCAGACAGCCTGCAGGAGAAGAGCGAACCTGAAAGAAAAGAGAAAGCGAAAAATGAAATGTGGGACTGGATCCGTTCTATCGCAATCGCGCTTCTCCTCGCGTTACTGATCCGTGAATACATGTTCGCGATCTTCATGGTTGACGGGGAATCCATGATCCCAACGTTACAAGATCATGAGCGTCTGGTTGTGAATAAATTGATTTATCACATACATAAACCTCAAGACGGGGAGATTATCATTTTCAAGTACCCGGCAGACCCTAGCAAGGACTTTGTCAAGAGGGTCATGGCAACGCCAGGTGAAACGATCGAAGTAAAGAATAATAAAGTGTATCGGAATGGACAACCTCTTGATGAACGCTATTTGGTTGAGCCGACATTGGGGCACTTCGGCCCGGTAACTGTTCCTCCGGGACATGTTTTTGCGATGGGAGACAATCGTAATTATTCAAAAGACAGTCGCGACCCGTCCGTCGGGTTCGTTCCTTATGACAACATTGTCGGCAGGGCCGATCTCGTAATCTGGCCGTTTAACAAATTCAATTTGTTTCCATATCAGGTTAAAGGTGAGACGAAATGACGATCCAATGGTTTCCTGGCCATATGGCCAAAGCGCGCAGGGAAGTCAGTGAAAAACTCAAATTGATTGATTTGGTGCTCGAGCTTGTAGACGCTCGCTTGCCTTTATCCAGCCGCAACCCTATGATGGGTGAGATCACGCAACAAAAACCCCGGCTCGTGCTTTTGAATAAAGCCGACCTTGCTGATCCATTGATCACACGGCAATGGGAAGAATGGTTCCAAGCGGAGGGGACTCCCGCGATTCCTGTGGTAGCGACACAGGGGGATGGGTTGCGCAGAATCGAAAGCGAAGCGAAAAAACTCGTGAAGCCGAAAATGGAAGCGATGATGAAAAAAGGGATTCGTCCCCGTGCGGTGCGCGCCATGATACTGGGAATCCCAAATGTAGGAAAATCTTCCTTGATCAATCGCATGGCGAAAAAAAATATAGCAAAAACGGGGGATAAGCCTGGTGTCACGAGAACGCAACAGTGGATCAAAGTAGGCAAGGAATTCGAATTGCTTGACACACCGGGGATCTTGTGGCCGAAGTTTGATGATCCGCAGGTAGGGCTTCGTTTGGCCGCTACAGGTGCGATCAAAGATGAGATTCTCGACTCGGATCGCGAGGAAATCACATATTTTCTCGTTCGCTATTTGCAATCCCATTATCCCGGTGCTCTTGAGGAACGATACAAGCTCGAAGAACTTCCTGAAGATCCATGGGATGCGGTGCTTCTGATCGGCAAGAAAAGGGGCATGATCCGTGCGGGAGGCCACATCGACACGATGGCTGCTTGTGAACTCATTCTGCGAGAATTTCGCTCAGGAATGCTCGGCAGGATTACGCTCGAACAACCGGGTAAAGAACAGACGGATCAGGATCCGAATCGGGAGGTGCCTCCGCTTGATTGATTTGAAGAAAATGTCAATCCAAGCGATCCGGAGTCAATTGGATCAGGATCCTCCCTCAGATGAAATGATCCGGTTGATGCTGCAAGACGCGCGCAGCGGTGTGCGGAAATTGGCGGAAACCCTTTTGCGGAAGAGAGAGAAAGAGTACACTTTGCAACAGAGACTGGAAAGCATGCGTATGTATGAGCGGGAAGCGTATGCGAGAGGCTATCGTCTTGTAGCGGGAATCGACGAAGCGGGGCGGGGCCCTCTGGCAGGACCCGTCGTGGCCGCAGCGGTGATCCTGCCCGAAGATGCTTACATCCGAGGAATTAATGATTCCAAAAAACTGCGCCCGCAGGAACGAGAGTCTTTGTATTCGACGATTTGTGAAACAGCTGTCTCGTATGGAATCGGCATCGTTGACGCGTCATATATCGATACATACAATATTCTGCAAGCAACGTATGAAGCGATGCGCCTCGCCGTGGAAAACCTGAGTGTCAAACCGGATCTGCTGTTAAATGATGCTGTCACCATTCCGTCCGTCAGTATGGAGCAGATCGCGATCATTAAAGGAGATGCTTGCTCTCAATCGATCGCAGCTGCATCCATTTTGGCTAAGGTGACGCGAGATCGCCTGATGATCGAGTATGCGAAGCAATATCCCGAATACGGATTTGATCATCATATGGGTTACGGAACGGCCGAACACCTTGAGGCGTTGCAAAAATACGGCCCCACCCCGTTGCATCGCCGTTCCTTTGCGCCGGTGAAGAGTATTTTAGGCTAGAGAGGGAGGAAAAGATATGGAAATCCTTTCTTCCTTCACCCAACTGACCGCTCGTCTGCTCTCGAATACCCTTCTCAATCTCGATGGTGTACCACAACCGGTTGGTACACCGATACATCGTTCCGCGAAAAAAGAGGGCGACCTGACTCCACTCGAAAAACAAGTATCGTTGCGAGAGAATCCATCTCTTCCAGTCAGCGGGACTTTGACAAAGATCCTCACCGATTTACAGATCGATGATACAAGGGAAGCCCGACAAGTTATAAAAGAAATGGTCACAGTTGGATTGCCTGTAACAAAAGAGGAAGTCATGAAAGTCTTGCAAGTGATTAAGGAAATAAAGGGAGACGAACGCGCGGTTACCACTGCAGTGCGTATGCTTGCCTTACAAATTCCTTTATCGAAACACACCCTTCTCGCGGTAGACGCTCTCTGGAACGGTCATCCGCTTCACGAGTTATTAGAACAAGTACGCCCCTTTCAACAGTTACTCGATGAGCATCATACGATGAATGCACGTGGCAACACATTGCCGCCGACAATTTTTGAGCGGGAAGCTGAACGGGCGCATTCTTTTTTTGAAGAAAGCGAAACTTTTCTTTCGTTCGAAAAATGGATGAATCTCTCACAAAAAGAAAAGGCCGATATCTTGAGTCGAATGAGGGAGCGGCTCGGGTTATCACACGAGCGGGAATTGGTACGCCATTGGGTAGAGAAATCCGGTCGATCGGAAAGACACATGCGATACCGTACATGGAAGGAATTCGCCATCCATCTGTTGTATATAACAGGAAAAGAAGGTGAAGCTTCCTGCACTACGGATGAAAAGTTACAACAAGCGATTGATCACTTACTTGCCAATCTGACGGGACAACAATTGATGCATACCCATAAGGACGAGACTTCTCCTTTTTTCTATCACTTCTTTTCTCTTCCATTTTCATATGAGAACAAGAAATCGACGATCGGGATACACATTCTCGCACACAAGGATGAGAAAAGGAAGCTAGACCCTGCAAATTTTCTGTTGTGTCTACATCTTGAACTTCCTCGTACTGGAACTGTCGACGTATTTTTGCATTCGATTCAAAAAGTTATTAATTTACGTCTTCTTGTTCCTGAGAGTTCGCTTCTTCCGGTTTTCGATGATGAAATCTCAACATTGAGAGAAGGTATACGGGCGGTTGGTTATCATCTCGGCGCAGTTCGTGTGGAAAAACGTACAGCTCCTTTAACTGACGCAGATATCACCTTAATGATGAGATACCTTTCGGCGAAACAAGTGGATCTACGCATATGAGGTGGGATGATGAGAGAGAAACCGAAATACGCGGCTGCCCTTTCTTATAACCCTGAGACGGATCTCGCTCCGCGTATTGTAGCCAAGGGGCGGGGAGAAGTAGCGGCAAAGATTCTCGCATACGCCAAGGAAAATGGCCTGCCGATTCAAGAAAATAGGGAGCTTGTGGAGACGCTGCTGACGTTGGATCTCGGACAAGAAATCCCTTCGGAACTTTATCGGGTGGTTGCGGAAATTCTCTCATTTGTGTATCGTCTCGAAGGAAAGGGAAGATGATGAAAGTCAGGAGGAAGGAATTGGGACGTAAAGCGGAGAAGGCGGCTAAGAATTATCTGGAACAGTGCGGTTTTCATGTAGAATTTGTCAATTGGCGTTGCCAGCAGGGGGAACTTGATCTGATCGCATGGGAAGGAAACACGCTCGTTTTTGTCGAAGTCCGATCTCGTTCAACCGCGGGACAACGTTTTGGCACGGCACTCGAAGCTGTTGATCAGCGAAAACAACGACAAGTACGTCATGTGGCCGCTATGTTTCTACAAACTTTGAAACGTCCGTTCACGTCTCTTCGTTTTGATGTAATTGCTGTCGAATTTCATGAAGGTGAGCATGCAGAAATCACTCATATTCGTAATGCTTTCTAAGAACGCGTTCAAAAAGGTTGCGCGATCACTCGCATGTACATTCGCGATGAGCTCGGATGAAACTTTTTAATAAATCAAACTTAATAAATAGAGGAAAGGGGTAAATCCTTCATGTATTCCAATCCTTCCAATGAAGCAATCAAAGAATTACTGCGAAACGCAAAGACGATCGCCGTTGTCGGCCTTTCCGACAAACCTGACCGCACGAGCTATCAAGTCTCGGCGTACATGCAAAAACAAGGGTACAAAATTATCCCCGTGAATCCGCAGATCACAAGTTCTTTGGGTGAAAAAGCATACCCGGATTTGCAGAGTGTCCCTGTTCCCATTGATATTGTGAATATTTTTCGCCGTTCAGAAGAGGTGGCTGGTGTGGTGGAAGCGGCCATTCAAGTGGGAGCAAAAGCCGTCTGGGCACAACAAGGCGTTCGTGACGATGAAGCAGCGAAAGAAGCCGTTAAACATGGGTTGTTTACCGTCATGGATCAATGCATTGCCGTCGCCCACAGCGTCCTTGTTAAATGATGCAATTTTTAAATATTCATCCCCCTCGCATCGGTCTCAGAGTATTAAAAACGGCGGTAGCGACCAGTCTAGCATTATATGTGGCATCTAGGCTTCATCTACCGGGATACACATTTGCCGGCGTGATTTCCATTCTCGCCATGCAACAATCTTTAATACGTTCTTTGGAAGTAGCCAAGTTGCAAATCGCATCTTCGTTGTTGGGAGCGACATTTGGGAGTTTGGTCGCTTATTTCGTGGGGGGGCATCCCGTTATCGCCGGGGTTTTGGTCTATGTATTGTTTGCCCTTCATTTGTGGCTCGGCTGGAAGACAACGATGAATCTCGCTGTGGTGACGGGAATCAATGCTTTACTCACCTTTCATGGCAATCTTTGGGTGCAAGCGTTCGATCAATTTATGCTCGTAATCGTCGGTGTCCTTTCTTCACTCTTGGTGAATTTGATAGGACCGACTCCCTATATCGAGAAGACGCGCATGTTGATTGACCGCGTGAGTGGCATGCAACGCGGTCTCTTGTATATGTTATATGATGATCTTACTTCTGCCGAAAAGATGCCAATCCGACAATATGAACAGCAGATTACGGATGTTCTTTCTTATATTGAAGAGGCACAACATTACGCGGAACTCGTGATCGAGGATAAATGGGTTCCTCTGAGAAAGTCTCACGGAATGAGAACGATTCGCTCTTTGCACATTATGGAGCGGCAGATGGAATCGATTCGAAGTATGGCTCGCTCGGTACAACAGATAGAAGTCGACAACGATATGATCCCTCGTATACGGAAATTGCTTCGCGTTCTGATCCAGGTGCAAAGGCGCATGTTTTCTCAAAGGCGCATTCCTTTTCGTTTGATGGACGCTTGCTTTGAAAATCTTGACCGGCGTTTTGCAGAAATGGAATTGCCGGAAACGAGGGAAGAATTTTTGACATGGTCCGGACTCTACCACTTTTATGATGCGTTAAAAACTTTTTATGAGAAAATTAAACGTTTACAAGGGTGACCAGCTTTCATTGTGAGAGCTGGTCTTGAACCGAATGAAGTGTCAAAAAGCTAGCTTGCCATGTGTTGACGCCATTCTTCCCAATTACGGAAGATGCCTGCAGGTCTTCCATCGGGGAGGAATCCCAGGACGGACTGGTCTTCAATGATACCGTTTACACGTTTGCAAATGCGCTGAATGAGTGCACGTATCAATTCGTAGCTGCGCACACTCTGACCGTAACGGAACTGGATGTGAATGGTATTGGCAATTAAATCCGCATAGACAAAATATTTTTGCAGATTGATGTAATAATAGTTCTCTGTTCCTGTGAAACCCTCTTGAAAGAGCGCATCTCTGATCTCCGCTTCTGCCGCCTGCGTGCGAACGCGTAGATTGTACACATGGATCTCTCCTCATCTTGTATCTTTACCATCATGGTATGGAGTTGGAGGCTGTACTATGAATGAAAAGGAAAACGGCACTCGAGGTGCCGTTGGATATGTGTCCGTCATATGCGCGATTATTCTCTTATGGTCCCCGTTTTTGCATACTGTTCAGCCATTTTATCAATTTCCTTTTTTAATTCGGCAACCATATCTTTTTCCGGGATTTTGCGGATGATCTTTCCGTGACGGAAGAGCAATCCTTCCCCGCGTGAACCGGCGATACCGATATCCGCTTCTTTCGCTTCACCTGGGCCGTTGACCGCACAACCGAGAACCGATACTTTAATCGGTGCTTTGATCTTGGCGAGATAATCCTCAATCTCATTGGCGATGCTGATCAAATCGATTTCGATCCGTCCGCATGTGGGGCAGGATACAAGTGTTGCGGCGTTAGAAACGAGACCGAATGTCTTCAATAGTTCACGCGCCACTTTCACTTCTTCTACCGGATCGGCACTGAGGGATACGCGAATCGTGTTTCCGATCCCCATATAGAGAAGGGTTCCCAGTCCTGCGGCGCTTTTGATTGTTCCCGAAAAAAGGGTTCCCGCTTCGGTGATACCCAAATGCAATGGGTAATCAAACGTTTCGGCCGCCTTGCGGTACGCTTCGATGGCAAGCTTCACATCGGACGCTTTCATCGATACGATGATGTCGCGGAAATCGAGATCCTCCAGGATACGGATATGATCCAACGCGCTCTCCAGCATCCCGTCGGCGGTTGGATACCCGTATTTTTCAAGTATGTGTTTCTCCAAAGAACCTGCGTTGACTCCGATTCGGATCGGAATTCCGCGTTCTTTGCATGCTTTAACGACAGCTTCTACTTTTTCCCTTCGGCCTATATTCCCCGGGTTGATACGAACCTTGTCAATTCCGTTTTCAATCGCTTTGAGCGCTAACTTATAGTCAAAGTGAATATCCGCCACAAGGGGGATTGAAATCTCCTTTTTGATGTCCTTGATTGCGGCGGCAGCCTCCTCGGTATTCACAGTCACGCGTACCACCTGGCAGCCCGCTTCCTCCAGACGGTGAATCTGTTCCACCGTCGCTTTGACGTCGTGCGTTTTGGTCATCGTCATGCTTTGAATGATGACTTGATCATTGCCGCCGATTGTGACATTGCCCACTTTCACGGGGCGCGTCTGTTTGCGATTATACATGTGACCAAACTCCCATCTTAAAGATGTCCGTTTCCATTATAACCTTCCATGGAAAAACGGGCTAGCTTGAAAATCAGTGCTTGGCTGGGGGGAATCGATTTGTGTTTGGTTCGATGAGGTCGTTTTAGCGGGTATATGCTTTGCGTTCGCGTTCCGTAAAGGTCGTCGCAGTAGGTATATGCTTTGCGCTCATGCTCCGTGAAGGTCGTCTCGCATGGAATCATAATCCAATGTTGCGAGACGACCTTCAAAGTCGCTATTTCGCGTAAAGCACATGCCCCCTATCGGTGTATAAGGAAGCGGAACGACCTTACACTCACCTCCGCGCTGCTAAGCGAGACCATCCACCCAAAAGGACACTCCGTTGATTGTGGCAGACTAAAGCCTCGATTCCCGCACAAGTTCCATCATCTGATGGCGCCGCTTGCGGCATGAGTGGCTACTTGGAAAACTGTCGATCCATTGTACGGTAAGTGATGGCCTCAGCCACGTGATCTGCAAGGATTTCTTCAACTCCTTCAAGATCCGCGATTGTCCGTGCCACTTTAAGAATGCGGTGATGGGCGCGTACCGATAGACCGAGGTTTTCGAATGCTTGCTTCAAGAGCATTTGTCCTTCAGGGGATAGTTTGCAGTGGGTGCGTATTTCCCTTGTGGTCATCCAGGCGTTTACTGGTATCGTTTTGTGTGGAAATCTGACCATTTGACGTTGTCTCGCTTGTTCTACACGTTTACGAATGGAAGACGATGTCTCTCCTGCTTGTACCGAAGTAACATCAGAATACGATATGTTAGGCACCTCCACATGAAGATCGATACGGTCGATCAACGGCCCTGATAATTTGCTCCGATATCTGTGAACTTGCTGAGGGGTGCACGTACATGGGGTGAGCGAATCCGTACTATAAAAGCCACACGGGCATCCGTGTGGTTAACACCTTTGAAAAAGGTATAACGAACTTCCACGGTTGCCCTCGGTTTTTTACGGCCGTTATTAGGCAGGTGTGAGTGGATAATGATTTCTTTGACAAGTGTTTTTACAATCTCTCGACGAACTTCAAAACTGTCGTTGTTTCGCAACTTTTCTCTGAGATTGGCTAGCAACTGTTGGAGATTATCGAACTTCTTCAAGAGATCTTGTTCTTCTTCAATTTGTTCAGAGAGCACCTTAACACGTTCTTGTAAAGAAGCTTTTTCCTGTTCTATCTTTTTGAACTGTATCTCCACATCGGCACTACCGATAATCTTTTTTCTGAACAGGTCAAGAATGCTTTGCTTTTCGATCTCCTTTTCCTCAATGGCCTTCATAATGAGATTTCTTTCTGCTTCATAGTCCTCATTACAAGAAGACCTTGTTTCCATCGTAGCTGCCAATTCCTTCATGGCCTCACCCGGATTCTCTATAAACGCTAAACAAGCGTCCCAGACCTTTTTTTCGATCCATTCGGCAGGAATATTCCTCGATGGACACTTTCCAAGATAGGGACCTCGATAAGTTGTTTTACCGTTGCAGATATAATAAGGTTTATGTGTTCCCTTTGAACTCGGAAAACGAGTCGCGCCATAATTGAGGCCACAACATCCACAACGGATAAGTCCGCGCAAGAGGTTTTGTCTCTTCGCGTTTCGCATGGATTCTATCTGGTTTTCACGTAAGACTAGTTGGGCTTTATCCCACACTTCTTCAGAAACGATTGCCGGAACTTGTCGGAGTATAAGGTCTCTTTCTTTTGATGCTCTTTTTCCGTAGTGGTGGATACCTTTATAAGTCTCATTGATGATCATATTGCGTATCCGCGATGGTCTCCATATTCCCGCTGTGTTTTCTTGACGTTTTCCTCGTTTCACCTTGCGGCCGTCTTTCGTGTAGGAGGGAGGGACCCCGAGTGCGTTCAAATAGTCTGCGATTTTTACAGTTGACATCTTTTGTTCGACCGTTAGACGGTAGATGAGCCGAACGACATCTGCTTCACTCATATCCATGCCTGGGAGCGGTTCCTCATTCACTTCTAAGTAGCTTTCGTCGTTCACTCGGTATCCATACGGTACAATACCGCCAAGCCACCTGCCTTCTCGTGCTGCACGATTAGCACCGTGCCACATACGTTCCAGGATGGTCTCGCGTTCCAAGTCTGCGACCCCTGCGAGAATGGTCAAAAGGAATCTCCCGTTCGGATCACCGGTGTCAAAAGGCTCTGTCATGCTACGAATTTTCACGCCGTACTGTTCGAGTTCATGGACAGCGTTCAAAATGATGCGTGCCGATCGTCCGAGACGGTCAAGTCGGTAGATCAATAGGAGGTTGAACACGCCTTTTTTTGCATCCTCCAACAGTTTTGCGCCTTCTTCTCTCGACTCAAGGGGAATCGTACCAGACACGCCATCATCCTTGTACCAGCGAACTATCTCAATTTGATGGAGATCGCCATATTTCCGGCCGAATTCAAGCTGGTTTTCGATTGTACCACGTTCTGCCTGTTCTTCTGTTGAAACGCGTCCGTAGACAGCAGCGCGGATTTGATACTGTGGTGTAATTGCCATAATGATTCCTCCGTTACCAAACTTATGTTCGCGTTTGTAGATGAAAATAAAAGCCCAACTATGCTTAACAATTTCGATGGGCGAGTAAAAACCTCGGTTTGGTTACGCTTTTAAAACTTTCCCACCATCTCTTGCGGTACACCGTTCCTAGCATAGAAGCACTCAAGCGTCTCATGTTCTTCAATCTCGCTGAAAGCTGTCATCAGATGCACTGCAAAAAGGTTGGCTTGCCGTTCATACTTCCCAGGGTTGAAGAGGGTGTGTTGTTCGATGAAGTAGTAGCCGAGTAAACCTCTGTGGAGACGATCATGGCCTAGCTCGTGGGCGCAGACGAAACGTTGCCATTCTTCTGATATTTTATCATTTATAACGATAAAACGGCGTGTGCGAGCTCTAAAATAAAATCCACGGTAGCTGTCAGGGAGACTCTTGAAACGTACGTTAATGTTCAAATAGCCTGCAAGTTCAAATGGACAGTTTGTTTTATATTTTCTAACAAGATTTCTTACGCGACGTTTGATATCCACGTATCATCCTCTCCCCAAAGCACTCGATAAAATTCGATATGCTCCAAAAGAAAGCGAAAACGACACAACCTAATCAAGCGTTGGTGTCGTTTCCTTGTTGCTCTTTCTTCTCTTTGTTTTTACGCCTCGCTTGTCTGTTCAACTCTCTCGCCTCGAAAAAGAGTTCGATCATGACATCTTCAATGCGTTTTCGATCCTCTTCGCTCATGTTGGGAAGAGCATAGAACATCACCTCAGCGTCCTTCAGGAACTTGTCCACTTCTCTTTTCTCGCGGGAAGAGAGTTTTCTCATCATGTCGTCTGTTTGTGAAGTATATGACGGATCGTCGGTGCGGCCGAGTAGGTAGTCAACTGAGACGCCGAAAATATCAGCAATTTTGAGCAAGGTTTCATCACGGGGAATTCGACCTTTTATCTCAGATTCGTATCCCGCTATCGTAGATCGCGAGACTCCCAGTACTTCCGCTGCTTTATCTTGAGTCCAACCTTTTTGTTCCCTTAAAAGCCTGAATCTCGTCGCAAATGATTCCATTGTATCACCACCGGAACATTGTAACCTAATTTTAGCTAAAAACGTTCCTAAAAGAAACGTTGACTTTAGGAACAAAAAAGCGTTGACAATGTTCCTTACCGGAACTATTATAAAAGTAGATGTTGTTCCTAAACGGAACGAGAAAGTGAGGTGAAGACTATGCAGCAACGAGAAAGATTAATTCAACGTCGCTTGGAGTTAAATATGAACCACGAGCAAGTAGCGGAACTCGCAAAAATAACAAGAGCATACTATTCAAACATTGAAGCCGGAAGAAAAACACCTTCTATGAGGGTAGCGAAAAGAATCGCTGACGCTCTTCAGACAACTGTAGATCAAATTTTTTTTGAAGGTGATGTTCCGAAAAGGAACACAGCTTAACCTGCATAGTTTGCGCAATTTGAAATTTGTACAAGAGGTGATCGATTGAACGTTCACCACTGAAATGCAAGACATCCTTCAAGCGCAGACCGATGAAGTAACGCCGTAGTGCCAATCGAGCAAGATCTTTAGCTGGAGGTGGATTGGATGTAGGCTTACGGCAAGAGTCATTAAGCCGTATTGAAAAAGGAAAATTCAATCCATGATTAGATACTCTGGAACGAATCGCCAAAGCTCTTTGTGTTTCAGTGGCGTAGTTGTTAGAGGAGGAGACTAACAGGAAGTCACCAGTGCATAAAGGGGGGATTCACGTTGAAGCCGCAAGAGCTTCAGGAACCCAAGGAACAGATCAAAAAGGTTTCTGACATCAAAGACCCTCCTGGAATCACAATCCGTGAAGTATTCGAGCCGGACATGGAACGGATGGTCAAGGCTCTTAATATCGTACTGGATTCTTCACGGTTCGCCAAAAAGACGGAACAGAAGAAGAGGGAGCAGGAGGAGTCGGCTTGAGCAACAAGGGTAGTGAGTGTGAGGGGGGTGAATGGATTGGTTATAAAAAGGTTTGAAGTATCCGACGATCAACTTGACCGCTTAACAAAAATCGCAGTTGAACACTCGCGTCTATCCGCTGAGTACGGTCGCAAGGAAACGTCCGATGAACGTCGGGAGGAAATTATCTTGCGGATCAAGGAACTTCGGGCGGAACGTGCCAGGATATTGCAATCATAAACCGAGTTTAGTGGATGGACGATCATTGGGGGCATGTCCCGCTCGCCGGGGGATGTCCGAACGAGCGGCAGAGTGAGGGAGTGAGATGCGAGAAGGAGAACCACCAAGCCGGGGAGGACTTGGCCCAGCGAGGATACCGGTTGGTTCGATGTGAGAGGCTTTTCATCTGGTAATAGCATACAACGGCTTGGTTAAGCATAGTAGCCTCCTTTTCTCACAAAATTCGTGCAGAAATGGGGTGTGTAGATGACATCAACTGAGGTTGGTGCACTGCTTCGAATGTGTCGGGAGATGGCCGGATTGTCACAGGATGCACTCGCTCAACAGTTACATTCAAACAGAAATACGATCTCGCGAATCGAAAACGGAAAAGACATGCCAGAGATTGATCTCTTTGTGAATTGGGCATTTGCGACAAGGGCGAACGGGATCGTTGAAGCCTACTTGTCTCAACAACTCAGAGGTCAGGAACAAGCGCAAGCTTTCTTTCAGATCATGCATGCGATTCGAGATGTTGCTGCGGTACTCAGTAAGTTTCAGATTGCATGAAAGGAGCTTGGAAATTTATGAGGTTTGAAACAGTGGAGGAAATCCAACGCCACATCATGCAGCTAGAAGAGTTCTTACGGACACCGAACTTGCCTTACGATGTGACGCAAGATGTACGTGCGGAGTTGTCGGATTACAAGGTTCAGCTCTATCGCATGATACGGGGATTGGCTTCATGAACGCGGCTGAAGCGGTTGGCTATTACGAGAAGCAAATATGCGAATGGTGTTCGTTCAGGCAGGCAGGACTACTTCACGAATGTGTCAGGTGCCCTATCGAGATTTGGAAGCAGGCAATTATTACGGAAGAAGCGAGGTTGTATTTGCAAAAACGAAGGCCCGATGCGGCAACATCGAGCCAGGAATTGGGGTAAGGGTAATTATGGATGTCCCCATTGTATCCTAAAGCTGCAAATTTAAGCAACGGAGGGGTGTTTATGAGTCTACAAGAACAGGCATTCCAGTCGCAAGAAATGCGTGAATCATTCGTTATCGACACCAAGGAGAAAGCCGTCTGGGCTTTGCGTAAACTGGCCAAGATCCGCAGAGAGATGGAGGAAAACCAATCCATCGCAGACAAAGAGATCGAGCGGATCAAGTTGTGGCTAGAGGACGTGAACGGCGCTCTTCAAAAAGATGCAGAGTATTTTGAGAGCTTGCTTCAAGCGTACCATCGCATGGTACTTGAAGAGAATCCGAAAGCAAAAACCATCAAATTGCCGCACGGTACGCTAAAGGCCCGCAAACAAGAACCGGATTACATCAGAGATGAAGAAAAGCTTCTTGCGTGGACAAAAGAGAATCAGCCAGAAGCGGTCAAGGTTAAGGAGAACGTCGATTGGTCGACGTTAAAGAAAATGATCGTCAGCACGGAAAACGGCGTCGCCATTGACGAAAATGGTCAGGTGATCGAGGGCATTACGGTGGTGGATCGTGGCATCAAATTCTCGGTGGAGGTGGCTGAGTAATGGCGGAGGCAAAAGCCAATCTGCAAGTTGTTACCGGCGGTTCATCCATGCCGACTTTAAACGTATCAAACGAGCAAAAGCTGCAAGCTATCCGCGATACCGTTGCGAAAGGAGCAACCGACGCTGAGTTCGTCATGCTCATGCATTTGGCCAACCGGTATCAGTTGGACCCCTTTCTTAAAGAGATCTGGTTTATCAAGTACGGCAATACACCGACCATCATGGTCAGCCGGGATGGTCTACGCAATTACGCACAACGACAAGAAGATTTCGAGGGTCTGATCAGTCAAGAAGTGCGGAAAGGGGACACATTCAAATACAACCCGATCACTGGTGAGATTCATCATGAAACCGGTGATGGTAGTGGACCTATTACGAAAGCGTACGCCCTCGTCTATCGGAAAAACCGAAAGCCGCATATCGAATTGGTAGATTTCAAGGAGTATTACGATGCACTAAGCGCGAAAAACCCCGTTTGGAAGTCTCATCCGAGTGCGATGATCAAAAAAGTTGCGGAGGTTCTGGCTCTCAAAAAATGCTACACGATCACGGGTCTCTATGCGCCGGAGGAAATGGGAATGCAGGAGCCGGATATGATCGATGTGACCCCGCCGGAAGAGTCCGAGAAAATCAGACCTAATCAAAAGCAATCCGTTGTCTATACGATCAATCATGATCAACCAAGGATGGCATCGGAAAAACAGCGCAAAGCCATCTTCGCGATCGCGCATGAAAAGAACCTCTCCGATGACGAGATTCGTGAATGTATGATCGCGATCACAGGAAAATCGAGCACCAAAGAACTGACAAGCGAAGAAGCGAGCAAGCTGATCGAGTATTTCAAAAGCTATCAACCGATATCCCCAGATCAGCCAGCAACACCACAGATAGAACATGATCAGGCTATAGAGCAATCAACACTCGATGACTTGCTTGGTGATTTACCCGACGAACTGGATCCAGATCAGAAGTTTCCGTGGGAAGAATAATGGGCGGCGGTGGCCGCCCGTATGGGGAACCGTGACGAGGTTTTGATGACGTTTAATGACAAAAAGAAGGAGGGAACAAGCAATGCCCGCAGTTTTGATTTATGTACCATTGGGCAAAATCGTCCCAACCAAGTGTAAGGGGTAGCAACATTCCCCAGTATTACGGTGGAGCGCTTCATCAGGTAGAAATTCTGAAACAGGCTTTAGGCCCCCAAGTAGAAGCCGTTGGCATGATCGAGAATATTGAGAGACAGCTTTCATTTGACGATCCGAAAGCGGCGGAAAGCCGAAAGATTGCGGAGCGATTCATGAAAATGGCCGTGGAAGGAAAACCGGTAATTGCCATGATCGAAGCGAGAAATGAACTCGAAGCGTATTGGCGACTGGCGAAAGCCGTGTCACCTGATATTCCGGTCATTAATCCTAATCGACTGGCCATCATCAAAGCTGTACCACTTCCCATGACACTTGAGGGGTATCAATGGTCACTTGATCAATCGATACGGTTGGCTTTGAAAAATTCGAGCCTAAACCGGCTGTACAGGAGAGGAATGATGTAGAGTGAATCCCCGTCTTCGTTGACACAGACGAGCCGATCATCTTCGTCAATATATGGTTCGATGGTCGTCGGGAAATGGATTTTTCCGCCATTTCTCAATTCAACCATGAACGTGTGGCTATCATAGCTGATTCTTGTCGCAAATTCAACGACATTCATGAGTGAAATCTTGGTCGTTATCAAATCAAGAATGATATAGCGCCCCTCATAAGGGCCAAAAGTTCTTCCCATGTTTCAGACATGTAAGATCCCTCCAGTATCTAATAATAGATTTTCAATTATTTTATATCAGATTGATGAAGATAGGTGATGTGTGAAATGCAGATTTTTGGATACGTGAAAACCGCAAGGCAAAGGTGAAGGTGGTGTTTGCGAATGGGGAAGTTGTTGAAGGGCCGCTTCTGGGGTGCTGACGCGGATGGATGTGCTCAAACATGTCGAATCCGCTGTGGTAGCGCACACAAGGCCATGAACAAGGCGACTGATACAACGGGGTGGTGTCCCATGGCCTGGCTGAAAAGCCATCAGGAAATTGCGCGGCACCCGAAAACCAAAAGGCTGGCAAAAGCCTTGGATATTTCGTTGCCCACAGCTATAGGCCACCTTCATCTTTTGTGGTGGTGGGCGATGGACTTTGCAAAGAATGGAGACCTTTCAAAAGAGTGATGATAGCCGCCGATGTCCGGATCTGCGGTAAGTGGAAGAAGGTTGTGTTCATTAAGAAGTAATTGTGAATCAATCATCCAGCAGAGAAAGTAGGTGATTGGACGTGAATTACATCCTCGAGTTGAATGCGTTTCGCGATTGGGTAATGATAAACCGCGCTTCCACCGGACAGATTGCTTTATGGTACGCGTTGATGTCCATAAACAATCAGACTGGCTGGAAGGAATGGTTTTCGGCACCGAATCAAACGCTGCAACTGATGACTGGATTGTCCAGACAGGGATTAGACAAGGCGAGAAACGGTCTAATACAACTTGGGCTAATTCAGTATAAGAAGGGAAGTCCAATCAAGCAGGCCAATACAAAATGATCTCTCTACTTTCTGACCGTCAAAAGTAGGCACAGAAGGAGTCACACCAGTAGACACAGTGGTTGGCACAGAAGTAGGCACAGAAGTAGGCACAGAAGTAGGCACAGAAGTAGGCACAGAAGGAGCGTTCCAGTTGACACACGAGGAGCGCGGAAGTAGCACATACCTAAACATAAATATAAACAAAAAAGATGATGATGATCGCGTGCGTGATTCGATGAGAGAAATAGCAGAATGCTATGCAACTCTACGTGGAATCAAGATCCATTCGCTAACAAGCGCGGATATCGGATATATCAGCAAGTTGGCGGAATCTGAAATCCCACTCGATTTCATCCTACAAACCATGAAATCCATTGCGGAACAGTATGACGTGAATTCCATGTTCTACTTCTTCAAAGCGATAAACAGCGAGTGGAAAAAATCGGGGATATCAAGAAGGTGCATGCTGAAGTTGCAGGTGCATCCGCTTTGGCCAATGCGGAAGCATACTCAAAGCAGATGCCGGAAAGCGTGCAGCGTACGCTTAGGAGGTTGCTCCATGCAAGCGGCTAATGGCCTTCCTCACTCGAAAGAGACCGAGGAAATCCTCGTTGGCGGACTGCTTGCGCGCGAGCAATGGCTTGAAGACATCGTTGATCTCCTGCATTCGAGTGACTTCTACGATCCGCTGTGTGAACGCATCTGGAAAGCTATGATCCGTCTGTATAACGCAAACAAACGGGTCGATATGGTCTCTGTTGCCCAGCTTTTATCGCCGAAAAGACGGACGAACTGATCCGCTCGAAGCTTATTCCGTTAACGACCAAGGGCATTGAATATTTGACGAGCTGGAACGTTCGCGAATATGCACAACGCATTCGTGAACTATCCGAGCGACGGCGGTTGATTCGTGCCGGTGAAGAGATCGTGAGACTGGCATTGGAAGGGGCATATGGCTCAAGTCGCGAGTTGTTCGACGAAGCCGAAAAGCGGCTTTCAGAAGCTGAGCCTGTCCGTACCAAAATCGGTGGTCTCGTATCAATCACTGAGTTAATTCACCCATATATGGACGCGCTTGAGACCTTGTATAAAAACCGGGGACGCTTTCGGGGACACCAACCGGCTTTCAAGCCTCGATGCTTACATGTGCGGTTTACAAGAGCAAGACTTTATCGTGATAGGCGCCAGACCGTCTATCGGCAAAACGACCTTTGTCCTGAACATCGGGTATAACGTCGCGCAGCACGAGAATACATATTTTGCGTTGTTCTCGCTTGAGATGGACAAAGATCGAGGCCTTATGAACCGGATCGTTGCTTCAAAGGCACAGATTGATCTTCAGATTTTGCGATCTGGCGACCTGGATGATGACCAGTGGAAACTGATAGCCAAAACACTGAGCGAGCTACCGGATCGTTTTCTTATAGACGATACAGCATCGATGACCGTCACGTATATCAAACGTGAAGTGAGACGGTTACGGAGAAGAATCGGGCCTGATGCAAGGCTTGTTGTGGCGATTGACTATCTACAGCGTATCCGGAGGCCACGGAATATGAGCAGGTTCGATTTCGTGACGGAGGCAGCTATCGAGATGAAAGAGCTGGCGCGTGAATGTAACTGTACGGTCGTTGCACTTTCCCAGTTAAGCCGAGGAGTGGAACAACGTCAGGAGAAAAACCGGTCCTGTCCGACCTGAGGGAATCCGGTCAAATCGAGCAGGAAGCGGATATCGTGGCTTTTGCACCGGGACGATTACTACGATGCGAATACGGAGAAGAAGGGAATCATGGAAATCATCTTCGCGAAAAACAGGAATGCACCGACCGGCACGGTGGAACTCGGGTTTATCAAGCCATATCAGAAGTTCTTCGATCCCATGACACTCACAAAGGGGTGAAAGTCATGATCATGAGGCAAATCGTGAAACTTTTACAGACGATCGAGCGGGAAACGGAACGGGAACTCCTGAAAGACAGAAAGCATTCGAAGAACTGAACAAGCTCGCTTTAAAACTTGCTCAAATCAAAGAATGTGGTGACCGGGAAGGATTCGCAAGCACAGATTCAACAATCGACCATCGCCACGATTGAACGGCACAACCGGCAAAAGTAGGAGCGATGACATCGCCGCATGCATGAGAGGAGGAGAAAAGTTTTATGAGCGGTAGGCCAAAGAAAGTGCGTGCAGATCAGATTTTACGTGCCTTATCAAAACGTCATGAAAAAGATGTCTGGCTCACAGAAGTCAAAACCGGTCCGACATGGACTGCTCATCCTGGTGAGTTGAAACGGATTGACGGACTGGCGATAAAACCGAGCTGGTCAAGCCCTTGTGTCACGGCATACGAGGTTAAAGTAGATCGCCAGGGTTTTCTGCGGGATGAGAAGTGGCCGGCATACCGACAGTTTTGTCACCGACTGTACTTTGCGTGTCCTAAAGAGCTGATCCACCCAGATGAATTGCCCGAGGACGTGGGATTGGTGACATTCAACCCAGAGAACGGAAACTTACACACGGCAAAGGCAGCGCGGTTTCGCGACATCGAAATTCCTGTCACGTTGTTATATCACATAGTGATCTCGCGAACGGACCGTGATAGACACCCATTCTTTAGTAATCGCAGGAAACTGTTCGAAGCCTACGTTGAAGACAAGAAAGATAAAAAGAATTGGGTTACCTTGTGGGAACAAAATTGGTGCAGCAACTGAGAGAGGAAACTGATCGAGCTGCCAAGGCCGAAAGGGAATTGGAAAGCCTTCGGATGCAACTGAAGCAGCTTGACGAGCTGAAGTCCATCCTGAGAGAGTTTGCCATCGAGATAAGACCTTGGGGAAATTGGCAGGACGAACTCCGTCAAAAGCTGACATCTGGGATTGGCATGGACGTTGTGTACGAAGTGAACAGGTTGCTTGAAAAGGCAACGAGGATCCGGGATATGATCGGAGGACGGAGTGGGAAATGAACCGCGAGATGATATTCCAACTGATCGACGCCGAACGACTCCGACAAGACGCCATGCACCCGAAGTGGTACGAGAAAAGGCGTTTACGAGGAGACGGGTGAAGTAGCGAAGGTGCTGAATGTAGAAGTTGGGGATGGCTTACAACGTTTTCCGAAAAGAGAGACAGCCAAGAAGGTGGCCGATGGGCTAAAGGATAGGTATCAAGAGGCCCGGATTGAGCAAGAGAAGACAGGTTTTGTTGTATAGTATCGAGGGCTGAGAGGGAGGGGAAAGAATGCAAGGTATTGAAATGCATCTGTACTGTTGCAAAGATTGCAACGTTTTGTTCGGGATAGAGACAGCTTTTGAAGATCAGTCTGTCATTGTTTGTCCAGTTTGTCAGTCTGATGAAAACTTTCTGGATGGTGGAACTGGATCGGTAGAGATCACACGTCAGCCTGGGGTGTGGGATGAATGAGCCATGTAAGAATCAGATCTCCTCTCTTGTGGTACGGCGGCAAATGCAAACTAGCTCAGATAATTATAAACCTTATTCCACGACATCGGTGTTATGTTGAACCATTTGCTGGAGGAGCGCATGTTCTGACCCAAAAGCCACCGGCAGAATTCGAGGTATACAATGACATCGATGGAGAAGTTGTAAATTTTCTGCTTGAACTGAGGAAAGATCCGGACCGAATGGCAGCCGCATTAGAAACATTGCCATACAGCCGAGCGCTTTATGAACAATGGAAATGGGAAGAGTGGCCGGCAGATCCCTTTGAAAGAGCGGTTCGATGGTTTTATATCAATCGCTCAGCTGTTACAGCGGGAAATAATCATCGTTCTGGATGGCGACATGGTAACACAAGAAACCCAGCGAAAGATTTCCATACGAGCATTACACTTCTCAGATCATTTGCTGAGCGTTTCAAATATGTACAAATCGAATGCCGCGATTTTCGTGAAGTGATCCAAGTCTACGATTCACCGTCTACAGTATTCTACGTGGATCCGCCGTACGTGGGAAACGAGAACCGCTATAAGGGAGGATTCAAGAAAACGGATCACATTGAATTGACGGATCTTCTTGAAACGATCAAAGGTAAGGCGATTGTGTCGTATTACGAACATGATATGATCAATCAATTATATAAAGGATGGCGTCGTATAGAGATCGATTCATTTACAAGTTCACAAGTTGTTAAAAAAGGAACAAGTCGTCCAAAGAGAACGGAATTACTCTTCATGAATTATGAAGATAACCAATTGACCATATTCGACGCGGAGGTGAATGCTAGGTGACATACGCCAACAGGGGAATGGGCTTTGAGGCACTCATTAACATGTCGAATGACATTTACAACCGTCGCGGATTGGCGATCATTACAAAGCGTCCAACGCCGATGAAAGTGCTCGGTCCCGCTAAGATCAAAAACCAGCATGTTGCCGTATTCGAAAAGCCCAGCACCGTCGATTACACCGGAGTGTACCGAGGGCGGGCGATCGAGTTTGAGGCGAAGTCCACGCATTCATTGACATCTTGGCCACTAAAAGACATCCATGAGCATCAGGTAGATCACTTACGGAAAGTGGATCAGCATGGCGGAATCGCATTTGTGCTCGTCGAGTTCGTGAAACAACATGCCGTGTATCTATTGACAGTGAAGCATTTATTGTACGCTTGGACGGCTGCGCAAACGGGGGGACGAAAGAGTATACCGATCGATGAATTTGACAGACTTTGTCTCCAGGTGAGATCTGGGCGCGGGGTGCCGGTAGATTATCTTGCAGCAGTGGATCAGCTGATAATGGAGGTGGAAAGTGCGTGACTTATTGTTGTTTGAATTGCGGTCAAAAATATGAGGGCGATGAGGAGCGCAGACTGATAAATCGGTGTGAGAACTGCGAGAAAAGCAGGTTCGAAAGCAAGAGGGCTTAATTCCTCTTTTCGGCGTTTCTATGTAACAGGCAACCTAAAATAGCATTGACGTGAGGGGAGATCCATATGGAACAGTTGGCTTTCGTGGAGGTGCTTCCGAAGATGACCTATGAGCAAGTAGAGAAACAAGTGGTTGCGTTACTCAAGCGGTATCCTAAGCTACCTGCGCTCATCAGATCGGCTGAACGGAAGGCACAGGGGATTGGGCTAGTCTCTTCGATCCGTGTTCCACAAGCAAAGATCAAACGACTCGTCACGGTTGGCCGTGCTTATACAACCGATGTCCGCGAATATATGCACGTACAGAAAGCCGAGACGCTGTTCCATCAGATTCGTGGTGAAGATGACGAGGATGAGAAGGCTCTGGATGAAATCCGCGGACTTATGATCGGTACGCGGCCGTTTGGTGGAGAGGCGTGTGTGGACGTTGAGGGGTATGTTACTTCTTATGAGATCGCAATGAGGAAATGGAGAGAGAAAGCAGAGCGACTCAAGTCCGAGAAAGAAGCTATTGAGCAGGCACTGGATGAACTGAAGTCGTATGCGCCTCATTTGGAACAATTATTGCGAATGAGATACATCGAGAAGAGAAGTGTGCTTGAAGTAGCGCAGAAACTTAGTATTTCGGAGAGGACACATGACTACTGGAAGAGGGAGGCCATCTGCGAGTTTGCTATGTTGGTGGGAATTATAGATTGATGATGTATTTCCGTAAAAAAGTGTACCGAAATTCAAACCGGTACACTTTTTCTATTTATGCTTGGAAGTTTATCGACTGACTAGAAGAGAAGTCAGTACTAATGGTTGTACCTGAACTATCGTAGGTGCTAGAAACAGTTTGTTGAGATTGATTTTGCTGATTAGATACCTGCTGTACTTTCCCATGATGTCCATGTCCATGCCTGTGAGATCCGTGCACTTGTTGTTTATTTGTTTGCTCATGTACTCGATTCTGACGATGGATACCATAAGGTACAGAGTTTGGAGAAGAAATATTGGAAATATTCATTTATTTTACCTCCTTTCCCTTTTGAATCTTACATGAAAATTGTGGAATAAATATGAAAAACTAGTCAAAGAGTTCTTTGAAGATAAATCATGAACGTCCGTTGCGGTTTCAGTTAGCGATGTAGGTGGAGATTACGGAAGGGTGATAAAATATTGAAATATATATCTGAAAAGCGAAGGGAGGAATAAAGTCTCATGAAAATTCTACAAACCTACGTACGTGTTTATGTAAATGAAATAGATTCAGCTGTAGATTTTTATGAAAATTTACTAGGTGTTAAGTCAGATTTACGATTTCAATACCCCGAGGTGGGACTGGAACTTGCTTCAGTCGGTCATATACTTATTCTTGCGGGTACAGACGAATCCTTAGCACCGTTTAAGGCAACAAAAGCAACTTTTAAGGTCGATTCGATCGAGGAATTTCAAACATACTTAATAAATTCTGGAGCATTGATTCTTAGAGGTCCACAGAGAGTACCGACGGGAACAAACATGACCGTTAAACATCCGGATGGATCCATATTTGAATATGTGGAACATCATAAGTAAGATTGTAGTTCAGTAGCGCTTCTTTTGCGGTTTCATTGCGGAATCTTTGCGGTTTTTGAGGATCTTGACATGCTAATATGGTATTGTGGTGATGGTACGGGCGTCTGTTCAACATCATCGCAATTTCTTCATCACTTTTTCGCCGATTACCATTTTATTTAGGCCGTCTGGAAACAGGCGGTCTTAACTTTTTGCTCTGGTTGTTAGCCGTTCCACGAATCCACACCCCTCGATAACATTTAACATCTTGATTTTGAGGGGTGAAGATCATGTACGGTACTTTTGGAGGATACACTCACTGGGCAATAGTCTTCCTTATCATCTTCGTTTTGTTCTTCTTGCTTGTTCCTGGTATCTCTGGTGGATATGGAGCGGCAGGTGCAGGTGCATACGGCTACTAATATGCGGACGTACAGTCGCAAAAAGACAGCATAACTTTTCAATACTTTTTCGCTGATCGACTAGTGGCCGTCTGATTACCAGGCGGTCTTTTAATCTACTTTCCACGTAATTCATATAGATCACTCCAGACCTCTCCTAGTATGAGTCAGCATTCAACCTGTATCAGGGGCAAATGGTACAGGAAGCTCATTGCCCTTTTCCCGCGATCCCAGCGGGTAAGGTCTGGATCGGGACGGTGATGCCTCTACCGCAATAATTGAGGCTCTTGGCATTGGCTTTACTCTAAAAAAAGAGCCACCTAATCGGTGGCCAATAAAAGATGTAGGAGGCAACCAAAGCACAGGTAAAATGAAAAACGGCAATATATAGTATCGTTTGAACGCATGTAAGTTATTCGAAAAGATTCATAAAAAATGCCATCTAATCGGTGGCAAATGGATAGAAAGGGAGAGTTCTTTGCACGCATTAAAAAGTATCTCTAATCCACAGAAAAATATACAAGAGTAAAACCCCGTTCTTCTCGGCGTTGGGGACTGATTGGTTGAGGGTCAAGGGAAGCGACCTGTTCGATCCAGGTGCCCAAGAACATGGTTTCTGCACTGCCATGTCCTTACCGATCGAACCCAGAACGCTGAGATGAAATGGTGGCATAAAAAGAGCCACCTAATTGGTGGCTTGTGGAATGGAGGAGCCAAGTGCATGGCACAATTAGTAAAAGTATCGCCGTATCGACGGGGAAATAAACCTAAACGAGAAAGGTTGATTTGAGGTGAATAAGCAAAAGGTTGAGAGCAAGTCCGCACAGCCGGATATGTGTCGCGCGTGCGTGTGGGGACGGTGGGACGGGTTGAAGCAGTATTGTAGCAGGATACCGTGTGTCATTGAACGAGGGGAAGAAAATCGGTTAGATTTTAGGGAGCTGAGACGGATGATGAGTGAGTATCCGAGGGGAGAAAACAAACTCCTAGCAAGAACACTTCGCTAGGAGTTGTGGCACAATGTTGCCCGAGTGCGGAGAGCTGTCCTGCTTTATGAGCAGAGACGATATACTCTATGCAAAAGGATGTGTTCATATTCTTCTGAGTGAGTATCCAAAAAGAAAGAAAAGAAACTCCTAGGGAGGGCACAACACTAGGAGTTAGAGTAAAGAAATGCAAGTAGATGGAGAGCAGACTCTCAGTTTGAGGGGGACAATAAATTTTATGCAGAAGAATTCGTTCCTGTTTGAAACAAGTGACTATTGGTGTGTCGGAATTTGACGGAAAGTATTTGTAGGAAATATCTCTTGCCGAATATTGAGGCTGGAGGGGATTATATTGAGAGAAGCAGAGGCAAAAATAATCGAGTTTGTGAAAGGTCTATCAGAAAAAGAAGCAAAAGAACGTTTAGCAAAAATCTTTATTCTTGTATCGAGTATAGGATATGGCGGATATACCAAAGAGAAATGCTTCGATGATATCAGGAAAATGTACTTACAAGACGTAGCATTAAATGGAATATTCGAGAACGAAAAACTATAGCACCTCCGGGTGCTTTTTCTTTTGCACAAAAAGAACCACCGGCGAGGGTGGCGTATCACATGAAGAAATTTAAAACCGATTCTTTTATTGCCAAGAAGGGTGCTATACCTACAGCTAAAAACGCGAGAGTGATTCCGGTTAGAAAGTTGATAATAGGTTTCATGTGGGCCATCCCCTTTGGAAAATGTATTGTAATTAATATTACGTATACGAAATATATATGTCAAATAATTATTTGTTGGATAATAATTGTGAATTACTGTAAATCAACGGAATGAGCGCTTTAGAGGTTCGAAAAGAAGTGGCGGGACTCCTTGGCCACGGCCGCGATGATGTAACCAGAATCTATTTAAGTAGGTGATCATCTTGGTTTTCTTTTTGTTTCAGGATTTCTTGTAGCAGTTCGCGGATGGTTTCTGCACGACATGGGGATTTGCTATCATAAATGATGATTAAAGTCAAATCAGAATTTTTTAGAAACAAGAAGATAAAGATTGAATTTAAATGAATAATATATACAACCATTGATATCAGTATAAAATACATTTTTGAAAATACTAAAAATATACTAAAATATTAATAAAAATGGTTATTTTTGAATTTCAGGGCGTATGAAAGAGTTGATCAACAAGGGGGAGAACCGTCAGCCGAAAATACTGAACGCCCAGGTCTTTGTGATCTCTGATAGGAAGCTGGGGAAGAAGTGGCAGCATGGATCATACCGGAGGACGAAATCACCGTCGTTTCCTCTTTCAAGATCCGTCTGACCGCACCGATCCCGCCAGGGGAGATCATCACCTTACGGCTGGAGGCGCGGCGCTTTTCCCCCGAGGTCGGCGTCTTCCGTGGACATTGCAGTATGAACGGCAAGACCGTCGCCCACGCCAGCCTGACCATCGCCAAGGCCAAGCTGGACAAATACGTTGATGTCCCCTGGTAGGGGACGCCGGGAGGTACATCCTTATGAGCAATGTTCTCTATGAAAAACGCGATGGCGTGGCCTATGTCACCCTCAACCGCCCCGAGGCGATGAATGCCATTGACGAGGCCACCAACGCGGAACTGGAGGAAGTGTGGCGGGATTTCGCCGCCGACGATGCCGTGGATGTGGCCATTTTAACCGGCAGCGGGCGGGCTTTTTGCGCCGGCGCCGATCTGAAGACCTTTATCCCCAAGTGGGAGGGGGCCAACATGCTGGATGTCCGCAAGAATATCCCCCATGGCCTCGGCGGTGGGCTGACTCGTGGGCAGCACCGTATCTACAAGCCCATCATTGCCGCGATCAACGGCTATGCCGTCGGCGCCGGCCTGGAAATCGCCCTGGCCTGTGATATCCGCATCGCTTCCGAAAAGGCCAAATTCGGTGTCTTCGAGGTGCGCTATGGCCTGCACCAAGGCGATGGCGGCCTGGTCCGCCTGGTGGCGGTGGCCGGGGTCGGCGTGGCCCTTGATCTCACCCTGACAGGGCGGGAGGTCTCGGCCCAGGAGGCGCTCGCGCTAAGACTGGTCACCCGCGTCGTGCCGCCGGAAGAACTGATGCAGGCCGCCGAGGAGACGGCGCGCATGATACGGTGCAACAGCCGCAATGCCGTTCGGTCCGCCAAGGAGACCATCCTTGAACTGATCGGACGCCCACTGGACGACGCACTGAGGCTGGAGACGCTATACGGCTATTCGAGTCTAGGGGACTTCGCCGATGCCCGTGCAAGGCTCGCCCAGTTTGTAAAGAAATAGGCCCTGTACCAGCGAAGCTGACACCAGGGGCAAAGGTAGTGTCAATATTTTTGTCGTGGGGACGTTTATAAAAACTTATGATGATTTGTATTGATGTACAAAAACCTGGTGACTCCTTAGAGTAGGAAACATCAGGTTTTTTCTCGTATGTATTCGCTTAGCGTATATTTTCGTTAAAATGTTGGCGGTACCCCTATTACTACCCCAAAAGTTTCATGGATCGAAATAACGATGATTATATCGCAGGACAAAAGGAAATTAAGATTCTGAAAAACAAGGTAAAACAAATAACAAAATGAATGTGAAAAGCAAAAGGATTATATAGTTTTTAAAGCTGTAAACATCCAATTAGATCACCCCTAAATAATTCTATTTCAGCAAGGATTGTCTGAATTCGAGGGGATACCCAGATGGAGGTGGGGGAAATGTGGCAACGAGCAAGAAGTCCTGATCCGTTGAACTTTGGCTAGCGAGCGGCGGGAGGATGAAACTTAAAGAGATTGCCGATGCGCTTGGTGTTTCAGAGGATACAGTTCGAGGGTGAAAAGCCAAGGATGAGTTCGGAGAAGTATCAAGTCCCTTTTCAGATCATCAAGGAGTATGCAGCAAAGAACAAGTGGACGGAGAAGAGGAACAAACATCGTACTACCGACGAACAAAAAACAACTGAAAAAAAAGCGGAAATTTATAAGTGACGACATCGCCAAAGCGACTGCTCGTCATTTTTTTTGTCCGCTAAACTATTTGGATGTGATCAAGCGGGTCCTTTCGGCCTCTGACGAGTTATACCACTTTTATTCTCCCGTCTCTCTTATTAGAGGGAGGTGAAATTCATGTTGGAAGGGATCGGGCAGCTTGGGGGTAGAGGCGGAATAGGAGTTGTCATTCTGGGACTTATTGTTTGCTACTTTCTCCTTCAGTCGTGGAATGCAGGAGATCGGATTGGCGAAGAGAGCAATGACGTACGTTTCCGGCGCAAACACAATGACGATTAAGGGGAAGGGCACAGGATGGCTACGGTAAGAGGGGAAAAACGGAGAAAGAAACGCTTGCGTCAACGTAAGAGGAGACGGGGCAATGTCGAAATCCAGATTTTTCAACCCAGTTTCCGGGAACGAGACGATCCACGCCCCGGTTGGTTGGTGGCAGTCGGGGAATGGATTCCAAATAAAAGGAAAAGCAAGGAAAGGAGCGGAAAGTAAAGTGATTTTGGGTTTGGACTTAGGGTATGGATACGTAAAAGTCACCAGCGACGGGAGGACGGTCCATACGTTCCCTTCGATTGTGGGATCAGGGAAAGAACGCCAATTCTCGGGCCTCTTTGGCTCAGGTCGCGGACTTGACGAGATGGCGGTAGAAATCGACGGGAAGACCTACTATGTGGGGGAGCTGGCAGTGGCCGAGTCATATGATGCCAGCCGCGCTATTGATCGGAACAAAACCCATCACGAGGCCACCCGTGTTCTTGTGGCCGCTGCAATATTGTTGGCGCAGCCACCGGTCGGTGAACCGATCAAACTGTTCACTGGGTTGCCTCTGGAATATGTAAGAGAGCAGAAAGACGTTTTTGCTGCCACCCTTCAAGAAATGCGGTTCACAGCGAAAGGGACATCGGGACCTTTTCAGGGGGTGGAACGGGAGATCCGATTCGACACCGTGAAGGTTTTACCCCAAGCGATCGGTGCTGCCTATGCGGCTCTGATGGACGAGCAGGGGCGGCCTCGGTATCCCGAACTGGCTGTGGTAGAGGATCCGATGGCCCTGATCGACATTGGCTACCGGACGACGGACTTTACGGTGTTTCAGGTGCGGCCTCGCTTGCGTGTGTTGGAAGAACTGTCGGGAACCGTCGCGGTGGGAGCCCATACTGTCTATAACATGGTTCGCGCCGCGTTTCCGGAAATTCCGGAACGGGATGTGGAGTCGGCCGTGTCGAGAGAGAATATCTGGATCAACGGACGGACATTGGACTTACGAAGAGAAGTGGCAGAGGTTAGAAAGTCGGTTGCCAAGACAATCGCTGACGAGGTGAAACATCGGTGGAGTGATCGAATGGGCCGGATTCGGGTGGTGTTCTTGGCCGGTGGAGGAGCGAAACTTCTGCAGTCAGAACTTCAGACGCTGCATCCGGATGTGCGGTTGGTACCCGTGCCACAAGGAGCCAATGCTCTCGGGTTTTGGTTGATGGGTCGCATGGCTGAAATTCCAAAAGAAACGGCGGGGCCTCCCAGGCTGATGGTGCCGCAACAGGCATAAGAACTCATCCAACAAGGAGGGGAGAGTTCGATGGAACATAGGCAGGATCAATGGGCGTATCGACTTCTATGCGAGTACATTGAAACGCGGAAGAGACTACGGGCATACCATCAGGAGTTGACGCAGCGGATCAACCAGGGGGAAGAGTTGCTAAGAGGCGAACGTGAGTGGGTCGGGAGCATGCTGCATGAGTCAACGGAGGTGATACCGAAAATTGCCACGTACTGTTCGGTAGATCAGCTGGAGCCACGTGAACGACGCATGGTGCTGCGACTCCAACGACTTGCGCATGGAAAAAAATCGAAGGTACAGCTCTGGGATAACGAATGGATGCAACGGCTTCCCGACCAAAGAGATTGGGAGGAAGAGCTGATCGCTAGACTGGATGGCGAAGAGTCGGAAGGAAAGATCAGCGTTTCTCTTTCGAATCTAGCTGAGAGACAGCGGGAAGCGATCGAAATGCTCGCTTCTGGAATGTCCTATTCCGATGTGGCTGAGATGATGTGTATCGCGAAAGGAAGTGTATCCAAACACCTACAGCTGGCTCGAAAAAAACTTGCCAGTGGTGCGCAGTTAGAGTGGTGCATAGATTAGCGTTTTCAATCTATTACGAAAATCGTCTGAGAAATCCTTGATGCTTTTTCAGAGAGGAGAATTGCAGCAGATGAAAGTTGACGATATTGGGGTAATCCACATACACGCACAAAAAGAGAATCATGATGATGCATATATCGTGGCGAATCGCACGGCATTGAAAAAACTAAAGGACTTGATTGATGGGGCCTTGCAAAAAGGAAAATCATGTGGAGAATTTATGCCGCAAGACGGAGAATGCTTTGATCTCTATATCATTGTGGATGATTCGGATTGGCAATCAGAATCTTGGAAACGCAGAGCGTTGCCGTATACCGATGAGATTGCCTCACATCCTCATAGAAAAGATGTTGTCTATCCTTGGATGGACACAAAACCTTCAGCACGATAAACCGAACACCTATTTTTTCTTTCTCCCTCTCCTCTTAATGGGTGAATACCCAGGAAAGGAGAGGATTTTTATTGCCATCAGCTGCAACATGTCGGGTCTGTCATAGGCCCTTGCGGAGTATGCTCAGTGTTCTTCAAGGTGTAGGACCTGTCTGCTCGAAAAAGGTCCGGCAGGCCCTGGAACAGATTCTCGAGCGGGTCATCCGCGGCGAGGCCGAGCCTGAAGACCAGATTGCCTATGCCATGTCTCCGGAGGAGCGCCAGCGGGCGGTCGAGGCCCAGGTAAGGCGGGCTTACCTGGAACAATTGCGTCAAAATCGGCGTCCTACCCGGGAGCCGGTGACGGTGGAGGTGGAGGTGGAAAGCAGGACCCGAGGGATCAGCCGGGAGCCCACTACGGTAGAGTGGATTGACCGCGATCATGCCTGGGTGCATTCCCAGCGCGGGGGACGATATCAGGTCACCGAACACGCATGTACCTGTCCTGACTTCACAATCCGTCGCTCTCGGGACCCGGAGCTGGCGCGGGAAGGTTGCCGGCATATGCAGGCCCTGCGTTTGGCTCGGGAAGAAGTACGTGAGCGCCGGAGACAAGCGATGCGAATAGCCCGGATGCGAACACAGCAAGCAACGGCATCGATTGTGGTGAATCAGACCCATGAAGAAAACCATCCTACCTTTGCACAGATTGACTGGACCGTCGAAGCGGAACGGGATCGTGTTCTGGACATTTGGTGCCGGAACCGGGAATGGGACGGCGTATTCATCAGCCGGGATGATGTGGCGTGGGAAGCGCTACAGGAGCAAGCTCGGCAGGAGTGGGAGTACAGGTACGAAAATGTTCTGGGAGGCACCGGGAACACCTTTGGCATCGAGATTGAGGTACAGTTTGACAATAGCTCCTCTAGGGAACGGGCGTTGAGGGAACTGTACAATGAGGGTCTGACGATTGGCCCGCAAATGCGCGGGTATCACTCTGGCGACGGGAACGGGTTCTGGAAACCGGAACGCGACGGATCGTTGGGTACATATGGGGGCGAGTTCGTGTCTCCCGTGCTGAATGACGATCCGGAATCCTGGAAACAGATCGAGCGGGTGACGGAAATCCTGCGTCATCACGGGGCTTATGTCGATGACCATTGTGGTGGTCACATCCATCTGGGGATTGCGCCGTTAGACCACCGGACGTACTCCTGGCAACGCTTGGCCCGAATCGGGGTTGGATATGAGAAACAGCTTTACCGCATGGGAGGGGCCAATTCGGATCAATATCGGAGCACGGGTAGACCCGGTCAGCATCGCGGTTCCCACTA
Source organism: Collibacillus ludicampi (assembly GCF_023705585.1). Classification (NCBI taxonomy): domain Bacteria; kingdom Bacillati; phylum Bacillota; class Bacilli; order Caryophanales; family Alicyclobacillaceae; genus Collibacillus; species Collibacillus ludicampi. Next base: position 3,204,116 of record NZ_BOQE01000001.1, read on the forward strand.
TGCAAAGCCTCTGCCGAGAGGTTTGAGCTTCAACGGAAATATAACGGCTGCGGAAGCGCGGCGTCGCATCAGCAACGGAAGCCGTTACACGATTTTCAACACGACGAACATTGACCGCACGAGCGGCCGACCCGCGATTGAGTTCAGGTATCCGAACGGCACGCTGGACCATCGGCAAATTCAGGCGCAGATCCAGGTGGCCAATGCCATCCTGCACCAGGCAGCGGTGATCCGAAACGGTTCTCCGCAGTCGGATTTCACTCCTCGATTTAGTGAAGAAAACAAACATGCCAGATTGACCGATTATCTTACACCAGAAGCGGAGGAAAAGAATTTTCGTCAGTTTCTGGATGTCCTGGCGAATCCGCAAGATCGTCTGGCTGCAACATGGCTATGGTTGCGCGGACGATATTGACAATAGAAAAGTATATTTTTATACTATAGAAAAACAAAGCGGTATTCGAAAGAATAAAAGGAGGGGTGTCTTATGGTCAACATCGAGGAACGGAGACACTGGTTGGAGGACGGGCAGGAGCCAACCCTGCCGTACTATATTGAATTTGCTGACGGTCGGAGGGGGGAAGCGGCCAACCCTTCCCGTCTGATGGACCTGATCATCCACGAGTATTTCAGCGACGTGGATGATCCGCACACTTTTTATCTCCTGGGCGTGAAATGCCTGCGGGACATCGCGTCGGGACCGTTGGCCATGATGGGAGTACGGGCTACTGTGTACGACGGCGTGGGGCCTTTCTATGACTCGGCGATCAGCCGGTATAAGGATGAGGTCGATGAGGAAAGTGAACTTGAGTTTCAGAACCCCGACGATCCTGTGATGCTGGACGGATGGGATCCGTGGACAGTCGTCGCGAGTCTGATCAAGGCCGGGTATATCAAGGTGTGCGAGAAGTATCCGACCTGGAGCGGCGAAGGACCGGTGCGAAAGAGAAAATGCGACGGTTGTGTGTTTCGTGAAGAGGTCTTCGAAGACGAGAAAGGAAAATGGATCTATTGCTCGTCGTGGGAAATGGAGCTGGGGTTTGAGAACGCGGGCCACAATTGCCCGTACATCACGCATGGTACACCCTATGAAGATTACCACGAGGTAAAGCCTGAAGAATTGCCGGACCCAGCCACCTGGAAACCAGATTGGGTTCCAATTTCTAATAGGAAGAAGGAGTATATCGGGTTTCGGAGGCAAAAATAAGCGGAAATGAAGGAAGGGAGAACGCCATGCCACTATACTTTGCCTATGGCTCCTGTATGAACCAGGCCGATCTTGCTCGGAGTGAGCCGAGGGCTGTTTATCTCGGCCCTGCCGTGCTCCGTAACTATCGCTTGGCGTTCTCCCGGTACTCTACATATAGGGGAGGTGGTGTAGCAGACATCGTTCGCGAACCGGGTGAGTTTGTCGAAGGTGTACTGTACGAGGTAGATGATTTTCACGCACTCGACCGACGAGAAGGGGCACCATTTGTCTACCGGCGAAGAAAAGTCCGGGTGTACCCTGAAAGTCTTGGCGGCCGATGGCGGTGGGCGTGGACCTATGAGGTCGTCGAAAAATCCCCGGTGGAGATCGCGCCGTCTTGGGAGTATGCGTTGCTCATATGGGAAGGTGCTAGGTCGCTCAGTTTGGAGTATCGAAGGAAGCTTAAAGAAAATCTTTTAAGAAAGGATAGGGTGAAATTCAATGACGAAACAAGATTTGATTGCGAAAGTGGCACTAAAGTCTGGCTTGAGTAAAAAAGATGCAGCGGCAGCCGTCGATGCGGCATTAGATTCCATTTCGGAAGCGCTGGCTGCGGGCGACAAGGTGACGCTCGTAGGATTTGGTGCCTTCGAGATTCGGGAACGGGCGGCGCGTACGGGCAGGAACCCGCAAACAGGAGAGACGATTGAGATACCGGCCGGTAAGGTTCCTGCCTTTAAACCTGGGAAGGTACTCAAAGAGGTTTGCAAGACGGCTTAACTTCATCGGTGAAAAGCAATGAGCGATATTCGTGTATATGCTCACGAGATCCCACAGTGTATGACAATTGAACTGAGTGAAGTAGAAAGGTGTATGTTCGCCAATCTACTCACCAGCTTTAGAATCAGTGTAGATGTAGCAGGTGATACGTTTCAGCATTTGTATCGTCTTGGTCTTGAACGAATTTATAAGGAATACGTGAAAGACAAGCGCTGTGTGGGTCAAGAATACTAAAATTTTTCTCTCGCCCCCTTTTGTTAGTGAAAGGGGTTTTTCTTTGATCCGAAAACTGACCAGTACAATTCTTTGGATTCTGCTGGCATTAGGGGCCTTGGGGAGTCGGGACGATTGCTCGGATCTCCACACCGAATCCATCCGAAACAGCCGTTGTTCATGATGATCATGCGGAAACAGCTATCGCGATCCACGCTGCGAAAGTCTGGCTCACCTTGACTAAGGGGAGACGGCGGAACAACGGAAAAAAACCGTAGAGGAGTATTGGCCTGATCTTGATCTCCAAGGATGGGTGCCTCCATCGCAGAATCAGACACCTCGGGAGATGTATGCTCAGCAAGTGTCTCACCCCGCATCCAATTTCTCGGTCGTATCAGTGGAAGCATGGTGTGAGGTATCAGAAGGGCAGGCGCTGCAGATTCGTCATCTTGTGCTAAATGTTCCGGTGCTCCGAACGGACTCGGGAGCCTTGATGATCACGGCACCGCCAACAATCGTTCCGCCTCCGGCCCTGGGGCAAAAACCGCCTTCGACGGCGAAGAATGCGCCGCAGGATGTCTATGACGTGGCCAAGCCGTTCATCAGTGACTTCATGCGGATCTATTTGACTTCGTCGAATGCAGCGGATCTAGCGAATATGGTCGTTCCGAATACAACGATCCAACCGATGGGCGGTTTCGTCCAGTTCCGGCAGGTAGCCAGCCTGAACATCCATGACCTAGGCAAGGGACACTATGAGGCGGTGGTGATAGTCAACGTCCAGGATCCAGCCACGCAGACGATGTTGCCGGAGCAGTTTCTGGTGGATTTTTTGAAAGACGACAAAGGACATTTGGAGGTCGAGAAAGTTTGGCAGCACTAAGATCGGTGATGCTTTTGGGACCCATGGGCGTTTGAAAGACCACCACGGCCCGCGTAATAGAACAGCGTTATGGATATCGTTGTTACTCGTTAGCCGAACCCGTGCGTCGGGTGGTGGAAGCCGCTTTTCCCTGGCTGAATGGGGAACCGAAATCCGTCCGCCGGACATATCTGCAACAGGCGGGAAAGTTCCTACGAAAATTTCATCCGAATCCCATTCTGTATCATGCGGAAACAACGATTCGAACCTGCTATCGCCCTTTGATCATCGACGATGGCCGAACGCTGGAAGAGGCGAAATGGGCATTGGAACGGGACATGGCTGTGATTGTCCTGACCTGTCGGGAGGAGCGCATGTCCCGGCTTTTGGAACGGGATGGTACGTTACCGGATTTGCGGACTTTTCGGGAAAGACGGAGCAGGAGTGGATGAAAGTCGAAGCAACGCAGGTGGATACCACCTTTCTTTCTCCCGAAGAGGTCGCTGCATACGTGCTTGAACTGGTGAAAGAGAGGAAACAAGAATGCTTGCGAAACTAAACGCCCAGAAACGGTTGCACTGGATCAATCGACGAGGATTCCGCAAGGAATAGGTGGGGTGCCAGGGTAAGGGGGGAATGGAGGTGATGGAATGATTTATAAAACTCATCACGTGGCCGCACTCATTGGTGCCGAGTTGTGGTTAATACACACGCACCAGCCGGTTCTCACATGGCAGACAGCGGTGGCTCTATTAGGCGCCTACTTCGCCGGACCGGCGGCCGACGTAGATCAACCCCAGTCCTATGTGGGACAGAGGATATGGCCACTTGCAATAGCGTTAAGTGGGCTGGGAATCCGACATCGGACCCTGACCCACTCACTTTTGTTTCTGGCTGGTTTGTGGGGAGTGTTGCAACTCCTGCCTTTGTCGGATATGATCCGTTGGGCTATATGGATTGGCTATGCAAGTCACCCGCTGATAGATCTGTTCAACGAGGAAGGGGTCGAACTCCTGTGGCCATTACGCATTCGGGTGCGCTTGTTGCCGAGGTTTCTATCCATCCCTGTAGAGTCATTTGCCGAAACCTTGCTGAGAGGAGTGATGACCCTGTGTAGTTTCTGGTTACTGACACTGTATCTGCACCCCGTTGTCACGAAGTTGCCATTGCTAAGACCTATAACAGACGGAATCATCCAATTGATGCCGTCTGCTATTCAAACTTTTATTAATAAATGAGAGATAAATGAGAGGTGAATATACATGCCAACAACCGGAATTGGCCCTATTGACAACTTAGGTAAGCTGATCCTGAGTATTTTCGTTATACTTCTGTTTGTTATGATGGGTGGCCGATTAATCAAAATGCTTCACCGTCACGAATACGCCCAATTGGTTTCCACTCTCATGCTATTTGGCATTGCTTTGTGGTTTATTATTGACCCCGCCAGCCTGATCAACATCTTCAAGTCGATCTTCAGCGGCGCAGCAGGTAAGCTGGGTGGCGGCGGTGGCGGAGCCGGAACAGGACAGTGATAAAATATGGCCTATCGTACGTATCGGAACCTGTATCGTATCCGTCCGTCCCTGTCCTCGATCGGGCAGGGGCGGTACCGAATCCGATTGCCTCGGGGTATGCAAATTACGGGAGATACCGCGATCCTCACGGCTGTCTTATGGTTGCCGTGTTCGATCACTGTTGGACCTTTCCTCAGTTACTATATTCCTCTCGGTCCTTTCCTCCTGGGCCTTGGTGTAGCCGGAATTATTGGCTACCAGCTGAGTAAGCTGGATCCGGCGGGAAAAACCGTGGTGCTTTACTTGTATGACTTTGTGAGATACCTGTTTCGCTCAAAGGTTCATGACGGCTGGGAATCTCGCCCGAATCCGAAAGGACGACCGGAATCGGTCTCGTGGAGTGCGCGGGTGTCTCTCGTAGAAGATGGTCGGGTCGCCAGTCTGCCAGCGAAGGGCCGGGTGACACAGCTGGAGTTGAGGGTGCCAGCGCACGTGAAGGTGAAAAAAGGAGAGGTGATCATACAGCACAGGGGAAAACGCTTGTCTCCGGGGTGGTATGAGATCACGGAAGGGAAGGTCATGCCGAAACGTCTACCGCCAAAATTAAAGAGAAGCTAATATTCTCCCTCTTTGCTAATAAGTGGAGGGGGAGTAGGGGTCAAGGGTACGCCTCGCCTCCACCACTGAACCCCCTGCATTATACTCAATGTCGTAAGTCCCGTCGTTTTCGGGATTTGGCAGAACGAAAATGCGTTCGATAAATTCAGCGAGTACCTGCTTCTTATCTTTATCGTCTGAGGATTGAAGCAGGGCTTTTTTATTTTCATGACCTGGAGAATACGGCTTTCTCCCGCGCTTCATTTATACATTTTTTCTCTCCACCATTCATACCTCTTTTTACCCGTTCAGCCAGATTAAATATTCCTTATCGTTATTAGAAATTCTCAACCGACTTGGTTGTTCTATAGCAATCCTATCTTTTCTGATGTACCGCTCCGCGTGTTCAGCGATTGTGAACCCGTTTTTACGTATAATAGCGCACTCATCTGAATTAATTGACGAGTCAGATTTTTGTGTGATAGAATTTTAACTACACGTAAATTTATCCATACTTATTAAGGTTTTATTAAGAAAATATGTGAATGAAGGGTGAGAGAGGAAAGCGGTAACGTACCTAAAAAGACACGCTTCTTATCTCTTCGTTTTTCACGAAAGGAGGGGGTCTCATGGTGGAAATGGGGAAAGGGGCGGTCGTGGAGGCGCCGATCGATCAATTGTTGGTAGAAAAACTTGCGGATCCGCAAACGATTGAGAAACTGGTTCGCCTACTCGACAAGCTCGAGCATGTAACGTTTCTCCTCGATATGTTAGAAAATTTCCTTCGTCGCGGGCCTGAAATCGCTGATTCAATCAACGATCTCGTCGTTACTTTACGAGAAAGCTTGTCCAAGCCCGAATACGTTTCGCGCTTTGAGCTCGCCTTTACCGCCGTGCGTCGAATGCAGGAGTTTCTCGATTCACCTCAAGTTCAAGAGTTATTCAAATCCGATGTCCTTGACGTGCGTTCGGTACAAATGCTTGGAAAAGTGTCTCGTTCTATGATCCAAGCCTCTACAGAAACGGCACAGACAGGCATAAAACGGGTGGGGCTTCTCGGACTCATGCGGACATTGGGTGATCCGGAGGTGCAACCGGCGCTCAATTTTGTTCTCAATTTCGCGAGACATATATCGAAGGAGCTTGCCGATGCATGAACTGTCCATCGCCCATAGCTTGGTTGAGATAGCCGTCGAAACAGCAGAAAATGCGCGGATGAAACGGGTAAAAGCCCTTTACTTGAAACTCGGTGCCTTGTCAGGTGTGGTCAAAGAAGCCTTGGAATTTTCCTTCGATGTGGTCATCCAGGGGACGCCTCTTGAAGGGGCGAGGCTTGTGATTGAGGATGTTCCTGTAAAAGTATTCTGTCCTGATTGCCAAGAAGCGCATAAGTTGCCTGAACCGTTTCCTATGCGATGCCCTGTGTGTGGAACGAGAACAGGTCAAGTGCTCGAGGGGCGCGAGTTGGAATTATATTCCTTGGAGGGAGGCGAAGGAGATGCAGCAGATGACGCTAAACCCCCGAATTGTTGAAATTCGCCAGAACGTCCTTAAGAAAAACGATCTCCTTGCTCGGGAGTTACGAAAGCGGTTTCGTGAGACCGGTGTCTACGTCGTCAATTTGGTCTCAAGCCCGGGAGCGGGAAAAACGACGCTGCTTACAGAAATGTTGACTCGCCTTGGTGAACGGTATGGTGTGGCAGCGTTGGTCGGTGATTTAGCCACAGAAAACGATGCGGAACGTTTGCGTCAAAGCGGAGCGAAAGTACGTCAAATCACCACGGGTACAGTTTGTCACCTTGAGGCGGACATGATTGAAAGATCCTTAGAAGGATGGAACTTAGAAGATATCGATTTTCTCTTTATCGAAAACGTTGGCAATCTCGTATGTCCTGCGAGTTACGATTTAGGGGAAAATCAGCGCGTTGTTCTCTTTTCTGTGACGGAAGGCGAAGACAAGCCGGTGAAATATCCTACCATCGTGAACAGCGCCGATGTGGCGGTTATTACCAAGATTGACTTGGCCGAAGCGGTGGGATTTCAACGGGATCGTTTCAATGAAGCGTTGAACGAGGTAAGACCAGGTATCCCCATTCTTGAAGTTTCTGTCCGCACGGGAGAAGGGATCGACGAGTGGATATCCCGTTTGGAGGCTGCCAAAGAAGCGTTCGAAAAAACGGTCGGTTCCTCGTAATCGATCATCCAATCGATACAACAATTCGCATCACATTTGACTCATAGAACTCGTGTTTTTGGAGGTGGAGGAAGTGGCGAATGTCCTTTGGATGCACGGCGGTGCGTGCAATGGAAACACCCAATCGTTTTTAAATGCTGAAGAGCCGACAGTGATTGATTTAGTCACTGATTTCGGTATCAATATCCTCTATCATCATTCTTTGTCTATGGAATTCGGCGACCAAGTGCGCCGTTTGTTCGATCAAATCCTAAATGACGAAATCCCGTTAGATATCTTTGTTGTTGAAGGGACGATCATTCAAGGGCCGAATGGAACGGGGCACTACGACATGCTCATGGATCGCCCGAAAAAAGATTGGATATGGGAATTCGCCCAAAAAGCCCAGTTTGTTGTTGCTATCGGCGATTGCGCATGCTGGGGCGGGATACCGGCGACGAAACCGAATCCGTCAGAATCGATAGGCCTCCAATATTTGAAGGAGGAACGTGGCGGATTTCTCGGATCCCATTTCCGTTCGAAAGCGGGATTGCCGGTGATCAATATTCCCGGTTGCCCGGCACACCCCGACTGGGTTTCGCAGATTCTCGTCGCTGTTGCCACTGGTCGCGTGGAAGACGTCCAGTTAGACGATTTGCAACGGCCGCAAACGTTCTTTAAGTCATTTACCCATACCGGGTGCACGCGTAATCAATACTTTGAATGGAAGGAGCCAGTGGAAGAGTTCGGGCAGGGTACGCGGAAAGGTTGCTTGTTCTATGAACAAGGTTGCCGGGGTCCGATGACCCATTCGCCGTGCAACCGGATTCTCTGGAACCGTCAATCTTCGAAGACCCGGGCTGGAATGCCCTGCATCGGCTGTACGGAACCTGAGTTCCCCTTCTTCGATTTGGCGCCGGGTACGGTTTTCAAGACACAAAAGGTTCTTGGATCCATTCCTAAGGAAGTGCCGACAGGATACGACCCGTTAAGCTACTCCGTCAATGCGGCAATGGCCCGGGCGGTGGCACCAAAATTGGCGAAGGAAGATATGTTCGTTCCATAAACAGATAAGAATCCAGGATGATAAACCCCTACATGTCTCTTTTACAGGGAAAATCATTTTAAAAGGTGGGGTGCGTGAGTATGAAGAAGCAAGAAGTTATATCGAAAAGCAAAAAAAAGGAAATTAAAGTCCACTCGCTAGGGCGGGTGGAAGGTGACTTGGACGTCAAAGTGACGATCGAAGATGGAGTCGTTGTTGATGCTTGGACGGAAGCCACCATGTTCCGCGGTTTTGAGATGATTTTAAAAGGGAAAGATCCACAAGCAGGTCTGATTGTTACCCCTCGGATTTGCGGCATTTGCGGCGGTAGCCATCTTACCAAGGCGGTCTATGCCTTAGACACAGCCTGGAACACGGAAGTACCGCCTAACGCTACTCTTATTCGCAACATCGGCCAGGCAGTGGAAACGCTTCAGTCCATTCCTCGTTGGTTTTATGCCTTATTCGCCATCGGTCTGACTCATCAAAACTACGCTTCCTCTAGATTGTACGATGAAGTGGTTCGCCGTTGGGCGCCATTTGAAGGCGAACATTATGAGATCGGCGTCACTGTTTCGGCCAAGCCAGTGGAAATTTACGCGATCTTCGGGGGGCAGTGGCCTCATTCCAGCTTCATGGTTCCCGGGGGTGTGGTAAGTGCGCCGACGTTGTCCGACGTTACTCGGTCCATTTCGATTTTGGAATATTTCCGTGAAAATTGGTTGGAGAAAATCCTCCTCGGTTCGTCTATTGAACGATGGCTGGAAAACAAGACTTGGGAAGACGTCCTCGCGTGGCTCGATGAAAAACCTGAGCATCGTAATTCCGCCCTTGGTTTATTCATTCGTTACAGCATGGAAATCGGCTTAGCCAAATACGGGGCAGGTCCGGGACGTTATTTGGCGGTAGGGAACTTTTTCCATTCACAAAAATATCGCTATCCGACCATTGAAGGACGTAACGCTGCGTTATTTGCTCGTTCCGGGGTATTTGACGGGGAGGAATATCACGATTTTGATCAATCCCGCATACGGGAAGACCACACGCATTCTTTCTACCGTGGCAGTGGCTCCCTCCACCCCTTTGAAGGGGTAACCGATCCTATTGATCCGGTAGAGGGCCAAAAAGAAGGTAAGTATACGTTTGCCAAGGCGCCTCGGTATGATCTTCCGGGTGTCGGAGAGATTTCGTTAGAGGTTGGGCCGTTGGCTCGACAAGTGATAGCCGGTCGGCCGGGTGCGGAAGAGTGGCAAGATTACGATCCCCTCTTTTTAAATATCATCAAGGAAGTCGGTCCGAATGCTTTGGTGCGTGTACTGGCACGTTTGCACGAAGCTGCGAAGTACTATTTGCGCGTACGGGAATGGCTTAAGCAAATCGATCTAAATGAGAAATTTTATATTAAGCCAACAGAACTTCCTGAAGGGCGCGGTTTTGGAGCTACCGAAGCAGCACGTGGTGCGTTGGCCGACTGGATTGAAATCAAAGACGGGAAGATCGAAAACTATCAAGTAGTAACTCCGACGGCGTGGAACATCAGCCCGCGGGATCGTTTCGGCAAGCGAGGTCCTATTGAGACGGCGATGATTGGCGTACCCATCAGAGATCCCGAAAATCCGGTCGAATTGGCTCACATTGCGCAAAGTTACGATTCGTGCCTCGTCTGCACCGTTCATGCTTACGACGCCAAGTCGCATAAAGAATTAGCCAAATACGAGGTTGTGAAGTTTTAAGGGGCAGTGACGTGACTGCTCGCAAACGCGGGTCGTTATCATACCGGTTACGTTTGTAGAAGGAGGAATCGATGTGACCGTCATTATTGGATGCGGCAATTTACTCCGCAGCGACGACGGCGCGGGCCCCATGCTGATCCGCAAATTATGGGAACTTGGAGTTCCCCCAGGAGTGCGCTTGGCCGATGGTGGAACCGCTGGCATGGATGTGGCCTTTCAAATCGGGGATGCAGAGGAACTCATCCTCGTTGACGTCTGTGAGACAGGAGCCGAACCGGGCACCATTTATGAACTCCCTGGAGAAGAAGTGGAGACACCTCCACTAAAAGACGTAAACCTCCACGATTTTCGATGGGATAACGCCATCGCCTTGGGACGTTGGCTACTTAAAAGTCGTTTTCCGAAGAAAGTGACGGTCTTCCTCATCGAAGCAGAAAACTTGTCGCACGGTTTTGGCTTGTCTTCCACGGTGGAAGCGGCAATTGAACGTTTGGCGAATGAGCTGCTCCAGCGATTGGGAGGAATAGTGAGTGAAACTTGAACTTACTTCAACAGGTTATCTCCATATATCTGCCGAAGAAGCGGCACGGTTCCCTACGGGAACCGTCATCGTTTTAGTACGCGGTGAAGAATTGTGGCTCATGCCGATGAGTCATTCAGGGGCAGGGGGATTATTGTTAAAAATTCGTAATTCCCACGGTGACCGAAGTGTGTTTGTACAAGATCTTTTGCCGGAAGGTGTGCCACCAGGGTTTCGCGACGCAGTATGGGATGATAGGTTCGGAGCGATTCGCATTCCCCTATTGCGTTCAAGAACCACAGCGTAGTTTTAATTATGGTTTTGTTTTCAGAGAAAAAGGGGAAACGTGCTGCGGCCGCAACCGATCGGTGTTTTTCCTGGAACGGCAGGTTTTTTCTATTACCGTCAGTTCCGGAAGGAGACAATATATTGCCGCTCCTCCTCCGCGGCTATCTTCCCGACATTTGGCCGGAGCGCTGGCGTTTTTTTGCTGCGGCAGTTGAGGGTAGAAGCGAGGATGACATTGTAGCGTTGTTACCGCAAGACCCAGAAGGCATTTATAACCGTTTTATTCTGGATCCGCAAGTCCACACGTATGCTTTGGCCAAAGAAGCGCTTGCAGGGGATGTCTCCCTTCTCTTAGACGCGGTGGCGTGGCGTCTCGGTTTATGCGAGACGCCCCCGCCGTTTGATAACACCGACGGGGAAGTACGGGCGTTTCTGTTAGCCACTCAGGCGTATGACGCATTAAACCAAAACGATTGGTCAACTGGGCTTGAGATCCTTTTGGAGGCGGCGGAAACAGTCAGGGATGTCTCTCCCGTTTTTTCGTCCCGACTCTATGCCGAATGGGCGGCGACAAAACAGATGCTTGGCGATCACGGACAGGAAACGGTAGAGGGATATCGCAGCGCCCTTGCGCTATTAGAGGCATCTTCCTTTCAGGAAGCCCGGGCAGAGCTGTGGTTTCAATTGGGCACCGCGTACCAAGCCGATGCAGAGGGACGGAAGGGTCCCCTCTTGGAAGCGGTCAAGTGTTACCAAGAGGTGCTGAAAGTGTATCGAAGAGACACTCATCCAGAAGGATATGCCATGGTTCATATGAATTTGGCTTTGGCCTATCTAGCCATGCCGTCTTTCGATCGTGGCGCCCGTTTGCGTACTGCAGTGTCCATTCAATCACTGCGAGAGGCCTTGCGCATTTTCCAAAAGGACACACATCCGGAGCTTTGGGCGAGCGCAACAGTCAATCTCGCCAACGCGTTACAGCATGTGCAAACGTCCCACCCGGAGGATAACCTTTGGGAAGCCGTGGCACTTTATGAAGACGTGCTTGCTGTACGGCGTCCTGAGGACGATCCCATGGGGTATGCCCGTGTCTTAGCCAATCAAGGAAATGCCTTGGCTCATTTGGGTGCGTTTTCCCGAGCGGTACCTCGGTTAGAAGAGGCTAGTCACCTTTTTCGCGCACAAGGGGAATACGATGCAGCAGAGGCTGTAGAGGACATATTAGCCGAAATTGCCCGCAAACGGAAGGAAACAACATCGAACGAGTAAATTTGAGGCGGGCAAGTACAAAAGGTGCAATCAATGGAGGGGAGGGGTGTATCTTGGATCTACATGAACAGCAATACGTCAACCTTTTGTTGGTCATGGCCGTCGAACGCTTTAGTGAACGCATTATCCATCGCAACGAAGGGGCACAAAACGCGTTACATCGGCTCCGCGCGAATCCTCAAGGAGATGGTGTGTGGCTGAGTGAATTCGTGGACGCGTTTTTCCGCGATGCACTCCTTGATAATCCTGCTGGGTCGTGCTTGATTCTACAAGCGTTGGCCAACCAGCGCGTAAACGATCCTTCTCACATTCTTGAACGCGCCACCGTCGGGGAGGTGCTGCAAGAGATGGCCAAACAAACCTTCGCCACCTTGTTGCAGCAAAAAACCGAAGAAACACTCGAGCAAACCTTGGCTTTTGGAGGTGAATGACGATGAAAGTCCAGCAGGAGGACTTCCAAGCTTTGGCAGAACGTGTGGATCGGGTGTTGGACTCGATTAAAGAGCTACCGGAGGATGGACGCATGAAGGCGATGGAGTTAAAAGAGGCCATCGAAGCGTTTCATGAATATGCCCTCAGAAAACTCGTCCGTACGTTTCGTGAAACGGACGCAGGCAATGAGTTGTTGTACAAAGCTGTGGAAGACCCTGCCATATACGCCATGCTTTTCATGCACGGTATCATAAAACAAGACCTGTTTACCCGTGTTGCTGCGGTGCTCGAAGAAGTGCGCCCCTATATGCGTTCTCACGGTGGCGATGTGGAGTTGGTTAAAGTTGAAGGGGAGACTGTCTATGTCCGCCTTCAAGGTGCCTGCTCCGGTTGTTCCATGTCAGCTTTGACGTTGAAAGACGGGGTCGAGGAAGCGATCAAAGCGCGTATTCCGGAAATTCAATCTGTCGTCATGGCGGAAGAGGAGGTGGCATCCGGCTACTTGCCGTTACATGTTATCGATGATGCAGGTAACCTGGAACAAAGTGGCTGGTTGAAAGGTCCGTCTATCTCGGAAATGGAAGAAGGAAGACCGTTCCGCTTTGCCCGCGAGAAGTGCGACATCTTTTTGGTGCGCATCGATGGCAAGGTGATGGCATTTCGCAATCAGTGTCCCCATTTGGGCATGTCTCTCGACGGGGGACTTGTCGACGGATCTTCCATTATCTGTCCAGGGCACGGCTTCCGTTTCGATTTATCAACCGGGGAATGCATGACAGCACCCTATGTGCAGTTGGAACAGTTTCCGGTACGTGTGGAGGACCAGCGGGTATGGGTACGGTTAAGTTGACCGCTCACCCCGAGCGTTGGTTGGGTGGACCAGCTCCCGGCGGCCTCGTACTCCCCTCGGCTCGGCCAGACCGGATCCATCTTTACGCCCCGAGGGGAGTGTATGTGGACGATGACGTCGTCGTGGTGGCTGATAGCGGCAACCATCGAGTGCTCATTTGGTACGGTTGGCCCGAGAACGATCACGCCCCGGCGGACGTCGTTTTAGGACAGGCCGATTTTGAAGCAGAGGGGCCCAAATTGTTTCACCTCCCAACCGGTGTGGCGGTGATCGAAGGACGGTTGTTTGTCGCGGACGCATGGCACCATCGTATTCTGATCTGGGAAGCGCTTCCGAAAAAAAACAACCAACCGCCCGATCATGTCTTGGGTCAGTCTGATCTGGAGAGCACTGCCCCTAATCGAAATGGGGAAGTCAGCCCGACGGGATTTTATTGGCCATACGGTTTTGCCTACGTCAATGGCTGGTTTTACGTTGCCGATACGGGCAACCGCAGGGTTCTGGGATGGAAGGGCATCCCTGAAGACGGTCGCGTTCCCGATCTTATTCTCGGTCAACCTCATGGTTACATTAACGGTGAAAACCGAGGAAAGGGTGTGGGGATGGACACGTTTCGCTGGCCTCACGCTCTCGCCGGCGATGGAAGGACGTTATATGTCGCCGATGCAGGAAATCATCGCGTCCTCGGCTATACGCCTCCTCCAGACGTGGACCGGCCAGCCGATTTGGTTCTCGGGCAAAAAGACTTCACGAAGTCGTTTGAACTTCCCCACGTCCCCCAGGGCCCCAGGCGATTCCGTTTTCCTTACGGCATCGCGTTATGCGGCGATCTTCTTGCGGTGGCCGATACGGCTAACAGTCGCATTCTTCTTTATACTGAGTTGCCGCGAAAAGGGGCGTATCACCCCGCCTCATACGTCATCGGCCAAACCGATTTCGATGGATCGGGAGAAAATCGTTGGGAGGCGGTTGCATGGGACACTTTATGTTGGCCTTATGGAATTTGGTGTCATAAGGATCGTTTGGCTATCGCCGATTCGGGGAACAACCGCGTCATCGTGTGGCACCTCGGATTGGAGAAGGTCTCGAATTGAACAAATATTGAATACAAAATGAGGAGGAACACGCCCATGTGCTTAGCTATTCCAGGGCAAATTGTGGAACTTCTCGACGGTGATCATCATTACGCCATGGTCGATGTTTCCGGTGTGCGGCGGAAAATTAACATTGGCCTCCTGAAAAATGAAGGAACCAATCTTGGCGATTGGGTGCTCATCCACGTCGGATTTGCCATGAGCAAGATCAGCGAAGAACAAGCGGTCGAGCAACTGAGATTGCTCCGCATGTTAGGTGAATCGGACGAAGCCATGCAGGAGGTAATGGGTTATCAATTTGATGAAGAAAATCACGTGAAACTTTCAACGTGCAAGTCCTCAACTGAAAAAGGGAAAGAAGGATGAAGGGATGACCAACGACGGCGGACTGGAACAGTTCGGGAGAAGGACATTGGCTGATGATGGTTGTTCGACATGTGGCGATGTGGCGGTTCCGGTAAAAGTCATCGCAGTCCACGGTGGAGAAGCAGTAGTGGAAGACCGTCTGGGCAAACGTGCGACCGTCGCCATCGACTTTGTTCCCGGCATCAAAGTAGGAGATATACTGCTTGTTCATATGGGCGTGGCTTTGGGGCGAGCATTGGAGGTGCGCTTATGACGATGAAATACGTTGACGAGTTTCGTGATCCGGAATTGATCCGTAAGACATCGGAAGAGATCCGTCGTCTCGTCGATCCCAATTACAATTACCGTTTCATGGAAGTTTGTGGCGGGCATACGTTTTCTATCTTTCGATTCGGGTTACAGAACTTGCTACCAGAAAACATCGAGCTCGTCCATGGACCGGGATGTCCGGTTTGCGTCCTTCCCATGGGGCGCATGGACGACGGCTTATCCATTGCCCAACAGCCGGATGTGATTTTTACCGCTTTCGGTGACGTGATGCGGGTCCCCGGAGGGCAAGGAACCCCTTTGGAACTCCGGGCCAAGGGGGTCGATATCCGATTGATCTACTCTCCCTTGGACGCTTTAAAGATTGCGATTGATCATCCCGATCGGCGAGTGGTGCTATTTGCCATCGGCTTTGAAACGACGGCTCCGTCGACCGCGCTGACGATCTTACGCGCCCGCGAACTGAACGTTCAAAATTTTTTCGTTTTTTCTAATCATGTCCTTATTTTGCCGGCGATTCGCGCAATCTTGGATTCCCCAGATATGCGCATCGACGGGTTTCTTGGACCTGGACATGTCTCTGCGGTGATCGGCGCCCGTCCTTATGAAAGTATCGTAAAAAATTACGGAAAACCATTGGTGATCTCCGGTTTTGAGCCGCTTGATTTATTGCAATCCATCCTCATGCTGGTCAAACAAATGCGGGAAGGGCGTTCTGAAGTAGAAAATCAATACAGCCGCGTTGTCCCTTGGGAAGGGAACATCCCCGCGCTCAAAGCGATGAACGAAGTCTTTGAAGTACGGCCCTTCTTCGAATGGCGCGGCCTCGGGCTCATTTCCCAATCCGCGTTGAAACTACGACCCGAATTCGCCCAGTGGGATGCGGAAGTTCGCTTCCAAGTAGAAGGCGTTCGCATCACCGATCCTAAAGCATCTCAATGCGGTGAAGTGCTAAAAGGAGTGCTTAAACCGCATCAATGCAAATTGTTTGGTAAAGAATGCACGCCTGAACATCCTGTAGGAGCCCTCATGGTGTCGTCAGAGGGGGCGTGCGCAGCATATTACCATCACGTTCACTTGCGTCAGGCGGTCGGTGAATGATGTGGAGGTAATACGTTGAAGGAGGCACAACGTATGCAAAACAACACTGATATCCGTTATCCATGGTGGCCTTATATCCTGGGCGTTGGAACGCTTCACCTGTTGGCGATTCTGCTGCTTTTGAAAGGCGCCAGCAACTATCCGGCAGTACTGGGTATGGGTCTACTTGCCTACACCTTTGGGCTTCGTCACGCTTTTGATGCCGATCACATCACCGCTATCGACAACACTGTGCGGAAATTGATGCAGCAAAGGGAAAATCCCTCCGGCGTCGGATTTTATTTTTCGCTAGGCCACTCCACGGTGGTTTTTGCGGCGGCGTTGGCTACTGCATTCGCGGCTCACTGGTTGCAAGAGAAGATACCCACCTTTAAAGAGGTAGGCGGACTTATCGGTACCCTGGTGTCGGGAATTTTCCTAGTGGTCATTGCTCTGCTGAACCTTGTGATCTGGGTGGATCTTTGGCGACTTTTCAGGGCCCTGCGCCGGGGAGAGTATCAGCCGGAATCCTTGGAGGCTTTGCTGGCGAATCGTGGACTCATGGCACGGCTCGTCAAACCTCTCTGGCGGTTTATCAGAAAGTCTTGGCACATCTACCTTTTAGGTCTGCTCTTTGGGCTGGGCTTCGATACGGCGAGCCAGATCAGCTTGCTATCCCTTTCCGCCGGAAGCGCTGCAGCGCTTTCTTGGGCAGATCTTCTGGCGCTTCCTCTGTTGTTTGCAGCCGGCATGAGCCTTATGGATACAGTAGATGGGGTGTTCATGACCCGAGCGTATGGATGGGCCTTTTCTACCCCGCTGCGCAAGCTCTACTACAACTTGACGGTGACAGGGCTCTCGGTGGTGGCCGCGTTGGTCATCGGCCTTATCGAATTGCTTCAGGTTTTAGCAGAGAAACTTGAATTGCAAGGGGGCTTCTGGAACTGGTTAGGCAACTTGGAGTTGGGCTGGCTTGGCTACCTTTTGGTAGGTCTATTTGTCCTGACTTGGGCGGTCTCCTATGGTCTGTGGAAGGTAGGGCGATTAGAAGAACGATGGTGAAATAACAGGTAACACCATCCGTTGGCACTTTGAGGCAACAGGGTGAACGAGTGGCACAACGGGAGAAGGAGGAGATTCGATGATGGTCACAAGGGCAGCGAAGGTGCTTTTCGGTGATGCCCACATTGAGTCGGCGCATGGTGCCGGCGGGAAGGCCAGCCGTCGACTGATCGAGGGGTTATTGGTTCCTTGTCTAATAAATGACACGATGTCGGAGTTGAACGATGCGGCGTACGTTGAAGCTGAAGGACGTCGTTTGGCCTTCACGGCGGATAGCTTTGTTGTCAAGCCGCTCGCCTTCCCAGGAGGTTCCATCGGAGAGCTCGCCATTAACGGGACGGTAAACGATTTGGCCATGGGCGGCGCCAAACCGTTAGCGTTGGTAACCACGTTGATTTTAGAAGCGGGCTTGGCCGCATCCGAGTTGGAACGAGAAGTGGCGGCCATGGCTAAGGCGGCGCAACGTGCGGGGGTGCCCGTGGTTGGGGGCGACACGAAGGTGGTGGAACACGGGAAGGCAGACGGGCTGTACATCACCACTGCCGGGATTGGTCTTACCGATCCACGCCTCCATCTTTCGGCTAAAAACGTTCGACCCGGTGATCAGGTGCTTCTTTCTGGACCCATTGGAGATCATGGAATCACAGTCCTCTTGGCGAGGGGGGAATTGGATTTGGAAGCCGATCTCACCTCGGATACGCGCCCACTATGGCCTTTCGTCTCAACCCTCATCGACGTAGCGGCACCGGGACTCCGGTGGATGCGCGACCCAACGCGGGGCGGTGTAGCTACGGCATTAAACGAATTAGCAAGAGACGCCAAGGTCGCTGTGGTGCTCGAAGAGGAGGCGATTCCGGTACGTCCAGCTGTGCGCGGTGCCTGTGAAATTTTTGGATTGGATCCCCTTCATATTGCCAACGAAGGACAGTTTCTTGCCATTGTCTCACCAGAATACGCCGACACGGCGTTAGAAGCCCTTAGGAACGTACCAGGTGGGGAAGACGCACGGCGCATCGGAGAAATCCAGGAAGATCCGAAAAGAGTCGTCTTGGCACGTTCCCGATACGGAGGCACGCGGGTCATCGATATGCTTATAGGCGATCCGTTGCCGCGTATCTGTTAACGAATAACCGACGCACAGTGGAGGAGAGCTCGTCCGAAACGACTTGGCCGATATTCCTATCGTCATTCGCTCCGACTACATTCCGCGCATCCAGGAATCACAGGCAAGCGTCTATTACATCATCCGTGAAGGTCTGGAGGAGATGAAAAAGGATGCTTAAACTTTATGGCACGAAAGGTTGCCCCTACACGAAGGATCTACGGGAAACGCTGTTATGGGACGGGGAGGAGTTTGTAGAATATGACGTGGAAGAAGACCGGGAGGCGTTAGAACGGCTGATCGCTTTGACAGGTGGAACCACAGTTCCTGTACTGGTGGAAGAAGAACGTGTCATTCAAATCGGGTATTTGGGACGCGGATGCATTGTGACACGCCCTTCTTCCACGGGAGACGCGTCTTTGTAAAAAGGTGGGTGGCTGATGATGAAGACAGCACGTCGGATTCGCGTTCATGGCGTTGTCCAAGGGATCGGTTTCCGCCCCTTTATCTTTCGCCTGGCAAAACGGTGGGAGATTAGCGGATGGGTGCTCAACGGGGAAAGTGGCGTGGAGATACATGTGGAAGGGGACGCAGACGCCATCCAAGCGTTTTTACAAGATATGACGACACGTCCCCCTGCGTTAGCACAAGTGACCGATGTGAAAATCGAAGATGTGGCTGTAGAAGGGCTGCATGGTTTTCATATCCGTGAAAGCATACGCAATGATCGACCGACGGTACACATCCCTGCCGATTTGGCTGTGTGTCAAGCGTGTTTAACCGAGCTGTTCCACTCTAAAAACCGCCGCTATCTCTATCCTTACATCAATTGCACGGAGTGCGGCCCCCGCTATACCGTTATTCAACGCCTGCCATATGACCGTCCCTATACGACGATGAAAGCGTGGCCCATGTGCCAAGCATGTTCTGCAGAATACCATGAGCCGAACGACCGTCGATTTCACGCACAACCGACCGCTTGTCCCGAGTGCGGGCCTCATTATTACATGCGGTGGCAAGGCGAAGAGATTCGTAGAGATGACCATGTCATCGAAAAGACGGCGCAACTCCTCCGAGAAGGGCGCATTATGGCGATCAAAGGGCTTGGCGGGTATCATTTGGCGTGCGATGCCGAAAACGCTCAGGCGGTGTGGACGCTCAGAGAGCGGAAACGCCGCGGAGCGAAACCGTTTGCCTTGATGGTAAAAGACATGGAGACGGCGCGGGCGCTTATTGACCTGTCGCCCGAAGAAGAGGCGATCCTTACGTCATCGGCCCGCCCCATCGTGTTGGCCCGGGCACGCCGGTTGCTCCCAAGTGTGGCCCCCGACAACAACGACTTGGGCGTGATGCTCCCGTATACGCCGCTTCATCACTTGTTGTTTCACTTCGGCGCGCCGCCTGTGCTCGTGATGACGAGCGCCAATCGTTCCAGTGAGCCCATCGTCTATCAAGACGAAGACGCTTTGGAAACCCTTCAAGGAATCGCAGATGCTTGGCTCATCGGTGAGCGGCCCATCGCTCGACGTGTCGACGATTCCGTCATCCGTGTGAGCGCCTTTGGGCCAACCGTACTCCGCCGGGCGAGGGGATACGCCCCGCTTCCCGTCGCTCAATTGCCCAGTGATCGCCCCATTCTCGCCGTTGGGGCTGACTTGAAAAACACCGTCACGTTAGTGGTCAAGGGAAAAGCGATCATGAGCCAGCATTTGGGCGATCTGGATCGGTATGAGGCGTATACGGCGTTCGAGCAGACCGTAAACGATCTATTGTCGATGTATGACGTTCCGTTAGCTGAAACGATCGTGACATATGATCTCCATCCCGATCATCGCTCCGCCCAGTTTGCCCGTGGGTTGGAGACCTACGATCACGTCGGTATCCAGCATCACCGCGCCCACGTAGCATCAGTACTGGCGGAGCGAAATGCCTTAGACAAACGGGTGATCGGGGTGACATTCGATGGGACAGGCTTTGGAGACGATGGAGCGATCTGGGGCGGCGAGCTTTTTGTCGGAAGTGCTGCGGAGGGGTTGGAACGCCACGGACATCTTCGCTACGCCGTCCTTCCCGGCGGTGATGCGGCGGCACGCATGCCGCTTCATGCGCTGGCAGGTTTCTTCGTAGACTTGCCGGAATTAGCGACGGACGTCGGCAAACGACTTGAGCTGCCCGAACGATTTTTCATGGCGTTAAAACTCGTGGAAAAAAGACTCCGCACCTTCCCCACAACGTCCGTTGGACGATTGTTCGATGCTGCGGCCGCCCTTCTAGGGTTCACCGAGGCCATTTCGTTTGAAGGCCAGGCTGCTATTTGGCTCGAACATCTCGCTCGCTCTGTCTCTTTGGAGAAGGTGTATCCTTTTCCGTGGAATGAAAAGGAACTCGATTATCGTCCCCTCTTACAGGCAATGGTGGAAGATCGTTTGAGCGGGCGGGACGTGGCGACTATTGCCCGCTCGTTTCACAGGAGTATCGCCGAAGGCATATATAGAAGCGCCCTCGCTTTAGGAGAAGCCCACGGGATCGACACCGTTGTATTGTCCGGCGGCGTCTTTCAAAATTCCCTTTTGTTAACCGATCTGAAGGCGTTGTTCGCTGAAAGTGCCATGGATATATGGGTAGGCGAGGGTATTCCCCCTAACGATGGCGGCATCAGCCTCGGGCAGGCGGCGCTGGTGGCGGCGACGCGTCGATATCGGTAAGTCGAGGCGTCAATCAATAATAGGTACCAACGGATTCCATCATGGCCGCCACCCGAGAATCCTGGGAATTCCCCAAAAATACTGATGCAAAAGCTTGGAACCTACGGGAATCGATCGTGAGCCAGCATCGAAATCCTCTCCTGGAATGTTTGTTTTGTCTGAACTCCAATCTAACCGAAGGTCTTAGTTGTGGCTCGCTTTAGTATAAAATTTATATAATTCAGGTATTAGAGGGAGGATGGAACAATCGCTATGCCAAAAGGTATGATCTTAGCTCTTTTTATCTCTAATTTTTACGTATTTCCAGACATCGTTATTTAATTTTATATAAAATGGATTTTAAGAGGAAGGCAGCCCTTCTAATTTCGCTTCTAAGCGTTTTTTTAAAGGGGGAGGGGTAACACCACATAGGGGAGAGTGCTACGCGATGATTCCCCTTAGCCTTTATAAATCGACTCCACCGCCTGAATCTTATCCTCCTTCGGACGGCTGTACCGCAAAATCATATCCGCCGAACTATGCCCGCTTAATAAATGACACATATCACGCCGTAGTAACACTCGGTGAATTTCCACTACTTGACGGGACACTACCTACAGGTATAATGGTGGATAAAACTTGCAATCAATTGCAGGAAAAACGCATCGGGAGGCGAACCAAATGCAAGAGCGTCAGCTTGGTCGGCAGGGACTCCGCGTCAGCGCATTGGGCCTTGGTTGCATGGGTATGTCCGACTTTTACAGCGGGCGAGACGACGAGGAATCGATCGCCACGATTCACCGCGCCCTCGAGATGGGAATAAACTTCTTCGACACCGCCGACATGTACGGCGTCGGCCGCAACGAGGAGCTCGTGGGACGAGCGCTGCGCGGCGTTCGGCAGCAAGTCGTGATCGCCACCAAGTTTGGCAACGTACGCGCGGCCGACGGAACCTTTCTCGGCGTTAATGGCCGGCCTGAGTACGTGAAACAGGCTTGCGAAGCCAGCTTGCGGCGTCTCGGAACGGATTACATCGACCTCTATTACCAGCACCGGGTCGACCCGAACACGCCGATCGAAGAGACCGTGGGCGCTATGGCTGAGCTTGTCAAGGAAGGTAAGGTCCGCTACATCGGCCTCTCGGAAGCCGCGCCCGAAACGATCCGCCGCGCCCACCGCGTACACCCCATCACCGCGCTGCAAACCGAGTATTCTCTGTGGAGCCGCGACGTGGAAGACGAAATCCTGCCGACGGTCCGCGAACTTGGCATCGGGTTTGTCGCGTACAGCCCGCTCGGTCGGGGTTTCCTAACGGGACGCTTTCGGTCGGTCGATGACCTACCGGCTGACGACTACCGCCGCAACTCACCCCGATTTCAGGGTGAAAACTTCAACAAGAACCTAGAACTCGTCCGTCTCATCGAGGAGCTGGCAGCCGAAAAGGGATGCACGCCCGCGCAGTTGGCAGTGGCCTGGGTGTTGGCGCGCGGCGAAGACATCGTGCCGATTCCGGGAACAAAACGCCGCACGTACTTGGAAGAGAACGTGCGGGCCCTGGACGTCCAGTTGACGGCGGACGATCTCGCCCGGATCGAACAGATTGCACCGAAAGGCGTAGCCGCCGGCGAGCGCTACCCCGCCTCAGCCATGCAAGCCGTGAACCGCTGAGGCCACAAAGAGATCTGGCCATCACGTCGCCTTGTTCTTGAACGTACGCATAACAGCAAGCACTTCACAAATTTGAAAAAACATGGACAAGGCTGTTCAACAGAACTAGGCTGTAACAAAACAATTGAGCCCTTGCGCCGCAGAAAGTCCGCGTGGCACAAGGGCTTTTGTGATGGTCGGTAATGGGCTCGAACCTGCCCCCCTGCTTGTAAAGCCGATTTGCAATGTTCATTTGAATTCTGTAGACAAGTAGCCTTGATGTAAGCCGATCCTGAATCCGTGACAAGGTAGCTGTAGAGCGCTGATATAGCGTCATTTTGAAGCTAACGGTCTGCGGTTTCATTGGTGTTCGGGGCGACTCCCTCTGAATTCAAGCATCGGGTAACGCCAGTACGCCGCAGAAGCGAACGACCTCCCAGGCCCGTTGATTTCCGGGCTTTGTTCCCGCGTCGATTTATGTCCAAAGTCGCTGGTGCTGAAGACGGTACGTGTTATGCAAAGGCTAAGTATAATCGTCGAAACACCGGGAGTCATCGGTTTCCGTGCTCCATTTTCAGCTTGGTCTGTCGGGCATGTCGAACCATCTTGGCAGCCAAGGTCATCAGGTTTTGAATGACCGTTCGGATGCGGCGGCGTTCTGCCTTCTTACGCAGAGGTGCATCGCTGCGCTTTTAGCCTGCTTAGTCACGATTAGTATGTCCCATAAGAAGTGTGTAACTTCTTATGGGGTTTTTTGCTAACTCAGTTTGAAAAAAGCCCTTTTATTTTCGCTTCTGAGCGTTTTTTTCCAAGGGGGAGGGGAACACATAGGGGAGAATATATGCGTTATGATGCTGTTCAGTCTTTATAAATCGACTCCACCGCCTGAATCTTATCCTCCTCATTCGGTCGGCTGTACCGCAAAATCATATCCGCAGAACTGTGTCCGCTTAACGACTGAATCACCGCGATGTCCTGATTATCCCTTACCAACCCCGTGATAAAGGTATGCCGTAACTGATGGGCATGAAAACCGTATTGCTCGATGATCCTCTGCACAGATCGTACGCTAATTCGCTCCATGCGATTGCTGAGAAACAGGGCAGGGTGATCGTCGGAACGTTCTTCTAAATACTTGGTGAGCGCCCGGCGCACTTCAGCGTTCAAGGGAATGATCCGCTCCTTATTGCCTTTCCCGACAACCCTCATTTCACCCTTCCGTTCGCTGATCTCCACATCCTCTCGGTTGAGCGCTACCAATTCGGACACGCGAAGCCCGGTCATGAGCAGGGTGGTGACAATCGCAATGTCTCGCTTGTTGCCGGTACGATCCACCTCGCGCAGCAGGCGGTTACGTTCCAGGCGGTCGAGGGCCTTGGGTGCCAACTGCTTGTAATCGATCGGCTTTACCACGGAGATGTCCTCAATCGCTTCCTTTTTCCCGGACCACTTGCAATACTTCTTGATCGCGTTCCAGATCTTGTTGATCGTCGCCGCGCTTTTTCGTTTGCTTGTGAGATAATCCAAATATTGCTGGACATCACTCCTAGCGAATGATGTAAGATCGGCCCCCGTTCCTTGCAGCCACTCTTCGAATTGCTTCAGAGCGTGAGTGTAGGTGCGAATCGTCGTCTCCGATTTTCCGCGTAAGGCTTCCTCGATAAACTGCTGAATCAAAGTTCCCCATGTCTCCTTTCATATGTACATACCCGGGTCATTCTCTCCGATAAAAACCCCTTAAATAATTCTACGCCATAATTTTTGGCCGTTATTTTGCTGTTTACCAAATCCTGTGAACGTAGTGGCAGGGGATTTCGGTTTTGCTCTTTTTTTATCATATCATAGAATTTGTATTCTATGATATAATTCTACGCAAATGAACCATCAAAAATTATTTTGAATTACTATAATTTTTCGTGTAATACCTTTATTGTTTTGTATATGAATGGTATTATTTATATAGGAACTTTTTGGTTAAAATTGCTTAGTATAAGGCGATACGGAAAGAAAAAGTCGAGTTTCATCCTTATTAATATATGAGAAAATTGAACGCCTGGAGGATTGATGAAATGTCTGGACAAATGATTAGTGTTTTGTTATCTCTTGGAGTTGTCATCGTGCTAGGAAAAAGTATCGATTGGATGATGAGAAGAATCTTGTCTTCCATTTCATAAATGCACTGTTGAGGGTGAAAACATGTGAGAAGCGAATCGAACGTATTGAAGATCAGATGAGCCAGTTAATCCGGATGATGGCGAGTATCCATCGGGAACTGGTTGAGATCAAATTGAACATGAATCAGAAACTCGATCAAATACTAGAAAAGTTGGATAATAACAAAGAATTATGATGCCACTTTTTCATAATATCAATGATGTCCTCTAACTTGATCCCTCGTCGTTGGAGTAGATATGAGCAGATACAGTTTTACTTACTTCCTCCATTTATTTCTAATAAGGGAAATAAACAGTAACAATGAAGGAATGACTGTGAAAAATAACGGCAAATTGAAAGGGATGATTGTTTCGAGCAAATGAGCCACGACTTGCAAATTGGGGAGTGACCAGAATGAAAACAGGGTTATTAAAATACCATATGGAAGAACAAGAGGCCGGTAATCGGAAAGATTCAACCATTGGGCGGTTCCCAAGACTAAGGCATAATAGAACGCATTGATCTTGACGAACGCTCCCGCTACCCACACAGCCATCACAACCGCCTCCAGGTGTTCGAGAAAATCGGCGATATTTACATAACTGGCGGCATTCATAACTGGATAAACGAGCATGGGAGTCATCTTCCCAAATACGAAAAGAGCCGTTACATTTGTGATGACCAACGTCAGCAAAATCACAAACACGGTGACATATCCATATTTTCTCACTTTCACACGGTCCGTTACAAAAGGAAGGAAAAAAGTCATCAAAAATACTTCACTGAACCAGGCTTGTGGTGTAGCTGCCCCCATGATGGAGGGCATAATCCCGTGTTCCAAAACCGGAAACATGTTATTGATCTTCCAATCAGGAAGAAGCATCAGGATCATCAAGAGAAGTGGAAAAATGAACAGACCGCTGAACGTTTGCGCAGATCTGCCGATGACTTCCACACCGCCACGGACAGCAACGGCACATACAAATATAAGGCTTCCAATCACGACAACCATCGGGGTATTTGTGAGAAAGTTACCAACAATAAATTCCGCATATTCCCTAAGTATAATTCCACAAAAATAAACGAAGGAAATAAGATACAAAAAACCAATGACTTTTCCCGGAAATGAACCGAGCAGATGTTGGCAATATTGAATGATCGTTTCTCCTGGGTAAAGCTTATGCAATTGTATCGCGACATACACCGTGAAGAAGCCGATGAGGGAAGCCCATATCGGTGATAACCAGAGGTCTCTTCCCGCAATCCTGCTCGTCAGCGAAGGAACAATAAGAATGGCGGTCGCCAGTACGGTCGCATAAAGGATGATCGCCATCTGAAATGCGGACATTTTCCCTTTTTCAATCATCCTTATCCCCCTCCTGCGTTTCATCACCTCAGTCCCCACATGCTGTTCCGTTTATTCCCTTCAATCTCCTCCTTTTTCAGGACCCGGTTTTAGCCCGGGAGACTGCTTGTATTTGTTAGACTCACCTGTCAAGTGTGTTCGTACGTACCTCGCCCATACAGGTGACCGGACGATCGTATCCAGTAAGCTTCTTACTTTCAGTGGTGCAAGCGGTTTTAAGTAGGGTACGCCGAAAGACCGGAGTGTACTTAAATGAACTACAATGCCAATGACACCAAGCATGATACCCAACAGTCCCAGGGTCCCTGCAAGGATGATAATCGGGAAGCGCAACCACCGCAAGGCGATTCCTGCAGTAAAACGAGGGATCATAAAAGAGGAGATCCCGGTGAGAGCCGCTACCATGACCATCGGCGACGAAGCCAGCCCCGCGGAAATCGCCGCTTGTCCGATCACCAAAGCACCGACAATACTGGCGGTGACCCCGACCTGTTTGGGGAGAACCACCCCTGCTTCCCGCAGCGCTTCGAACGTAACCTCCATAAGAAGTGCCTCGACGAGTGCCGGAAAGGGAACTTCCTCATGATAGGATGTGCAAAAATAACCCTTTCCATTCCTACCCAGGAATCGAGAGGGTTTATGATGGGGAGCATTTAACGATCAAATAAAGGGAGAAAACTAAAACAAAGTCATGTAGGATGCTGAAGTGAAAGTGAGGTTACAAATCTGATTCATGAGGTGGAAATATTGAATCGAACGTATCGACGATCACTACTTACTTTATCTTATATTTTCTTTTTAATGCACCATAGTTAGTAAGATCTACAGGAGCAGGGTTTACTTTGTCAGTCCATTTTCTATCTACATGTTTTGCAATTTCATTTATATATGTAGCACATATAAACTTATCGTTTTTTTTGTACCAATCTATGTCTATTCCAGTTTCAAAATGTAAAAATTCGAGAAAAATTAATATATAGTCATATCCGTTCCCATATAATTTTTTAGCATATGCACACATTTTTTTGCGTTCATCATCTGTTAATGTTGGATCTGTCCAAACTTCCAATTTACTCGCTTGACGTATGTAATAATCAAGTGATTGTTCTCCAATAGTACGAAAAGCCATTGCATCACAAACTGTATTTTCATTTATAAACATAGCACAATGACCAGCACCATGAGTCACATGCTCAATTGCTCTTTCTATAAAAGAATCGCCCCATACAAATAAAATATCTCCAGGGTGAACATTCATTTTAAACACCACGTTTGTATGGTATATATTTATTCCTACTACCTTCATTAACGAAGTGTACCCAAACTTCATCCCCAACATTAGGGGTTAACCCGTTAACATGATTACCCCTAATATGTCCAAATACATCATCCATTATTATCCTGGATAGAACTGGTTGAGATCAAAAATTACATACAAAAAAACGGCAGCCATAGCCACCGTTCTTTTGTATTTCTAATACGCGTAAGGAGCTGCTGCTGTAGGAGCCGCACCAGAGTAACTTGGATCGAGCAAGAAGAATAAACAACGATGAGAAACATATCAGACCAACCGTGAAAGCTCAAACAACCATTCGTGTAGTCCAACTTCTTTCAAATTTATGAATGTAACAAAATGGTGATATTTAAATATTCATAGTAAGCTACCACTAAAATCCAAGTCGACTGCCAGAAGTGCCATGCGCCCCGCAGATCTGACTGCTTGCAGTAACGTCAGGTTCATCCTGACGTTGAGGAGGGGGAACGGCGATGTACGGAACTTTCGGAACATATACACGTTGGGCAGTAATATTTCTGATTATTCTCGTATCTGGTTAGTATGGAGCCCCTGCCGCCACAATAGCGGCTCCATACTGCAACTAATGGCTATCCAACGGTCAAGGGATACAGTCAAACTGTACGGTTGATCTTTTTTGAAAATAAAAAGATCACAGAAATCAAAGAGGTAAGCAAGACACTCCTCCCTTTTCGTTTTCACTCGTGATGTGTCACGGTTATATCATACGACTAATTGGAATGAATCGTGATATTATCCTAACTTTGGGCTTAACTTGTAAACCCGTGAATTTTTTGGGGTTAACCTGCACCTTACTTTTAGAGAAAGTGAGTCTAGGCTTTGCGTACCATCTCTTGTAATTATTCCTTCGAAGTAATGAAAATACCTACCCTTAGGTACGATCGAAAAAAGAATGCGCGACAATTATTTTCACCATAATAACACTTGAGCGTGCCTATAAGACAATGAGCGGTTATCTTACCTGAAACTCACGACTTGTTAGATGTTTCATTTAGATTGGAGGTTATTTCTATAATGGAATGGATTTTTATTCTTTTTCTTCTCTATACACTTATACCCGTATGGCGACAACAAAGAATTCATATTGCTCGTTATAAAACAATCCGGAAATTGGAGTCCAATAGAGGATCGCGGGTGATTACCTTAATCCATCGACAGGAGTCATTGAGTTTTTTAGGCATTCCTTTCCGAAGTTTTATCAATATTGAAGATTCAGAACAAATTCTTCGTGCAATTCGTCTGACACCGGATAACATGCCGATTGACCTAATTCTTCACACGCCGGGTGGTTTGGTATTGGCATCGGAACAAATTGCGGTAGCATTACAAAAACATCCGGCCAAAGTAACTGTTTTTGTTCCTCATTATGCTATGTCAGGAGGAACGATGATCTGTTTGGCTGCCGATGAAATTATCCTTGATGAGAATGCTGTTTTGGGTCCGGTTGATCCTCAGTTGGGACGATTTCCCGCTGCTTCGATCCTTGAAGTGATAAAAATCAAAGAACTTGAACATATTAGTGACGATACACTAATCATGGCGGATATAGCACGAAAAGCCATCCAACAGGTAAAAACGTTTATCAAACAGTTGCTGTTACCCAAAATGGATGAACAACGGGCCGAGCAGTTATCCGAAATTTTAGCTGATGGAAGGTGGACTCACGATTACCCTATTACCGGTGAATGGTTGAAAGAGTTTGGATTGTCGGTCCGTTTTGGACTTCCTAAAGAAGTCTACCTTTTGATGGAACTTTACCCACAGTCTCCTTCACGTAGACCAACCGTCCAATATATTCCCATACCTTATCGAGTAGAAAATAATGATAAGTAAATCCACTTTAAAGGATCTCCCACTTCAACAGTTCTCTTCCTCAGTAACAATAAAGAACGGCTTTTCGATACTAAATAAGATATCTCTCTAAAGCATAGTTTGAAAGTCCATTTCTGATAATTAAAGTTTAGGAAAAATATATAAAATAACAACAGCTCCGCGGTGGACTCCCTTTATTGTGTTTCAACCTTTTCTCCTTAAGAATTTACAAAATACCCCAAGATAGATGTCCGTTTCCTATCCTTGTTCATTTTCATTAACTAATAACGAGATCAACAGAAGGAGGGTAATCAAATGTACGGAGTATTCGGTGGCTACACTCGTTGGGCTGTTGTATTCCTGATCATTTTTGTTCTCTTCTTCTTGCTCGTACCTGGTTATTATGGAGGTCCTGCAGCCGCTGCCCCCGCCTATGGAGACCCCTGATGTTTGCTCATGGAAAAGTGAGTATGATCGACGGATATACGCGTTAGACGATCATGTTCCTGATTATTTTTGTCCTTTACCGATATCCACTTGGATGATGGGGTCACAGCGGCTTCTTTGTGTTCAATCTTCCGGAGCCAATACCGGAACTGATGAAGCTTCAACTGATGAGCTCTACACCAAGCTGATGCGCTCTGTCCGCTAGCCCGAAAAGCAGCGATCCGTACCTCCCACTCTTTTCTTAATTCTGCATGGGACATTGAAAGTTCTCCTCTCCGAATATCTTGAGGAGATTATCTCAAATACAATACGAGGTTAGTAGGTGGGAAGTATTTGACGCTTACGGTTGTCTCCAATTTCATAAATGAACTATTGAAAGTAGAAACATGGATGAGAAACCGTAGATCAAGTCCGAAATGTTGTGTAAAAACTCCACTTTGGTAGAACAGGTTACCTAGCGAATGGGTTGTATCTTCGGAGACTGTTTCAAGAGCCTTTTTTAGTTCTTCTCGCCAAATAGCGGTGCCCTGTCTGCCATTTCTCATCGATTTCCATGAGTAACGCCCCAAGGAGACGTAAGGCGGATTCCCGGTTGGGAAAAATGCGGATCACCCGTTCTCGCCGCCGGATTTCCTCGTTCAGGCGCTCCTGGCCATTGGTTGTGCGTAATCGCTTCCTGTAACGCTCCGGGAGCATCATCACTAAAAGGATTTTGTCACTTTATGTCGTATAAATATGTCATAAAATAGGTATTTTACGACACTTTGATTATCCTCCCAGATTGGCAATCCTTTGAAACATCGTTGTCGATGAACTAAAAAATGGAAGCGTATCGAGTGAAAAAAGTGTCGTTAAAATCTACAGGGAGTTTTTTGCGGAGAAAGGGGTGGGGGATGGACATTGCCAGAGTTATCGAGGAGCACATGGCAGGAAAAAGTGACCAGACGAAACGGATGTATGGATACTGGCTCGGACGGTTTCAGAATTGGCTCCTTGATTCCGATGGTAATCTTGAATCCCTCACGCGGGCGGATGTGCAACAGTATATCGATTGGATGCTGGCGCACAAAAAATCCCCGAGCACGGTCTCAATAGCATTATCCGCGATCCGTTCATGGGCACGGTGGACAGGTCAGGATCATGCTGTCATGAACCTGCGTACGGTTCGGCCACCTAAGGTGACGGAGCTGGCCCCTCAGTCGCTGGAGAGGAACGAAAGGAATCGTTTGCTTCGGGAAGTGGAGAGGGACGGAAATCTGCGGGACATTGCCATCGTGTATGTATTGCTGTATACGGGTCTGCGGGTATCAGAACTGTGCGGGCTTGACAGGGAGGATGTCACGATAGGGGAGCGAAGTGGCCAAGTGATCGTCCGAAAAGGTAAGCGAGCCAAGGCCCGCGTGGTACCACTCCCAGCGGAGGCCCGGCATCACGTGTCCCGTTATATGGCCGTTCGGAAGGACCAGGAACCTGCTCTTTTCTTGTCGAACTATGGACAGAGGATTTCTGTCCGGCAGGTCCAGCGTATTTTAGCGAAATACGGGACCCATCCCCATGCTTTGAGACATACCTATTGCCGGACTCTGGTATCCAAGGGGATGGATCTGGCAGCAGTAGCGGAGCTGGCTGGGCATTCCGATGTGAACATGATGAGGAGGTATGCAAAACCGACGCAGGAGGAGTTGGAGAGGGCGGTAGAAGAAGCGTTTGTTAAGCCGACGGGTTTAGATTAGAAAGGGAAGGTGTCCTGATGGCAACTCAGTACGATCATCTTTCGAGAGAGGAATTGATTGCGCTGCTATTGAAGCGTGATGCCACGCGCAAGCTGGGGTTGGTATGGGAGCGTGATGAACTCGAAGCGGATCGAACGGTCAACGACGATTTCGTTACGTTTGAGCTGGTCCCGGATTTGAGTATTGGATCTGCACCATATGAGAATTTCATTATTGAAGGTGATAACTTTGATGCGCTCAGGCATTTAAATGCGGCTTTTCGTGGGAAGGTCAAGTGCATTTACATAGATCCTCCGTACAACACAGGAAACAAGGATTTTATCTACAATGATCAATTCGTAGACAAAAAGGACGCGTATCGGCACTCAAAATGGTTGGAATTTGTGTATCGACGCCTTCTGTTGGCGCGTGAGCTGCTGGCGGAGGACGGTGTAATTTTGGTATCGATTGACGATGACAACCGGGCACGTCTTGATCTTTTGATGGAAGAGGTCTTCCCCGGCATGCGAGTAGGCTCACTTGTATGGCGTAAGCGTAACCAGACCAATGCGCGGGTGGATTATAACTTCTCCTGCGACCACGAACACGTACTTGTATATGCGCAGCCGCTCTTTCGGTTTAATGGGTCTGATAAACGATGGAACGGTTATACGAATTGGGATGAACAGCATCAGGACTACTGGACATCCGGAGATCTCACTCTTGGTTACAACCGCGAACAGCGCCCGAATCTCTATTATCCTTTGTACAATCCGGTCACGGACGTTTGGTACCCATGCGATCCAAACAACGTCTGGCGATTCGCCTCGAAAAATCGACTGGCGGAAGGCAAGAAGGTGCGTACGCAGCCGATGGAGGATCTCATCGAACAGGGGTATGTGTACTTCCCGGACGAACCGGCCCCCGTGGTGTACCGCTCTGTAGAAGAGATCAAAAAGGCCATCGCGGACGGTTCAGCGCCGAAATTCCTTGAAGACGATCCGGACCTGGAGTTTTGGGTGGGAAAACGCATCGGCTACAACAAACCGCGGTTCAAGCGTTTTGCCAAAAATTTGCGCAGTTCCCTGCAGCCCCTATCCAGTTGGATCGAAAAGCTAGGAAGTCTCAAGCAGGACGATACCGATTCCACGGATGGCAGTTTTGCTATCGAGTCAGGTTATACGAGTGAAGGCACCAAAGCACTGCGCGAATTTGGATTGGATACGGCGTTCAATTATCCCAAACCGGTGTCACTCATACGCAATCTCATCGACCAGTGCACCGGTGAAAACGATATCGTGGTAGACTTTTTCGCAGGCTCCGGTACCACCGCACAGGCGGTGCTTGAACTCAACTACGAACAAGGTACGCGCCGGCGCTTCATTCTTGTCTCCAGCACCGAGGCGACAAAACGTGATCCGGATCGTAATGTCTGCAGGGATGTGTGCCAGAAACGGATTCAAGGCGTAGTGGAGCGACTGGGTCTTGATACGAGCGTGGCGTATTTTCGAATGTGCCGGATTCCGGTTGGGAATCTACATTTAGACCTTCGTCATGATCAGGTCTGGTTGATGTTGCAGGAGATGCACAAGGCGAGTGTCGTGCCGTTCGTGAATGAACTCTTAATTCAGGTATGTGAGGGGACAGATATGCGGCTGATGTACATTCCCTCACTAACATCCGAAGCGTTGGATGAAGCACAGTTCCTTCTTACATCCGATCACACACCAACCGTAATTTACAGTTGGCAGCCCGGATTATTATCTCAGCGCATTAAGTTTGAGCACGTGCGCATTGAGAAAATTCCCGAGTATCTCTTGGAACGCTTCGGAGGTGCAAGAGCATGAATACGGTTCTCAAATCCTTTCAGCAAGAAGCGGTCAACAATGCGGTGGCGGTGCTGACGGAGTGCCTTTCAGATCTTGCGCGTCTTCGCCTCCACCCGCAGTACGAACAGGAGCGGCATGAGATCATTATTTATAAAGGTACGCTGCTGTTCGAGGCACCTACTGGCATCGGAAAAACACTGATGGCTGGGGCCGTGGTGGAACAACTAAGTGTGCGTCATCGTATCCTTTGGTTCTGGTTCGCCCCTTTCTCTGGGTTGGTAGAGCAGGCCGCACGCACGCTTCGCGGCGAGTTTTCAAGTCTACGTGTGAAAGATTTATCAACTGATCGCAATGTGCAGGATTTGCTGTCAGGTGATGTGTTCGTGACCACGTGGGCCAGCGTGGCGGTATCCGACAGGAACACCCGTAATGCTAGACGGAAAACCGAACGCGCTCCGTCTGTCGATGCCCTAGTCGCTTATGCGAAAGCGCAGGGCTTTCATATCGGCGTGATAATTGATGAAGCCCATCACGGATTTTTGAAACAGTCTCAAGCGTTCTCTTTTTATAAAGACGTGCTCGCACCAGATGTTACGATTCTCGTCACGGCAACACCTAAAGACAGTGACGTTGAGGCGTTCCGTCGGCGAAATCAGTTGGAGCATATCTATCACATTTCGATCTCCCGCCAACAGGGTGTTGCCGCACGTCTATTGAAAGATGGTGTCAAAGTGGCGGTATTCAAAGCCGAAGATGAGATGCGAGGACTCATCGACTTTCAAAAAACCGCCCTGTACAGCGGTGTAGAGACTCATCGTGAACTGAAGCGGCAGCTAGCAGCCGCGGGTGTTCCCATGGTACCGCTTTTGCTCGTGCAGGCTGACTCTGAAGAGGGTAGCATCGAGACGATCACCCAGTGGCTCAAAGATTGCGGATTTCGGGACGAGCAAATACGCTCCCATACAGCGCAGGAACCGGATCCTCATCTTCTTTCGATTGCCCACGACGAGACTGTGGAAGTGCTCATATTCAAACTCGCGGTGGCTACCGGGTTTGACGCCCCGCGCGCTTTCACACTTGTTTCGATGCGTACGGCGCGCGACGCGGACTTTGGGCTTCAGATTGTCGGGCGCATTCTGCGCGTGGACCGGCGGCTGCAAAGACTGCCTTCGATTCCCGAGCCGTTGCGATATGGTTATGTGTTCCTTGCTGATCAGAGGGGGCAAACTGGCCTGCTCAGCGCTGCAGAGCGGATCAACAGCATCCGTGACGAGCTTTCGCCGGCGGCTCCTGTCATCAGCGTCGTAGCGGTCGATCCGTTATCCAACCCTGGATTGCCGCAACCGTACATATATACGGAGCGCGAACAAATGATTTTGCCGTTGCCCGAGTTTGTTCCTGGCCGGCGTTCTGAATCCGCGAAGACTACCTCTGAGGAAGGAGCAAGTGGCTCATCATCCGGTCTTTCCTCCGAAAATGAAACATCATTGGAAAATCTGCTGCTTGGCGCGTTGGGCCTTTTTGATACGGATGAGTCAACGAATACATCTTCTTTGTACAGTGGACAATCTACTCTGTCACCCTCGCAATCCCTGCCTCGGCATCATCTGTACACGTACAGATTGCGTGGTGATCTGAACTTTCCGAAGCAATTCAAGAAGGCGGTGGTCTCTCTTAACCACGGCTCGATCATGCGAGACATTGTGGCGCGTTTCCCTTTTGATGAAAAAGTGCTGGCTATCACACAACGAAGCGCGACCAACATATTGATGGAAGAACTTGAAATCTTCGAACGCCGCAAAGAAGCTCCTAAAGTAATACAAGCCATACTGGCGCAGGCTGAGCTCGACAAACTAGCGCAGGTCACGCTGTTTGAGGCAGACCCTAATGGCATGGTGGATGTGCGTGACCTACACAAAGCTTTGGAGGAGCGGCTTCGAGAGGAGTTTTCGCGCGCGGGTTGGCTGCATATGCTAGATCCACAATCTGTTCGTGATAGCTTACACAAAATCTTGGCTCTTCGGCCAAATGCACTGCGCAAGGCAATTGATGAAGCGCTGTACAATCACATCGAAGTCATCGACGCACAGCCGATTCCGGACGAGATTCATAGCGCAATGCCGCTTGACCCTTCCCGTCTGAACGTTTACGGAGTGTATCCTGATGATTTAAATACCTGGGAGCGCGAGTTTGCGGAAAAACTCGACAGCGACGTCACGAATACCGTGAAATGGTGGCACCGTAACCCACCACGTAAGCAATGGTCGGTATCTTTGCCTTTACCCGGTCAGCCGAATTTTTATCCCGATTTTGTAGTAGGCGTTCGCAATCGAATCAAAGGTGATGGGATTTTGCTCATCGAGACAAAGCGGGAGTATAATGACGATCGTGGAAACGCACAGACCAAAGCGCAGGCGGAACACCCCGTGTACAAGCGGGTGATGATGGTTTATTGGCAAAAGGAAGAGAAGTGGTACGTGGTAGAGTACGACCCGATCACAGACAAGAACTTTCTTAGCCGGGAGTTTCGATACGAACTGATGACAGTGTACTAATAGCTCGTGCTAGCGTAGTAGGTGATGCCAGAACCTGTTTGCTGTTCGCTCTTATTTCGCACTCTCACGAAGCGACGCAGCGGCAGTGGCGAACTTGGCCTGCAATTGCACCTGACGTTGGACACATCAGTGACTCAGTTTGGTAATTGGTAGAGATGACAACAAGAGTCATCAATACACTCTCCCCCTCCCCTGATACAAGGAGAGGGGGTTTTTGTGTGCTTCCAATTCTGTACATTGAAGACAACCGAATATTTGACACCTCCGGCCAAGCCTATGCCGTGTTCAAAGTACAATCAGAACCGTATGCCTTCCAGCCGTTACACATCAAACATCAGGTCATCGATCGGGTGACGCGGGGGCTGATGAGCCTTTCCGGGGAGTTTTGGATTTTTCTCTTGTCCAAGCAATGGTCCGCGGACGAGATCCTGCGAGAGATGGGCCGACGATCCAGAAACCCAGTCTGGCAAGAGCACCAGAAGGAAGTTCACGACTATCTTCGGTACTATTTACCCTTCCACAGGGTCAACCTGATCGTTGTTCCACTCAACCGCCAGCGGATCACCATCGACCTCACTATGGACAACTGGAAAGACTGGTTCAAGCAGGCTGCGGCCGGGCTGATGGATGTGAAGAACCGTTTTTTAATGGGCCAAGAGATCATTCCGAAAGAACGTCTCGAAGCCGCTAGAAAGGCGACAGAGGAATGGTTTGCGAAACTGGCCCCCATGGTACGAATGGAGAAGGCGACGCTCAAAGACATCGAATGGTGGCTGCGGAAGCCCTATTTCCGTGGGCTATCGGAACCAAAGGGTGTTTTGCCCGATCCGCTTCCGGTTCAAGTCGTGGCTCGCGGGGGTAAGACCTGGTTGAGACCGACACGGACTGTGCATCTGGCCTTGTCCGATGTACGGATGATAGAGCGCCCGACGCACCTGGTTATTGAGCATCCGGAGGGTGAGAAATCATACCAAACCTTTTTCGCCACAGTATCCGTGCCTCAGCCGATCCCGGAAACCCATCCGACCGGCTTCGAATGGCTCTACGGGGTGCTGGAAAATACCCCATTTCCTGTAGACACAGCTATTCATGTGCGGGTGGAGGCGGCCCACGAGGCCCTGGAACACCTGCGAAAAAAGAAAAAGACGGCCGAGGCGCAGTACAGGGAGTGGGTGGACAACGACGAAGATGTGCCATTGGAACTGGAGGAAGACATGGCGACGGTGGCTTCTCTTGAAAAGAAGCTCCGATCGAGACAGCCGCTTGTACACGCGGTGACGGTATTCTCGGTCGGCGCGTCCAATCCCAAGGAACTACGAGCCAGAACCGAGCAGTTTCAAAGGATGGCGGGATCCTATCATACATTGGTACGAGCCCCTGGAGACATGAAGAGGATGTTCCAAGCCTTCTATCCGTTTGGAGAGGAGCTGCCCACGAGTTGGGAGATCCCGATGGATCCGGGGGTGTTAGGGGCGGCTGTACCACTAGGAACTCGGTCGCTCGGAGACCCAAGCGGATTCTGGTTGGGCAGGCTCTTGAACGGTCGACCCGTGTGGATGGATCCCCGGCGGCCCGCGCAGGACTTGAACACGACCAGTGCCATCATGTTGGCGGGGACGCTTGGGAGCGGGAAGTCGTACACCTTGAAGTACTTAGCCACGATGCTCCTCTCTTGGGAAGCGAAGGTTTTCCTTGTCGATCCGAAAGGAGAGACGGAACCGCTGGCACAACTGCCATTTGATGTCCATATCCTGCGTTTTACCTACAATTCCGACACGCGGTTTTCGCCCTTTCGTGTGGGCAACGTGCAGGATGCGCGAGCGATTATGGAACTGCTCTTTAATCCGTTGGGAGACGACCGGCGGCAAATTGTAATCAATCAGGCGGTCGAACAGGTATTGCAGGGACAACAGTGGGACATGTGGGCCTTCTACGAAGCGGTTCGAGGGATCTATGAGACCTCGCCGGAGGCACGGGAAAGGGAGGAAGCACGGCTTGTGGCCGAACGGGTGAGGCTGATGGAAGCCCATGAGATTGGACGGCTATTCTTTGGCCCCGATACGGGGGAGACGATTTTTGACCACGACCTTGTGACTGCAATCGTTCGCGGGTTGTCTCTCCCAGACAAAACGGTACCCAAGGAAAAGTGGACAGAGACAGAAAGGTATTCGGCGGCCATCCTGTACGCGGTAGCCACACTTGGGCTTCGTCGGTTGATGGCCTTGCCCAAATCGGTGGTCAAGGTTCTTTGCATCGACGAGGCATGGGTCTTGCGACGCTTTGAACAAGGACAGCGCCTGATTAACGAGGCCATGCGGTTTAGCCGTTCTGAAAACCTGATTCCGATTCTGGCTACCCAAAACGCAACCGATTTCCTGCCGAGAGCGGACGAGGAAGATATGACCGGTCTGTTTGCCTGGAAAATCATGTTGCACCTGGAGAGCCAAGATCAGGTGGAAGCGGCCCTGCGGATACTCGGGATGACCGATGAAGATCTTCGCCACTGGACGAAACGGTTTGCTGAGTACCGGAATGGACGAGGGCTGGTTCGCGACCCCGAAGGCCGGATCGGGGAGCTGCAGATCGAAGTGTTGCCACGGGTACTGGACCAATTCTTTTCGAGTACGCCGAAAAGCGAATAGTTTTTCTCTCGAACCCCTTTCTAGGTTGAAAGGGGGTTTTTTATTGTGCGGCGTCGGATCACGTGGATCATGTTTTTGATTTTCGGGCTTGGAGTCGGAGGGGACTCGACGGTCTATGCGGCGGACCCGCTGCTGACCTCTCCCGATTTTCAGGAACCGTCCTATCCGATATCCAACTATACATGGGACGCGGATGGCCTCTTCGGAAGGTTTGATCCCATATACGGGATGGCCAATTTGATTTTTCTAATCGGGGTCTTTTTGACCCGGCTCTCGATGTGGGCTTTGAATCTGGGGTATGCCCCGTCGGAATGGCTGGCCCCGTTTCAAGCGATCTCAGATGCAATCCAGAAGAGTCACTTTTTGGACCACTTATGGCCCTTATTCGCCGTCGTGGCCGGGGGTGTTTTGCTGAAGGATCTGGCTCAGCACAACATCCAGAGAATGATGCGGCGGGGTGTGATGTTTCTGATCGTTATGGTGTCCCTTCTCTTGTTCAAAAGTTTAGGGACCGTTCAGTACATCAAGATGGTCACGAGCGCCATCGACGCCTTGAGTTATGCGACGAGCGGCTGGGTGCTGACCTTTGATCAGCCGGTGGACCCGAACAAGCCCCAGTTGACACAGGCATCGAACAACATCGACAAGGAAATCTGGAACCGTCTCGTGGATTATCCGTGGCAATTAGGGGAAATCGGAACACCTGGAAAAGTGCTAGGGAAAAAGGACGCAGAATCGGTTCAGGGGATTGTCGGAGGGGACATGAGTGTCAGCGTAAGCACCCCGTGGCGGGATGTTCTCCTGCACTATGGAGTGGGCTCCGACAAGCGAAAAGATTTGGCAGCGATTTTGAACAGTGATGACCATTCAGATTCAAAAGTGGCCTTTGCTTCGCCCTATCGATTGACCCTGGCCTTGTTTGCGTTGATCGCTCAACTGTGTGCGGTTGTTTACATGTTTACGTTGGGTGTCATGATGAACATGGCCTATCTCTTGTACCTGGCCGCGATGTTGGCGGGTATTGTCATTTTGCCTTTATCGATTTTTCCGTGGGACTACAGCCATAGCCTGTTACGCTGGTGGGTAAAGGGACTGACCGGTTCCATCGTGGTTCGTCTGGGGTTAAGTCTTTTCGTCGGATTGACATTTTTAGTGGTCAAAATTTTCACGCCGAATATGAATGCCAAAGATGGCAGTGCGATCGGCAGTATGATCTTGTACGCAGTCCTTTTCGTTTTCGCTTTATGGGTTTTGTCCCGCCTGTGGAAACGAATGCAACCGATACAGAGGCTGACAAGGGGTGCATCGGCTCCGTTCCCAGCTTTTGCGGGAAGCGGTGGCGGTACCGGTGACCATTCCAACAGCCACACGCCTCCCTCGTCTCCTTCTGATGACGGAGATTCTTCTTCGCGCAGAATTGACCCGGATCGGCAGGGAGATGATCATCCGTCGCTTCGAGAGATTTGGGGGAAAAGGAAGCCAGGTATGGGTCAGGCCCTACGCAAAGCCGGATGGAAAGCCTTGCGCGGGGATATCCCAGGTGCGGCCGCTTCCTTGACAACTGATGTGGCAAAAGAGATTGCGAAAGGAAGTGGAGAAACGCTCAAAGTGGCCGGAAAGGGATACTACGACATTTGGAAGAACACTCGGGGAGTCAGTGGGGAGTCCCTGAAAATCGCCAAAGATATGCTTTTGAAAGGCCGTCATTGGAAGAACAAAGAGGCGGGCACTTTCCATCAGGCGGATGCAGCAACCGGCCAAGAAGGCCAAGAAAAAGAGGAACGGAGGAATCTCCGCCGTCCGATCGATCCGGATCGTTTGAACTGGGAAGGGCGAACGCCAGAAAGTCAGGATCCGGCCTACTGGGAATCACTGATTAGGGAGGATCCCCGGCGTTCATTGTCGCAGGATGTCCCGCGCCCGCATAATGCAGACGATGGGTTGAATTTGAACCATACAGAGCCTCTGATGGCTTCACAAGACCCGAATCAAGGGACTGATCAAGGCCAAAATGTGAGAGAGGCAGAGCAAACGGATCAGGAACCCACTCTGTCAGCAGAAATGGATCAAGCGGAATCCGGCCGAGAAACTCCATCTGTTGGACAAGAAAGGCATCTATTCCGTTTGGGAGACACGCAGAAGGGAACCGAGGATCAAGCCCGTGCGGTGAACCCCGATGCCGACCAATCAGGGGCTGTGGAACTGAGCCGACCGATGGGGGCAGAGGAAAATATTCTCAAGCAATACGAGCCATCTCAACAATTAGGGCAGAATGAACCTTCTGAAACGGATGACCGTCAACTTGGTGCTGCCGAACCGGTCCGTCAAAAGCGGTGGGAGGTCCCTAAGCCCGAAGCGGAACCGGTGGAATCTAATGCCCAACGGATCAATGCAGATCGTCAAATGGTGCAGGCCGAAGCCCATAAAGGGAACCGTTCAATCGCTGCTGAACAATTGAAAAGAGCAGACGAGTCACAAGATGACATTCTGCGTAAGGAATCAGCGGGAGCAGAAACAACGGACTTGACGGAAAAACCTACTGAGGAAAGACAACAAGCAAGTTCAGGAGAATACAAAGAACGAGTTTTGATTGATCATGAAGTTCCTTTACTGGGGGACTCTACACCACCGGGTACAACTCCGGAACAGAGAATGGCCGCTGAAGATTCGGGTGCGAGGATGACACGTCTTCAAAGGGAAGAACCGAGAACGGTCCCAACATTATGGCGCGATAAAACAGATTCTTCGGAGTCGGATCGGTCTGTATCCTTCCCATCCAGAAAGGCACCGGCGTTGCGAAGCACGGGGAAACAACGAAACGAAACTGCGGAAGTACCGAATCATTTACGGTTAAATCCAGATGATACGGGCATTTAGGCAACCTCTTCTCCAGAGGGTTGCCTTTTTTATTTGCACTGATATATACTACAGGCAAATGAGGTGATTGCCGATGGATAAATTGAAAAATGAGAAAGCAGAATTACAGGTGAGTGGGGAGTACCTGCGGAATCTGCGACTGAAAAAGGGATTAACTCTGGAACAGGTTGCCGAGGTCGCAGGGTGTTCCGTTGGATATTTGAGTCATATCGAACGAGGATCCAGGCGCAACCCAAGTTATAGGGTCATCTTGGGCTTGGCCAAGATGTATGGAGTTTCCGTCGAGGAATTGATAGGAAAAGCGGAACCACCTATAAATACTGTGGATCTGATTGAGCAGCTGTACAAGGCGGATTTCGTTCTGTACGAAGGCCGCGAGATCGACGTCCGTGACGAGTTTGTGGCAGAACGAATTGAGACGGGTATCCGGATGGGGATCTTGTGGGCGCTGGATTTGATTGAGCAACGGAAAAAGGAAGAGGGGTAAAGGAGAAGGTGAGCGGCACTGGAGGAGGGGACACTTAATCCCATACTCTTTTTCTCCTCCACCCCACACATAGCAGAAAGGAGGCGGTGATAACAATATATTGACGAAGGAATATTCATAAATTATACTATAGTAAATTAAATCTTGAATCAGTATGTCTATCTTGGCTATGTCGAAATCAGGCGTTGGTTGGGTACATCACGGGCACTTTGGGAATCGGATACACCGGAAATACGCTTTCCAAGTCCGAAAAAAAGCTGAAATCTGCATATTTGGAAAAATTGAATAGAGAAGGATAAAATAGTTTCCTTCTATTTTGGCTTCTGATCGATTTTTTTAGAGGGGGAAGGGTATTATACCTGCCCCTGATCGGTAGTTTTCGGATAGGGGGTATTTTTGAATGTACATTTGGTGCCTTCATTGTGAGTGTGTATATCCATCTAAGGATTGGCGAAAAAAAGGGCAGCAATATGGCTTTTGTCCGAACTGTGGCGCGTCTGAATTTACGGATGGATGGAATTGGTCTAAGCTGGTGAAGTACAACGGGTATCCGAAGATTCCTGAAGTAGGGAAACATTATCCGTTATACCCGGAGAGCGGGGAAAAATTTTGATTTCACATCGAGGTACAACTTTGGGAGATGTCTTTCTACAAGCGTATCTCTTTAAGAGGAGCGGGAGAATTCGCTTTTTTCTCTCGCTTCTGTGAAATAGGGGAGAAGCCTCCCAATAAAAGTCATGTGAGGTGAAATTCTATGTTGAAGAGAAAACTTATTGCCGTTATGTCTTCGGCGGCCCTCTTGTCTACTCTGGTCGGAAATGCTATGGCTGCCACGTCTTTTACCGATGTGTCGGCG
Source organism: Collibacillus ludicampi (assembly GCF_023705585.1). NCBI lineage: Bacteria > Bacillati > Bacillota > Bacilli > Caryophanales > Alicyclobacillaceae > Collibacillus > Collibacillus ludicampi. The sequence continues at coordinate 3,246,938 of NZ_BOQE01000001.1, forward strand.
GACAGCCCGTATGCTTCTTACATCCAAGATCTGAGTAGCAAGGGAATCGTCAGCGGTGTGGGCAATGGTCAATTTGCGCCAACGAAGACTTTGACCCGTGCCGAGATGGCCACGTTTCTTGTTCGGGCCTTCGGGATTCCGCAGAATACTAGCTCTAGTGTGGCCTTTACCGACATCCGCGGTCACTGGGCGGAGTCTTACATCAAGTCTGCCTACGCCGCTGGAATGATTGCTGGCAAGTCCGCGACCACCTTTGCGCCGGACGCGCCGGTCACGCGGGAAGAGGCCGCGCAGATGGTTTGGAACTATCTGTCCAAGAATGGGGTACAGCCGAGCAGCGGAGTATACAATCTGCCCAACATTGGGAAATTGGACTCTTGGGCACAATCGGCGGTCGGGAATTTGATGACGCATCAGCTGGTCGGCCCTAGCAATTTTAGTGACTGGACTGCATCCATGAACCGTCAGGAAGCGGCAGCAGTGATAGATTTGGCGATGCAGGCTTTGGAGCAAGCGAATACGCAACAGCCACAACCACAGCCGCAACCTTTGCCTCCTGTGCAAACGGGTGGTTCGATCCAGTATCCCTTTGATGCGACTCAAATTGTCATCAACCCGACAACGAACAGCAATAACTTAATTGACAACGGTGATGGGACATTTTCGCTTGGGAACATTAAGATGACTAACTCGTTTATCAACGGGTATTCCAAAGAGGAATTTACAAGCCATTTGCAGCTGTTCTCTCAGGTGAAATTCAAATTTGATGGAAACAAGGTAACAGTCACTGTCCCGGACAGCGGTTCATCTAGTGTGTACTGGGTAATTGGGGGACCGGACGGCGGTTGGAATGGAGAAGGGCCAAAGACCATGACCGAATCCGATCGAGTGGGAGTAAGACTTTTTAATCATGATAATGCGCATACCTATGCCGGGGCTGCCTTACTCTATCAAAACGGCCAATGGGTTGTTAAATATCCGAACCTGTAATTTTGGAGGTGACAATGTAGTGAAACGAGAAACATTAGCTACACTTTTATCGAGTGTCTTAATAGTACCTGCCACTTTGTTTTCGGCAGGTTCTTCTTTTTCCGCCACATATGGGCAAGGGGTGACGAATCCTCAACCTCTCGGTCAAACGGATTCCCAACCTGGCTATGTAGCCTACAGATTACAAAACGGTCAACCGATCCCAGTGGGAAAACCGGTAGATATAAGTCTATCAGATGGGATAAAGGGAAATGATATTCCACTTTACTGGTCGCATAATGGAATTGACGATCAAGTCCATTGGATCGTAACGAATGCCCTCATCAACGGAAATCCCGTAGGCAAAATTCTGCAATATGACTTGTCTACAACGAATGTCAACAACGGATACCTGTTGATCTCGAAACAGGATTATCCCGATTGGGTTCAAGCGGTAGGCGGCGTACAAAAATACGTCGATACAGAACTGGCGAAAAAACCAAATGGCGATCAAAGCATACTCGCTGATGATTTCAATCAATGGACAGTCGTACCGTTGTCCGACGTTTTAAACCTTTCCGGCGCAACGATCGATCAAGGATATCTCACGTCTACAGGCGGGGTCAACATGACGGATCAGGAGGGCGTGGCAGAGGGGAATTTTAACATCCATCCCTCTTCGCCGCCCACGTCATCGGTCACAACCGACCAAACCGCTTACGCTCCGGGTGACACGGTGAACATCAACCTGACGAACACGACTTTTGCGCCGTGGACATCGCACCATCTCGAAGCGCTTGAAGTCACGGGTCCGAACGGGTTCGACAAGTTCTTGCCGATCAACGACAACGGCAATACCGTACAGGCCGCAACAGGAACGAACTTTCCATTCACGCCTAGTGATACAGCGGTCACTTCGCTTGCTTCAAATGCTCAGGTACAACCCGGATCGTCCGTCACAACTAATGAATCCGCAACATTGGACACGACAGGGCTTCCAGCGGGGACATATACGGTCAAATATACGATGTACGACGAAATTGCACGTCCATCGTCAAGCGGAATCAACGGAACGGTGATTTCGACGTTTACCATCGATCCCACCGTTAAACCCAAAACTCCGGGAGGCACCTCAACTGGCGGAGGCGGAGGTGGAAGCACCGGTGGCGGTGGCACTGGTGGTTCAGGAGGTTCCGGAGGCGGAACAGGTGGCTCTGGTGGAGGTACTGGTTCTGGTGGTGGAGGAACAATCATTCAAAATCCGGGGACTAGTGACGGAGACATATCTGTAAAGTTTGCTAACTACCTTTGGAATCACTGGCCGAAAAACGGTGAGACAGGACATGTAGATATGGTCCTAACAAACACAAATGATTACGACGGTGCAGGTATCGAATATGATCTCAAGGCATGGAGCGACGACAATTCGTTGTTTCAGCCGATTGACATTGAGAAAGCGGTAGTCAATGTACCAGCTGGCCAATCCGTTACGATTCCGCTGACATACAAAGTTCAACGTGAATTCAAGGATTATAAATGGCAAGGCTACCATATCCATTACACGGTGACCATACGGCCACATGTGATACCGGGTTCTCCGGATGATCCGCCTCCGCCTCCGTTAAATGATAGTGATCTGACGAATGATACAGCTAAACTGGATCAGTACATTATTGGCCCGCCTCGATTGGTGAAATAAACCAACGGTCCCGCCTTATGCGGGACCATTCCTGAATCTTTTGAAATCGAGGGGATAAAACCATGGGGATACTCTTTTTCTATATAGAATTATTGGTTTGGGCCATGCTCATAGCTTTCCAGGTGGATGTGACCCATGCGATCAAGGTCAAGAGTATGATTCAGGGGGCGGCTGACGCAGCCACTCTGGCCGGTTCTCTACAGAATCATCAGGAAGTGAACCAGTATGATGAGGCAGGAGCACCTATTGGGTTCGGATTCAAGCTCAATGACGATTTTTCGCCAGAAAATGCAGCAGAGGCAGCATGGCAAAAAAATATTTCCAACTTTAAAGAAGGGGCTGGGTTCAACACGGTTCCGCAATTTCAACGGACTTTGGATGACAAGGGGATTACGTGTACAGTCAACCAGACCGTGCAGATGACGGTTTCTCAAACGGTCATGAACCGATTTTTCGGTGAAGGGGCAGCTCCACAGGTTCAGGTACGGGTACCGGTAACGGCTGTGTCAAAAGTATATCCGTGATTATCTAGCATTGGCTCCGGGATACTCCCGGCCTTTTTCTTTTTGAGGGGGTGTCGTCAACGGGTTTTCTTCTGTCAGCCGCTCTAGTTGTCTTGATTCACGAACTCGGCCATGCGGCGGCCCAACGAATGTGCGGAGTTCCCGTTCATCGGATCGTGTGGGGCCGGGGGCCGCAGTTGTTTCGCCTTTGTGCACTGGAAGTCCGGCTGCTCCCGCTTTCCGGGTACGTGTTGCCGGTCGGGGTGCTCCATGCCCGACGTCGATGGCAGGGCGTTCTGATCGCCTTGTCCGGAGTTCTCGCCCCCTGGCTCGTGGTGGGAGTCATGATTCTTATTCATGCGACCAGTTACGGATGGCTGAGGGAATTTTTCTGGGGATGGATGATTTGGTCGGTCGTGGGATTAGGTCAGTTGCTTCCCATGAGACAGAGAGATGGATGGTGGGCGCTGGTCGCTCTGGGCGTTCTTCCGGCCCCACATATGGATAGAGAGGGGGATTCATAGTTTTGGCTCAAGTCATTCCATTTCATCGCAAAACGATGAGTTTAACGGTTAGCTTCACTGACGTGGATCATTTTGCGGAGATTTGTTGCATCATCGCACGATGGATTGCAGAGAAGGGGTATGTGGATCGGGTAGAGCGGTTGAATCATGACACGGTTCGAGTGCATTTAAAGTTGGCTTGAGGGTTCTCTTGAGGATTCTCCCTGGCCTCGAGTTAAGTAAGGGAGAGATTTTTCTCTCAGCCCCTATATGAGTTGGGAGCGGTACACAGGGATGCACAAGTTGGTCACCCCTTTATAGGGTAGTTGGTCGCTGCAGAAGTGATCGGTAAGTGGCCGACTCGATTCTGCCACTTTTTTCTCCCGGCCCTTGAAAGGGGTGAGAGCAAGGGAATCCGCTGCGACCCGCGCCCCTAGGTGAATGGGTTCTTGAATTAAAAAAAGGAGGCAAATCGTCATGGAAACCATCAAGATTCTTGAAAAGCAGATTCAGATGTTGGAAGAGAGCATCAAAGCATCCGCGGATTTGAACGCTTCGGCTCAATTGCACGAGCAACTATTCCGTTGCATTCAACTGCACGCCCGGTTGAGTGAGGAAAGGCGGCCCGTTGCCAAAGAGGTGAGGTAAACCTGAAAGATCCCTCTTAGCCGGGCCTGGGATTTCGGTGCAAATTTTACTCGCCATTAAAGAAGTCGAATTGTCCTGTTTTTAGATCTTCGGCTAAGGCAATCGGTAAAAGCCTTACGCGTTGGTTGGATTGCGCTTTTTTTCAAGAATCGTAGGTCCGGCTAACCACGTGGACTCGCGGGACAGAAGCAGTTTCATCAACACGACGAGATCCCAACATCTAAGGATTATAGTGTCATCAACGAAAGGACTTTTTTCGCAGTGTTCCGGAGCGCTGACGGAAAAATAATGCCGGCAACATAAAGGGCGGACAGGATAGATTTCGCACGTGTTATCAGATCCTAGAAATGGGCAAGGGATATGCGCATGGAAATATCCTTCTTTAAATTCGTCTGTTTGGATATCGACGAGAAACAGTTCAGTCCTGTTGAAAGAGGCATTCCATTTTTCCAATCGGATTGGAAGGAGCGGGTCGAACCGTATGTTGTTCAATCGCAACCAATTCAGGATTATCCGCGTTTCGGTTTCGGAAACGTAAATGGCTTGGTAGCAACAATGCGCACATCCTTTTGTGCATGTGCGGAGCATATTGTAGGTCTTCTCCAGTCCCAAAATACGGTTTACGGCATAATTGGTGAGCTTTGAACTTCTTCCTTGTCAGCTTCACCTTGGTCAGACAGGTCGTGAATGGATATGTTCGGAGGTCGGTTTAGCCATTGCCTGGCAGATTCGCACGTACGAGCAATAAATTGCTGCGGAGTTTTGCTCATGGAAGCACTTCTTTCCGAGGGGGTATTGATGATGACCATAGAAGCTGCGAGAAGGTACTTGGACGAAAACGAAGACAAGTTGCCGCTCATGGACGCCATTTATTACAGAATAGCGCTATTGGTGTCGGTCAACTATTATGAACTGGCCGCAAAACAGTATTGGAAATATCTAAGAGAAACCCAGGGAACTGAGTTCTTTGACATTCTGTACTCCCTAGAGGACAACGCGGATAGGCCTTAGATAAGTGATAACAACATCACAATTTGATCTTACCAAATTTTGTGCAGCGGAATCAATAGATAGTTTAGAAGGTGAAAAAAGTTGCTAGGGCTGACAATTCGTCAATGTAGGCAAGCGAAAAACCTTTCCCAACGCGACTTGGCGCAGAGGTGCGGGGTGAAGAGGGAAACGATTAACCGCATTGAGACTTCCCGGCACATTCCCAATGTAAAGCTGTTGAACACCATTGCCGCCGCGCTGGGAATGAGGGGATCGGAGTTGCTGCGGATGGCCGAAGACATGGAACCGGAATCATCAGGTTGCCTCTCGGAGGCGGGGAGGCGGAAGAGTTCTCCCGGACCCCGTACAGAGTAGGATTCGCGTAGGGATGCTCTTCCTTGGAACATCACTGTTTTTTCTCCCGCTCCCACAAAAGATCAAAGGAGGAATGGAAGTTTGAAAGTTGCATTGTGTCCGGGCGGCAGGACAGATGTTGCCCAATGGCTTGCTGACGAGGCAAAGGACGCTGGCTATGAAATCGTGATCTGGCCTCAAGACCACGGGGACCTGACCACAGTACAGGCACTCTTTTGTTTTGCAGAACAAAACGAAGGGCGAGCGGCTTCCCTTCGTACTCTGGCTCAGGAGGCTCTAGTGAGGGGCCTTCCTGTCATCTGGGCAGTGGAAGGAGAACCCTTGCCGGGAGCTTTCCGCTCTTATTCGGATTTCTCGAAACTTCCGGACGCCACACCATTCTTGGATGCGGTCCTTGATCTCCCGAAGCCGGTGACGGAGGAGGAGCAAACTCCGAAACGGAGACTGTCCATCCCGAGCCCTGCAAAGCTGATTCAGAGGGTGGTTCCACAGGAGAATGTATCGGAGACTCCTCCTAGGGAAGAAGAAACCTTGCCTTCTGTATTCAATCATGTAATCGCGGTCGGAGGCCCACGGGGAGCCGGATCCAGTTTTTTGGCCTGGAATCTTGCGGTCGCCTTGGATGCCGTACTCATGGAAGGTCGAGTAACGGACAGCCTGGCGAAGTGGCTTGAGGTGGAGAAAGAGGGTACGAGGGAGGCGTATCTGAGGGGGGAATTACAGACCAAGGCCGCGGTCACCGCGAGCCAACCCTTGAGCCTCCATGAACTCCAACTCCTGGCTCGCGTTCAAGAACGGGTGGTCGTCGATGTCGGGGATGCTCTGGATTCTGAAGTCTGGCTCCGGGCCGGTAAGCAGGTCTTCGTGATGACTCCCGATCCCAAGTGCAAAGGGGGTGACATCCCGGAACGGGCGATTCGGGTGATGAACCGGTACCCGGAAGCGTTTCCTATTCGACCGGAAAAACTCGTGCAGGCGAGAATTGACCTGATCGTGTCGGATTTGGGACGGGAAGCCTTTCTTTCTCTCTGCAGCCAGATGCCATGGGTTGAGAAACCTCCCGATGTCAAGGAACAGTGGGTGAGACTGTTTGTACAGGAAAAACCGCAAGAGAAACCGGAACAAAGAGAGGAGGCGGTGTCCGTATGGTCATCGTGGTCATAGATGAGCTCATCCAACGATCTTCTCAAACAGCATTTTCTCTCCAAAGCCTCGGGAAAATCTACGAAGCTCGCACGCCCCAGGAAGTCCAGGCGATTCTCAGCCGTGAAAAGGCGATCGACGCTTTCGTGGTCGCAGGGGAACTGGGACCAGGAGTGGTGAGAAAACTTCGCCTGGAGTTCTCGGCTCCAGTGTATGTGTATGGGGATCTTTCGCCGGGAGCCGTGGCGGAAATGTACAATGCAGGGGCCGAGGATCTGTTTCCGTATCCCCTGGAACCGAGGTGGATCAGGGACCAACTGAGTAGATTTGAGACTTCTTTAAAAGGCTTCCGTAGGGAAACAAAGGGAGATCTCCAAAACATTCGGCCATTCGGCATCTCGGAGTCGGAATCCGATCGTGATTATGCGGATGTGACCTTGAAAGATGAAGGTCCTAAACGCACGTTCAATCGATTTATCATCACCAGCTCAGTCAAGGGAGGAGAAGGGAAAACCACGTTTCTTGTACAGCTCGGTATGATCTTAGCCCGGAAAGGGCAGAGACTGGCGATTCTTGATGCCGACATCAACGGCAATGTGGCCCAATGGATCGGGGCTGACACGGTGGATGATATCAGCGAGTTTGGTACGCGAAAGTCGTTTTCTGAACGGGATCTGGAGGCCATGCTGGTTACTCATCGGCCTACTGGGTTGAAGGTGCTGCCAAGTCCCTTGGGGACGTTGGAGCCTTTGCGCTGGGAGGTTGTGCGGGCGGCGGTGGAAGCGTATCGTCCCCTGTTTCCGTGCTTAATGGTAGATCTGGCGGAAGGCTTTTCTCCGACACTTGAACATTTAGCCAAAGAATATGCCACCGATGTGGTGCTCATGGTCAGCCCGGATGCCTCCCGGCTGCAACGGAGCCAGCGGATGTTGGAAACCATGATTCGCCGAGGATTCCCTGAAAACAAGATCCAGATCATTGTGAACCGGGTAAAGAAAGAGGCCGATTTCAGGGTTGTGGAAGCGGCTCTTTCGGAGGTATCGGAAGACGTTTCGATTTTTCCTCTCCCTTACCACCCGGATTTGGACGCGCCAAACAGCACGGGCAGGCCCCCCATCATCCTATCGGATCCAAAGAGTGCCTATGCCAAAGCGTTCCGCAGGATTTTGGAAGAAGGATTTCATGTGAAGGCAGGGCTCCATTCGGAGAGCGGTGCTAAGAAACGGGAGGTGAGGAATCTCTCTTCTCCGTCGGGACTTTCGTGGAAAAAGTTACTTCGAGTTGTGGGAATAGGAGGATGAGTGATGAGAACCGATCGTTCATTAGCTAAAGGTGCGATGTGGTTGGGGCTTTTGGTCGGGATTGGCCTTGTTATCGGATGGATCGCGCAAACGACCATCCAGAAAGCCACACATATGGTTCCGGTATGGGTAGCCGCCAACAAAATACGTGTAGACCAGAAAATCCAGCCGAGCGATCTACGTAAGGAACTGCGTCCCGAAGGAGGGGTTCCAGGAGATGCCATCAAGGATCCGCAGGAGGTTGTCGGCAAATACACGGCTACAACCATCCTGCCGGGGCAGGTCATTGAAAAACAGGCTGTGGCCGATGCCACGACCATGCGTGAAATGGTTCGTCAATACGGACTCAATTATGTGGGAATGGCCTTGCAACTGGATTCGCAGGACATGCCTATCGACCAGATCCATCCGGGCGACATGGTGGCATTTTTGGGGACCTTTAATGAAGGAGCGAAGGTTGTAACGACCAATCTCGTGGCCTCTCACGTGCCGGTCATCTCTGTTTCCGAGGCAGAAAAGAAAATCATCGTGGCTGTGCCGTTAGAGAAATCGAAGGAACTAGCCAGGGACAAGGCGGCCGGAAAGATCAGCGTAGTACTGGATCCCCAGGCGTTCCAACAGGAGTCATATGAGGGGCAATCCTCAGGACAGATGCCTACTCCGAAAACCACTGACCAGGTTTCGAGTCAAGCTCCAGGGCAAACGTCTAGTCAGGCTCCTACGGGACAAACCAACTAATGATCTAAAATCCAAAAAATCTACGAATACACAATGACAGCTTCCTTCATGGTCCGGGAAGAGTTTCGTTCTTCCGGACCTGCTTATTTATGAGGAGGGATTTGTATATGTTCAAAAACAGCGATCCATTATCGCTGGAACAAAAGTGGGAAGAGCATTATAAGGATTGGGAAATGCTCAAGCAAAAGGACGACAAAGGGCAATGGGCCGAGTGGGAAGGGCTGTTGCTCGAAAAATTCCTGGCGTGGCAGGAAAAACAAAAGGCTCGCCTGGGTGTGGAAGCGGAGAATGTGCCCGAGGAAACCCAGCGTATTCATTTGAGGCGGTTGGTACAGGAGATCAAGCAAATCCCGGCATGGGCACATACGGAACTCGTGGAGCGGTTTTTGGACGACCAGTACCGGATGGGGCCGCTTCAGCCGCTGTGGGAAGATCCGAGAGTCTCAGACATTCAGGTCTTCGTACCGATGGACCCGCAATACAAGCAGAAGATTTACTACAAACGCGGCGGAAAACGGCGGATTTACAATGGGCCTGGTTTTCGGGACTACAATCACGCCAGAATTTGGGTCAATAAGCATGTGTCACGGTTTGGGTTACGCTTTGACCCTGGAAAAGTTCAATTGGATGCCTCGGCGTCAGACGGTGAGAGGCTTCACATTATTGCCGGACCGTCGGGCTATTCGACTTTTTATGACGCCAAATACCAACTGATCCCATGCCTGATCATTTCGGTCAGGAAGTTTGTATCTGCGTTCACCATCGAGGATCTGACAGACCGGGGGACTGTCACATGGGAAGCACCGGATGCAAGACATGACGTGGCCCGAAAAGCCAAGAGATACAAACGCCGTCCGGTTTACACGCAAAGGACCGGCGGCATGGTCGATCAGGCCACGATGGATTATTTTCGGCTGATGGTTCTGCTGAGGAAAAACTACGCGATCGCCGCTCCCACGGGGTGGGGCAAAACCACGTTTGCCAACGCCCTTATGGCGCTCATTCCACGAACACATATGAATCTGATCTTGGAAGAATCGCCGGAGATGCAGCCGCAAGTCGAGCATGCCATTCGACTGTACGAGCGCAAAGACACCATGGGCAATGTGACGTTCAGCCTGGCCGACGGCCTGAAGGCGGCTCTGCGAATGAACCCTGACCGGATTTTCCTATCAGAGATCCGCGATTTAATTGCATGGGTGTTCTTGCATGTGATCCAGTCCGGACACGACGGCTCAGGAACGACACTCCATGCCAGCTCGTGCAAGGCGGCCATCGAAAGGATCATCAGTCTGGCGGCGTCAGGCCCAAGTGCCCCAGACCAAAAAGTGATCCGGGAAATCCTGTTTGACCGTCTGCACACGGTCATCCACGGCTCTCTGGCCGGCAAAGACAATGAGCACCGCTTTATTGATGAGGTCGTTCAGTTGAAGCCCGGTGGAGATATCCATCCCGTGACAGAGTTCATCCAACAGGGCGTGGGGCCATCTGGGGAACCGATCGGGTACTGGGTATTTCACGGACCTACCGACGAGTTCGTGGAAGAGATGTTGCGCAATGGCTACGAAATCCCGGCGTCCTGGGGATGGGAAGTGGTGGATGATGAGGAGGAGGACCGGGAATGATGATACTGCTCTTTGCAGCGTTCTTCGTGGCTCTCTATTTCGCCCTGCATTGGTGGAACGGGCGGTACGAACGGGCTGCCCAATCCATTCTGCGCGGTCACCAGGATCGGGAAGAGCGACGGACCCTTCAGTCACTGACCGCGCAGCTCTCCCTTCCGACTCAATTGACCCTTTCAAGCCTGCATATCTGGGCGTCTTTGGCGTGCGCGATTGCTAGCGGTATCGCGAGTAAGATGTGGTGGCACAAGACACCCGTGTTTGGGATCGTCATCGGTGCAGCGATTCCGTTCCAGACCGTTGCCCTAAGGCGTCAATACTACTCACGAAGTTACCGGAAGGACGTGAAAACCGCGCTCCTGTTCGCGGGCGCGGTGTTCCGGGAAGGAGGAACTGTCGAAAACTGGGTGCGAGAGGTGAAGGACCGGCTGGAAGGCCCTCTGCGCAAGGAGTTTGCGGCCGGGGCTGCCCAGATCAACCAACTGGGTGTGAGCTACTTTCTCCGACAGATGGCCGAAACCAGTCCGGATCCGATATTCCGGGTTGCGATGGCAGGTATCTACGACAACTATCAAAGCACCGGCGATCTGCGAGAGTTTATCAATAGTGTGTTGCAGAATCTGAGACAGCAGGAGCATGTGGAGCGATCTATCAAACAGAAGCAAAAAGAGTTTTTGAAAATGTTCGCGTTCCCGGCCATTTTCCCACTGATGATGTATCTGATGTTCCAGCCGTCCGTCGATGCCCTTCTTGCTCATAGTTTTCAGGCCAATGTCGTGCTGTTTGTCGGTGTCGTTGGGTATGCCGCGTTGTTGAGCGTTGCGTACCGTTTAACAAGGCCCAAAATACTTGGATAACCAAGGGGAGGGAGAACATGATTGTTTCTTTGTGTGTTTTCTGGACCGTGGTGCTCGGATGGCCTCTCCTGAAACGCCATGTATGGCCCATCATTGCCTGGGGATATCGGATCAGACAAGAGTATCAGCGAATGCGTGGCAAACGTCGACTCTGGCGTTTGCTGGTGCGGAAACTTGAACCTTATATGGGTCACGGTTTGGTGCATCGGGTGGAAAGGCAGATACGTCTGGCCGGGCGACCGTGGGCGATCACGGCGACTGAGTTGATCACGATTCAGCTTTTAGGGGCAATCGGCTTGTCAGTCCTTGGGCTAACTGTCGTCCCGTCAGATGTTATGGGAATTTACGTTGTGACGGCTGTTTTGCTGCTCCCGTATCCAAACGTGCGACTCAGTGCTCTTGCAAAAAAACGACAAATGGAGGCCCGTAGTGCGGTCCGTTTTGTCAAACGGAGGTTTGTCGAAAAATTGCGCCTTGGGCTTCCGTTGGATGATGCCCTTCGAAGTGTCGCCGAAATTGCCCCTGGAGAATTTGGAGAAACCTTTCGGCGGGTGCTGAGTCAGATGAGAAACCGGCCTTTAAAAGACATCATGCAGGATTTGAGAAAAGAGTATGAGGCACCGGAGGTGGATACGTTTTGTACAGCACTCGAGTATAGCGACGAAAAGTCGCCCAGCTCTCTCATCGATAGTCTGCAACTACAAATTGGTGAGGAAGATGATCAGCAAGACGAATACATTCAAGCACAAATCGAATCGGCTCAACCCCGGCTATATGGTGTACTGGCCGTGACGTCCATTTATACACTGGCGTTTGTGATCTATTTTGCTTGGACCATTGGACGAATCCAGTTTGGAAATGGTCCGATGACGTTTCGACTCTTTTGAGGGGGGAGAAATTGTTCTCTCGTCCCTCATACAGAATGAAACACAGTTCAGAAAGGAGAGTATGGTCAAGACTGCAGTTGGAATCTCCATCTACATGAAACACATTTCAGAGAGGAGAGTAGAGGGAAATGGTCAAGAACGTGCTTAAAAAACTTTCAGAAGGGGTTTTGGCCGTTTTAGGACTCGTTGCAGTTGGAATCTTCATCTACGCCATTAAGGAGGGGGGATTTGGGATCGGACCTCTGATCGGTATTGCGGTCGGGGCTGGTACATTCATTTGGCAAGGCAAAAAACTCTTGAATATTCAAGGAAAACAAGATCAAGGGGAGGATATGGAATGGTATTAAAAACCAAACAACGATTGGAACAGTGGTGGATTGTCATTCTTACGACGCTGGCTGGCTTACGCCATTGGCTTTGCTCCGGTTGGAAGGAGCCCAAAGTGGCCCTTCGCTGGCAAGAGATGTACGGTTGGGTGGTATTTGGCTGCGGGATCTTTTTGGCTGTGAAACTCACTCCGGTGCTCCAGACGGTCATGCAGGATGCTATCCAAAACGTGGGCAACAGTTTGAATACCTTGTTCCAAATCAGTCTGTGAGGATTGTACGATGTACGCCGGAATTCCGTTTATCCCGTGGCGAGTGCTGTTCCGTGTATTGATCATCTATCTGATGATGGCCGTCGGCACCATGGTCGTCAAAGACTGCTATGTTCTCTCGCAGACGATGCAGATGGCCCGAGCTGCGGCGATCTACCAAAACGGAATCGACCCGAACAGCGGGCAAGATGTAGCCCGTCTCCTGGCTCAAGAGATTTCGAGGGTAGTACCCGTGGACCAGGTAACCATCACGTCAGGTCCCTGGGCACCGGTACCCGGAAATGTCGGCATGCGCCAATTGGTGATCAATGTCAACTACTTTGATGGGAGCTATGTAACCACAACGATGATGTATGGGGCCGAAATGCCCGTTTCCAGCCAGTTGTTCAGGATATTGGGATACCATCAGCAACAACCGATACTTTTGCCAGCGCAGTTTTCGTATTACCGAGAGTGGTAAGGGTTCCCCTTGTGGAACCCTCAATTCCCTTTTTCAAGGCAGGTGAAGGTATGCAGAGTATCGTTCCGAGGTTTCAACCGATTGTGGATGTGTTGGCCAATTGCAACATTGGGTTCGAGGCTACCATTCGGGGTGTTCACGGCGAACCTGCCCAAGACTTGTTTCAGCGGGCACTCAAGCAGGGACAGGTCACGGAATTAGACCGTGAGGCCCGTGTGGTGGCGATAGAAGAAGGGATGCCAATACTCGAACCCAATCAAAAACTCTTTCTCAACATAGCGCCTCAAAGCCTGGCGGAAGCTGTACACTGGCTGCCCGAGGATGCGCCAGTCGAACGAATCGTGCTGGAAATTACCGAGCAATTGCCTCTTGAGAAGTTCAAGACTGTTCAAAAGCGTATACAGGCGCTCAGACAACAGGGTCTGGAATGGGCTCTTGACGATTTCGGAATGGGCTTCTCAAATTTGGATTCCCTGACGAAGTTGCCGCTGTCCTATGTGAAGCTGGACAAGCAGTTTACCACGGATGTCGTAAATAAAAAGACGGCGAATGCGATCAAACACTACTGCTGGATGTTTCAGGACATGGGGATCCGGTTGATCGTCGAAGGAGTGGAAACGGAGGAGCAGAAACAGCGTCTGTTGGAGTTGGGAGTACGGTTTATGCAGGGCTATCGCTTCGGGTTCCCGAAGCTGGCGAATGAATTTGTCCGTCGGATTTCTCTCGGCCCCCTTCCTTAGTGAAAGGGGGTTGAATCGTTTTGGAGAGGATTCTTCGGATGTGGGCGCCACTTGGAATTACCGAGGTCGCCCATACAATCTTTCCTTGGTGGTGTATCGGTGCGGTGGCCTCATTCATCTGGCACGCCCGCTGGCTGGATCTCGTCACGGTGGCAGGCGCCCTGTACGTGCTCTCTTCAGGAATTTCCGGACGAGTGACCCGGTGGTGGTCCCGAAACTTCCTGGGCCTCAGACGCTACATCGTCGTACCGATTCCGCGGTGGGTTGCGGGCGTTCTGATCAGGGGAAGGATGAACTTGCCGAGAGGCAAACACTACTTCCTTCTGCACGTCCGCGATGATCGCGGCCTGGAACCGCGCCGTATGGCGAGGGAGATGCAGAGAGATATACGGTGTGGGGTGCAAGCTGAGTGGACAAATCACGCGGTTTTCCTCGGCAACACCTTTGGCTCTCTGGGGCGGTTACAGGAGAAGTTTCTACAGGAATGGGGAGATGTGGAGATTATCGAAGGTACGTTTTTCCCGTTGCAAACGTTGTTTTTGAAGCCAGAGAGGTATCAGAGGAAGATGTTTGGAAGGGTGCTGAGTAAGGAAACGAAGTGGAAGATTGTGAAGTTTGAAGTTAGGGAAAAGGAGGTTAATTAAAAATGAGGAGAAGTATTAGAAATATCTTTTCGCTAGTATTAGTATTTTTGATGCTTATAACTGGGTATAACTTTACTCCTCTTGGAGTTCATGAGAAAAAAGTGTTTGCTTCTTCATCAAATGGGGTTGTATATCCTAATGCCACCGTTACTGGAGTGGGCTATAGTGGATACTATGATGTATATGATGCAGGGTCTTCGATAGCTGAAAACATCGTAATAACGGGAATAAAGTATAAGGCTACGATGACAAGTTACGGCTCAGTTGGGTCCCTGATATTATGTAGCTATCACTATGAAAATGCAGGATTTTACGACGATGGCCTACAAATGCCATTACCAACATCCATGTGGTCTACCCAAAATTATTCCATCACTTTTGATCCTTCTCAATCAGCCGGATTAAAACGCATTGCAGTACGTGCTCCTTTTTGGAGTGGTGGAGGAGCACAATTCAATATCACGATCACAGAAATAGACTACATTGTTTATAATTGGGATAACATTTCTACACAAATTTCGCAAGATCGTCATGTCCAAATCGTACTGAATAGTTCAGTACCCATGCCGAATGTTTATCTCAAAGCATATAATGAAACAACTGGAAATACTCTTTATATAAGTGGTCAAACAGGCACACAATTCGTGTTTGATGACAAAAATGTAAATCCGGAACATTATTATACGTATGACTTATATTGGGAGATTGGATGGGCAACAGATATTAATTATTCATTGAGAACCCCTTATCCCTGGGTTTATATTGGAACCTATACCATTAAGGTACCTAGTGATGCCACATTAGCTTATCAAGCAGCAACCGCCGCACAGCAAGCTGCACAACAGGCACAAGCATCCGCGGATCAAGTCAACTCTATTGTGAATTCAACTTTAACGGTTTCTGCTGGGGTTGTACAAGATTCATCAGGAACGGTCTTAACCGCCGCCCGCGCTGCACAACAAGCGGCACAGCAGGCGAATACAGGGATACAAAACCTGAGTAATCAAATGGGCAACTTGCAAAATACCTTAAATACAGTAAACAACAGCATCAACAACATTCAAACCCTTCTCCCGCCAACGCTCAAAAAAATCTCTGGGTATAACGGAGCAACCGCAACGTCGAGCACGTTGTTCAAAGTGACTCTGGACTACACGAATGCGACGGACTATCGTGTAGCGGTAGATGGTAACTGGAGTGGGTGGAACTCCTTGTCGTCTTATCAGACAACGGGCTATATCCCTGTGACGCTGCCATCCTCTCCGGGAATGCACCAGATCACTGTTCAGATCCGAAATGGTTCCGGTTCTACAGCCCCCACCGATCAGGCCAGCATGAGCGTCTTCAAACTTTAAATTGTTCTCTCACCCGCCTTTCTACATAGAGGGCGGGTTTTCTATTTTGTAGAGGTACTTCTGTCAGACGCCAGTATATTCTGTTTATCCTTACCAAAATCTTTGAGTGCTAGGAGGTCTACTTATGAGAAGAAAATTTATTGGAACTTTGCTTGGCCTGTCGTGTCTCTCTTTATCCACTACAGCATTGGCCGATACTGCCTCACTGGCGACAAGCACACAGAAACCGCCTGTCCAGGTGGCCGCTTTCAAAATCGGCAATGGACAGTATTCTGTCAATGGCTACACATTCCGGGATGCGGCTCCGTACATCAAAAACGATCGTACCTATTTGCCACTCCGCTTTGCCGCATACGCGGTGGGGATTGGAGACAACAACATCTATTGGGACGGAGCCAACCAAAAGGTCTATCTACAAAAGAACAACAAAATCATCGTCGTAACGATCGGCTCTAACACCATGCAAGTGGGAGATCAGACCATTCAGATGGATGTCCCCGCCGAAATCATGGACGGACGCACGATGCTTCCTATTGCCTATATTGCTAAAGCGTTCGACTGCGATGTGCACTGGGACGGGGACAAAAAGATTGTGACGATCATCGCTCATTAGGGAGGAACTATGTCAAAGAAGGCGGGCTTTCTCATCCTGATTTTGGGTGTGATTGGTGGCGTAGCGGGACAATGGGGAGTGTCAAAGGCGTATCAAACCTTTGGCGCTTCTGAACCCAAAAAGGTCGTCGAAACGTACATTCAAGAGCAATCTCAAGGGCATTTCAGCCAAGCGATCAAACAATTATCGGGGGAAGCGCATTCGAAAGTCGGACAAATAACCAATCTTACCCCCGATCCGGTCGTTCAATCGAAACTTGAAGTCATCAGTAGTGGGAAGGACTTCTGCCAGATTGAAGCAACGATAAACACGCAAAAAGACACGCTCATCGAAGACTTTTACCTGACAAAAGGAGCGGATGGTTGGAAGATTTTCTCCATCCAGTTGCCGGACGCTCAATGGTCTTCGATCAAGTCAGTGCCCATTACCGATGAACAGAAACAAGTGATTACGCAATACACTTCATCCTTGGCAGACGGGGATGGGAAAAAAGCCGTTGAATTTCTCGCAGGACCGGCACGAATTCGGGCGAGTGTCTCCAATACAATCCCGAACATCCCCAAACAAAAAATAATCGTTGAGAGTATGGAAGGGGTAGGCAAGACGGCTAACTGTGGTATCCTCGTAAAAGTGACGGAGATGATTCAAGGGACAGCTTCTCCGAAGAAAGAAACGTTACTCTACACGTTGGTACCCGTCAGTTCCTCTTGGAAAATCTATGATCTACGCCTCATACAATAGAAAATTCGCCTGAATTAGCCTCTACAGTCTCTTTTGCGTGCAGATAGATAATAATACTATCCGCACACAAAAAACGCTCGTAGGGGCCATTTTCTTTGACTGAGGGGGTGTTTCCCTTTGGAGGTGGAAAGTGGATTTCAAAGAAAGGAGGGGAGGCGATTCTTGCCAATGGTGTTGAAGAAGATTCGGAGGACACTCGGTGTATGGGCGCTCATTCTATTTTTATCGGTCCTTCCGGTTTGGGCCTCAACAGGGAGCACCATCTTCCAGGATTCGTTCAATGACGTTTCCCAAGTGGATCTGAACAACACAACGGCCTATGTGAACGTGGGCAGCGGCTGGGTAGAGCTGTGGCATCCGTCCCAAGCGACGGCCATCTCCGTCGATCAAAACGCGAATTCCAACGTCCCGTCTAATATCGTTGTTGCGGATCAAGCGGGAGTCAAGTGGTATTCCTATGACCAATCCACGGGGAAAATGATCAGTAACTCGACGCTCAGTTATAACAATACGAATCCGATCGGGGTATCGTTGGTTCCGCAACAAATGACGTATTACGTGTTCACGAGGTCGGGCAGTTCTTACACCATCGAACAAGCCGTCTTTGACGGCACAAGCATGGTGGATAACCCTCTTTCCACCGTAACCGGCCTATCCGATCTCGTAACCATCAGTGCGGTGGATACGAGTCATGTGGCGGTAGCCAACAAGCAAGGGCAAATTAACGTGTACAGCCAAGGGATATTGGATACCACGCATTCCTTTAACACGGGATTGACCAACATCCAATCGGTCGCTAATATCCCTGGAACATGGAACTTTGTGGTTGTGACCTCGGATTCCGCCTATCAATACGTCTTTGATCAGTCGACCGGAACGTACGTAAAAAATACGGCGTATACGGTGAATTCGGGGAGCCAGACCATAGTTTCCGGCGCTACAACCGATGGCAACCTGGTAGATCTTTTGACGCCCACACAAAACGATGCGTACATCTTTGACCAAGAAACCAATACGATGGCGCAGGCAGGGATCTATACCATCGGCGGGCTGTCAAAAGCGGTGGCTGTCGGTTTGCCTTCCGATCAAGATGTGGTCATAGCTGACCAGGACGGAAACGTACACACCTACCAGCTGAACGGCAGCTCTTTTGCGGAAAATCCGAACCTACTGATTCAGGGGCTGACATTTAGCAAGGATTATCATTCGCCGGGGATTTATCAAAGCAAGATCATTACTCCGTCGAGTCAAAACAACATGTTTCAGATCGTTCCTACGGAACAAAACGATCCTGGAACAAGCATAACTTACAGCCTTTCCATCGATGGAGGAAGTTCGTTTACAACTATTCAACCAAACCAGTGGATTCATCTTCCGGCCGGGACCACGAATCCGCCTTATATGTCCAATGTTCCGCCAGGTCCCTATATTGTGCAGGCAACGTTGACTAGCCCAAGTCCAGATGCAACCCCGCGATTGACGGATATTCAGTTAAACGCGTACTTGGATGTCACGCCGCCGACAGCGCCGGGACAGCCCACAGCAAACCCGAATCCAAGCGGACAGGCCACAACACACATTGACTGGGCATCTTCAGATGATCCGGTATTTGCACCGTCCACAGGAGCGTCCGGAATTGCGACATATCAGATTCGGTTCAGTACGGACGGTGGGACGACGTGGGGGCCGTGGATCGACACGGGTTCCAATCAACCCGGATATGACTTGCAGGTGCCAACGAATACGGCTGTTACTTATGCCATACAGGTGAGAGCCATTGACGTGGCAGGGAACATTGGCCCCGAGAGCCCAATAGGCAACCTGTTCGTTGATACAATCCCCTTGGGGATGACCGGCAATTTGATGGTGACCAACATCGTCTACCCCACTCCCGGACAGACGTTCCCGACGAATATCTTGCCGGTGCATGTGCAGGCGGGCGGGGAAGTGATCTATGAAGTGACTACGACCGGCGGAGCCCAACAGGTACATGTCGAATACTCGGACGGTACAACGCAAGACTTGGTACCCAAGGATTCTACTCTCCAGGATGTGTGCCGGTGGGAAGGATGGTATTATCCGAGCTCCACATCCACCATTCCGCTCGATACGCCGCAAGGAACACATATCTGGATAACGAAGATCACCGTCTCTGGTCTAAACAAACAGCCTTATGAGACGAGTTCAGACTTGCTTGTGATCGACGGGTCGATCTCGCGAGGAATGTTGCCACAGATGGCCCCGAGATTGGTGAAGTAAGAACAAGTTTCTGAACGTCCCTCATGAATATTTCTGGATAAGGAACGGTTAAGTGCTATCCCCCTCTTTTCCCGAAACGTTCTTTTGCTGCTGATCCTCCCGACCTCCTTCTACATGGAAGGGGGTTTTTCTGTTGAAAGAGGCTAATGGAGAAACGAATTCATTGCTGGAAAAAGTGGTGGACATCACTCGAATGCATCTTCTCCCCTTGATTACGTTACGCAAATGGTTTACGAAGACTTGATGTTTCTATGTTTTAACTAATAAAAAACTTCGGTAAAATACAATTATAATGTTAAATGTAAGGGAGAAAAGTATATGAGAGAGAAATATTTTGAAAGTAGTCCCCTGGAACTGAATCATATTGTTTTTCTCGGGAGAACATGGGATGAATATTTGTTGATGTTTAATTTATCAAAAGATGAACTTATTGGTAGACGGATACTTGATTGTCCAGGGGGAGCATGTTCATTTACTGCAACTGCAAACAAATATGGAATTAAAGCCTTCTCTGTTGATTCAGCGTATTATAATACTCCAGAGGAACTTGAGAAAAAAGGCTTGCAGGATATAGAGTATATAATCTCGATGTTAGATAAAATAAAAGAAAAATGTAAGTGGAACTACTTCAAATCTATGGATGAACTTAGACGTGAGAGAATAACGGCTTTAAATCAATGTATTCAGGATATGAAAGAATCGAAAGGATACAGATATTTACCCGCAATTTTACCGGTCTTACCCTGTAAAGATAAGTCTTTTGATATGACTCTTTCCGCCCACTTATTGTTTATGTATGCGGATCAACTCGATTACAATTTTCACCTTCAAACGATTCAAGAAATGATTAGAGTAACCAGAGATGAAATTCGAATTTTTCAGACAACTGATATGAATGGTAATAAATATTTGTATTTGGATGAAATTATCGATTGGCTTCGAACAAAGGGTATGAAAGTAGATGAAGTAAAAGTACCCTATGAATTTCACAGGAATGCTAACACAATGTTGAGAATTATTTGCAGATAACGGAAAAAGAAGGTGAATTTGTGGATGTAATTAACGGGATCAATCAAATATTGCTACAGGTACTTATTATTCTTTTTCCAATTATAATTTTTTACTTTTTTTGGGGAGACAAAGTTTTAATAGAGAATAAAAAAAGTGTTGGATTTGCTTATGGGATAATCGTGGGGACATCACTTATACTTTGTATGATTTGTTCGTTTCCGATTTATCATGGATACTTGCTGGATTTAAGAACAATTCCTTTATTGATAGGAATTCTATATGGGGGATATGGTGCAGGGATTTTTATTACAGTCGTATTTCTAGGTTTTCGATACTATTTGGGTGGTGGAGGAACCCTTGTCCCAGTAATTGTTTGTTCTATTGTGCTTCCCATAACATTTTTGTTGATTCCAAAATATAAGAGTTATAGTTCCAGACATAAAGTAATTATTGCAACTATACTGACACTATTTACAAGTCTTTTGATTGCTAGTGTGACATATTTAAAGCTCATGTGGTCGAACATACCAGTTAATAGAGACTTTTTAATATTTTTTGCGGGTTTTAGTATTATTCAAACAGGTACTATGTTGATAACGGTTTCCCTAATTGAGAGTATGCGGGAAAGATTAATGTTGCATTACCGATTACGACAGGCAGAGAAGTTAAATGTATTGAGTGAAATGGCTGCGTCGATAGCACATGAAATCAGGAATCCAATGACGGTTATTAGAGGCTTTATGCAACTTATGAATAATAATGCACAAATACCTATGGATATTAGACCTTATTTGAAGTTAATAATTGAAGAGTTGGATAGGGCAGAATCAATAATAACTGGATTTCTGTCGTTAGCAAAACCACAACTAGAAAGACTGGAACCAGTATCCGTTTTGGAGCTTATACATAATGTGGTGAATGTAATGTCTCCCTATGCATTATTACATGGTGTACAAATTCAAGTCTTTACTGATTACTCTCCCTGTATCGAAACTAATCCAAGAAAATTAAGTCAAGTGTTAATAAATATAATTAAGAATGGCATTGAGGCTATGACAGACGGAGGTTTATTGAAGATTGAAGTAAAAGAAGAGGAAGATATTGTGTTAATAAAAATAATTGATTCTGGAATAGGAATGACGAAAGAAGAATTAAAACGACTGGGAACACTTTTTTATTCCACAAAAACAAAAGGAACAGGAGTCGGATTGATGATAAGTTATAAAATTATTGAATCAATGAATGGACGAATTGAGGTTAGTAGTGAGAAGGGAACAGGTACACAGTTTACTATTATCATTCCGAAAGCAAGTTGAGTCCGATATCTTAGATTTGATAGGTTATCTCGTATATAAAAGTAAAGAAAGGCAAAGTGCTTCTCAATTATTTTGACAACAGTCGATGAAAATCGGCTGTTTTTATTTGGATTCAGCGAAACCGGATGCGACATTTTGGAGTATATGGTTCAATAGTTGATCCTACGAGGCCCTTTACTATTTTGGCCCAACACTATGAGCGTTTGGAAGATGAAGTGAAAAGTCTTTTGAAGCAGCGACGGCAGATCATGAATTATAAACCACATTGAATCGTCTTTCGGTAACTGGAGCAACAATATCGCGGGAAAAAAATGAGTCCAGTATGTCCGCATTGTGAACGGGGATTTTTCTTTGAAGAGATCAAAGCATGGATCAACTCGGAATTTGAGTAAAAGTTAAGAAGCCGTGAATTTCATAATCCGATAAGCTGAAGACATTCTCACACGCCCCCTTCTGTTGAAGGGGGTTTTTCAATTGGAGAACCTGCATGTTTTAGGACCGGAAACAGCTAAAAGGACATGGAAAGTCATTCTCATTGGAGTAGGAATCTTTTTTTTCATGTTCATGTCCCTGTTTGCCGGGGGAGGGAGTGTGCTGCAGCAGAATCAAGGACTCCAGTGGAACGAGTCTATTGGTGACCCATCGGAGTATGCCAGAAAAATGATTCCCGCCGACTTGCTTCCACTCTACATGCAAGCGGGAGCGAAGTACAACATCCCTTGGCAAGTGCTGGCCGCCATTCACATGACCGAAACGACCTTTTGCAAAAAAGGATGTCCGGTCAGTTCAGCCGGTGCCGAGGGGCCGATGCAATTCATGCCTTCCACTTTTGCCGCCTATGCGGTCGATGGTGACGGGGATGGCAAAGCGGACATTCAGGATGTAGCCGATGCCATATTCACTGCAGCCCACATGTTGGCGGAAGACGGTTTCAACAAGAATCCTCGTCAAGCCATCTATGCATACAACCATTCGGATGCATACGTAAACCATGTGCTGGGTTTGGCCCAACAGTTTTCCAATGGAGATATTGGAGGAGAAGTGGGATCCCCGCTTGGAGAGGCAAAGTATCAGGCACTGATGAGTGAAGCCACCAAATACGAAGGGAGGCCCTATGTGTGGGGAGGTTCCAATCCTTCGACGGGCTTTGATTGTTCAGGACTGACCCAATGGGTGTACGGGTCCATTGGAATTCAACTCCCACGCACGGCCCAGCAACAATATGATGCCGTGCAACACATCTCCCAGGCGGAAGCCAAGCCCGGCGATCTGATCTTTTTTTCAGGCACTTACGATACTACAGATTCTGTCACCCATGTGGGCATTTATGTCGGGAACGGGAAAATGTACGATGCCGATGATTACGGCGTGGGGTATCACGATCTTTCAGGATACTGGATGCAACATCTGTACGGCTTTGGCCGTGTGAAATAAAAAGGAGGGGACACCCATGGATATTTGGAAGGGCTTAACGGCGGGACTGGCAGCGGTTTCTGTTCTTCTGACTGTTGGCTACGTGCAAGAGAAGCAGGCGGTGGATCAGGCGCAGAAGGAAGTCACACAGTTGCAGGCGCAGGTGCAAAAGGGAAATGGTCGGGGAGATTCGTCCCAGGGCCAACCGAACAGCCAAAATCCACTGGACAATCAGGCGGTGCAAGCCGCTGAACAAGAAGCGGTCATAAAAGCGATGTTGAAGGAAACTTTCCAGAATTTATTTACTTATGACAACAAGAATTATGAACACCGGTTTGACTTGCTTCAAAAAAATGCCTTCCAGAACGTGGTTAAGATGTTGAAAGGTTCAGGCGATGGGAGTGACAGCTTACCACCTCTTCCTATGAAAAGTACGGTGCAATCGGTAGAAGTTTATACCACCGTGGATGGCGCGGATACCGGCCACGCTCTGGTCAATGTAAAGAGTATCTTCACGAATGATGAGGTGAGATCGACCAATCTAAACCAGTTATTTGATGTAGATCTGAAAAAGATGGGTGAAAAATGGTGGATTGAGAAAATTGCCATGTTGCAAACAGCCCAGCCTTTCACTCATCCCTGATCGGCCCCAACCGTTCTCTCATCCCCCAGAAAGGGTGAAAGGGGGATTGGAAATGAGAATCATATGGACAAATCATGCAAAAAAAAAGTTAGGGGATCGACATCGAGAGAATGCCTTGGAAAAGGCACGAGAAATTGGTACGGCTTTTGCCGAGGGTGACGTGGAATGGATCGTGCCAGGTGAAGAAGTGTTAGCTGCCGGTGAACGCATGATTGTCCGGCCCGACAGGGAGGGGTGGTACATTGTGACCTACCTGGGCAGTCATCCCTATCCGGAGGGAACCGATTTCGCTGCCGTCCGCAGATGGGAAAGACACCAGAGGCGAAGGGAAATGCACAAGACGCCGCTCAACAGCCGGAGAAGGGTGTCCGGTTAATGGGTGTACGGTCGTTTCACTTCAAGATTAACGACACTGACCAGCTGGATAAGAGGATCATCGACTGGCTATTGCACAATCCCAATCGTTCGGAGAGCATCCGCGAAGCCCTGCGAGTGTATTTCTTTCTGCGGGAGCACGGAATACCGGTGGTTTCTGAGATGCCCTTGGAGCCTAAAAAGGAACGCTCCGCCCAGGGAAGTGGGGAGACTTCTACAGAGCCGGACGATTCAACGGTGAATGAGTTCTTCCAGGCGATGCGGGCTGGACTGGACGACTGGGTTTAAGGGCACGGTTGCTGGACTTTTTGGCTCTTTTACCGGTTTTTCTACATTTTCTACTCTTCAACGGTAGAACATGCGCTTGGTTGCGCGATTCCCAATCAAAATCCCGTGTCTGGAGCGGGTTTCTTTCAAAAATCCGTGTCTTTGCCGGAATTTCGGGAAAGAAACCGGCAAGACAAAGAAGTGTGACGGGTTCGAGGTAGAATTCTCCTCTGTTGCTGGTTTTTTCGGCAAAGACCCGTGTCTCGGGAACTTTTTCTACCGATCAAGAGTCGCAAACGCCATTGTGCTCAGGAATTTGGCAAAAAATACGTCAACGGATAGGAGTGATACACTCATGAATCCTCTTTGGACTTTCTCCACTCTTGGCCTTGGTGCCTTGGTGGCCGGAGGATTGGCGTGGGAACGGCGTCACCCTTTGTCAAGACCCGAGCAGGATTATCGCTATCTGCGCATCCTTCCTCATGCGGATGTGAGGGTGGAGACGGATCGCATCATGCGGCTCGTGGAGCAGTTCGCAGGGTACAATCGTACCAAGCAGGAACGGATCCGCCGGGGCCGGGAATGGTTTCGGTTTCTCATCCATATGTCCGAACGTGGGATCGAGTTTTACACAGGCTATCCACAAGACCGATCCACAGGTGTGAATAAAGCGTTTGAGGCGGCCTACCCCGAGTGCGAACGCCACCCGATCAAGCATGAAGAAATCCCTCTGCCCCATGCCAAAGGCGGGTACGGGGGCTATTTTGTGTTACGCGAGCGGGGAGAACGGGAAGGGTTGCCCCTGCGGCCATTCGATGCCCGACGGGATGAGTGGGGAGATGTGCTTCTGTTCCTAGAGCCGGGAACCTGGATTGACCTCGTGTTCTCCCCGGCCTCGCCAGCGGATTTGAAGCGTTTGGTCAAGCAGGCAAGCCGGGCCATACGTCCGGATCCCCGGAAACCTGCGAGTGGGTGGTCTGCTGTGGCGGAGATTGGAAAGGAGGCCTTGAAGGAGTTTGATCCTCGTAATGAAGGAAGGGGGAGGAAGAGGAAGCAACCTCAGCAACGGCCACCCAGTTTGAGTGATCTCGATCCCGATGAGGCGGCTCGGTATCGTAGTTTGATGAACCGCTTTACCGGGAAGGAGCGGGCCTTTGATGTGATGCTCACTGTCTGGTCCCAACACGAATTTGCCTCCAGCGTGATACAAAGTCTAGCCACCCGGCTGGAGTCAATGATGAGCGATCAAAACGGCATCCGGCTTCATAGGACGAGAAAAAGCCCCATAGCCAAAGTAGCTCCGATGCCCTATCCGCTCCAAACGATGATCTGGACGGCACCGGAGCTCGCGAACATCTTCCATTTGCCGAGTGGTGATCATCGGGTGATGGAACGCATCCCGCATCTGGAACGAGGACAACGAACTTTCGGGAAAGATGAATTCTCCAAAGGGATCAGCATGGGAACCCTGAATCACCCCATTCATGGCGAACGGGAGGCGAGAATTCCCCCAGAAACGTTTTCGAAGCATTTCGTCATCACAGGGGTAACCGGAGGAGGAAAATCTTCGCTCATCGTGACGATCTTTCAGTCCATGATCGACAACTGGCTGGACGACCCCGATTATGCTGCGGGCTTTACATTGTTTGATCCGGCGCAGGAAACAGCCTTGACCGTGCTCAACCGGTTGCTTGAAGCGGAACGACAAGGTCGGCGCGTCCCTTGGGAGCGAGTCCATTATGCGTCACTTAGGGGATCGAAGTATCCGATTGGTTTAAATCTTTTGCATAACAACGACGCCGAGACGGTCCTTCGTCTTCTCCAAAAAGTGGCTCCTGGAGCGAATACACCAAGAATGGATCGCTTGGCTTACAATGCGATTGCCAGTCTAATTGAGGCAGGGGGCCATCATACCTTGTTGGGCGTCCTGCCGATGATCGCGGATGAGGACTTTCGGAACCGGGTGATCCCGAAAATCCGAGACTATTACCTGCGGCAATTCTGGCGCACGGAGTTTGAGAGCTTTGCGGGTGGCCGGGATACTTCAGTCGATGCCCTGATCAACCGATTGAGTCCCTTTCAACGCAACCTGGATCTGCGTCGGATGGTGGGACAGGCCAAGTGGTCGATTCCCATTCAGAAATGGATGGACGAAGGGCACATCTTTCTCATTGACTTTCTGAATGTCGATGATACGGTAAAATCCCTGGCTGGTGCCCATCTGATCAACCAGTATCACTTCGTGGCGAAAAGCCGCCCTCGTGGAAAGCGGCGTCTTCACTTCCTGGTGGCGGACGAGGCCCACCTGGTTCAGGTGCCGATCATGGGCAAGATTTTGGCGGAGGATCGGAAGTTTGGCTTGTGTCTGGGACTTATTACCCAGTACCCGGAACAGTTTGAACCGTGGTTACAAAAGGATCTGGCCAACATCGTGGTCACTATCGCAGCTTGTGTACAGGGGTCCGATTCGTCCGGTACCATGTCCAAACTTCTAAAGGGTTACTTCACTCCCGACCAACTTCAAAAATTGCCCGAGAGAACGGCGGCCATTACTACTCGAAATGAGCGTAACGAAGTGGACTTTTTCACGACCAAGAGTGATCCGCCGTATGTGTACTTGCCTGATGGTCGTATAGCCAGATACCAGAACGCAGAGGATGAGGAGTTGTTTCTTCGGTACACATTGGCCAAGGCGCAGGAACTTCAACGCAGGGACTGGAAGCCGGTGGAGGAAGTGGATCGGGAAATTGAGGAGTATCTTCAAGGTCCAACAGTGCTCGGCAGCCAGAAAAATAACGTCAACGATGAAGAAGAATTCAGTGGCCCATTCGATTACTGATCTGTTAAGCTTATCTTTGGAGGTTGATGACATATTTGAATTTTTTTCCATCCCATCTGTTGATAAGACGGACATAGCAGTTTATCTGGATAAATCAGATCGAAGAGTGCATGTGCTTGATCTCGCCCTTGGTCGAACTAGTCTGACGAACAGTATAGACTTGATTCAAGAGGAGATCCTTCGGAGAATGGGTGTAGCTGACATACGTATCCAAGATTGGGAGTGGTATTTGTACCATCCCGATGGTGTAATAACTCGATATGACCCGTTTGAGGAGGAACACCAGTTTAGGCAAGTTGAACCTAACGATGCTGCGCTGTATCCGCAATTTGTGAAAAAAATATTGTGTAGAATTAATTAAGCTATTGTCAGAAAGGATTTAGTAAGGGGAATTATTTCAAAATAAGCTCTTCTGCTCCCTATGAGGAGTAAGAGGGCTTTTTTTGTTGAAGGGGGGGACATATATGCTTTTACGTTGGCTGAATCATCCTTCATTACGAGGAGATGAGCAGCTGATTGCCATGTTGTACGATCTTGGCATATCCACCAAACAACAGCTCCTGACGATAACAGGTTGGTCTTCACGCACGCTACGATGGCGTCTGCAACAAATTCGCGAACGGGGACAAACCCCAGAAGAACGGGATATGTGGGTGAAAGCTTACCCGGTACCGAGAACTAGGCATGTCATGGCCTATGCTCTTGGAAGACTTGGAATTCAGTACGCACTAGAAATGCGGTTCGAGCAAAGTCGTGGGAAAGAACCTCCGCAGTCTCAGATCGCGCATTACGTTGGAACAAATGAGGTCCTGGTCCGGTTATTGCAAGCCGGTGTTTCTCGGGAGCAGGTGCAGTGGCTGTCTTCTAAAGAGGCGACAGACTATTTGGTGAGTTTGTGGGAATGGGCAGGGAAAGAGTTGAACAGGCGGCGTACCATCCGCCCGGATGCCAGGCTGATTCTCAATGAACAACGATTCTGGATCGAGTATGATAACGATACGGAGAATCCACGGCAACTAGAACGGAAGTTTCATGACTACGTTAACACACTGGTTCCTGTGGGAGAAAATAGCCCGGTACTGTGGATTGCTTCGAATGATCAGCGAAAAAGATACTTGGAAATGAATTGGAAATCGTTTCAAAGGAATTTTTACAAGGAATCCAAAGTACCGAATATGATGTTTTTTACAGAAGGAGAGGAAACCAATTTTCTCCTTTCTGCCACTGGCAAGATAACTGGTAACATCTCAGGTACGTAAAGAGTCTGATTTACTGGTTGTAACGATGGCAATACATGTTAATAATTCCTTATCCTTATTAGGATTTCCCAACCGACTTGGTTGCTCTATAGCAACCCTATCTTTCTCAATGATGCTCCAGTTCAATCAGAACGAATGATGAAATTTGTAATAGATTAACTATGAAGATGAGTTGTATGATCCAAACATGATGATTCTAGGCTGAACTTGACCAAGAGGAAAGGTGATATTTTTAAGCATGATGGAATCAGCCCCCATTTTAACTGTCCGATCCGGTTTTTCCCTTCATGAGCGATCACAGCAGTAATGAGTTGTCCGGGTGCGATATTATACCGCGGTCGATAATCAAAAGGGATTTGTTCCACCTGGAATCTTTGCAGCAACGAATCCATTGGAACGGTGAGCGTGAATCGTCCACACATGATCTTCACTCCCAAAAACGGTCAGTCTCGCCAATGCAGGTCAACGCGGAACTGGCCGACCTCATTTATCGCCTGACAGCACATGGACTGTCGCCGACGACGGCGAAGTCGGTTTCATTCTACATGGTCTTGGTCAACGCCAAAATCGCCTCACTGGCACACGCCTTCCAGGACCTGTTCACCGTG
Organism: Collibacillus ludicampi; assembly: GCF_023705585.1. Lineage (NCBI taxonomy): Bacteria > Bacillati > Bacillota > Bacilli > Caryophanales > Alicyclobacillaceae > Collibacillus > Collibacillus ludicampi. The sequence continues at coordinate 3,276,314 of NZ_BOQE01000001.1, forward strand.
CTGTCAGTGACTGACTTCATCATGTTGCTATCTTCCATCGGGATGACGCTCTCAGGCAAAGACCGTCGCCTCGTTCAGAAAGAAGCGCCTTCAGCCAGTCACATCATCCGGGAACTCCCACACAAGGTATCGTAAGCGACACGTGGCATACCCGTACTGTGGTATGCCACGTTTTTTTTGTCTTTAAGACCCACACATCGAGGCAAAATGTCTCAACACTCGTGGAGTCCTTGCACTGAAATCCGCGGTTGTCCGAGCCCAACAGCGAAAATGGGTATTTGGTGCAAGGTAAAGGCCTTTACGGTGGCTGAACTTGTTTCATAATCCTATAGGGAGTTCGGAAGAGAGGGGGTACGCGTGCGTGGATGATTTTAAGAAGGAACTGAAAAATCTGAATATTGACAAGTTCAAGGCGGGCGAGTTGACACCGTCAGAAGACCGTGGGCCGCATGATACGGTTCTAGCACAGTTCGGTAATTGCTTCCGGTGCAGTCGTTGTTTTCAATGCTTTCGCTGTTTTAACTGTTTCTTCTGCTTTGGGTGTTTTCGTTGTGGCGGCTGCGGTGGTTGCGGTGGTTGCGGTGGTTGCGGTGGTTGCGGCGGCGTCTAAGGAAGGTCTGACGAACTTCGAGGCGGCTTAAGTGACAGAATTCCCTGCGCGAACCATTGTGTCGCGCAGGGGATAAATCTTGGGATACAGTGGACAAGCCTTCCTACATATGATGTGTGTGAGCCGGATGATTCAGGGCGTGATCACGAACCGTGGTATGGGAGGGAAGTCCCAATGACGAGTTTAGACCCATCTATGCGCTTAAAGGTCAAGGGAGACGTGTTTTATGTTCCGGATGCAAACGGCGGAGTATATTTCCGGAACAACGAAGGCTCGTTTCGTATGGAAGGCGGTAGCATTCATCTCTGGATTGAAAAACTGCTGCCTGTGTTCACTGGCGAGCACACACTGGCGGATTTGACAGACGGTCTGCCGGATGCGTACCGCGACAGGGTGTACGAAATCGCAGAAGTGTTGTATCGCAATGGCATGGTTCGGGACGTCGGGAAGGATCTCCCGCACTGCTTGACCGCTCCAATTCTCAAACGATATGAGAGCCAAATTGAATTTATCGATTACTTTGTAGGTTCGGGCGCCTTTCGCTTTCAATCGTATCGTGAGTCAAAGGTGTTAGCTGTCGGTTCGGGATGGTCTGTCGTTTCGTTGGTATCCGCCCTCTTGGAATCGGGACTGCCGAAAATTCACGTCCTTCTCACGGAGGCGAACCCGGTACATCTTCGGCGACTCACAGAGTTGGCGGAATCGGCCCTCCTCGCAGACCCAGATGTGGTACTCGAGGAAATCACGCTGAGGTCGGATGGGGAGGGTGCGTGGCGTGAGGCGCTGCGGCCGTTTGAATGGGTCTTGTATGTGTCAGAGAGCGGCGACATCGAGGAACTGCGGGCTCTCCAAAGCGTATGCAGAGCGGAAAAGAAAGTGTTTCTCCCGGCTGTGTTCGTTCAGAGCGTCGGATTCGTGGGTCCATTGGTACGTCCAGACTCCGACCTGTGTTGGGAATCCGCGTGGCGCCGATTGCACCAAGCCGCCCTGTGTAAAGACCCACAGTGGAATACTTTCTCTGACACAGCAGCAGCCATGCTCTCGAATGTCATGGTTTTTGCTTTGTTCAAATCGGTTACCGGCATCGTCACATCGGAACTCCAGAACCAACTTTTTCTACTCAATCTCGAGACGTTTGAGGGAAGTTGGCACTCGTTCGCACACCACCCCGTGGTGGTCGGTAACGCCTCCGTCACATGGATTGAAGATATTGAACAGACACTTCAACACCGGTTAGGGCAAAGTGGAGAGGATAAGAGTGTGCTGCTTTCATTTTTCGCTCAACTGACATCGCCTGAAACGGGCATTTTCCATCATTGGGACGAAGGGGACTTAAAGCAGCTTCCGCTTTCTTTATGTCGCGTCTCGGTAGCGGATCCCTTGTCGGATGGACCGGCACAGTTGTTACCAGAAATGATTTGTGCGGGACTGACACACGAGAAGGCAAGGCTTGAGGCGGGATTTGCCGGGATAGAAGCGTACGTGTCCAGGTTGCTGAGCTGGAATTATCCGTCGCTGTTCTCGACTCAAGATGAAGCAGGACGGCAAGTGTCAGATGGGGAAGAGGACGACCGTCGCCTTAAACCTGGACAATTCGTAGGTGTTGGCGTAGGGGAAACGTTCGCGGAAGCTGTGTGCCGCGGCCTGCAAAAGTGTCTTGAGAAGGAGTTTTCCAAGCAACACCTCAACCAGCATCCACCGACTGTGGCGCCGGTCCAGGTCAGTGGGGTTCAAGACGAGGATTGCCAGTACTGTGTAAAAGCCCTGACGACACTCAACGGTCCCCCAGAGATTGCTATGGGGGAGGAAATATGCGGTTTTCCCGTGATTTGGGTGCGCTCCAATGGTCACTGGTACGGCAGTGTAGGTTTGAATGTGACCTTGGCGTTGCGCATGGCGCTGCAACACGCCATCCTCGCCTCGCAGATTCAAGCGGGTGACTTGGCGACACGGGTGGTTGAGGCTCCGTTCGCACTTGTTCAAGGCGACGTGCGTCAGTGCCTCGTCGTACAGGAATGCCCGCGGGAAGCACAGGCTCAGGTCTTACACTCTGCGTTACAGGTGCTGAAACGGAACCGTAAACGGATGTCGGTCATGCAACTGCATATGGACGAAGCATTGTCGAGCGAAGAACTCGCCGGGGTGTTCGGCGTTGTGTTGCGAGAGGAGGAACTCTCGTGAACGGTTGTGTGCTTGTGGTTGGAAACGGGCTGATGGCGGAGTTTGTCATGGGTGAACTCGCGAAGACGTGTCAGGTCGTCCGTCATATGGACTTGTCAGCAGAGGTTCCCAACGGGGTGGACTTGGCGCTCGTCCTGCACGATGCCTGGCAGCCCGCAATGTATCAACAGGCAGAAGCGGTGTTCCAGCCACTCGGAGTGAAGTGGCTGCGCGGTTTCGTGTCGTTCGGTGACGGCGTCATCGGACCACTCGTGAGCCCTGGAACACCGGGATGCTCCCAGTGTGCAGACCTGCGGCGTCTGATGGCAAGTTCTGACCGTCAGGACATGTATGAAATTGAACGAGGATTGGCCGTGCACGGGGGAAACTCGCGTGACGCATGGGTATCGAGACTGGGCCTCATGCAGATGGCAGAACTCATCGTAGCAGAGGTGCAGCGTGTGTTACACGGCAGCCGCGCGCAAACAGAAGAACATGTTTACTTCGTCAACCTCAAGACGCTGAAGACGACTCGACACCACATCCTACCGAACCCGCTTTGTTCTGTCTGTGGTCAAGTGCCAGATGACACGCCTGACGCGGCCAAAATCTCACTTGAGTCGAACCCGAAGGTAAGCCGCAACAGCTACCGCTCGCGCAAGGTGGACGACCTGAAGGCCGTTCTGGTCCGGGACTATTTGGATTACCGGACCGGGCTCTTGAACGGGAGGCTTGATGACCTGGCGTCGCCGTTTGCGGCGGTAACCGTCAATCTGCCGTTAATGAGGGCTGACGAAGGGACCGCGGGGCGAACGCTTTCGTATGAAGAGAGTGAGCTAACCGCCATCTTGGAAGGGCTGGAGCGCTACTGCGGCTTGTCACCCCGTTCCAAGCGGACCGTTGTTAATGACAGTTTCCGAAACCTCGGCCATCAAGCACTCAATCCGCTCTCGGTCGGGGTGCACGCACCAGAGCATTACGCCCTGCCAGATTTTCCGTTTCAATCGTTCGATCCCGAACGACCCATGCACTGGGTATGGGGGTATTCGTTTTTGCATCAACGCCCCATCCTCGTCCCAGAGTTGCTCGCCTATTACAGTTTAGGCTGCGGGGATGGATTCGTCTACGAGACTTCGAACGGCTGCGCATTAGGCGGTAGTTTGGTCGAAGCCATTTTCCACGGAATCTTAGAAGTTGTCGAGCGAGACGCATTCCTTATGACGTGGTACGCACAATTGCCGCTCCCGCGCCTGAATCTTCATTCAGCGGACGATCCCGAACTACATCTGATGGTCGACCGGTTGCGTGCTCTGAAGGGATACGAGATCCTCGCGTTTGACGCCACGATGGAGCACGGAATCCCTAGCGTTTGGGTGCTGGCGAAAAACACAAGGCGAAAAGGCGCCAACCTCGCCTGTGCCGCGGGAGCCCATGTGGACCCGGTACGGGCGGTCAAGAGCGCGATTCACGAGATTTCCGGCACGCTGCTCATGCTCGAAGCGCGATATGAGGAGAACCGCGAGGCATGTCTGCGGATGTATCGCGATCCGTACGAGGTGCGGCACATGGAAGACCATTCTATGCTGTACAGTCTGCCGCAAGCAGAAGAGCGCCTGCGATTTTTACTCGACCACAACCGCAAAGAAACAACGTTTGACGAGGCATTCAAGCCACGCGCAGCGCACACGGATTTGACGGATGACCTGAAAGACCTGCTGCATGTGTTCCATCGCTTACAGCTTGATGTGATTGTCATCGACCAGACGGCGCCGGAGCTGAAACGAAACGGACTGTATTGCGTGAAGGTGCTGATACCAGGGATGTTGCCGATGACATTCGGATATCACCTGACGCGGTTGGAAGGATTGGAGCGCGTACTTACAGTCCCCGTTCACCTCGGTTACGCGACACAACCGCTGACGATGAGCGACATCAATCCCCATCCCCATCCGTTTCCATGAGCTTTGACTGTGACGGGGAAGCTGGGCGTGCGCACGCTGAACGAACTTACCATCGCTTGCCATGATGATTCCCATCTTATTCGCACCTCGAATCCCTGACCAGGAGGGAGAAGCATGACGTTGGAGGAATTCCTGCACGACCTGCATTATGACATTGACAAGGTCCGCCCTCCGGACGTGGAGCCGGACTGGGATGATGCACCGCTGGCCTACAAGTTGTACCGTGGCCAGCCTTCATTCCCGTTGTCGTTAGACGTGCCGCTGTCTCTTGAAGGCGAGAGGCCGCCTGCAGAGCCCAAGCTTCGCGAATTCGGCCATTTTCTCTGGTACGTGTACGGGATCACGCAAGTGTCCCAGTCTCTCGTGTCCCTAGGGGAGGTGGCACGATACGCGCACTGGATGCATACGTATCGGAGGTTTGTCCCTTCCGGCGGGGGATTGTATCCAAGCGAGCTGTACGTGTACCTCAAACTTGAGGATCTGCCAAACGGCGTCTACCACTATGACGTCATTCATCATCGCTTGGTGTTGCTGCGTGAAGGCAATTACGATGCCTATCTAGGCCGCGCCCTGGGAAACCGCTGTGACGTGTCATCGTGTTTTGCGACTGTCTTCGTGTCGACGATGTTTTGGAAGAACTTTTTCAAGTACGACAACTTTTCGTATCGTTTGCAAGGGCTGGATGCTGGCGCGCTCATTGGGCAACTGTTGGAGGTCGGAAAGCGATTTGGGTACACATCCGGGGTGTATTTTCAATTTCTCGACAGAGCGGTCAACCATCTGTTGGGGCTTGTGGCACAGGAGGAAAGCGTGTACGCGGTTATTCCATTGTCTACAGAACCCACTTCTCGTTGGTTTGGGATGGACAACGAATCCAGTCCTGTCACCGCATCCAAACTCTGTTTGGAGTTGCCAGATATTCATCCCGAGCACTACGTGCGATCCCGCAGGATACGCAACTATCCGGCGATCATTCGCGTGAACGAATCTGCGTTCATGGAATCTACAGAGTCATTTCGAACCATGGAGGAGACGGTCGAGGAGGGCGCCCCGTGTATTGGTCAGGTGGTAGCAATTCCGCCCGTGAATCGATTGTCGTTTGGTTTGGCATCCGCCTGTCGGACACGGTATTCGCCGGGGATGGACTTTCAATTGAAGAAGGTCAGCGACATGCAACTGGCTTCCCTCCTCTCTGAAGCGATAGCATCATTCCAGTATCACAACGATTTGGACAAAGGAAAGAGCGTTCAGCCTCGCGTCTCACTTTACGGCTGTTTCGTTGGTGTGGAAGGGATTCCGGACGGGGCTTACCACTACGAAAGCGACGCGCATGCGCTCCGACTCTTACGCGCTGGAGACCACCGGGGCCGACTGCAACAAGGGATGACCATGCACAACGTCAACCTCCACCAGGTGCCACTCTGCTTGCATGTGGCCGGTCATCGGCATCACCTCATCCATACGCTTGGTTCCAGAGGGTACCGGATACAACAGATGGAGGTTGGGATGCTCGTACAGCGTCTTCTGCTCACGGCGTCCGCGCTGGGAATGGGTGGGCATCCCCTCCTTGGGTACGAAACCGACATTTGCGATGAGCTATATCAATTCGCATCAAATGGACTGACCTGCTTGATACAAATTCCGGTTGGTCCGTACCGAACGGGATCGCGTTTGGAAGGCCGTTTGCACAGCTAGGCCAGTTCGCGTGATTCCGCCGCTTGTCACAAAGGCATGGAAGTTGACGCCGTCATTGTATACGATGAAGCTAGAAACATCTGTCCAGTCTATGTTGGAGGTCAGTGGCGGACGAACATGCCAATAGTTACACATTCGAGCACCCATTCAAATCTGCTTTGATTTGGCACGCAGTGAAAATGCAAATCAAAGCTTTTGGGCGCGGTGGTAGGAACGCGTTCAAAACAAAAAGTGAACGCAGGTTGAGTTAGCTATCGCTCAATAATGCTTGATTTAGACAGTCGGATGCAGGCGGCGTTACAGCCGATCGCCGCAGGGGACGGTTGATAAATACCAAGGGTCTTCGTTTGAAGGCGATACCGCGAGGGTAGGAGTTTATAGGCAAAAAAAGAAACGTGTGTTTGCCAAACACGTGGGAAAGAGTATTGCAATCAAAAGGGAGTTGTGTGTCCTTTTGTTCGGTGAAAATCGCACGGTGGAAGGCCGATGGGCACTTCGATTGAGAAGTACGTATGGTTCTTCCTAGGGGAACAATTCCACCAACGTCGCTGTAAGTAAAGTAAAATATGCGATTTCGGATGCTACCTCCACCCCTAAAATGCGAACAGACCACACAAATAAACCGACAGGGACATATGGATCCCCATCGTGACACTGGTATGAAGTAAACTTCCCGAAGCAATCGGTTGGAGGAAGTGAATGGGAAATGTTATGTAAGCCAATAATCACATTGACCGTCTGGAAACAGGCGGTCTTAACTTTTTGCTCAGGTTGTTAGCCGTTTCACGAATTCACACCCCTCGATAACATATAACATCCTTATTTTGAGGGGTGAAGATAATGTTTGGAGCTTTTACTCGTTGGGCGATTGTGTTTCTTATCATCTTCGTCTTGTTCTTCTTGCTTGTTCCTGGTTATGACGGTGCAGGCTATGGAGCAGGAGCTGGCGCAGGTGCTTACGGTTACTAAGGATCAATTTTCTCCAAGTGACAAATGACCGTCTGATTACCAGGCGGTCTTTTAATCTACTTTCCACGTAATTCATATAGATCACTTCAGACCTCCCCCAGGTGTGAGCGAACCTAGGCATACCTGTATCAGGGGCAAATGGTACAGGTGGCTCTCCTGCCTTTCGCCCGTGATCCCGGCTGGTAAGGTCTGGATCGGGATGGTGTAGCCTCTACCGCAGTAAGTGAGGCTCTTGGCGTTGAAACTCTGCACGTCTGACATCCGAAAGAGAGGCCTAGATGGGCATCTCGACGGTCAGCTTAGCCACGTGCGGAGTTTGAACGCTGAGATGAACGAAAGGATGATGCGAGGTGAAAGAGCAACCGTTACGATGCAGAGGTTGCCGGTTTTAACAGATTATCCAATGGTGGAAGCAAGGGTGTTCACTGTTGTTCCCAAACAAATCACTTTGATGGAGTTTCACATTTAATGGATTTCAGCAAGCATGCCAGCTTAATAATTATTCTGGTTTTACAATAAGCGGCCGCATCATTTCGTTATCTTCATGCTCTAAAATATGACAGTGCCAAACATAATTTCCCGTATACGGACCAAACCTTGTTGTGATAATGCGCGTTACTTTACCAGATTCGACTCTTACGGTATCCTTCCCGCCACGTTCGTAAGGAGCAGGCGGAACAGGCGGCCCGGTAAAGCGAATTTTGCCTGAACGCTTAAAGTGTTGCACATCGAAAGGCTGACGGTTTAGGATGAAGAAATCAATTAAATGGATATGGATCGGATGGGTATCGTTGGTCAAATTAATAAGATTCCATAATTCGATATTTCCCAAGCGCGGCGTTTCCGTGGCGGGAGCATCCCATCGTTTGTTATTGAGCAACAATAACTGTCGACCATATCGGTCTTTCTTTTGGTCCAAAGTAAGATGGCGGATTTTTTGCACCTGGTTCAAGGGTAAACGATGGATGGTTTTCAAACGAGAGGGGATCGTACTTTCATCTTTTCCGCTTAAAGGAAGAGAGACCCGAAATTGCATTACCAATCCCGTTGTTTTCGGATTCGCATTTGCCCCGGTATTTCTTAAAATTATCTGTTGCCCTTTATGTGCGGAGAAATCGATGATCACATCGACACGCTCTGCCGGAAAAAGAGTGATTTGTTTTACTAGAATGGGTGCCTGAAGGAATCCTCCGTCCGTTCCAATTTGAAAAAAGGGCTGCCCGCTGCTCAAAGAGAAGATGTAAGATCTCGTGTTAGACGCGTTTAGCAGACGAAACCGGTATTTTCGGGGTTCCACTTTTAAAAAAGGCCAAATCTTCCCATTTACCAAAATAAAATCACCTAAAAACTCAGGAACGATGGATGGGGTAGGAAGTTTTGGGGAAGCGCGCTGCGGTTTGCTCGGATAATACAGGGAACCATCTTCATGAAAAGAGCGATCCTGGATAATGAGGGGGATTTCATATTTCCCTTTTGGGAGGGAAAGAGATCGTTCATGTCGGTCTCTGACAAGATAAAACCCCGCCAATCCCGCGTAGATGTTTAAACGGGTAATTCCCAATGCATGATCATGATACCAAAGGGTGGTTGCATCTTGATGATTGGGGTAGTGGTACATTTTTCGCTTGAATTGGGGGCCTGTTTGTTTAAACCCTCGTGTAAACCAAGCGTCGGGATGTCCATCGCTGCTAGGAGGAGTGGTGCCCCCATGAACATGGACAACCGTTCTTACTTCGGGAGCGCCTTTGTTGGCACCATGAATAGTTTTGTCCACCGGAAGGAAATGTCGTTCGGGCAGATGGTTGGCCCAAAGGACATTCACTTTTTCATTCTTTTCCACGATCGTGGGTCCGGGATATTGTCCTTCATATCCCCATAATCGTGTAGCGGGAAGGTCACGATGGAGTTTCTGATAAAATTCTTTCATTCTCACTATATAAAACGTGGAATCCTTATCCTTTTTGATTGGCTTGAGTGTTTTCAATATAGGCAATTGATCGACAAAAGGTTGGAGACGCCTTTTTAACATCAAAATGTTCTCCTTTCATAAGAATTAAAATCATGTTATTTAATGCGGAGAAAAATTTAATTTCTTGGATTCACACCCTTTATTTTAAAAATAGTGTCTTATCCCGTATTTAAGGGGTCACTGTACCATTTCGGGTAAACTGTACGTTTAGACACAAAATCACCTACCTGTACGGTAAGGAGCAGTTTGCTTTTCAAGGGTCTTCTCGTCTGAAATCGCTGTTGCGTAATGCTCACTTTCGTAAGAATACTTACCCGTTCTCGGAGGATACCCCCTAGGCTGTGGTATTCCATCCTGCTAAGATTATATGAATTTACAATCGGTCAAGCTCTCCGCTAGAATTGATTTTTCTATGAGTCTATTAAAATTAGACAAATTACTACTCTACTTTCACTGATTTTTTAATGAGTCTATGAAAATAGACAAATTGCTAATGCATTATTCTCCCCTCCTGAATTAACTGTAATAGATAAAACAGGAAGGGGGGGGGCTATAGTAGTTGGACCTTTCACCCGATGGGCGATTGTATTTCTTATCATCTTCGTCTTGTTCTTCTTGCTTGTTCCTGGTTATGGCGGTGCAGGCTATGGAGCAGGAGCTGGTGCAGGTGCATACGTATACTAAGGATCAATTTCTCCAAGTGACAAATGACCCTGATTACCAAGCGGTCTTTTAATCTACTTCCCACGTAACTCAGATTGATTACTCTGGACCTCCCCCGGAATTGAGCAACGTACAACCTTGTAGTGGGGTAACGTTACAAAGGGCTCATTCCTCCCTTTCGTCCTGACCGCAGGGATTAAGGTCTGGATCGCGGCGGTAAAGCCTCCACCGAAGAAAGTGGGGCTTCTTGCGTTTTCATGAAAAAAAGAGCCACCTAATTGGTGGCTCGTAAAATGGAGGGGCTAAGTGCATGGCATTATAAGTATCGCCTTTTCGAGGAAGAATATTCCTGACTGAGAAATTATGTTCATCTTGGCGCCGGGAGTGCAAGATATCAGACACTCTTCTCACGGATCGTAGAGGAGTGGCATGCCGGATTCGGAGATGATTGCAACCTGGGCGGCGTGATGAACGAGAAAGGATGATGCAAGCTGAAAGAGCAACCGTTACGGTGCAAAGGTTGATTATGGGGCCGGTGGGACGGGTTGAAGCAATTCTGCAGTAGTATCCCGTGTGTGATTGAGCAAGAGTTACATTTATTGGGTAGATGGCGGCAAAATCGATGCTCGCTACCTCCACCCCTAAAAAACCGACTTCCACCCTTAGCGTGGTTGAAAATCGGGTTTTTTACTTCTCTGAGTTCTTAGCGTGGTAAATCCGCGTTTTTCTGTCGGGACCCCTATTTTTTCGTGCATAAAAAATAATCCTTTGGGACAATCTACCATTTGCCTACAAACAAATGGAGAGCAGACCATCTCTTTGATCATTTGAGTGGGGATAATAAATTTTATGTAGAAGGATTCGTTCCTGTTCTGATACAAGTGACAATTGGTGTGTCTGTATTTGACGAAAAGTATTTGTAGGAAATTATATCCTCTTGCCGAATTTTGAAGGTGGGAGGGATTCTGATGAGTGATTATAAGGTTGAAACATTGAAACGTGGTGTTTTTAATGGTGTAGAGTACGTTGGGATTGGTCAAGCCCCCAATTTGTAGACAGCAAGAAAAAACCCTAGCTAAGCTGCGAGCTGACGCCTGTATTCAACAGGTGTCAGCTTGTTTTTGTTCAACTGGATTCGCTCTTCATTGTAGAAGCGAATATACTCATCAATTCTCCTTTGTGCTTCCTTCTTGTCTGGTATATCATAGAGGTAGAGTTCTTCTGTCTTCAGATGAGAGAAGAAACTCTCAATACAGGCGTTGTCAAAGCAATTGCCTTTGCGTGACATGCTGATTCGGGCGCCAACCTTCTGCAGCATGTCATGGTATTCGTGGGACGTGTACTGGAATCCTCTGTCACTGTGCAAAATGACTCCCGTAGCGTCCTTTCTCTTTTCAAAGGCTCGTTTGACTGTGTTTACTACCAATAGATTGTCATTACGATCACTGATGCAGTAGCTAATGATCTCATAGTTGAACAAATCCATGATGGAGGAAAGATATAACCATCCCTCTGTGGTTCGGATATATGTCACATCCGTTACCCACTTTTGATTGGGTGCCTCTGCATGGAAATCACGGTTTAATAGGTTCTCGGCAATGCGGGATCCTAGGTTAGCTACCTGCTTACTATGAACGTGTCGTTTTCTACGAATCTTAGCTTTTAAGCCCATATTCTGCATCATTCTTAAGACTTTCTTGTGGTTTACCTTCAGATGAAACTGACGTTCCAATTCAGCTTGAATACGGCGATATCCGTATCTTCCTTTTCGTTGTTCATAAACAGCGCGAATTTTCTCCTTAAGCTCTTCGTCTTTATGGGGTTGTTGTTGGCGCTTTACATATTTGTAGTACCCACTACGAGAGATCTGTAGAAACTTACATAACTCATCAATGGAATATTTACCATGAAGGGCTTTCACAATCTGATGTTTTACCGATACACCTCCCGTTTCAAGATCTCTAACCACTTTTTTAAGACATCATTCTCCATTTCCAAACGACGTACATACCGCTCCTGATCTACATATTCCTTCCGTCTCCCCCTATGTTCCAGAAGACCGTATTCTCCTTCTTCCCGATACTTCTTCATCCATACCTTTAAACGACCAACATCCTCAATTCCTAATAACTCCGCCACTTGTTTCTTGGTCTTACCTTGTAATCTCATCTCCACCGCTTGCTTTTTTAACTCAAAACTATATGTCTTAAATTTCTGTCCCTTTTTTGCCATAACAAAGATGCACCCCCTAAAGTATTATGGATGTTCCCTAGGGGTTTTTCCACTGTCTACTTTAAGGGGTGCACACTAACCTTCGGGTGCTTTTTCTTTTGCATTGAGGTGATCATCATGCCGCAACGACAACAGAAACCATGCGCTCATATCGGATGCCCGAACCTCACAAGAGAGCGATACTGTGAGCATCACAAGCAACAGGCATGAATTTGTATATATCAAGACGAGAGGCTGAATCTGAGGTTGAGAGACGTGAGCGAGAGGCTGAGCCAGAGAGACGTCGCCGTACCACAGGTCGTCGGTGATCGAGAGTCAGAGAAGAGATTTTCCGGCCTAGCCGGGACTCCTACATATTCTCCAATCTCCCCACCGCCTCCGCCTCAAGCATCGGCGGCATGTACGGTGCCCTCTTAATTTGCCCCTTCTCCTTATACTCCACCATCACACCCACAGTCGCCATTCCTTTTTATGTAACTGCCTCCTTAAGGCGACCATCTCTTCCGAGATTCTTCCCTTCACAGATTTAAATATTCCATGTGTCCAGGGTTGCGAAGTCTTCATCTCTCGCTCGATCATCTTCAACATCAGCTCTCGAAGCAAGAACTCGCGGATCAATTCAGTTGCGCGTACTTCCATTATGATCACCTATAACGAGAACGTATGTTCTTATTATAGTGTTCTGATCTGCGAATGAAAATACAAAACCCTAGCGTGTAGCTGAGGAACATATACTGCCTTGTGAGGTGATCGTGAGGATAATTTACAAATAATAGGCAAAAGTTTAGTCATTCACCCATGTACACACGTAATATGTTAGTGGTATTACACTGGGCGTATGTGCTTGAGTAAACTGAACTTCACCGGAAATGAGGGGAGAGTCGTAATTGTGGATATGAAAGCCCTCTACGACCCACAATTCGTTATTAATGCAGGATGCGCACCTTATGGCCCTCCCGGCCCACCAGGACCAAAGAGGATGGGGATACAAGAGCCAATTGGTACTCAGGGTCCTCCAGGACGACAAGTACCTGCCATACCTGGTGTACCTGCCATACCTGGTGTACCTGCCATACCTGGTGTACCTGCCATACCCTTCTGGACATACTGGATCTACTGGACCTATTGAAGACTTTTATTTCCCAACCTCATATAATAAGAACATACGTTCTTGTTTTGGGGAGGGAAAACAACATGCGAATAATCGACGGAAACATCTTCGAATCCATGCGCATCATTCTTCCGGAACATCGTGCGACCATGCGGCGTTTGGAAAAGGAAGCAAAAGGGCAGCCGCGACCTGTCTTAGATGAACAAAAGATTGAGGAGATGTCGCGTGTACTTACCGATGCAATCCAGGATTCAAGACCCGTTAAGGTAACAATGTATAATCCGTTCGGGCATGAACTGGTGGTAATGGTCCCAGAGAAGATTGATTCGTATGCCAAGACATTGACGGGTAAGGATCTAGATGGAAATGTACGGTACATTCCACTGACAGACCTTATAGATGTAGAATGACCAACCTTACTCGGGTTGGTTTTCTTTTTCCTCACCCCTGTTAATAATACATTTATTTAACCTCTCTAAAATACACTCCACCGAATCGTTCTTCACATTCCCGACGAGTGGCGATACCGGATACGCTCTCATCTCCTCAGCAGGGTAGGGCACAAGCAATGACTGTAGTAACTTAACATCCTGCTTCTTCCGATCCATCCAGATCGCTTCATCTTCAGGCCGAAGAATCACCGGCATACGGTCGTGGATCTCGCCATCCTCCACATAGTCACTCCCCTGTGTGTCCAAGTGAAAGTGCACGTATGTACATTCGAACCAGCCGACCATCCCAAACAAGTTGCCACTACGAGGGCTTAGTCCTGCAACATAAAATAATAAGACTTGTATTTTGTCATATTTTGTAGAAAAATAGATGAAGAAAATTAATACTACTAAAATCAAACCTCCGATAATGGCAAACTTGGCGAAAGCCAGGGACGCAAAGCTATAGGGGCTACGGTCAATGACTATGCCAGCCAGTTACCGAAGAGGTGGAAAGAAGAATTCCGCCTTGTTCAAGTGATTTAAGCAGGGTGGAATTCTTTTTCTTTTTGAAAACCATTAGCATAGATCAAAATTAGAGAGAGGGAATTTAAAGCAATGGGGGAAAAGAGATACAAGAATCGTTCGATGGTACATCATTGTTGGACGCATTCGGAAGTTGCCTACATAAAGGAAAATCTTCCTCACATGTCGATCCGGCAACTTTCAATATCTCTAGGGCTTCCATTTTCTAGTGTTCGGCGCAAAGTTGATCAAATAAAAAAAGGGATTATAAAAACAGGTGAACATCTCAGCCGTAGTCCAAAAACTGAGACGACATTCTCGGAAGTGATGTTTCTTTACTATCTTCGTCTCATGGCTCGAGAATGTAAACAAAAAGGTATAAAACCAGATGTTTCTTCATTTCTTGAAGAATATCGAAATTTAAAAGATGAATTAGAAGCAACCCCCTTAGCAGAGAAGATCAAAGAAAAAATACAATCCAATGGATAATTCGTTTTAAACCGCTTTTTAGCGGTTTTTTCGTTCGTTTTATAAATAGAAAAAAATGCGGTAAAGATAACCGCGAAAAATATAGAGATGGGATATGTTCAAAGCAATAGGGGATGGGTGTCCCACTCTTGTATTTTATTACTTTTCGACAAAAAGCGCAATAAATCGACAATAATTTTTCTCCACGTTTGATCCACTAAGAAAATGAGATTGCTCATCAACTGTCTACGTACTTTAACAAACTCGTTGGCGACCATCTCCTTAAGAGTCTGGAACACACCACTTGGAAAGATGGAACACATCAAACATGCAAAGAAACCAGAAACTAGTTTAAGGGGCTTAAGAGGTACGATTGTCTTTTTTCGGGTCCAATACCTCCGGTAACACTAGACGGCTTCTTTATTCAAAATAAAAGGTTCCACCTGTATTGGAAGAACACTTTTTGTATACCAACATTACTATTAACTAACTATCTATAAGCCTGTTCAATAATCGCGTAAAACCCTTTGTCCGGTTTAAAAAACAACTCAATCGGTGCGCGATAATAATCCCTTAAATTAATTTCGGCCTGAAGAAAAACATTTCGGGAAACTTTGCTCGAATTTGCCCGCGATGATTATTCACCATCGTAGATGGAGTAGCGTTCGTTGGGCGTATCGTTGCGCTAGATCAAGCAGGTCTTCAAATGGCACTGATCCCCCCTGTTCTCATATTTCCTACATGTTCCATCGTCAACATCAGCTTTGCTGAACTTGATGATCTCTAACCTAGTTGGTCCCAGCTAGATACCACAAATTCCCTAAGGGAGAGATTTGAGTCCTTGGTAGATATATCCCTTCACCTATAAAGAGGTATTATTTATAAAAACAATGAATCTAATTAAATAAAAAAAGAGGAGTTAAAAAATTACTCCCCGTGAAAATGATTCAATTAACTAAAAAAATCGTCGTCTAAGAGCGAAGAGTAGGAAGAAGGGGATAAAGAAGAATGGGTTGAAAAAGGGTCTAAAAAATTGGACAGTCTCGTAATCCGGTTTCAACGAATGATCCGTGTATTTTACTTTCAGGTCTTCTGATTCACCAACGACTCCTGTCATTCTTCCACGAGGCATTGCAAGAACAATTCCGTCCGGACGAACTTCATGCAAGATACCATAATGTACTCCGTATGCCGAATGACATTCTACCCACTGTCCGAGAAGGCTTCTGCAATATGCTGGACTCACACTCATAGACTCACCTCCCAGAAATTAAATAGCCCAAATCAAGCTTCCTGGTTTGAGCAAACACCAAAAAAAGGGGATGAACTATATACAGTCATACCGCCCCTGTAGACGAATCTACAGAGGCGTTCAGGAGGAATTTTTTATTTCTGTATTTATGGAGATTAGTAGGTTCCAGGAATGAGCAGGATAAACAGCACGAAAATGATTAGGAATACTACTGCCCAACGAGTAAAACCACCGAATGTTCCGTACATGATACTGTCTCCTTTCTTTAAAAGAACTCCTTTAATACGGTACTCCAGTGAGAGAAACACCAAGGACATTACAATTTAGCACGAGTAAGGAGCTGCTGCTGCAGGAGCAGCACCAGAGTAACCTGGAACGAGCAAGAAGAATAAAACAAAGATGATCAGAAACACAACAGCCCAACGTGTGAATGGTCCGAAACATCCATCCATTGATTTTCCTCCTTTCCATCGAAATACTGATCTAGACCTTTTTAGTTACTAGTAAATTGGAACTGTCCTACAAACGGTGGTGTAAGTGGGAATTAAAAGAATGAACAATACAAAGATGATCAAGAAAACGACTGCCCAACGAGTGAAACCACCAAATACCCCATCCATTTTGATTCCCTCCTTTACCTTTTCAGCTATAACAGTTAATGCATGCAAAATGGCTCCCGAAACAGACAAGTATCATTGGCATCAAGTCTATTTTTGATAAATTACTTGAAAAATCAGCAGTAGCGGAAAGCTTGACCGCACGTTTTTGAAGTAGATTCATATAATTTAGTAATCCGGAAGGAATACCACTGCCCAACGGGTATAACCTCCACCTCCAATAAAAAGGCGCCTCCTAAACTCCCAAGAGGCGTCTTTTTATGCATATGATCTCACTCTAATTGTAGGGTATACTCCATGTTGGCAGCGTAAACAATCATAAGGGTTCCGTTATTTTAGACAGAGCAAATAAAGAAGTACCGACCGATTATGAGTAACGGGTCATAAGACATGTTAGACCGCTATATCCAGGATTTTAACGCCGACCTATAATTGACCCAGGCAAAAGAAATGACCCACTCCCGTCGAATATATCCCAAGATTTGGGGTGTCTCAATTGGGTTCGATTCCACACGCTCCCGCCAAATGTGAGAAGACTTGAGCCACAAGGGCTCAGGGCTTTTTGATTTCTCCTACGACCTCCTTGAAAAACGTTAGGGTAAGTCCGAGTTTCGGATATCAGGCGTTGGTTTTCAAGATCGACGTTACCATTTTTAACGCGTTTTAAACTTTCTCTCTGAATCACGTATTTCTTTATAATATCAACATTTTCTTTATGAGCTCTCACGCTCTTTTACTCCCTTACTACTCTTTGATTTGCAAACTGATTTGCACAGTTAAAATAGAAATAAGTCAATACTAACCTCACTATTTTTTAGATATTCATTTGTTTATTAGTCTTATTAGTCTTCATGACCTGTTTTCAGGTGAGTTCACCGCTGCCTTTCAAAAGACCTTCTGTGCAGGAAGGTTTTTTATTTTCTTAAAACGATCCAGAAAAAATTGTTTTATGAACTAAATAATTTGTACCTTTCCATTTGGTTGTCTCTTGAATTTTCTATTATCAAGGAGTAACGGGTCGTCGCCGCTCAACGGGTCATCGTCGCTCAACGGGTCATCGTCGCTCAACGGGTCATCGTCGCTCAACGGGTCATCGTCGCTCAACGGGTCATCGTCGCTCAACGGGTCATCGTCGCTCAACGGGTCACGCATGAAAAAGCCCCGTATACCCTTTTTAGGGCCGGGGCCTAGATGCAAATGTTTGTTGACACTAGGAAATGGCGGGTTGGGGTGGTTTGGCCATTTCACAGTAGGGAGCAGATCACACAGGATCTGGCCGAGATCATTCGAAGGGGCTGCGCCATCAACGTGATACGAGCCGGCAGACAGACGAGGACGCCGTTTATGGAGAAGATGGCACAGGCTTTGAGTAATAAAAAGCAAAAAATAGAAAGCCCGTAATGAGCCTTATTTATTGCCGAATTATGCACATAAGCCCGCGACATTCTTTTAATACATTATGATATAACCTTTTGAACTCCATGGTGCAGAACCTATTCGATTACCCAATGCAAAAAGGGTCTGAATCAAACTCAGCCTCTTTGGTGACGGTTGGGGACGAATTTGGGAATAAATTCGTTAAAAAGTCCTAATTGAGAGATTTATATATGTACTACACTTCACACGAATGTGCGGGGTTTGCTTTTCGAGCACCATTGTGTAGATGGTTTCATCGCATATTCCGAGATATTCAGCAATTTCCGCCACTGAGAGTTGTACGTTTCACGAGAATCATCTCCTTAGTTTGAAGGTGTTATTGGTTAATATTAAAAAGAAACGAACAAGCAGACAAGTCGCATCGACAATATACATCAACATAAAACCACCTCATTCGGGCTGAGGTGGTTTTATTTGGGACCGAATCGCTCCAGTGTTCATTTCCACTAGTGACCGAGAGGATTAACAGTACTGATCGGTGAAGAAATCTGATGTGTAAGAGACATGCTATATTGGCGGCTATATTCGCGCTGATAAAGCATGTCTGTTTATCTTTTTGGTGTGGTTGTTGTGTTTTTGTGCATTAGGAGTGAAGGATATTCTTTAAGTCAGGAACGTATCTACAGAGTGCTTCCTGATGCTCTTCTGACGGCCGGAACAGGTCTCTTTCCCAATTGTAGATGCTCCTAACGCTCACATCCAAAAGACTTGCTAATTCTTTCTGTGATATCCCTCTATCCTCTCTTGCCGTCCGCATTTTCTGGCCAAATGAGTAGGGATGGACCGGGCTCTCGTTTGCCAGTGGTGGGAATTCTTCCTTTCTGCTGATTTCAAAGGTGTTATCTTCATGGGCATGGATTCATTGCGGTGATCAGTTGAAAGCGCGTAGGAAAAGTAACGGTGGCGCGCGATCGCGAAATGGTCACCTCACCATCTTCAAGCGGTTGTCGTAACATCTCTATCGCTGATTTGCTGAACTCGGGCAGTTCATCAAGAAAGAGGACGCCTCCGTGTGCAAGTGAAACTTCTCCAGGTTTGGGGATCGAACCGCCGCCGATCAATCCAGTACCGGAGATTGTATGATGGGGTGCACGAAAAGGCCTGTTTGCAATGAGAGCTGATTTTTCTTTTAACAATCCTGCTGCCGAGTAGATTTTGGTTACTTCTAACGCTTCTTGAAAAGGAAGTGGGGGAAGGATTGTGGGGAGTCGGCGGGCCAGCATCGTTTTCCCGGATCCAGGCGGACCGATCAAGAGGATATTGTGTCCGCCGGCGGCAGCAATCTCGAGCGCACGCTTCACATGATACTGCCCGTGAACATCTGACATGTCTTCATGGGTAGGTGGCGAAGGGGCCACTGTCATAGAAGAAGGACGATAAACATTCGGCGATTCATTCTCCATTGCGCGACATGTGTCGCAGAGGTTCACCACAGGAATCACTTCGATTCCTTCAACCAAAGCGGCCTCTTCCGCGTTCATGATCGGTACAATGACTCGTTTCAGTCCATTTTCTCTTGCGGCCGCGACCATTGACAAAACCCCGTGCACAGGCCTCACCGTTCCGTCGAGAGAAAGCTCGCCAATGATTGCCGTTTTTTCAAGTTTGCGGGGATGGATTTGTCCGCTTGCAGTCAAGATCCCCACTGCCAAACAAAGATCGAATCCAGGGCCGTCTTTTCGCAGGTCTGCAGGTGCGAGATTGGACGTGATCCGCTGGATGGGGAATTCATATCCTGAATTCTTGATCAAGGAACGAACCCTTTCCTTTGCTTCCCGTACGGAAGACGAAGGCAAACCGACGAGTTCAAAGCAAGGGAGGCCGTTCGTAATATCAACTTCCACGCGAACAAGAAATCCTTGAATCCCTATGAGGGCGAGTCCATTCACATATGCATACATGAAGGAACCCCTCCTTACATGATGGTATGGAAAAGATTCTCTCTCAAATGGCAGAAATCCTGTTAAACACGTGTTTCAGTAAAAGAATTTTTCGGTTGGTCACCAATATCGGTCTGCAAACTAAGACAAAGTCTCTGCTATCGAAGGCGATCGAGAGTAGATGAAGCAGGTAGATGGAGGGAAATACAACGCCCTTAGCCGGGGAGATCTGCCGGAGTGCCGATTCAATTGGTAACTCCGTACCGCGGAGGAACGGCTGAACCGTCAGAAGTCAACAGAGGTCAAGTGCGTGCGTGGCAGCACGATCATCAGGTGGGTTAAAGTCCGCTGAGCCTCGGACTAGTGGGGTTATATCCAATACTTGGGAGTAATGCCTCAAGGGCTGGTGTAGTCGTACCAGAAGGCAGGGTGTCTGCCGCGCGGCAGAATCCAAAGGACTTAATATAATTTAGATGTAAAGGGTATTCAAAGACTCATCTAGAATCTCACCTGACTGAAATAAATGGCTATCATGGTGAACGAAGCTTTACTACAAAACGGTCAAGAGTTGAAAACAAAATATCCAAGTACTTAAGGGTAATCATTTTATCTTTATTATGACGAGAGCACTCGAAATAATGCATATGTAGGGTTATCATACCCTAACGAGTGAATGGTTAAATTTTGTATGGACAAACCACCCGAATTTTCATGAGAAAGCTAGGCAACAAAAAAAGACGCCTGCAATTGGAAAAAAATAAGGTCAGAAACCAATCCTATGTATGAAGTAGGCTATCTTCCTCTTGACAGTTTAGCTGCCAATCTCTTCTTTCAAGTGATGAGTTCTGCGAAAACACAATTCGGAAGAAAATGAGCGAATCGGTGTATTAGCTTTACAATTAATTTTGTACATTGACATACCATATAAAGAGAGAAATAGAAGAATATTCTCTATATCTGTACTTGATTGTTTTGCTCATGTTGGCATCATTTTACCCAGATAGAGAACGGTATCCTGAAGACTGAGCAAAATCTCCTTATATTAACATACTAGTATAGGTGCTGGGGGTGCCTTTATGATTGAGGATGTTGAACGCTTAGCTAGGATGGAAGAAAAGCTCACTAATTTAATAGAAGACATAAAAGAAATTAAATCATACTCGAATTCACTAATCAAAACAATGAGTACTATGCATATAGACTATGTGCCGAGAAAAGAGCTTGAAGAAAAAATAAATAATCTTGAAGAACAAGTTGACGAAAAAACGCAAGATATAAAGGAGTTACGGCGAAAAATTAACTCTCGCCCCTCTTGGGTAATTAGCATACTAATTACAAGTCTTTCAACAATAACTGTCGGATTAATCGTGTATATTATTACAGGAGGATCACTAGTGTTGCATTAATTAATTCAGAATATTTTATCTGTAAGTTTCTTTTACTTCCGTAGGGGGGTAGGCTTTGTTACCCGGTTGAAGGACGAAGATGCAAATTCATCCACCAAAAGCTTATTAGAATTGCTTCGAAGTCTAATGGCATTCTTATGGTGTGATTACACAGAATGAATGCGGTAAAGGAAGTGTTCTGTATTTCCTTCTTTGATCGCATCAAGAACAGTCATATCTTCAATCTTGTTGGATGCTCGATTACTTCTTCATTCTGTAAGGTTTCCTTGGCAATCCATATCGATTGCCAAAACTTGCTTTCCTTCTTTTATCAATTGATGAGCAAAGATTCCGGTGGTTGAAGGGGATATTTCTGACCCCACGTCCGTTCGAATTGATCCAGCTCTTCCAAGGCGGCCTCTTCTGTAGCCGCCTTATAAATCGGCAGAAGAGCAGACATGATTATCTTGATGTCTTTATAGGGGATTAAAACGAATTTACCTGCCACCAACAACAACTGAATTCCTATTGTAGGTTATAATTTCTATGCATCTTAATGAAAAAGAACCTTTTTATACTTAAAAAATTAAATTATTGTTTTTAAATTGTCATTCCATATAGGGGTTCTTTTTTCAAAGAATGCGCGAATTCCTTCTACAGCATCAGGATGTTTGCTGTTCAAAGCAATTACTTCTGTTGCATAATTTAAGGCCTGGAAATCTTCCATATTAAGTTGTTGATAGAACATTCTTTTACCTAACTCAATAATATTTAAACTTTGTTTAGCAACATCTTTTGCTAATTTCTCAGTTTCTTTGTCTAACATACTTGAAGAAACTACCTTATTTACCAAACCAATTTCCAATGCTTCTCTGGCAGTAATTAAATTCCCAGTAAACAACATTTCGACAGCTTTTTTTCTACCTATATTCCGGCTTAAAAATACTGCTGGTGTGCTACAAAATAAACCACTGTTAATACCGGGCGTACCAAATTTAGCATCGTCACTTGCGACAGCCATATCACTAATAGCTACCAATTGACATCCGGCTGCAACAGCTACCCCTTCAACCTTTGAAATAACAATTTGTGGTATTTCTCTAATTCTTCTCATTAGGAGTTGGCAATTCTGGAAGAGTTTTAGTACCTCGTGTACATTCATATTTTCTATTTCACGTAAACTATGACCAGCACAAAATGCCTTGGTAGATCCTTCAATAACAACGACCTTCACTTCTCTTTTCTCAGCAACCTCTTGAAGAAGAGAATCTAATTCTTGGAGCAATTTTAATGATAAAGCGTTAAACTCTCTTGGATTTTGTAATGTTACATAGGCAATATCCTCGTCTTTCCGAACAGACAAAAATTCCATGTTTTTCCCTCCTTTTAATTTGTTGTTATGCTTATAAATATCATAATTATTTTTCATTTGTCAATAAATAATCAGAATATAAATAATATAATTTATTTTATGTTGGTTTTCTGAAAAAAGCAGACTCTTATTTTACTACAACCGTATTTTTTCCCTTTATTCCATCCTTTTTAGAATTCGAGTTATTTTGGAAATTGCAAAATCGAGATCTATTCTATCTTCCTCGTTAAGGCGACTCATTTGGTCGCAGAGAACTTGATGAAATTCTTCCAAACGATGGCTAACTGTTGTTTTTCCTTTTTCGGTTAATAGTAATCGAACGAATCTTCTATCGTTGACATCCCGCTTTTTTACAACGTAACCTTTTTTCTCCAGTTTCGAGATTAACGGCGTTAATTGTTGTTTGGAAATATGAATACTCTTGGCCAACTGGGTCATTGAAGAACCTTCCTTTTGATGAAACAACTCTTCTAATATGTGATACTGCAAGTGCGTTATTTCTGACGGTACTTTCCTTGTAGCAGTATTCTGGGTTGGTTTATCAAGTTTTCTATAAAGCATCGGAATTAGCTGGATGTAGTTTCTAGCGATTTGATCGATTTTTGTATCCATTTCACTTTCTCCTGTGACGATATGTTTGACTTACTGTAAATAATTATTTATCATAATAACATTATTTCAAGGATATATCACCATTTTTGTAATTAAATATTTACTAATAGGTCTTACTTTAAAGGTAGCTATGAAACGTTACACCGAAAAACTTTCCAACAAGTAAGAGTATCGATCAGAAGGGGATATTGACTATGATTGACAATCAAATAAATTTTCGAAAAGGGATCAATTACGACGTAGGGACATTTACTCGGGGCAAAGAATCGTCGTCTCGTGATCGATTCGATCCTCATATTGTGCAACGAGAAATGGAAATCATCAAAAATGATTTGCATTGCAATGCCGTAAGGATTTCAGGATAGGATATTTCAAGACTCACTTTGGCAGCCGAATTTGCCATTCAACAAGGGTTAGAAGTATGGTTTTCTCCAGCCTTAATTGATGCAGATGAACAAGAAACGCTTATTTACTTTGCCGAATGTGCTAAGGCGGCAGAAAAACTGCGGATGCAATCACCCCATATTATATTTGTCGCTGGATGCGAGCTTACGTTCTTTATGAAGGGGCTTGTTGAAGGAGATACAGCATTTGACCGAATGCAAAACTTTTATGAAACCCTGGCGTTTGCTGAAAAGCACAATTCTAAAAGGCTCTTTCCATAAACGGTTAAACGCCTTTTTGTCAAAAGCCGTTATTACGATAAAAGAACATTTTCATGGCCAGCTTACCTACGCATCCGGACCTTGGGAAAATGTCGATTGGGATGTATTTGATATCGTCGGGATTGATTATTATCGCGATGCGCTTAATTATAAATCTTACCGGGAAAAGTTAAGAGCTTACTTTAAACACGGAAAACCAGTGGTCGTATTAGAGTTCGGATGCTGCACATATAAAGGTGCTGAAAGCAAGGGCGGGTATGGTTGGGCAATCGTTGACCACAGCAAAACGCCGAAACAGCTTAAAGGTGATTTTATACGGGATGAAAATATACAGGCCAATTACCTTATTGAGCTACTGGATATTTTTCATGCAGAAAAAGTGAATGGGGCATTTGTTTTCACGTTTGTAATGCCTAGCTATCCATTTAACGAAAATGCTTTATATGATTTAGACATGGCCAGTTATAGTGTGGTTAAAACCTATACTGATCAAAATGGAATGACCTATAAAGATATGCCGTGGGAGCCCAAAAAATCCTTTTTTGCGTTAGCGGAATATTATGCAAAGCATTAACTTAAATTCCAGTCAGTGGTCCTAGACACGAATACGTATTGTAGCGTATTACTTCTCGTTTGCAGAAAAGCTTTCCCATTCTAACACTTTATTATTCCGTTTAGAAGTTTAATATCTAGGCTACAATTTTATTTCCTATTGTCATCAAAAGTAGTCTCTATGGAAGCAAAATCATACTTCACATTCCCTACGAATGGCGATACCGGATACACCCTCATCTCATCAGTAGGGTAGGGCTGTATGAAAGCATGCAACAGCTACACATCCTGCTTTTCACGATCCAGCTAGGAAGCATAAAATAATCAAGACTTGCATTTTGTCATATTTTGTAGAAAAATAAGGGGGAAGATATTTCTAAAATTAAACCTCCGATAATGGCAAACTTGGCGAAAGCCAGGGACGCAAAGCTATAGGGGCTACGGTCAAATGACTATGCCAGCCAGTTACCGAAGAGGTGGAATAAAGAAATCCACCTTATTTAAGGTGGATTTCTTTATATTTAACGAAAGTAAGAAGGGTAGGGTGGTAAAATGAATTTTCAAGAGGTACAATCCTTGTTTCCCAGTGAAGACGGGAACGAAGAGCGACGGAAACAATTGTTAGGTTTTGTAGAAAAAATGATTCAGACGATCGACAGCCTGAAAGATCCCCAAAGGGCAACCCTGGGGCCGATGAGAGAGAGAAGCGATGATTTCTATAAGCAACTGATCCGTACCTCTAAGGTCCCCGAACAAGGAATTGGCATGCAGCAAATGCTGGAGGAACTGCTTCAATTAGTTCCCGGGCATCCATATCATACGAGGAATTTTGTCACCAACGTGTTGCCTATGGCAAGTATCCCCGGAATTCTTGGTGCTTTACTGACAACGCTGTTGAACGGCAATAATCTCTGGGATGTGTATGGTCCTGCAGGTGCAGAAGCAGAAGTAAGGGTCATTGCTATGATGTCTAAACTCGTGGGTTATGACGAAAAACAAAGTTGGGGATATACCACATGGGGCGGTCAGGGGGCCGTTTTTTCAGGCCTGCGTTTGGCCATTGCCAAACAGTTTCCTCATGCTAAGGAAAAGGGGATTCCCAACAATCTCTATTGTTTCGCTTCAGAAAACGCGCATTACAGCTTATTAAAATCGGTGGAAGCTACAGGAATTGGTTCAGATCATCTCGTTTTGGTTCGAACACAAAAAGACCACTCCATGGATGTAGCCGATTTGCAAGCAAAAATGGAGGCTGTCATTCAAAAAGGCGGCATTCCTGTGTATGTGGTAGCCACCACTGGAACCACTGACTCCTTTGGTATTGATGACATACAAGCAATCAAAGACGTATGTGATGAGCTCACGATGAAGTATGGATTAAAGCCTGTACATATTCATGCAGATTCCGCATTGGGCGGATTTTATAGCTTTTTTAACCATTACGACTTTACTGCCAATCCTCTGAAACTGGAAGAAGAAGTAAATGATGGATTACTGCACATCCGTGAGCGAATGCAACATTTACATTTGGCGGATAGTCTTTGTTTCGATTTTCAAAAGTTTGGACAAACGCCTTACCTGTCCAGCCTGTTTCTTGTCAAAAACGGGAAGGATCTGGGACTTCTCGATTTGAATGAGTTTGAAACGCCGTATGTAGGCAATCGTGGCTACGGAAGTTACCATACCGGTTACACCCTGGAATGTTCCCGCATGTCCAGTTCCCTAGCGATCTACGCAGCCTTGTTGGCTTTCGGTATCGAAGGTTATCAACAGATACTGGCCAATTACGTACGTGTAAATCTTGCCTTTCGAAAAAAATTGTTAGCAGCGATTCCGAATGTAGCCATTACCAATGAAGCCAATATTGGACCGATCACCACGTTTCGCTTCTATCCGGGAACTGTGGAATGGGCAGAAGAGATATCGGGCAAGGCAAGCCGTGCGCAAATTGAAAGAAACAATGCCTGGAATAAACGCCTATTTGAGCGCTTAGGAGAACATCGTGACCAGGTCTTTTTCGGCGATACCACAAAACAGTGTCTCGTGGATATCATTGACTCGAGCGAGCGGTATCCCATTGCTGTCGTAAAATTTTTCTCGATTTCCCCATATACAACTGTGGAGAGTGTGGATCCAATCCTTGCATTTCTAAAAGAACAGGTAGAGCAATATATCAACGAGCGCATGAAGGTGGAAAGCCATGTCTAATTGGAAAGAATTCCTTCACAATCAACTTTCTATCAGAAATTCGATTTCAAAAAAATTGATCCTATCTTTCACCCTATTGGTGATCGTTATTTCTCTTTGCTTTAGTACGATCGCCTATAAATCGGCAAATTATATTGTCGATAATCATGTGCTACCAGAGTTTGACCGAACGTTAAAAACGAATATTAGTTGGGTTCAGGAGAAATTGGATAAGAATCTTGTCATTCAATCGGATCAAGGATCCAATGAAGCATACAACAAGTTGCTGTCCTTTTTAAATGAAGAGAAAAAGCAGTTGGGTGTGGAAAACGTCTATGTACTGGGAAAGAAAGAGAAAACGTATATCGTTGCTTTGAGTGAAGCGGCTGACCAGCGCAATGCGGAGTATCCCTTTACCGATGAAATGAACAAAGCTTTACAAGGCTCTATGCAGATTAGCAGTATTTACAAAGACGACTTTGGAGTTCATAAGTCTGTGTTTGTACCTATCGCTGGAACCCATATGATACTAGGGATTGATATGGATGCCAGATTCGTGGATCAATTGAGAAGCGAAATCATCCAGATCAGTATTATAGTTACAGGAATCATGATTCTGCTAGGAAGCATCGCTGGTTATTTCTTATCCAAACAATTTACCAAACCTTTGCGACTTCTCGTTTCCCATACCCAAACACTAGCGAAAGGCGATCTTCGCGGCGAAGTGAGCATCACCAGTCATGATGAAATGGGGCAATTGGCCGAAAGCTTTAATCAAATGAAACTTCACTTGAAGCGTTTGCTAGAACAAGTTGCAGCCACGTCGGAACATGTGGCTGCATCCTCCAAGGATTTGTCTGATAATACCCGTATGTTTACAGACATGATCAACCAAATGACCGCATCGCTTCAGGAGGTCTCTTCCGGCAGTGAAACGATAGCACAAGGGGCCAAAGAAAACTCAAAAGCCATGGAGGATATGGCAAAGGGTATCCAACATATTAACGAATCCACTGTCGAAGTGTCGGAAAAATCTATTGAAGCCGCTGAGGAAGCAGGTCGCGGAAATCAATCGATTCAAAAAGCGGTCTCCCAAATGGAGCTAATAACATCTTCAGTGGAAAACTCTACCGAACTGGTGCGCCAAATGCATGGACGAGCCAATGAAATTGGCCATGTGGTCGAGTTTATCACTAGCATTGCTGATCAGATCAACCTGTTGGCATTGAATGCGGCCATTGAAGCGGCCCGGGCGGGTGAATATGGACGGGGATTTGCAGTGGTTGCCGACGAAGTCCGCAAACTCGCCGAAAAATCCTCCCAATCGGCCAGTGAGATTACCAATCTGCTCCACGAGATTCAGGCGCACTCTCTGAAATCGGTAGAAGCCATGAGTCAGGTTACTCAGGTGGTGGTTTCCGGGAGCAACCAGGTACGTACGGCCGGGGATTCATTTGAACGGATCTCCCACTTGATTGACAATGTCTCACAACAAATCCAGAATGTCTCGGCCGTCATTCAGGAGATTTCCGCCACATCGGAACAATTGTCCGCATCGGCAGAAGAGACGGCACAGATTACAGAAACATCGTTAGAAAATACCCGCTCCATAGCTGGTACCGCACAAGAACAATTGGCGGCTATAGAGGAAATCGCTCAGGCGACAGACACGTTAAGTGATCAGGCCAACCGGTTAAAAGAATTGGTTGGCGAATTTAAGATTTGACGGTATAACAATGTAAGGATTCAATAAGCGTTTGTATAGTGTTAGACATATGCTTGATAAAAACATATAGGTGTCCTCCTATTGCTAGGGCAGTGGGAGGAATGTTTCCTAGATCTTTCATTGAGACAATAAGCATAAAAAACAAGTGGCAGAACAGGTCACGATCCGCAATTCAAGAACTAACTTAATATCCTGATCAAAGTTAATCCTCCGATAATGGCAAACTTGGCGAAAGCCAAGGACGCAAAGCTAGAGGGGCTACGGTCAATGACTATGCCAGCCAGTTACCGAAGAGGTGGAATAAAGAATTCCACCTAGTTCAAGTTGCTCAAAGCAAGGTGGAATTCTTTTTTTGAAATCAATTCGTATAGATCAAAATTAGAGAGAGGAAAATTTAAGACAATGGGGGAAAAGAGATACAAGAATCGTTCGATGGTACACCATTGTTGGACGCATTCGGAAGTTGCCTTCATAAAGGAAAATCTTCATCGCATGTCGGTCCGGCAACTTTCAATATCTCTAGGGCTTCCATTTTCCAGTGTTCGTCGAAAGGTTGATCAAATTAAAAAAGGGATCATAAAAACAGGTGAACATCTCTGCCGTTCTCCGAAAACTGAGACGACATTCTCGGAAGTGATGTTTCTTTACTATCTTCGTATTATGGCCCGTGAATGTAAACAAAGAGGTGTAAAGCCCGATGTCTCTTCATTTCTTGAAGAATATCGAAAAATAAAAGGGGAATTAGAAGCAACCCCCTTAGCAGAGAAGATCAAAGAACAGATACAATCCATTGGATAGTTCGTTTTAAACCGCTTTTTAGCGGTTTTTTTGTTCGTATTATAAAATCGAATAAAAAAAGCGGTAAGATGACCGCGAAAAAGATAGGGATATGCTCAAAGCAATAGGGGGGGATGGGTGTCCTACGCTTGTATTTTATTACTTTTCGACAAAAAGCGCAATAAATCGACATAGATTCGTTGCGGTGATCAGTTGAAAGCGTAACATCTCTATCGCTGATTTGCTGAACTCGGGCAGTTCATCATGAAAGAGGACGCCTCCGTGTGCAAGTGAAACTTCTCCTGTTTTTGGGATCGACCCGCCGCCGATCAATCCAGAACCGGAGATCGTATGATGGGGTGCGCGAAAAGGCCTGTTTGTAATGAGCGCTGATTTTTCTTTCAACAATCCTGCTGCCGAGTAGATTTTGGTTACTTCTAACGCTTCTTGAAAAGGAAGTGGGGGAAGGATTGTGGGGAGTCGGCGGGCCAGCATCGTTTTCCCGGATACAGGCGGACCGATCAAGAGGATATTAGGATACATTGTCAGTTGCCAACGTGACGAGTGCAGCCCAGTATTTTCATTTACTGCGGCTTCAAGCCGCACGTTTGCGCACAAACACCCAAGCCTTTAATCTTAATGACTCCAAAAAGCTTGCTTAGGAATCCGCGAGCCGCTTCACATCCGGCTGAACTTGAACAGAGGCGTTTTTTGCGGGTTCTGGACGACCCTTATACCGCCAATAACGGAAAAGAAGTCGAGCGGTTGATCCTGTGTACAGGTAAAGTTGCGATTGACCTAAGTGCGGCACTAGAAACAGGAGCATTTGCAACAAATCGGTTGGCGATTGTCCGAGTCGAACAGTTGTATCCGTTCCCGCAGGATGATTTGTTACAGGTGTTAAAACGATACCCGCGATTACGTGAAGTTGTATGGGTGCAAGAAGAACCTAAAAATATGGGAGCATGGATGTACATGCAGCCGCGATTACAAGCATTGATACATACACCGCTAAGGTATATCGGTTGGCCTGAACGTTCGAGTCCGGCAGAAGGCATGGCGGATGTTCATGAGGGCAACCAGAAACAGATTATCGACAAAACTCTGAATTTTGATTAGACCAGGTTGAGTGTGAAAGTAAGGAGGACCCGATCATGAGTGAGATCAAGGTACCTGAACTGGGAGAATCAATTCTTGAAGCAACCATACAGAAATGGCTGAAAAATGAGGGGGAATCGATCACCGAGGGAGAACCGATTGCAGCACTTGAGACCGATAAGGTTAACGTTGATGTGATCGCACCTGAAAGCGGTGTATTACAGGAGATTTTAAAACGGGCGGGAGAGACAGTGGCGGTGGGGGAGGTGATTGGGATTATCGGCGAAGTGACCTCAACAGCCGATAAACCGCCTGCGACTTCGGAGGAATATACAGTCCATAAGCCAGACAAAGTGGGCGGCAGGGAACAAACCATTGAAAAAGAGCCGATAAAACCTTTACTTCTCAAGGATGATAATTTTCCTCCTCTTGCAACCCCAGCTGTTCGTCGATTGGCTATGAAACTGGGCGTTGATTTACATCAAGTACAAAGAAGTTTGGGACGAATTACGGAAGCGGATGTTCTGGAGTTTGCCAAAGGAACCAAGAATGCCTTACAAAACGAAAGGAATGTGATGCCCTCTGACCGTATGCCTTCCATTCGGCCCGGGGCGGTCGTTCCGTCTGGTAATCCGACACAGGAAACGGTTGCTGCTTTAAAAGAAGAAAGGATCCGCATGACGCGGCGTCGTTTGACGATCGCGCGCCGGCTTGTCGAAGCTCAACATACGGCGGCGATGTTAACAACGTTCAATGAAGTGGATATGACGGCAGTACTGGATATACGGACACGCCGGAAAGAAAAGTTTAAAGAGTGCCACGGTGTAGGCCTCGGATTTATGTCCTTTTTTACAAAAGCTGTCGTAGGCGCCTTGAAAGAATTTCCCTACCTAAACGCGGAAATTCAGGGGGAGGACATAATAATCAAATACCACTACGATATCGGAATTGCAGTTGCTACTGATGCAGGTCTCGTAGTCCCAGTTGTACGGGACGCGGATCGTTTGAGCTTTGCCGAAATCGAAAACAAATTGCCGAATTAGCACAAAAAGCACGGAACAATACACTGAGTATCCAGGATTTGCAGGGTGGAACATTTACAATTACAAATGGCGGAGTGTTCGGGTCCCTTTTTTCCACCCCTATACTCAATGCGCCGCAAGTCGGGATTTTGGGTATGCATACGATACAGCAACGTCCTGTCTCGATTAATGGTCACGTGGAGATCCGGCCGATGATGTATATTGCTTTGACATATGATCATCGGATCGTGGACGGAAGTGAAGCGGTTAGCTTCCTAGTAAGAGTCAAACACCTGGTTGAAGATCCGGAGTCTTTGCTAATAGAGGGTTAATAAGTAAGTAACTCCTTAAGGGTTTTTTCACAATTCATTAGAAAAAAGACCTTCTATTTTCGCTTCTAAGCGTTCACTTCCTATTCCATTCCTTCCATACACAAAAAAGCCATGAATCCTAGTCAGATCAGGAATCAAGGCTTTTTTGTTTTTTGATTCGGTGGGATAGGAACCGATCAGCCGCGTAGGCCAACGAATGATTACAAGGGGCTCGAACCACCGCAAATCATAGGCCATAATCCTTTCCTATTGTGATAAACGCCTGTTTTTTGAACGTTTACTTACTTCGGGAATATCTTGTGGTCAGATGCTCATAAGAGGAGGAGCCATTGTGTATCAACACCAGGTGGATTCTTCATACTTTGATTTCCAGCAGGCACAACAACTCAGAGAGTGGTACTACAAGGAAGTTCTCGACCGGTTAGACACCGTTATAGATCGAATTCCCAGTGTCAATCGAACTCGAGAAGAGGTACGTAGCTTTTTAAAATACGCGAACATGATGTACACTCGCTCACAAGATCTACTTAATAAATTAGATGCACTGATTCCTCAACTATCAAATGAAGAAATGAGAAAACATAAGTTTGAATATTCAAATATACTCAACTCTGATGTTCCTTCGCAGATTGAAAATGGTCATCTACCTCTCGTCCAACTTGTCAGTAGACATGAAGATGATCATCCGTTTTCTATTGAAAGAACCTATTATCAATCCATCCCGATTGGTGGACATATCCTTCCACCACTTCCCTATCCTTATGATGCATTGGAACCCTATATTGATGAAAAAACCATGCGTATACATCATGATAGTCATCATAAATCCTATGTAGAAGGATTAAATAAAGCAGAGAATGAAATGCTGAAAGCTAGGGAAAGCGGCGATTTTTCTTTAATTAAGCATTGGGAAAGAGAAGCGGCATTCAATGGAGCTGGACATTATTTGCATACTATATTTTGGAATACTATGAATCCTAGAGGAGGCGGAGAAGCAACAGGAGAAATCGCTCACGAAATCAATCGCACATTTGGCGGTTTTCAAAAATTTAAGCTACATTTTTCAGCGGCAGCAGAGAAGGTAGAAGGTTCCGGATGGGCCATGCTTATTTGGTCTCCTCGTTCACATCGAGTTGAAATTTTACAAGTGGAAAAACATCAAAACCTCTCCCAACATGATATTGTTCCGTTGATGGTTCTTGATGTTTGGGAACATGCCTATTATTTAAAATATCAAAATAACCGACGTTCCTACATTGATGCTTGGTGGAATATCGTGAATTGGGATGAAATAAATAGGCGTTTTAAGCAAGCACGAAACCTACGTTGGCAACCGTTCTAAAGACGAAGTGAAAGCGTGGTTACTTGCGGCGGCAAAAGAAGATGAGTGGCTGCAAGAGGTGGAACCGGAAATTACTTTCTTCGGGTTCCATGCGGAAGGTGTTTTGCTTGACGAAGACATGGAAATATTTTATACTTTGAAGAATGCCCATAAGAAGACTACAGGCGAAGAGCTGCAGTATTTTGTATCGACATGCACAACGGACATTCGCTTCTACAATTTGTATTACGGTATTCCTGCGACCTGTTATGGCCCTGTTGGTGGCAATATGCACGGTGCGGACGAATGGGTGGATCTTCCGAGTGTCAAATCGGTATCCAAAACCTATGCAGCGTTTATTTTGGATTGGTGTGGGGTAAGGAACTGAGAACGAGCGGAGTATTAAACCGTACTTGCACACCAGTGTGAGTCCGGTTTTTTAACAATCATTTCCGGAATTATTGATTGAATCAGATCCTGCATGATCGGTGGAGAGAAAACTCGTACAAAAAAAAGGAGATTTTATGTTTAAGGAGAAACTTACTCGTAATTATATCTACGGCGGGATATGGATTACATCCTATTTTTGCAGTATTTGCATATCATGGGGGCACTGAGGAGTGCTTTATGCGCCATTCAATCGGGTTTTTATTATTTTACGGGTCTGTAAAATTAGGGAGCTAGACTCTAAATATAAGCGCTTGACTTGGCTTCCGATCCGGCAAAAATGGTGATCGGAGAAATCCTTAATGTAGATGGCAGACGTAATAAGTAATATAAGGAAAGAATAAATAAATGCATCCCTCGGTAAACCAAAAGCAAATCCAAAAGCATTCCTTTTCTTGCTAAAGAGGGAATGCTTTTGGGTTATCCGAATCATATAAGGGGAAATGACAATGTATATACCTAAGGCTTTTGAGGTCAATGAAAAAAGGAAATTAGTAAATTTTATTAAAGATAATAGTTTTGGGATTTTATTTACTCAAAATGAGAATGGTCCTTTTGCAACACATTTGCCTTTTTTAATTGATGAGAGTAAATACGATAACGGTGTTCTAATGAGTCATATGGCGAAAGCAAACCCTCATTGGAAGGATTTAGGGGATAAAGAAGTCCTTGTTGTTTTTTCTGGTCCTCATGCCTATATTTCTCCGTCATGGTATGGGGAATTCAATACCGTACCTACTTGGAATTATGTAGCTGTTCATGTGTACGGAGAATTTAAGGTAATTGATGATAAAGAAGAAGCAAAAAAAATTATAGAAGATACTGTTAACTTTTATGAATCATCGTTGCCTAACCCTTGGTTAGTAAATTTTGAAGATAAGTTTATAAATGAATTGATGAATGGTTTGGTTACTTTTGAGATAAAAATTAATAAGGTTGAGGGGAAATGGAAGTTAAGTCAAAATCATTCAATACAGAGACAACAAAACTTGGTTAATGGTTTACTATCCAGTAATAAATACAATTCCTTAGAAATAGCAAAATTAATAGAAGAAAATATTAGATTGGATGCACATTCGAAAGAATGATAGAAAAAACCCCCTATTCACAACAAAAACTGTATGAGTAGAAGCGGCATATGCTGTATCATTTAATTTGTATTTAGTCAAGAAGTCGGGGGGTTCTCACTGTTTACTCCGATTCTGAAAATCGGATTGGGCCTTCAAGTCTCGTCGGATAGTCAAGGATATGTTTTCCCCCCATATGTTCGTAGAAACCTACTGCATGACGTTCGGCTGCCCACTCCATGTACTTCGCGTCCAAATGAGAGGCACGCTGGAGTGCATGGGTGAAGAGGGCACGACCAACACCCCTAGCCTGTAAGATCTGAATTTGTATTCGTTTACCTCCACTGCGAGGATGTTTTCTCCGGAGAGAAGATGTTAATAATAGAGTACGCACAAGATAAACTTTTCAGCATCTCAGCTTTTTACGATTCAATATGAAATTTGCAGATGTGAAACAAAAATGTCAAACGACTGTCAAAATCATTCCGAGCAATATAGATAGGAATTTTTCTCCTTTATTAGTATGATAGATACTGAGATCATGCAAACGGAGAGGGGATCTTTCTTGAAAGCAGCTTACCAAGCTAAACGTAAGCACATATCACAAATCTTGGATGCAATTCCTGACGGGGCGGATCTGATTATCCCCTTGGCCAATGGGGAACCGGATTCATTGCTTCAAGCGATCGATGAACAAGGGACCCGATGGAAAAACGTGCGAATCCATCAAATGCATGATTTGAAAGACCGTGCCTATATACAAGGCGAATACAAAGGCCATATCCAATACATCAGTTACTTTCTGAGTCACGCTTCACGGAAGTCATTTTTAAACGGAACATGCGACTTGATACCCAACCATTTTCATCAGATGCCTCAAATTCTGCGACAAACGGCCCGAAATCCCATTGTTCTTGCCCAGAGCTCACCAATGGATGAAGAAGGTTACTTTTCTCTTGGTACCAATGCGGACTATGTAGCGACTTTCATCGGAGAAGCGCCCATCTATCTGGAAGTTAATCAGCAGATGCCTAGATCATTCGGACAAAATCAAGTGCACATCAGTCAAATCGAAGGATTTATTGAAGTAGATCGTCCGTTGCATGAGGTTCATTCCACGACTATCACCGATGTGGAGCGTAGAATCGGAGAGTTCGTGGCCGAACGAATTTGTGACGGAGATACGATACAGGCGGGGATCGGCGGCATTCCGGATGCAGTCATTGAGTCATTAACGCAGCATCGGGATTTAGGGGTGCATACCGAACTTTTGACGGATGGCATGGTTCATTTATTTGAAAAAGGCGTCTTTACGGGGAGTCAAAAACGAACCCATCCTGGAAAGATGGTCGCGACGTTCGCGTTGGGTTCAAAGCATTTGTATGAATTTATGCATGAAAACGATGTGATTTGCTTGTTACCGGTCGATCAGACCAATGATCCACGCTACATTGCCTTCGAAGATAATATGGTATCGATTAACGCCACAACGGAAGTGGATCTGTTCGGTCAATGTGCTTCAGAAACCATTGCAGGCCGATACTACAGTTCTTCCGGTGGGCAAGTAGACTTCGTCACGGGGACTCGATTTGCGAAAAACGGAAGGAGCTTTTTGTGCTTACGTTCTACGGTTAAGCAGGAGTCGATTACCTGCATCAAAGTATTGTTGACGACAGGCTCCATCGTGACGACATCCAAAAACGATGTGGACCACATCGTTACAGAGTATGGAGTCGCCGAACTCCGTGGTAAAAGTCTTTCGGAACGGGCCAAAGCGTTAATCCGGATTGCGCATCCAAAGTTTCGGGATGAATTAACTTATGAAGCGAAGAAAAGTGGAATCCTGATCTGATTCGTATACATAAGAGAAAATACAGATTATTATAGAGTTATTGGTTTAAACAATTAAACGAATAAACAGGTCCTCCTTGTTGGTTATAGACAGGGAGGAGTTCCTTTGCTCAACGGGAGATCCGAGGCATTCATGTTTACGAGTCGGATCAAATTGCCGCTCTAAGTTTGACGGGAAACGATGAATGGAGTGTGGATATGAAACGATTAACTCCCTCAACTGAGGAAGCCTTAGAACTTTTTCGTCAATGTACTCCGCTTTTTCAAGCATTAGGTGACCGCATTCGTCAAAGCATTATCCTTCTCCTTGCGGAACATGAGTCTTTAAATGTTAATCAGATCGCTGAGCAGATTCCCTTGTCAAGACCGGCGATTTCCCATCATCTCAAGATTTTGCGGGAAACAGGGTTGGTCTTAGTGAACCGAAAGGGAACGGAAAATTTCTACTCCCTTGAAGTCGAGGAATCAATAAAGTTGTTAAAAAAACTTATCCAAGCGGTTGAAGAAACTTGCTTTTAAGATTGGTATTTTAGTCTATATATGTTTAATAGTTTAAACGAATAGACGTTTCTTTCACGCAAAAATGAAAGGACGATTGAGAGAAATTGGAGGAATCATCGAATGAAAGAAACAGTGCTGATTACAGGGGCTTCATACGGAATCGGAAAGGAATTGGCCGAACTTTATGCAAAAGATGGATATCATCTGGTCCTGATTGCACGCAGTAAAGATAAACTGCAAAAACTCGCGGAGGATTTTTCCGCTAAATACAAGATTGAAGTGAAGGTCATCTTGAAAGATTTGGAGGATCCATCCAAAGCGTACGAAATCTATGAAGAAGTAAGAAAAGAAGGGATCCAAGTCGATTATTTGGTGAATAATGCTGGCTTTGGATTATATGGCGAGTTTATAAAAACGGAACTCCATGACGAGCTAAATATGATCGACCTGAATATAAAAACGCTGACAGCGTTGACCAAACTATTTTTGCCTGAGATGATTCGCAATCGGCGTGGAGGCATTCTTAACGTGGCTTCGACAGCGGCATTTCAACCGGGACCTCTCATGGCCGTCTATTACGCGACAAAAGCCTATGTCTTGTCATTCACAGAAGCTTTGGCCAATGAACTGAAAGGTACCGGGGTCAAGGTAACGGCTTTATGTCCAGGACCGACTGAAACCGGGTTCAGCGAAAGGGCCCATTTGGAACAATCGAAGTTGTTTCAAACTGGCGTAATGTGTGCAAGAGACGTGGCACGAATTGGCTACAAAGGATTTCTTCAAGGAAAAACACTCGTCATTCCCGGATTCAAAAACCGTCTCCTGTCATTTTGCGTAAGATTCCTGCCACGCAAAGCAGTGACACAGATCGTCCGTCACATACAAGAATGGAAACCTGCAAATTCCATTCATTCGTCGAATACAGTGTCAAAATAAACTCTCGAACTTTCATAAAAGAGAGTTTGGAATAATGGTGGCTTTAGGAAGAGACTTTCAGATTATACTAGTGAACCCTTCCTTTCTACCCGTGGGGGACGCCTGCCACGGGTAGAAAGGAAGGGTTTTTTCTGATCATAAATTTTTACGCCCGTGAGTATTAGTTGGTAAGCAAATCAGATCTCATCTGCGGGGGAGGGCAGATCATGTGGACGCAAAATTTTGATCCGCTGCATCACATCGGCATCTCCGCGCTCGTGGCCGCGATTCCCATTTATTTTCTTTTCTATGCGTTGGCCGTGCGACGTATGAAGGGGCATGTGGCTGGTGTCCTGACAGCCATTCTGGCGATCCTCGTGGCTGTTGTCGAATATCGGATGCCGGTGTCCCTGGCGCTTGGCAGCACTGTTTATGGGGCATTATACGGTTTATTTCCTATCGGATGGATCGTGGTAACCGCCGTTTTCCTGTACAACGTGACGGTGAAAACCGGTCAATTTGCTGTGATCAAAGAGTCGATCGCCCGGATCACAGACGACCGGAGATTACAGGCCGTTCTCATTGGTTTTTCGTTCGGAGCGTTTCTGGAAGGGGCGGCCGGGTTTGGAGCGCCCGTCGCCATCGCGGCGGGAATGCTGACGGGGGTGGGTTTCCATCCGCTTTACGCGGCGAGCCTTTGCCTGATCGCCAACACGGCGCCTGTCGCATTCGGGGCGATTGGTATCCCAATCATCACCGCGGGGGCGGTAACGGGACTGGACGCTAACGGGATCAGTGCCATGGTTGGTCGCCAGCTTCCCTTGCTCAGTCTGCTTGTCCCGTTCTGGCTGGTCAAGATCATGTGCGGCTGGAAAGGGGTCAAAGAAGTGTGGCCCGCACTTCTGGTCAGTGGCGGATCCTTCGCGCTGACCCAATGGTTCACCTCCAATTTCATGGGTCCGATGCTTCCTGATATCCTCTCTTCCGTCATTTCCATGATCGCCACAGGGCTGGTATTGAAAGTCTGGAAACCGAAACATGTGTGGCGTTTTCCCAATGATGAGGTGGAACCAACAACCGTCCGCAGGCAGATCACGGCGGGCGACGTGCTGAAAGCTTGGTCTCCGTTTTTGATTCTGACCCTCTTCGTGGGAGACTGGGGCATTCAAGCGGTCAAGAATCTGCTCGAGAGAGTGACCGTCAAATTTCATTTTCCGCTCGTGGATGGGGCGATCCTCGCGCCGAACGGGAAAGCGATCAGTGTGATCTATACGTTCAACTGGCTGTCCGCCGCCGGTACGGCCATTCTTCTCTCCGCGCTGCTGTCGATGATGATCCTGAGAGTATCCCTTATGGATGGGGCGCGCATCTTCGCAGACACGATTCGCCAACTGGCAAAACCCTTGATGACGATCATGGCAGTGCTTGGATTTGCTTTTCTCGCCAATTATTCGGGGATGAGCACGACCATGGGGAAAGCCCTGACTGTCACAGGTTCCGCGTTCACCTTTCTTTCCCCGTTTCTCGGTTGGCTGGGGGGCTTTATCACGGGGAGCGACACGTCGGCCAACGCCCTGTTTGCGCAGCTGCAGGCCGTGACAGCTGCCAACCTCCACCTTCCGCAAGTGCTGATGGTGGCGGCCAACTCTTCGGGCGGGGTGACCGGGAAGATGATCTCGCCGCAGTCGATCGCCGTGGCCGCCGCCGCTGTCGGTCTGATCGGCAAGGAAGGCGAGTTGTTTCGCTTCACCGTCAAACACAGCCTGTTTTTCGCCGCCATCATCGGGGGCATCACCACGCTCGAGGCGTACGTCTTCCCGTCACTGATTCCGGAGACGAAGAAAGCGGTTTCAACAGTTGGCGGCGCGGCATCGACTGGAACGGGGATCTGGATCCTGCTTCTGTCACTGCTATTGGTCGTACTCTCGGCTGTATGGGCGAATCGAAGGAAAAAGGCGCAGGGATAATCGGTTGAATGTCATTCTTTCATAAAAGTACCTCTTCCTTCCGCTACAGGATCAATGATCCTCCAGGATATCCTGTAAGGAACGGAGGAGGTTTTTCTCATTCATTCTCGTGGAGAACTTTGACAACAGGCGGGGATGAATTTTTTTAAAAATCATACTACTATACAAGTATATTCGTATGAAAATCATTGGTTGGATTGCCGGATCGGACTCACAGGTCGCGCCGGCAAGGAACGAGTGGCGATCACGTTTGTCACCCCACGCGAAATCGACCACTTGCGCAGAGTCTTTCAGGCGTATTTAGCCAAGAAGAAAAAAATGAGCGTGTAAATCATTTCATCTTTACGCCTGTTTTTGCGCAAACCAGGCTTTTTTCGATTTGACAAAAGAGGGTGAAATTGTTTCAATTTAATTATTTATTAGAATAATAGGTGAATCGACAGCAGAAGTTTAGAGATCTTGGCAGGGGGCTCAGGTATGTTACGGAGCGATTGGAAGGAAATCCTGTCCGAACAGCAGATGCAGGAGGAGGTGACTCACCCCTTCGGGAACGAGGGGCGCTGTACCGTATATCCGGAATCGGAAGAGGAAATCGCCGAGATATTGAGGTATGCCAACGAAAAAGGGCTCTGCGTGATCCCGGTCGGTGGGGGACGAAAAAGGCATGGGGGTGTACGAGATAAGGTGGATCTGCAGCTCTCTCTTTCCGCCATGAAAGGAATCGTGGAGCATTCTGCGGGGGATATGGTGGTCACGCTGCGGGCAGGGACGAAAGTCAGGGAGGCATCCGAATTCCTCTCCCACTTTGGACAAATGATTCCCCTCGATCCACCCCATCCGCATCGGTCGACGGTCGGCGGTGTGATTGCTGCCAATGAAAGCGGTCCCAAACGCTTGCGTTACGGCTCTGCAAGGGACCATGTTCTCGGGATGCGCGTCGTCCTTCCGAACGGACAGATCATCCGTACCGGCGGAAAAGTGGTCAAGAATGTGGCGGGGTACGACATGAACAAGTTGTTGATCGGTTCCATGGGCACGCTGGGTATCATCACGGAAATGACGCTGAAGTTACGCCCGCTCCCCAAATATGAGAGCCTGATTCTTCTTTCCTTTTCCAGAAATGACATACAGGTCTTGCAGGACTACGTACGTACGTTGCTCGACTCGCCGCTCGAACCGGTTTCCTTGGAATTGCTCAGCCCGGCCCTGAGTCAAAAACTGACGGGAATGGACGGGTATACGCTCGTCGTCGCTTTTGAAGATGTGGAACCTGCAGTGCGCGACCAGGAGGCGTGGGTCCTGTCCCATCGTCCTGCGGGGACCGAACGGCAGATTTTGCGGCAGGAAGAGGCGGCCGTTTGGTGGGGGGAATTTGTCTCCATTCCCCCGCAAACGGCGATAAACGACCCGCAAGGGGCGGATGTGGCCCTGAAAATCGGTAGTCTGAATAGGGATGTGCCCGCAATCCTATCATTTTGCGATCAGCATCACGGTCGCGCGCTCGCCGTCGAAGCGCACGGCGGGGGTGGGCACGGGATCACTCGCGTTTTCCTCAAGGGGGATGAAGGAGATATCGCCATGTTCGTTCAGGAGATGCGTGCGTTTCTGAAGCAGCGGGGAGGTTATGCTGTCGTTCAGCATGCACCTCTTTCGTTCCGACGGCGTGTTGACGTCTGGGGAGAGAAGCCAGCCTCTTTTCCCTTAATGGAAGGGATCAAGCGAGCCTTCGACCCCCATCAGATTCTGAATCCGAACCGTTTTGTAGGAGGTTTGTGAGATGAACTTGAGGGAAGAAGCGGCGTCAGACGCAAGAGTCCATTTCCGCTGGGATGATCCGCCGAGGGAAGACCTGTATTCGGCCTGTGTCCACTGTGGCATGTGTCTCGAAGCATGCCCCACGTACGTCGAAACGGGACT
This sequence comes from Collibacillus ludicampi, assembly GCF_023705585.1. Classification (NCBI taxonomy): domain Bacteria; kingdom Bacillati; phylum Bacillota; class Bacilli; order Caryophanales; family Alicyclobacillaceae; genus Collibacillus; species Collibacillus ludicampi. The sequence goes on from NZ_BOQE01000001.1 coordinate 3,318,008, forward strand.
TGAGCACCAGTCCCCGCGCGGACGGGTCTATTTGATCAAAGCGGTGGCGGAAGGCCGTATGGAAATTAACGAACATTTCAGCGACCCGATTTTTACCTGCTTGGATTGCCGGGCTTGTGAAACGGCCTGTCCATCCAATGTGCAGGTCGGACAATTAATTGAGGAAGCGCGGGGGCAGATCCGACAGGCGATTCCGCTGACCGGATGGAAGGCAGCCGTCCAGGCCTTCTTCCTCCGGGGGATCTTCCCCCATCCCCGGCGTTTGCTCCTGTTGGGCCGCATGACTCGTTGGTATCAGAAAAGCGGCCTGGGCAAGGCGCTCCGCCAAACGGGCGTGCTCAAAGTCCTGCCGTCGCATCTGCAGGAGATGGAAACCGTTTTGCCGCCGATTCATCCGCCGGTAACGCAAAGATTTCCCGAGGTCATACCCGCACGGGGGACTGTTCGAAAGCGGGTGGCCTTGCTCACCGGTTGCGTGATGGATGTCGTTTTTGCGGAGGTTCATGAAGCGACCGTGCATGTCCTGACTCGGAACGGCTACGAAGTCCTGCTGCCGCGCGGGCAGCGATGTTGCGGTGCCCTTCACATCCACGCAGGGGACCGGGAAACGGGGAAAACATTGGCGCGGCAAAATATCGACGCCTTTTTGGCGGCTGAGGTGGACGCCATTCTGGTCAATGCGGCCGGTTGCGGAGCTGCCCTCAAAGAGTACGGGGAATTGCTGCACAACGATCCGATGTACCGGGAAAAAGCGAAACGTTTTTCCGCAAAGGTCGAGGATGTGTCCCGGTTTTTATATGTGAACGGATATGAAAAACCGAAAGGCCGGCTGGACACCCGTGTCGCTTACCATGACGCGTGCCATCTGGCACATGCGCAGGGGATTCGCCTGGAACCGCGCCGGCTTTTGGGGGAGATCCCCGGGGTGGAGTTGGTGGAGATGCCGGAGGCGGACCGTTGTTGTGGAAGCGCGGGGATCTATAATCTGACCCATCCGGACATGGCGGGAAAATTATTGGAGGAGAAGATGAGGAACGTGCCGGAGGAAGCGGACTATATCGCCATGGGCAATCCGGGATGCATGTTGCAGATGGCGGTGGGGGTCCGGCGGCTGGGAAGGAAACAGAAAGTGGTGCATACCCTGCAGCTTCTTCATTGGTCGTACATGAAGGAACAGGATACGAGATACTGACATCAGATTGATAAGGAAGAAAATAGAGAAGAAAAACGGGAAGGAGGTCCGGAAACATGCCGCCGGAGGATTCTGTCATTCAGGGGTTGATTCAGTTGGTCGGCCCGGGGGCTGTCTTGCATCGGCAAGAAGATCTGATGGCGTATGAATGCGACGGGTATACGGTTCACAAAGCGGTTCCACGGGCGGTCGTTTTTCCTTCGACGACCGAGGAGGTTTCCGCTGTTGTGAAATTCCTGCATCAACGGAAAATCTCGTTCGTTCCGCGGGGAGCGGGAACCGGGTTGAGCGGCGGGGCCATTCCTCTGAACGGGGAAGTGATCATCAGCCTCGTCAGAATGAAGAAGTTGTTGCACGTGGATTATGAGAACCGGAGGGCTGTCGTTCAACCCGGTTTTGTCAACCTGAAATTGACCCACTCGATCGCCGGCAAGGGATATTATTATGCGCCGGATCCCTCCAGCCAGTATGCCTGCACCATCGGCGGCAATGTGGCGGAAAATGCCGGCGGCGCCCACTGCTTAAAGTACGGCGTGACGACCAACCATATCCTAGGCTTGGAAGTGGTGCTCGCGGACGGGGAAGTGGTGGAATTCGGCGGGATGCCAGACCAGCCGGGTTATGATCTGGTGGGCCTCCTTACAGGTTCGGAGGGGACGCTGGGGATCGTGACGAAGATCACGGTGCGGATCCTGAAAAATCCGGAGGGGAAAAAGACGGTTCTGGCCTATTTTGACCGGGTGCAGGACGCCAGCCAGGCGGTTTCCGATATCATTGCGGCCGGCATTGTTCCCGCCGCTCTGGAAATGATGGACCGGATCGCCATCGAGGGGGTGGAAGCGGGCAATTATCCCGTCGGGCATCCGAAAGATCTGGAGGCGCTCCTGTTGATCGAAGTCGATGGGATCATTGCCGGTCTTGATGAGCAGATCGACGAAATCCGGAAGATCTGTCACAAGCGGAATGTGCGGGAGATCAAAGTGGCGGCCGATGAGCAGGAACGGGGGAGATGGTGGGCCAACCGGAAGACGGCATTCGCGGCGATGGGAGCCATTTCCCCCGATTATCTGGTCCAGGACGGCGTGATTCCGCGGAGCCGGCTGCCGGAAGTATTGGCCAAAATCGATGAGATCAGCAGGCAATCGGGCCTGCGCATCGCCAACGTATTTCATGCGGGTGATGGAAATCTGCATCCCCTGATTCTGTATGATGCGAGGATTCCCGGGCAGACCCAACTGGCGGTCGATGTGGGCAGCCGCGTGTTGCAGGCGTGTGCGGAAGTAGGCGGTTCGATCACCGGGGAGCACGGGGTCGGGATTGAAAAGCTGGAAGAGATGCGGCTGATTTTCACGGATGAGGAATTGGCCGCCCAGATCCGTATCCGCGACGTCTTCAACCCGCATCAACTGTTGAATCCCGGGAAACTGTTTCCGACCCCGGGACGTTGTGCGGAAATGAAAAAAGGGACTCAAACGGAAAGAGGGCGCTCGTCATGAGCGCCCTTGTGCGTTGGCTAGAAGTTTTTCGCGACTTCTTTCGCGCATTCGATCGCTTTTTGCTTGATGTTTTCAGCTTCCTGCGGCATTTGAGCCATTCCTTCCACGATCACCGGCTGTAGAGACCGGGGCTTGACGAACCTAATTCACAACCTACCACTCAACTGTTTTGTCTGCAATAATTCCGTCTGTTTTTGTATATGCAGTGAGTGACCCTTCTTTTGGCTGGATACATATGTAGTAAAAGGTCCTCAGAAGATTTATTCCGTATTGCGTGTACTCCATCTGGACAACACGGATCGAAGTTCCTTCTTGAACCTGCATAAAAAAGAGCCAAATGGCTCTTTGAACGTGTTACCCCTTAACCAATCCTGCTCTCAATTTGTTAACGCCAAATTCCAAATAACCCTTTAAACAGGTTAACATATAAACCCAGCCTTCTTTGTTACCTAACAAATTACTTATTAGTTCATCATCATTTTCATTAAAACCTTCTTCGTTAACTTCAACAATTGTACTCGCATTATCCAACTCTTTCAGCGTAATCGTTACAACATTTCCTTCCCCATCTGCACCCCACTGGAAAACGATTTTCTTATTTTCCTCGATTTCCATTATTTTTATATCAGCTTGTGCATCGTATTCATCATATCTCAATGTAATCGTCTTGCCTTGTTCCCATCTTTCAGAACTCGATGAGAACCAAAAATTCCCTATTTTTGAAGGGTCAACGAAGGCTTCAAACACTTCATTAACGGGCTTGAATATTTTAATTTTCGTAAGGTTGTTCATAAAGAATCCCTCTTTCGTCTAGTTTTCATGCACCCTTTAATGACGGAAACCCACTGCTTGGAATTCGGGGTTTACTGCTTCCTTGTTTCCGATGTACAACTTCCGGCAACTCACTGGCGTCGCGTCAACTCTTAAGCATTAACGACCATTTCTCGTTGTTACTATGTTACTATTGCGTCTGACCGATGCTCTTGAGGAAATTTTGGACCTCCGCTACGTACCTATCAGGATTGTCGTAATATATCGCATGACCGGCGTTGATATGAACGAGGGTTGTGTTCGGTCTCCTATGAGCCATTTCTTCCGCATGTTCATATGAAAGGACTTTGCTTCGCGTGCCGTGTAGGAGAAAAGTAGGAACCCTGGAGGCTAGCCAGTCGTGCCAGTAGTCACCATTGAGTTCACGCTGCGAAATGATCATGTCTTCGGCTACGAAAGGTAACCCCCAACCATCTTCGTACTGACGCATTGAATACGCGTGAGCCGGCCCCAAGTGACCCAAAGCCGCAATTAGTGCCTCCCGCGTCGGCGCTCTGTGTGGCCAGCTAGCCACAAACGTCAGGTCATTGTCAACAACCGCGCCGATATCTACAACGATAAGAGCGAGAACTCGTTCGGGTCGACGAGCCGCTAATCGGTAAGCGACCACGCCGCCGAGTGAGTGACCGAGAATTACGGCTTTCTGCACACCCAGATAATCCAGCAGTGCTAACGTGTCGTCGACATACCGGTCATTTGCGAAGCTAGACGGCCGACTGGATTCACCGTGCCCCCGCTGATCCAGCGCGATCACGCGGTAGTCATCGCGGATCGCATCGGCCAGACCTTGCACGAAACGCCCTTCATTCATGTGGCCGTGCAATGCCAGAAGAGGCAGCCCGTCACCTCCGTAGTCAATGAACGACAACGTAGTATTGTCAGGGCCCTCAAAAAAACCTCTCGTGTAATCTCCTTCAGGTTTAGTAATATTTTTTTGCATTTATTCCCCACATCCTTTCATTTAGTGCTGATACCCGTTTAAAGGCCGGTTAGCCTCAGCCAGCCACTCTTTTCCGAGTGGCCCCATATTTACTTTTGGTTGCTGTACCCCCGTACTGTTGAGCGCGGTTTCCTCAAAATATCGGCTATTTGTGAGAGAGTAAACGTTTTTAACGGTTCCATCGATTCACTCACCACTTCCCGTTATCGTATAATCGTTGCCGTTTAATATACGACCGTTTTCGAATGTCGTATAACCGTCGCCATTCGTTTTTATCGCCGTTATTTGTCGCTGGGTAAATTATAGCACGATTGCTCACCCATCCCACTTAGTAGAGAAAGATCGTGTAAAAGTAGTCCAGCCAAGTGCCAATTGAAAGCCCCCAAGATAATCCTTTGATTCCAAACTTGACAAGTGCTCCGTAATGACAAAGACATGCGTAGCCTTATATTGCACATAACTTTTCCGTTCAAAGATGGTACTTTTTATAATGGAAAATTGATAAACAAGGTATCATGATGATTGAGTACCTTCGTGTAATAGGATAGGGGCTCGTGGGTCTAAAAAATGGTTTTTCTCGTACTGTTTATTCAGAAGAAGAAAGTCAGTGTAAAAAGTTTGATGATTTTGTTCTTTACATACACTAGGGGGGTATTGTATATTCTTTGTGGGAGGGATCATGTATGGAACCCACGGTAGTTAATCAAAGTGAAAGGAATTGCGAAAATTGTCATGCGGAAGGTGTAAGAAAGAGCCATCATTCTGAGAAAATGAAGGGAAATCTAATTGCCCGCTTAAACCGTATTGAAGGACAGATTCGCGGCGTAAAAGGGCTCATTGAAAAAGACACTTATTGTGATGATGTTTTAAACCAGATTGCGGCGATACAATCGGCATTGAATGGTGTCGGTAAGCTTTTGCTGGAAGGACACATGAAGAGCTGTGTGGTGGAACGGATCCAAGCCGGCGAGCATGAGGTCATCGACGAATTACTGATTACGGTGAATAAATTATTGAAATAGTAGCATACATCGGAGGAATTTACATGCAACAAGTAATACTTTAAGTAAACGGGATGTCTTGCCAACACTCTGTCAATTCTATCGAGAAAGCCTAGGAAATCGGGGCTTCCGAACAAGTCGACCTGTGAGCAAACTCAGTGGCCGTGGAATATGACGAAACGAAATTATCTTTGGATACGAGTAAGGGAGCCATCGAAGACCAAGGTTACGATGTCGCTTAATGGATAAGCGAGGCCGCTCGCGGGCGGCCTTCCTTTTCACAAAAACACATACCCTATAGGGGTATGAGGGGGTGAATTCAGTGCAAAACGCGGAAACGCAAAAACATCAGCAAATAACTTTACAAATCACCTGAATGACGTGCGCTGCTTGCGCCAACCGAATTGAAAAGGGCCTCAACAAGTTGGAAGGCGTGTCTGAAGAAACTGTAAACTTTGCGATTGAGCAGGCATCCGTTACATACACCCCCGCAAAAGTAGGCCTTCCTCAAATCCAGCAAAAGATCAAGTCTCCAAGGTAAACGTCACGTGTAAGTTGCAAGGTTAACCGGTACCTAAATGGTGTTGATGATAGGCTTTTTTAAATGAAAGTATACGGTACCCAGGTATACTATCCGTACAGGTCAGCATTTGTTGGAAAAAAGATATAAAGGAGGAATTAGATCATGAAAAAAGCAGCCATTTTTATTTTACTTTCAACAGCGCTAGTAACGGCGTGCGGAAAATCAGGCAGTTCGATGGAGGGCCATTCCTCGCATAACGAAACGGCAGGAGTTGCTCATGATCATCACACATATGCAGAGAAAGAAGGAGAGATTGAGGCTAAGTTTACTCTGTCATCTGAAAATCCTCGGCCCAATCAGGACACAACCCTAACAATTCAAATTCAGGACAAGAACGGCAAGCCGATCGAAAAATTTGATACGGTACATGAAAAACAATTGCATCTTATTGTTGTTAGTAAAGATCTTTCTTTCTTTAACCACATCCATCCCGAGTATAAAGGTAACGGACAGTTCACAATCACCACGACGTTTCCTACAGCTGGGGAGTTCAAAGCAATTGCCGACTTTACCCCAACTGGCATGGGAACCATGAATAAAAGTCATTGGTTTACAGTTCAAGGAAACGCAACGGCATCAAAAGCCATTGATCCAGATGAAACGTTCACCAAAGTAGTTGATGGAAAAGAAGTTACGCTTACATTTGATCAGTTAACGGCAAATAAGGAACTAAACATGAACTTCAATATCAAAGATGCCCAAACGAAGCAGGATGTTACTGATCTTCAGCCTTTCCTAGGCGCAGTTGGGCACGTTGTTATCTTAAGTCAGGACGCTGAGAATTATCTGCACGTGCATCCGATAGATGAAAAAGCAAAAGGACCAGATGCTAAATTTATGACGACGTTCCCCCATAGCGGAGTGTATAAGATTTGGGGACAATTCCAACAAAATGGCAAGGTATTTACAGTACCGTTTGTTGTAAAAGTGCGATAAAGCAGTTTATCTGATTGTAAATGATGAAATGGAGAGTCTTTTGGGAGCGGTTAGCGGTTTCGATACAACGATCATAAAGAGGAGGAGATTCAGTTGTTGAAGTTATTGTTTCGTTTCTTTGTTTATGTATGTATTTTCGTTGTTTTTGTGGGAGGGATCGGATGGTTTGGATATGATCGATCCTATAAGGATTTTTACGGGACCGTTTTCGATAAACAAGTTCCTTCATTACAAGGAGTCAAACCACCAACGTATGACCCCAATAAACCGACAGTGGCGGTTTTATTAGCGAATGTAGACACGGAAGTGTTTGACTTTATGATTCCGTATGATCTGTTCTCTAGGACAGAAGGTTTTAATGTATTTGCCGTGGCCCCGGACAAAAGCGTGAAGTCGTTATCGGGCGGATTGGATGTGGTACCGCACTATTCTTATCAAGAACTCGACCAATTATTAGGTAAGAGTCCCGACATTATCGTGGTCCCTTACATGCCAATCGTTGACGAAAAGAAGTATCAACCTACCCGTGAATGGATTCAACAACATTCCAGCAATAAAACTACTTTATTAAGCATTTGTGGCGGATCATGGAATCTTGCAGATGCTGGTTTATTGAAAGGGAAGTCAGCAACGACACACTGGCAAGTGATGCCTGGGCTCATGAGGAGATATCCGGAAACGAAATGGAGAGAGGATCTGCGGTATGTTCACGATGGGAATATCGTGTCCTCGGCTGGTCAAACTGCAGGAATCGATGCTGTCCTCTATGTCATTTCACAAAAATTAGGCGAACCCATGGCGGCAAAAATAGCGAAAGAAATCCATTACCCTTCTTACCAATTTGTTCAAAATCCAAAGGTAGATCCGTTTCATATTGATCTGCGCTTTACAACCTATGTTTTAAACTACGCATTTCATTGGAACAAGGAAAAGACAGGTGTGCTGCTATATAACGGTATGGAGGAAATCGCATTGTCTTCTATATTTGACACGTATGCAGATACAGGAACGACACAGGTCTTAACAGTTTCAAGCTTGCATGCGCCTATTGTTACAAAACATCACCTTAACCTGGTCGCAAGATATCAAATTTCGAATGCCCCGAAATTAGATAAGATGATCGTTTCAGGAGCTGACGCAAGATCGTTAGCTGCGGAGGATATAAAACACTGGAACGAACAGGGCCATGCGAAGGAGCTTCTGTTCATGCATAGCGATTCGCCGGACAGATATGTTTTTGAAGCTCCAATGGAGGATTTAGCGAAGCAGGAGGACTTGTTAACCGCTCAACATGCGGTGAAACGACTAGAATACCGTGCAAACAATCTCAAGCTTGAAGGCAATGCACTACCCCTTGAAACTTATGGCAATCTGCTTTTGACCACTGTAATATCAGTGTTGGTAGCTTTATATATCGACAGACGATTCATCATAAAGAAGAGAACTTCCAATTGAAGTAAAGCAGTTTGTTAGCCTAAAAAATTGCCGTTACAATTAGCGCTGTGAACCATATCACAAGTAACACGTTGATAATTCGCTAATCGGGATCAGGGTGGGGCAGTGGGCCGGCTGCTCCATCCGGCAGTATTTCAGTAGCACACGCTAATTACAGGAAAAATAGAAATGTGGAAACCATATTTTGTCGTAATCATGTATCGATTTATTGATATAGCTAAATTGAAAAATATTGGAACAAAGGAACAAGCGGATTCAGAAAATGTCCGATTCAGAGCATAATGATTTCATCGGGACGGTTCCGGGTTATTCTATAAAGTGCATAAGTCTGGATCAGCAATAAATCGTCTTTAGTTTGTATCATTCATATTTTTGTAATTTCCGGACACTAGAAGGAGATGGAGATAATGAAGATTGCCACTTCACTTAATACGCTGCAGCAGGTTGCTCTGCATTTGTCCGGAAACCCAGTATCTATTAAGGTACATTATTGGGGAGGGCAACTTCGCCACCAAGATAATCCGCTACACAAGCATTCGTTTTTTGAAATATGCTATGTCTTAGGGGGGAGAGGTGTCTATTGGGAGGCTGGCCGGGAGTATCTGCTACAAAAAGGTACGATATTTTGTTCGCGACCTGGTAACATGCATCAAATCCATAAAGGTGATAACTTGTTTCTCTTATGGGTGGGGTTTGAAATTGATGAGGCTGGGTCGCAGACGGCGGGTATATCCATGTTTGAACGGTTGGCCCAAACTCCACACTTTTATGTCTCCGGCGCCGACGATTCCCCGGCCGCCTCAATTTGGAGAGCGCTGATGCAGCATGCGGAAGCTCCCCATCCGTCCATGACAGGACTGATAATATCCCTCGCCCACTCCCTTATTCTATCGCTCCAGACGCTGTTCTGTAAAACTAACCCGGTGTGGGGGGAGTTGCTTCATACTCGTTCCAGCGTACTGCTTCATCAGGCAAAGTTGTTCATCAAGGACAACCTGGCACAGCCGCTGTCGCTGGTTGACGTTGCCAAATACCTGCACATTTCGCCACGTCACTTGTCCCGCCTGTTTAGCGAGCAGTATGGCGTATCTTTTACGTCCTTTGTTCGCAGGGAACGGGTACGTACGGCTGCAGAGTTGCTACGTTCCACAGACCTCGCAATCAAAACGATTTCCGAGGAGAGTGGCTTTTCCTCGGTGCATTATTTCACGCGAGTATTTGCCGCGGAAATGGGCATGACTCCCGGAGAATACCGAAAATTATCACTTTCTAACACCAAAGACGCTACCTGAACTGGCACAAGAGGAAGTGTATTTCGCAAACTGCAGCGAGGCACGAGCCGCTGAAGCGACTACCATCTACGAAGGTGAGCCAGGGTATCGTCCGAAACTAGACTGTGACAATAGTGGGATTGCGTGCGAGTAGACAAGAGAAGCCCTTCTCGTGGGAGAGGGGCTTCTCTTGTCTGAATTTGTATTTTGTATATGTTAGGTAAACCGGAACTATATCAATGAGATCATTGCAGGCATTAGCATTCCGTAGAGTCCTTTTAAGATGCCGGGCTTTTGAAGTATATTGAATCGGTTTACTTCGCCGTGTATGAGCTTTTCCTTTGGAGCTATTGTTTTATTGTGTGCCTAGGAGATTCATACAAGCTGTGCAACATCTGGGATGCCAAATAGGCCACTATATGTGTTCGTTCGTGCAGAGATAGGATTCATACGCAAGATCATGCTTGACTTCCCCAATAAATGTCTCAATTTGTCAAATAGGCGCTTAGCTTACAGATCGCCGGTTTCCACCAGGAAGGGACGGTTCTCGGTTGCAATTTTCTCCCTGTGAGTGTGATGCACTGAATCGGCGATGACACGTTTACTTTAGCAAGATGTCTTCAAAATACAAAAACATGTCTTTTTTTTGAAAAGACCAATATTCTGTATTCCTAATACAATACATAGTGAGAAGGATAATTGCATGAATTTGTAAGGAACGTGTCAATTTTTACAAAGAAAACGGCAACTTTGCTGATTAAAGGTGTCTTTAAGTGGAAGATAAAGGAGGTTTGAATGAATGCAAAACAAGAAAATTAATTGGGGGATTTTAGGTACAGCCGAAATTGCGGAAGTTCAAGTGATACCAGCAATCCAAAAATCTAAAAATGCCAACCTTTTAGCTATCGCAAGTCGTAGTGGTAAAGAGCGGGAATTTTCAACAAAGTACAATATTCCTAAATCTTATAGATCATACGAAGATCTGTTAGAGGATCCAGAAATAGATATAATCTATATTCCATTACCTAATGATTTACACTCGAAATGGGTTAAAGCTGCTGCATATCATGGGAAACATGTGTTGTGTGAAAAACCAGCTGCCCTAAACGTACAAGAAACAAGAGAAATGATCGAAATATGTGAAAAGCACAATGTACTTTTTATGGAAGCTTTAATGTACCAATTTCATCCTCAGCACCAGAGGGTTAAAGAAATGATTCAAGCAGGTGTTATAGGTGAAATCGTGCTTATGCGTGCATCCTTTACATTTATGTTGAAAAAATTGGAGGGAAATTTTAGGTTGAATCCTCAGCATCGCGGGGGAGGAAGTATATACGATATTGGCTGCTACTGTATTCACGCGATTAGGGAAATTATGGGGGAGCCTACGAAAGTATCATGTATAGCAAATATGTCCTTAACCCACCAAGTTGATTGGTCTGCAATTGGAATTCTTGAATTTGAAAACGGTGTAAAATCTTATTTTGACTGCGGTATGAATATGTCGACACGTCATGAGTATGAGATTGTCGGGACGAAAGGATCGATTCGGGTTCCTAAAGCGTTTATACCACAAGAAGATGGAGAAGGCATTATTCAACTTATTGATCACACTGGAAAAATTGGAGAGGAAAAATATTATGGAAACTATTATTTACTCGGTATTGAATACCTTTCAAATTGTCTTCTGGAAAATACAAAACCACAATATACCAAAGAAGGTAGTATAAATAACATGAAAGTGATCGATGCTTGTCTTGCATCCATCGCAAGTGAAAGTGCATTCATAGAATTAAATTAAAATAAATTTAGAGGTGAAAAATATGTCAAAAAAAATCAACGTTGGCATTATTGGCGCAGGAAAAATAGGTAAATTACATGCAAATAATTTATCCACTTTTGCAGAGGTGAAGATTAGGGCAATTTCTGATGTATATATTGACCAAATGACAGATTGGGTGAGCACATTTGGGGTTGATTATGTCACTACTGATTACAAAGATATTTTGCATGATCCTGAAATTGACGCTGTACTCGTTTGTACCCCAACCAAAATGCACGTGGAAATCGTACTCGAGGCAGCTACATTCAAAAAACATGTATTTTGTGAAAAACCAATAAGCTTTATCCTCGAGGATACATTGAAAGTGCTGCGAGCGGTAAAGGATGCGGGCATTCTGTTTCAGGTCGGTTTCGTAAGAAGGTTTGATCATAACTTTAAAAAGGTGTATGAATTGGTTCGGCAGGGTAGGATAGGGACTCCTCATATTATACACATTTTTTCAAGGGACCCAGAACCAGCCCCAAAGGAATATGTGAAGCACTCAGGTGGTATGCCTTTTGATATGACGATCCATGATTTTGATATGATCAGATATTTAACGCAATTTGAAGTGGAAGAGGTTTATGCTCAAGGATCTGTTTTGATTGATGAATTTTTTAGAGAATGTAATGATATCGATACAGCTGTTTATTTATTGAGGTTTACTAATGGGTCACTAGGTGTTATTGACAACAGTAGAAAAGCCGAGTATGGGTACGATCAACGAGTGGAGGTTTTTGGTTCGAGAGGTTCAATTACAATTAAAAATGATGTGGATAATTCTGCAGAAGTAATGACGAAAGAGGGTGTGCTTTCAGAAAAACCAAAGTGGTTTTATCTCGAAAGATATAACGAGGCGTTTAAAGAAGAGCTAAAGTCATTCCTGAAATGCATAGTAACGGGACAAGAACCCATTGTAAATGGTAATGATGGGTTACAAGCTGAACTGATGGCTCATGCTGCTGCAAGATCCTTGAAAGAAGGAAGGCCTGTTAAAATTCAAGAAATACTACTTGAAAGTACGGGAAGAATTCCGAGACTATAATTTCGCATCACTATGATCAAGTGGGTTTAGCAAGCATATTTATTATAACTTTAATAAAATTAAATATTTTTTGGTTGTTAGAACCCATTTCGTGATTGTTTACTATATTTCAGATGATAAACGACAAAATTAATTTTTTAAAATTATGAAAGATAATACTCATCGCGTACAATTCGGCGTATTCGAGGCTAAACTGACATCGTCTTCACTGATCAGCTTGCGAAGGCGGATCAACAAGGTCTTAAATCCTAAGGAAGACAGCGTCATTTCCTATTCGCATTGTGAAAATTGCAAGGATCGTGTGATAAGAGACGGGAGCAGTTATTCAGCTTTTGAGGACGAAGATTGGTATTACATCTAGTGAAAATTGAAGATGAAGCGGCGGAAATCTTTTGAATCCGAATGAGAGCGAAGTATCCGTACAAAAATGGCTGAGATTGCTCGTACCAGACAGAACAAGGGATTCACGTCGATTCTTCGTTTTAAGCAGAGCACAAAATTAACTCTTGAACCAGGCGCTCGCAAACTAATATTATAATACTTGTGAATACTTGATTTTCACGAGGTACCGTCATAAAAGAAGGGATTCCCCAAGGGGAATTGGAACGTCGTAAAGCCGGGACAGTATTTCGCGGCGATGTCACGTCATAAAAGAAGGGATTCCCCATGGGGAATTGAGACAAGGATGATTAACGAACAAACAAAAAACTGAGAATTTATCTACTGTACATCTCGCGGGGAATGACATAGGACTTTTCCATCTAAACGGATTTTATCCGGATTTCATTTTGTGGTTGCATAACAATCAGATGTTTTCATGCATTTTTCTTTTCTCCCCCTTCCACTGAATTAAGGATCGAAGCCGCAAGAAAGGCGACGGAGGAATGGCTTGCGAAACTGGCCCCCATGGTACGTCTGGAGAAGGCGACGCTCAAAGACATCGAATGGTGGCTGCGGAGGATTCAGTTCAGCGTGGAAATGTACAAGTAATGCTTCAAGTAAACGGATGTCTTGCCAACGCTCTGTCAATTCTATCGAGAAAGCCTAGGAAATCGGGGCTTCCGGACAAGTCGACCTGTGAGCTAACTCAGTGGCCGTGGAATATGATGAAACGAAATTATCTTTGGATACGAGTAAGGAAGCCATCGAAGACCAAGGTTACGATGTCGCTTAATGGATAAGAGAGGCCGCTCGTGGGCGGCCTTCCTTTTCACAAAAACACATACCCTATAGGGGTATGAGAGGGTGAATTCATTGCAAAACGCGGAAACGCAAAAACATCAGCAAACAACTTTACAAATCACCTGAATGACGTGCGCTGCGTGTACCAACCGAATTGAAAAGGGCCTCAACAAGTTGGAAGGCGTGTCTGAAGCAACTATAAATTTTGCGATTGAGCAGGCATCCTTTACATACAACCCCGCAAAAGTAGGCATTCCTCAAATCCAGCAAAAGTTCAAATCTCTAGGATACGATACTGTTAAAGAAACAGCAGATTTGATAATACTGGTATGACTTGCACAACAAGTGCCGCCCGAATTGAAAAAGGACTAAGCAAATTGTCAGGCATCACCAAGGCAAACGTCAGCGTGTAAATTGCATGGCTAAGATGATAGGCATTTTAAATGAATGTATACGGTACACGGGTAGACTACCTGTACAGACTAAACCGAAAAATCAGGGAATCTCCTGATTGCAGCGTGTAGACAAAGTACCAAAGGTACAAGGTCTACACGCTGAAGCGCTATCACATTGATAGTACTTTTTATATGAGATAAAATCCAAGCGATCTCGGAATTCAAAGATTTCCTACATTTTTCTTGACAAGGCTTTTAAGCTATGTAAAAACTCTTTATGGGTGATATATATTGAACAAGGTATTGTTAACTATTGTTGTCATCATTGGTATTTATTTTGGACTACACTCTAATTTAGGGGAATTATCATCTGGTATTTCAGATCGAGTAGGTTCTGTATTTAATACGGTAAAACAAATTGAGTCAGCAAATTTAAATACTAATCTTGATGATGATTTTTCTATACAAGGAGTACATATTGGCGATTCCAAAGCAGAAGTTTTTAAAAAGATGAACCAGTCTTATAATCCAGACTGGCTGGAAGATGACAGTCCTATTGGTTTTTATGAAGGTGTTTTTGTATTCCAGAATCGTAAATTGACTGAAATTCATTACAGCGAAGGCTCTCAAAACTTTCACGCTAAAAGCGGCGTAGGTATAGGTTCATATCCTAAAGACATAATTAAAGCTTATGGAGGAAAGGGACTTTGGTTAACGAATAACGGGGTTATGCTATTGAAAAATAATCACATTCATGTTGTTTTTAATTTTTATCCAACTCACTGTAACCAGATCGCTGTATATGATAATACATACGGAGAAGATAAACTTCCGCCCAATACTGATGGTTGGGGACAGATTGATGCAGATGGAACAATTCATTGGACTAACGGTAAAACAAGCAACTATTTCTCTCGAAAATAACATCAATCCAACCACGAAGTGAGGGGATGTTATCTTTGTTTCTTGGGGCTGTCCCAAAAGTCTAACAACTGAGGGCCAGCCCCCTTTATTTTATGAAAAAATATAAGAAGAGATCGCGTCCTCTTGGTAAAATGGAAGTACCATCAACCATTGCCAAAGGAGCGATCTCTTTATGACGAATCATATCACGGAACAACTCACAATGCCACTGGAAGTCGAGCAAGCTTAGACTTCTGCTTGCACCCGCATGGTCAAAGGTTCTGCTGCGTTTATACCGTATGAGATGAACCAAATTTGCCTTCCTCTTAGCCTAGAAGAATCCCTCATCATGTGGTTCGCATCGTCAACGATGCTGTCGACTGTATCGACGACGATATTTTTTTTAAACCGTATCCTGGTGGCGGTCGAAGCAGTTACCACCCGAAACTTATGACAAAGATCATCGTTTACGGATACACACAAAAACTGTACTCCTCCCGTTAAATTGCAAAAGCAATACGTGAGAACATTCCGTTCATGTGGCTAAGCGCACAGCAAACACCGGGCTTTCGTGCCATCAGTCGGTTTCGTTCCGAACGGATGAAGTTCAACACGAAGGATTATTATTAGATCGCAACCGGAGATAATTTTTTTTTAAAACGATGAAAAGTAAAGGTGTTGCATTCGCACCGTTACCTGTATTTGTGAAAAAGAGGAGAAACCTATCAAAGAATTGAGACGGGCTGCTCCATGAGGAGGGTGCATTTCACCGTCACAGTTTCCGCCATCCCTTACCGTAGACTTGTAGCCGCACCTGGGTACAATTTTCAATCGGCATGGCCAGTTTCTCCATCGTACGAAGCGCATCATCTGCATCCTTATGGTTCCAAGCTTCCATAAACTTTCGTTGCACCCATCCCCGTTCGTCTTAAGGCAGATGATCCGTTACGTTGCGCATTTTATGTACATAACAGCGTTGTATCACTGCAAATTTCTCAAATTACACTCTTCACTGCGTATGGATCGCTTTACTTCCCATTAACGATCAACAAAATCACTTCTTCTGTTTTCAGCTCAGTAGCGATTGCAAGTGGTACCATTCTCCTTGTTTTTCCTTCCAAATCCCCAATTATTTTTCTTACCTTCTTTATCAATTCCTCGGGCGGCATCAACCGTATGATTGGCCGCGGCAATCAAATCGATCATGATAACGAGATAACGGCGAATGTCGAGCAGACCTTTCATCATTTTTCGTCAGCGATTTTGGGTGCGGCCAACAGTATCACCGGTTGGTTATAGAATCCAAGTGTTTCCCACAGTCACATGATGTGGCGAACCGATCGAAGTCGGTCATTCTTAACCGATATTCCTAGTTTGACCATCGCAGTCGAAAGCGCCGAGTGACTACAAGAACTGCCCGGAGTGTATCCATGGAATCCATTTTAACTATTGCGTGTACATACCGTGTCAACTCTGAAACGGAAGCCAGCTTGTTCGCAACAGCCGCTTGGTGTTAAGCCTTGTGACAGTGATGAAGATTTGTTCACTCATATTGAGGACAAAATTATCAAGTGCAAACAACTAAAAATTGAAACAATTGTAAATGAATGCTCACGAGACTAAACCGAAAAATCAGGGAATCCCCTGATTGCTTTTAATTATTACTCGGGTTATTTTCGACTATATATTATTATCTAATTTCATAGAAAATATATTGAATTTGGGGGGAAGGAGAGTTTTGGATACATTAGATAATCATTTATATATTTCTTAATCTTAAGTATTTAGAGCAGATGTGCATAAGTTGCAATTTGTCTCATCCCTTCGTTACTGTGTCTACTGATCAATCGAACGTCAACGACAGCAGTTATAGCTTCATTTTCAAAAACAGATGGTATGACAAAAAATAGTGTAGAATCATCAAATGCGAGGGACTTTTAATGGCCAAGCAAAGCTTCATACTGACAGACGTTCTAAATAAAAGGGTTATCTCGATCTTTCTATTCAGTTTACTCGTTCTATCACTTTCCATTGTCTTTTATCCTTACCTGCCCAAACATCTCTCTAATTATCCAGCTCTCCATGCACTTTGGGAGCTTTTATCGATTCTAGCGAGTGTGTTGATTTTCACCATTGGCTGGCACTCATATCCATTTAACAAATCTCCAGTTGTTTTGCTTATTTCGGTTCCATTTCTAGAGGTCGGATTGTTGGATTTGGCTCATATATTGTCCTATCTTGAAATGCCTGATTGGGGCATTCTCAATTCTCCCCAAAAATCGATTTACTTTTGGTTGTGGGCTCGTTCGGTTGAAAGCATATCGATTCTGGTCGTGCTCTTTTGGCCTTGGCAACGATCACAACCCCCTTGGTTTAAAAGATCCCTACTCTTGATTTGTTTTTCATCCTTATTTTTGATTTTGGGGATTATGTATTTTGGGGAAAACTATCTTTCCAATGTTTTTCATGAAGATGATGGATTTATCCGGTTTAAGCAAGGAATGGAGTTGGGTGTTATCTTGTTACATCTCTGGGCGGCCGGGTTGGTGTTACGGCGAGATGAACTTCCCAGAATTTTGCGATGTCCATCCATTTTTCTCTTTATCTGGATTGCAGGAATCGGAGAAGTGTTTTTCATGCTCTATCAAACGGTTAACGATGCTCTGAATCTCCTAGGTGATGTATATAAAGCCGTTGCAAACGGATTTCTGCTGCAAGCCATTTTGACACATGGCATACGCTATCCTTATGAACGACTGAAACGATCGGAACAAAAAAGAATGAATCATGAACAACAGTTAAAGACCATTCTTGACCACACGGAGGAAGCCATACTAGCAACGGATCCGCTTGGCAAAATTCAAATTGTAAATCCTATGGCTGCAAAATTGGTTGGTTTACCATCGGAACAGTTGATTGGAAAACCTATAGACGATATTTGTCAAATCTATCACACATTATCGGGGGAAGATTGCACCTATAAATTGATCCAAGCCATACGAAATCAAGAAAAGTGGGAGATTCCCCCCACTCTTTATTTGAAAGACCGGAGTGGAAACCAAATTCCCGTTTTACTGCAAATCACCATTCTTTCGCAATCCGATTCCGTTCCAATCGGAGCCATTTTCACTCTACGTGACTTGACAGACAAAAAACGTTATGAAATGCAAGAGATGCTGTCAACAAGAATTCTGGAAAACATGTCAGAAGGGGTGATCATCACAGACCGAAACCGATCAATTGTTTCAGTCAACCAAGCGTTTACAAATATTACTGGATACAAACAAGAAGAAATACAGGGAAAGACACCGAAAATTCTGGCTTCCGGCATTCATAACCGGGAATTTTACCAAGAAATGTGGCAATCTTTGAACCAATACGGTATGTGGCAAGGAGAAATTTGGGATCGAAAGAAGAGTGGTGAGTTTTTTCTGGCAGAAGTAACCATAACAGCTATTAAAGACGAAACCGGATTCGTCACACATTTTGTAAGTTTTTTAAAAGATATCACTCTAAAAAAACAGATGGAGGAACAAATCCGTTTTCAAGCTTTTCACGACCCTTTAACTGGACTGTCCAATCGTTCCACGTTTCTTGCGAAACTTGAGGAAGCCATCATCGAAGCTGAACGAACGGGAAAAAAGCTGGCTGTCATCTTCTTGGATTTAGATCGGTTTAAACAAATTAATGATAGCTTGGGGCACGAGGCGGGTGACCGTTTATTACAGAAGATTGCAGAACGCTTGCTTCAGGGAGTTCGAGGGTCTGATTGTGTTGCTCGATTCGGTGGTGATGAATTTGTCGTCCTTGTCTCTGGATTTTCGGAACCTCATGAAGCGAAATTGGTTGCACACCGCATATTAGCAGAGATTGAGCAACCATTTAATTTGTACGGCCGGCCATATTTTATTGGGGCTAGCATTGGGATTAGCCTGTACCCAAAGGATGGAACCGATCAGGATGCGTTAATTCAAAATGCTGATCTCGCCATGTATCGGGCAAAAGAAAGTGGAAGCGGAGTTGTATTCTACGATGTCGAAATGCAGGTATCAAACACCAAACGAATGAGGCTTGAAACACTGTTGCGGAAATCGATTCAGAGTCCTGATTTTGAACTGCACTATCAACCTCAATTTCATGCGCAAACGGGTGAGATCATTGGAGTTGAAGCATTGATTCGCTGGAGACCGGAAGGAAGTGATCCGATTCCTCCTGGCACGTTTATTCCAATCGCCGAAGAAACCGGATTAATCAAGCCGATTGAACGCTGGGTGTTACAAACTGCTTGTCGGCAATTTTCAGAATGGCAGAGTAAACTGAAACGACCGATTCGTCTAGCGGTAAACATTTCTACATCACAATTTCAACAGAGCCATTTTGTTGATCATGTGAAAGAAGTTCTACGAATAACCCACATGAAACCGGAATTATTAGAATTAGAAATAACAGAGAGTGTGTTTATGAATCACCCTGAAGAAGCAATACACACGATACGTTCATTGAAAAAATTAGGTGTTCGAATTGCTCTTGACGATTTTGGTACAGGATATTCATCCCTGCGCTACCTACAAGATTTTCCGGTGGACACTCTCAAGATTGACCGTAGCTTCATTCAAACCATCGAAAAAAGCCAAGCAACGTTCTCAATCGTCAAAGCGATTCTTCAAATGGCACACGATTTAAGGATTGAGGTGATCGCTGAAGGAATCGAAACACCCCAACAAAGGAACGTTTTACAACGTCTGAATTGTGAAGGCCTTCAGGGTTTCCTGCTCAGCCCAGTATTAACGGTTACTGAAATATTGGAATTATTGTTGAGCGAAAAAAGCGCATTGTAGTCTGGTTCAGATAACGGAAGGACACCGCCTTACCCAAATAATGATTCCGTTATCTCTCACTAATCATTCAATTACCGAGGGAAGTGATTGAATCTCGGATCCGAAAACAAGGAGCTCCATCCAACCTGACAAGGCTCATCCAGATCGGGTGAGCTTTTTTGTCGTTGGGGAGTGGAGATACAAAGTGAGATTTTCCGCTCAAACGATTGACAGTTGCTTCAATAAAACTAAGTGACTTTTGGGTGGGGTGTATCGCTTTGCAGCGCAGAGGTGAGTGTGTGAGACACCGACTTTGGAGATCGTCTCACTTCCTTTCGGATGTAAAAGGGTATATGCATTGCGTGTAATAGCGACTTTGAAGGTCGTCTCGCAACATATGATTATAATTCCATGCGAGACGACCTTCACGGAGCATAAGCGCAATGCATATACCCGCTGAAACGACCTCCACGGAGCGCGAACGCAAAGCATGCGCCCACCAAGCTACACATTTTCAAGGGAGCCACCCATGCCGCAAGCGGCACCATCAGAGGATGAAAAGTTTCTTGTGTGGGTAGTCAGATTTAAGCCCGCCACATGAGATATAGTGACTTTTGGTTGGATGTAATCACTTTGCAGCGCAGAGGTGAGTTGAAGGTCGTTCCGCAACATCTGTTTATAATGCGGGCGGAACGACCTTCATCGAACCCAAGCGCAAAGTGATACATCCAACCAAGCACTAGTTTTCAAGATTGCCACCCATGCCGGATGGGTGGCACCATAAAGTTGAGAGTTTCCAGAAAAAAATATATATTGACTTAAAAATGATTCTAATATTACACTAATTATAACGTAAACGTAATAATAACGTTATATTATTTTTTGTAATATAACCTCAGTCATTATGAAAATGTTACAGCTACTTTTTTGAGGAGGAATTGAAATGGTCAAACTTATCGCGATTTATAAAAAGCCGGAAAATACTGAGGAATTTGATCGCCATTACTATGAAGTACATGCTCCATTAGCGGAAAAGATGCCTGGCCTCATCAAATTGGAAGTGAATAAAATCTTCGGTACGCCTGCTGGAGAGAGCGATCTTCATTTAATCGCCGAGATGTATTTCGAGACGAAGGAAGCGATGATGAACGCGTTATCTTCACCGGAGGGCCGCGCAGCAGGAAAGGACTTAATGGGATTCGCAGGAAAACTGGTTACCATGCATTTTGCTGAAGTCGTGTAGGTGAGTATGATGAGACAACATGTGGATGAAACGGGAATACACGAACGATATCGGGAAGAAATCCGTGAGAAATTAGAGCAAGATTCTTTCGCCCAATTTCTTGGTATTTCCTTACTTGAATTCGGGCCGGGAACGGCTGTTGCCGAATTGGAAGTGAAGGAACATATGCTGAATGCCCATGGTACCACACATGGGGCTGTTATTTTTGCATTGGCCGATTTTGTATTTGCGGTTGCCAGCAATTCTTATGGAAAAACATCCGTCGCTCTCTCTATGAATATCGGTTACCTCGCACCAAGTATGAAAGGAAATCGATTGCGCGCAACGGCACTGGAAGAAAAGAAAAACAACCGCACCTCCTGGTATCGTATTCGCGTGGAGAACGAAGAGGGGCCTGTTGCTCTACTTGATGCCCTGGCCTATCGCAAGAATGATCATTTTGTTTCTATTGAGCCGCAGACTTGAAAACGTTTACTACATCGGCGCAAAAGGGAGGGTACGCGATGTACAAGGCAGGAGAGAAAGTCATGGGTTTTGAAACGAAGAATCGATTCAATCATTATTTAGGTATTGAGATCAAGCGCGTCGATGATGAAGGATGTACAGCGGTTTTAAAAATCCGTCCTGAACTCTATAACAGTATCGAGGGAGTGGTTCATGGAGGAGTGACCAGCACGCTGGCCGACGTGGCCATGGGGCATGGCGCCGCTCCCCATGTGGACGGCGTTCAGCAATGTGTGACGGTGGAAAGTAAGATTAGTTACTTGGCTCCTGCAAAAGGAGATCTGTTGATTGCTGAATCGAAGGTTTTGAAACGGGGAGCGAAATTAATTACTATGGAAGCCCGAGTGACGACGGGAGATGGGGAATTAGTGGCCGTCGCATTAGGCACGTACGCACGTATCAAACCGAAACATCTTACAGATTGAATGTGAAAACCAAGGGGTTAAAAGTATGGAAGAGACTGTATTATTGGAGAAACAAGGACATATAGGAATCATCCGATTAAATAGACCTAACGAGTTGAACGCATTGAATTATCCCACTCTCGTGCGCTTAGGTGAAATCATCGATCAGTTACATCAAGAAATTAAGGAAACCCGGGTTGTAATTGTAACCGCTTCCGGTAAGGCTTTTTGCGCTGGGGCGGACTTGAAAGAACGAAGGACGCTTAATGAACAGCAAGTTCGTCGCAATGTGCGTACGATCAGGGATGTATTTTCCGCATTGGAAAGGTTGCCACAACCGACGATTGCTGCAATTAATGGATACGCATTCGGCGGGGGATTCGAATTAGCCTTGGCATGCGATTTCCGATACGCCGTGAGGGAAGCGAAGCTAGGACTTACGGAAGTAAGCCTGGGGATTATACCGGGGGCCGGGGGAACGCAACGTCTGCCTAGGTTAATCGGTCCCGCAAAAGCGAAAGAACTGATCTTAACCGCCAGAAAAATCACAGCAGAAGAAGCAAAAGCATATGGAATTCTCAACGGCATAGCAGAAAACGAACACCACCTCTGGGATCTCTGTACTATGTTGGCATCTGAAATACTTGCGAATGCTCCACTTGCGGTGTATCAGGCCAAGTATGCGATTGACAGAGGACTTGGTACCGATTTTCAAAGCGGGTTGGATTTGGAGTCGAAAGCGTATGAAGTGATTATTCCTACGAAGGATCGCTTGGAAGCGCTGGAAGCGTTCCGGGAGAAAAGGAAACCGGTGTTTCGCGGTGAATGAAGCCAATCGTAAGAAAGGGGTAAGAAGTGATGATTTTTAACCGGGAAATTGAAACCATGTCTCGTGAAGAACTCAAAAAGATTCAGTTTGAACGATTGAGAGAGGTAGTCAGTAGAGTATATGAAAGAGTCCCCTTTCATAGAGAGAATTTTATCAAGGCAGGAGTCAAGCCTGAAGATATCAAGAGTCTTGAGGATATTCAACGGCTGCCTTTTATGAAGAAAACGGATTTGCGCGAAAACTATCCTTTTAACCTATTCGCTGTGGATATGAAAGAAGTCGTTCGTATTCATGGTTCTTCCGGCACCAAGGGGAAGCCCACAGTTGTGGGTTATACGAGAAGGGACATCGAAAACTGGTCTGAGATCGTTGCCAGGGCGATTTGTTGTGCAGGTGGCCGTCCGGGGGACATTTTCCATAACGCTTACGGATATGGATTGTTCACGGGAGGACTTGGATTGCACTATGGAATCGAATATCTGGGGGCGGTGGCCGTACCGGTTTCGGGCGGGAATACACCGCGGCAGATCACATTGATCGAAGATTTCAAGCCGCGCGGAATTTCAGGCACCCCATCTTATATTCTTAACATAGTGGAAGAGATGGAACGTTTGGGGAAAGATCCAAGAAATACGAGTCTGGAGTATGGAATTTTCGGAGCGGAACCATGGACGGAAGAGATGCGTGCTCAATTGGAAGAGAAATTGAATATTAAAGCGGTCGATATTTACGGATTAAGTGAAGTGATGGGACCCGGGGTTTCCATAGAATGTTATGAAGCGCAAGACGGATTGCATATTGCGGAAGATCACTTCTTGGTGGAGGTTGTCGATCCCGAAACGGGAGAGGTGCTTCCGTACGGAGAAGAGGGAGAGCTTGTTTTCACTTCGTTGACAAAAGAGGCGTTCCCTGTCATTCGTTATCGTACGGGTGATATCGCTTCTTTGAACCCTGAAAAATGCAAATGTGGACGTACGACTGTTCGTATGTCGAGAATCAAAGGCCGTGTTGACGATATGTTGATTATTCGCGGGGTAAACGTATTTCCGACGGAAATCGAATCGGTTCTCTTGAGCTTTAAGCAGTTAGCTCCGCACTATCAAGTGGTCATTGAGCGGGAGGGAGCGTTGGACCGGTTTGAAGTGCAGTGTGAATTGACCACGGAATATATGAGACAAATCGGAGACCTCGCGAATAGCCATGATGTCGTTCGTTTGACCAAAGAGATTAGTCATACGATGAAAAATACTTTGGGTGTCAGCGTTCAGTTAAAGTTGCACGAACCGCATACGATTCCTCGCAGCGAAGGCAAGGCGATACGGATTGTGGACAAAAGGAATCAGCCAGTGAACAGTAAGTAGACGCCAAAAGTAATGGAAGGAAAGCGAGGGGAGCAGATGGACTACGAATTCATACGAGTTGCAAGAGATCAAGCCGTGGGGATTATCACATTGCATCGTCCTGAGGTTCTCAATGCACTAAACCTCAAACTGGTCGACGAATTGGTAGAAGCGTTGGAAAACATGGATCGAGACGATTCGGTTCGTACCATCGTTCTCACAGGTAATGAGAAAGCGTTTGCGGCCGGGGCCGATATCGATGAAATGGCCGATGAAACAGCCATTTCCATGTTGCTGAAAGACCAGTTTACGGTGTGGGATCGGATCGCCACAATCAATAAGCCTATCATCGCTGCTGTCAGTGGATATGTTCTCGGTGGCGGTTGTGAACTGATGATGAATTGCGATATCGTCATCGCTTCCGAAACAACAAAAATTGGACAACCGGAAATCAATCTGGGGGTCATGCCGGGCGCAGGAGGAACTCAACGATTGACCAAAATGGTCGGAAAAGTCAAGGCGATGGAGATGCTGTTGACAGGTTCACCGATTTCCGCCGAAGAAGCGCTTCGTTACGGCTTGGTCAACAAAGTTGTTCCTGTCGAGATGTATTTGCAAGAAGCAGTCACATTGGCCAAGAAGATCGCTGCTAAACCACCTCTAGCGGTGCGTTTGATCAAAAAATCCGTCTTAAAAGCGATCGATAATCCGCTCTCAGAAGGGTTGGCATACGAACGAAACTGTTTTTATCTGCTGTTTGCCAGCGAAGACCAAACGGAAGGTATGAGAGCATTTGTAGAGAAACGTAAACCAAAATTTACGGGACGGTAGGGATCGAGAAATGTATGAGACCATTATGTACGAGATAACAGAAGGAATCGCGAAAATCACACTGAATCGTCCGGACAAATTTAATGCATTCACAGAGCAAATGCATAAAGAATTGATCGATGCGCTCAAACAAGCGGGAAAAAGTCAGGATGTCCGTTGCCTTGTGTTGACGGGAGCCGGCAAGGCGTTCAATGCTGGACAAGATCTTGCTGAAGTACAAGAAGGCGACGTTGATTTTGCCGGTTTCTTGCGCGAGCGTTATAACCCTTTGATCATGCAAATCCGTCAAACGGAGAAACCGGTCATTGCTGCGGTCAACGGGGTGGCCGCGGGTGCAGGGATGAGTTTGGCTTTGGCTAGCGATATTCGGCTTGCTTCGGAAAAAGCATCTTTTATCAACGCTTTTGTCAATATCGGCTTAGTTCCAGATTCGGGCGGCTGTTATTTCCTTCCGAGGATTGTGGGAATCGGCAAAGCTCTGGAATTGGCAATGACGGGCAGCAAGGTAACAGCTGAAGAAGCGTACCGGATCGGGCTGGTCAACCATGTTTTTCCTGCAGACAGTTTCGAAGCTGATGTGATGGAATATGCGATCAAATTGGCAAAATTGCCGACCAAAGCGATCGGATTGATCAAACGTGCGATGTACAAAGGTCTTCATATGACGTTAGAAGAGACCTTGGAATATGAAGCGTATACCCAACAGATCGCGGGCAACACGGAAGATCATAAGGAAGGTGTTTCTGCATTTTTTGAGAAACGGAACCCAGTCTTCAAAGGAAAATAATCACGGACGCGAAGCATACGCTCAGTAAGCACACATATTTAAAATAGGGAGGCATTCATGTGGCCACTTATCGTCTTGGCGTGGTTGGTGCAGGCACCATGGGTGCGGGTATAGCTCTCGTTTGTGCGCGCAAAGGACATCATGTTTCTTTGCTCGATGCCAATCAGACCGCTTTGGAGAAAGCGATGTCTTATATTCAATCCGTTCTTTTAAGGGATGAGGAAAAAGGAAAGATCTCGGGTCAGCAAAAAGAAGCGATCTTCCAATCGATACATCCTGTGCAAGAAATCGGACAACTTGCCGAGTGCGATATTGTCATCGAAGCGGTGTCAGAGCGTTTGGATCTGAAGAAATCGATATTTCGCTCATTGACGGAGATTTGCCGAACTGATGCACTGCTCTTGACGAATACATCATCCCTGTCCATCACGGAAATCGCAGGCGGATTGCCGCATCCGGAACGGATTTTGGGGTTGCATTTCTTTAACCCGGCACCCGTTATGCCGCTAGTGGAAGTCATCCGCGGAAAAAAATCGGGCGAAAAAGAAATTGAATGTGTTTACCAGTTTGCCAAAGATCTCGGAAAAGTACCTGTTCTCGCGAATGACACGCCTGGATTTATCGTCAATCGCGTAGCCCGCCCTTTTTATAATGAAGCTTTACGCATTCTCGGCGACCGTGTAGCTTCTGTGGAACAGATTGATCAAATCATGAAATTGGCGGGCGGCTTCAAGATGGGGCCGTTTGAGCTGCAAGACCTGATTGGTATCGATGTGAATTTTGCAGTCACGGAATCTGTTTACTCCAGCTTTTTCCATGAAGGGCGTTTCAGACCGAGCCGCCTTCAACAACGGATGGTTCAGGCGGGGACGATCGGAAGAAAGTCGGGTGAAGGGTATTATGATTACAACAACTAAAGCGGTTCTACTCGCGGGAGAGAGCCCCCTGTTCGCCGAATTGAAACAAACGCTCGAAGAGCACAATTATGAAGTCGTATCGTTGGAGAGAATCGAAGAGTGTGGGGATCGTTTGCTATGCGCGGTAGAGGTGACGAATGTTGACCTCGATCTCAAGCGCTCACTGATCGAAACGATTGATCAACGGGTGCCGGTAGAGGTTCCTGTCATCACCTCCACCTTATCGATAACGGCTACCGAAGTGGCCTCATGGACGAAGCATCCGGAGCGCATTTGCGGTTTTGGCACTTTTGTTCCTCTATCAGAAAGGCAATTGATTGAGATCGCCCCCGCTTTACAATCGGAAAAGCAAGCGGTTGAAAAGACAGAGCGTTTTTTCCGCGAGCTTGGTAAACAAGTGGCGGTGGTCGACGACGAGGTTGGCTTAGTCTTTCCGCGTGTGTTGTCTCTCATCATTAATGAAGCGGTATTTACCGTGATGGAAGGCACGGCGACCCCTGAAGATATCGACATCGCAATGAAAAAAGGCACCAACTACCCTTATGGTCCGTTGGAATGGGCGGATCGCATCGGGCTAGATGAAGTGTACGCTGTCATTCGTGGATTGCACCGGGATCTGTGCGAAGAGAGGTACCGGCCGGCTCCATTGCTCCGCAAGATGGTTTTGGCAGGAAGAATGGGAGTCAGAAGCGGGCGCGGATTTTATTCCTATTAATATAGATAAACCAATTTTAAGGAGAAGGAGAGCGAACCATGAGAACACCTGTGATTGTTGACGCCGTAAGAACGCCGATCGGACGATACGGAGGCACCTTGAAAGATGTCCGCCCTGATGATTTGGGAGCGATCGTTATTCGCCAATTACTGGAGCGGAATCCGTTCGATCCGGAATTGATCGACGATGTGATCTTTGGTTGTGCCAATCAAGCGGGTGAGGACAACAGGAATGTCGCACGCATGTCGTTATTGTTGGCAGGGTTGCCCGTTTCAGTTCCCGGCGTGACCGTCAATCGTCTATGCGGCTCCGGGCTCGAGGCGGTCAATCAGTGTGCCAATGCGGTAGCTGCCGGAAGAGGGGATGTCTATATCGCCGGAGGCACGGAAAGCATGACACGCGCTCCCTTCGTCATGATGAAAGCAGAGACCGGTTTTCCTCGCGGCAATATAGAAATGTTTGACACAACGATCGGCTGGAGGTTTATCAATAAAAGGTTGGCAGACATGTACTATCCGTACAGTATGGGAGAAACGGCCGAAAATGTGGCGGAACGATATGGTATCACCAGGGAGGACCAAGACCGATTTGCTCTCTCCAGCCAGCAAAAATATGCAAAAGCATCGGCTGAAGGAAAATTCAAGGATGAAATTGTCCCTGTAGAAATTCACGGTCGTAAAGGAGAAGTTACTCTCTTTGTTGAAGATGAACACCCTCGTCCTGATACCACGTTGGAAAAATTGGCGAAATTGAAACCAGCCTTCCGCCAGGGCGGAACTGTGACGGCAGGTAACTCATCGGGCGTAAATGATGGTGCAGCCGCACTCCTCGTGATGGAAGAGGAAACGGCTGTACGATTGGGAATGAGACCGAGAGCGCGAATCGTAGCATCCGCTGTTGCCGGAGTGGATCCCGCAGTTATGGGAATCGGGCCTGTATTTGCTACACGCAAAGTTCTGAAGCAAGCAGGATTAAACGTCAACGATATCGACCTGATCGAATTGAATGAAGCTTTTGCCGCACAAGCATTAGCGTGCATACGTGAGTTGGATCTCGATATCGAGCGCGTGAATGTAAACGGCGGAGCGATCGCCCTAGGTCATCCTCTCGGATGCAGTGGCGCGCGGATCATGACCACGTTGCTTTATGAAATGGAGAGAAGAGGGGCCCGTTACGGATTGGCAACGATGTGCATCGGTGTGGGTCAAGGAATCGCTACGATCATCGAGCGCGTCTAAGTTCTGAGGTTCTCGTCATGAAGACTTATTGTCGACCTATATTGAGATGAAAAATATTCGGATGTGCGGGGGCTCTGTTCGATGAGCCCCTTCCATCTGTCTAAGCAAACGCCTTTAGGAATACTATGTAACAAAAAAATGAGAAAATTTTTGTTGAACATTATATTACGATATGATAATATTACGTTAGATAAACGTTATATAAAATAATGAGTCGCATAATGAGAGAATAAAGCATGTCATCTTGCTGGGAGGGAGTTTTATGGGAAACCAAATCACGATCGATCACCGAACGGATAACGAACGGATGCAAGAATTTCTCGATCGGTTGGATCGTGGAGAAAAGATTGAAGCAGACGACTGGATGCCTGATGATTACCGGCAACAACTGGTGAAATTGATCGCTATGCACGCGATCAGTGAAATCATGGGAGCGCTGCCGGAAAAAGAATGGGTCCCCAAAGCGCCTACGCTGCATCGGAAATTGGCGATCATGGCCAAAGTACAAGATGAAATGGGACATGGACAATTGCTCCTGCGTGTCGCCGAGGATTTGATCGCACCTTGGGGGAAAACGCGGGAAGATCTGATTCAAGACTTATTTTACGGAACATTGAAATTTCACAACGTATTCCATATGTCGGCACCTACCTGGGCAGACGCCGGCTTGATCGGATGGTTGGTTGACGGAGCCGCTATCATCACGCAAACGATGTCATTGGATACTTCGTACGCTCCATATGCCCGAGCGTTACAGCGGATTTGCGCCGAAGAGAAGTTTCACATGCAGCACGGCGAAAGCGTGATCCTCGCCCTTGCGGAAGGGACTAAAGAACAAAGGCAAATGCTGCAAGATGCATTGAATCGTTGGTGGCCTGCACTGCTTATGTTTTTCGGACCGCCGGAAAACGGCAAAATCTCCAGTAACCAAGAGAAAAATATTCGTTACAAAATTCGCACCCAGACCAACGAGCAATTACGTCAAGCATTTTTCAGCAAGTATGTACCTCAAATTTGGCATATTGGTTTAACCATTCCTGACGAAACGATTCATTTCGATGAGGAAACGGGTGTGTGGCATTACCAGCAACCCGACTGGGATGAGTTCAAGCGCATCGTGAGCGGCCACGGTCCGAGATCAAAGGAACGCCTGCTCCTGAGAAGAATGTCTTACGAAGATAGCCAATGGGTCAGGGATGCATTGCTATACCATCAACGTTCCGTCAGTTAGGAGGTGTTACCATGGCAGAGAAAATCGATAACAATAAAGACTTCGCGGTTTTTGAAGTTTTCAGCCAGAAAAATCCGAAGAGCCCGTTCGTTCATCAATTCAGTCTGCTTGCGCCCAATCATGAAATGGCGATGGCATTGGCAAGAGAAAATTTTTTGCGACGAGAATCTTGTACGAACCTATGGGTGATCAAAAGGGACGACATCTATGTTCTACCGCCTGAAGAGCGTAAAGCATTGGAACGGATGGATAACAAGGATTATCGAGAGACGAAAGGGTATGGAGAACTGCAAGCGCGCTGGCGGTATCACAGAGAACAATATGAGAAAAATGCTTCAGCGAAGAAATAGATGGGAGGATGGATATGACGGAATTGCAGCGAGTGCTTGACGCAAACCAGGCGAAGGAACTTGAGGGATTCCGGGACGCACTGGTGGAATTGTTGTACCAACTAGCGGATGATGACTTTATCCTGAGTTATCGGGGATCGGAGTGGCTCGGTTTGGCGCCGCATATCGAAGAGGATGTATCTTTCTCCTCCATCTCCCAGGATACGATGGGACACGCAGTCGCTTTTTATGAAATGCTGGAGTCGCTGGGTGAAGGAAAAGCGGATGACCTGGCACAACTTCGCCAGCCGGAAGCGTTTCGCAACGCGATCTTGGTAGAACGCCCGAACGGATCCGGCCACTATATGGAGAAACCGCAATACGATTGGGCTTATACAGTTGTCCGCTTCTACCTTTACGAACTGTTTAAACAGGTTCGTTTGGAATCGCTTGTCCATTCCACATATGTTCCTTTAGCACAATTGGCTCGTAAAATGATGCCTGAATTGCATTATCATCTGATTCACTGGTCCGTATGGCTTAAGCAGTTGGCGAATAGCACAGATGAGGCGAAATCAAAGATGGTCAACGCTTTGCAAAAAGCGTGGGTGGACTTGGGAGATTTGTTCGATCTTGGGCCCCAAGCGGATGCCATCGTGCAGCACGGGTTGATCGAAGGGGAAGAGTTGTTGAGAGAGCGTTGGATCCATCGGGTGAAACAAACCCTGGAAGTCAACCGTTTGCCTTGGTTTGGCAAGCCGGTAAAAGGTGAGTATAACGGGCGTGCCGGGAAGCATACGGATGACCTGGTAACTGCCTTGCAAACGCTTTCCGAGGTATATCGTCTGGATCCCGCGGCGAACTGGTAAAGGGGGATTTTTGATGACATCCTTTACGCATGCGCTTGAGAGTGAGGTATGGAAAGGGTTACAAGAAGTAAGCGATCCGGAAATACCGAGTATCAGTATCGTGGAAATGGGAATGGTCAACGGCGTGCGCGTCGAGGACAATCATGTTTCTATCGAATTTACCCCGACGTTCGTCGGTTGCCCGGCATTAAAGATCATTGAGAAAAATATCATTGATCGGATTTCGGCCATACCTGGCGTTGAAAGCGTTGATGTTCAGTTTGTGTTCGAACCTCGCTGGACTACCGATCGAATCAGCGAATCAGGAAGGGAAAAGTTACGCAAGTTTGGGATACTGCCACCCCCCAAGCGAGCGGAAGATGCTTGGGAAATCGAGTGTCCCTATTGCAACTCCAAGAATACGACGCTGGATAATCTGTTCGGTCCGACCGCATGTCGAAGCATCGCGTATTGCCGGGATTGCAGGAATCCATTTGAAGCCATAAAACCTATCTAATTCACATGTGTCAGGGGTGTTGTGCGAATGGCGGAGCAAAAATTGATGTATATCAACGGAGAATGGGTTAAGGCAGAAAACGGGGAAACAATTGAAATCTTGAACCCTGCGACAGGTGAGTCTGTTGGGGTAGTGAGCTACGGGGATGGCCGAGATGCCGCCAAGGCGGTTGCAGCGGCAGCTGAAGCGTTTGCGGGTTGGTCAAAACTGACCGCGAGAGAGCGCTCCAAGTATTTATATAATATGTATGAACTTGTTCGTAATCATAGGGATGAGTTGGCTGGCATCATTTCGGCAGAAATGGGCAAGCCTGTGCGGGAAGCGAAAGGAGAAGTGCTTGGAGCAGCCGATAACTTTATGTGGTATGCGGAGGAAGCGAAACGTATTTATGGAGATACCATCCCCTCCTCCGTACCCAACAAGCGTATCATGGTGATTCGTCAACCTGTCGGTGTGGTTGCCGCTATCACTCCATGGAATTTCCCTGTGAACATGATTGCACGAAAGCTTGCACCTGCTTTGGCAGCGGGTTGTACCGTCGTCTTGAAACCGGCGGAAAGCACTCCATTAAGTGCGATTCGATTGTTTGAGTTGTTTGAGCAAGCCGGATTTCCTAAGGGAGTAGTCAATCTCGTGATCGGGAAACCAGAATCCGTAGGGCAGGAGTTCATAGATAATCCGAAAGTGCGTAAAATTGCCTTCACCGGATCGACGCGGGTTGGCAAACTGCTTATGGAAGGTGCGGCGAAACATGTGAAGCGGGTAAGTCTGGAATTAGGCGGCCACGCTCCATTTATTGTATTCGATGACGCCAATCTGGATGCCGCTGTTGAAGGATTGTTTGAAAGTAAATACCGTAATTCCGGGCAAATGTGTATCTGCACCAACCGACTGTACGTTCATGAGGCAGTACTCGATGCTTTTACCAATAAACTGGTAGAAAGAC
The DNA here is from genome assembly GCF_023705585.1 of Collibacillus ludicampi. Classification (NCBI taxonomy): domain Bacteria; kingdom Bacillati; phylum Bacillota; class Bacilli; order Caryophanales; family Alicyclobacillaceae; genus Collibacillus; species Collibacillus ludicampi. The sequence goes on from NZ_BOQE01000001.1 coordinate 3,350,556, forward strand.
TAAAGAAGGCGAAAGTTGGAGACGGCCGAAACAAAGATACAGAAATTGGCCCGTTAGTGAACGAACGTGCACTTAACAAAGTATTAGATCATATCGATGATGCGAAAGCAAAAGGAGGACGCATCGTTTGCGGGGGTCATCGATTGACTGAGGGAGATTACAGCAAAGGGTTTTTTATCGAACCCACAGTTATTGTCGATGTAACGCAAGAGATGAAAATCTGTCATGAAGAAACCTTCGGGCCCGTCGTGCCTATCATTCCATTTAAAGATGAAGCTTCTGTCGTGGCAATGGCGAACGACTCTAACTATGGTTTGGCCGCTTATGTTTATACCGAGAATAATAGTCGCTGTTTCCGAATGGCAGAATCCTTAGAATATGGTATTGTCGGTATCAATGACGGTGCCCCGACCCAAACGCAAGCACCTTTTGGTGGTTTTAAGGAAAGCGGGATTGGACGGGAAGGCGGTTACTACGCAATGGAAGGCTTTTTGGAAATCAAATTTGTCTCCTTTGGGATTTGAACGTACACATTTTGAAGAAAGACCGATCCATCCGTTCGCAGTGTGAGCGCGGGGCTTAAAGGGGGAGTTTACCCATGAAACCGGGTTTACATCCAGGGGTGAAAGTCGAGTTTGAAGTCACCGTAACTGATGATATGCGTCCCGCTTTTGATGGTAAGGTTGTACATGATGTCATGTCCACCGTCTCGATGATTTACTTCATGGAAAAAGCGGGACGGATGTTGATTCTTCCTTATTTGGAAGAAGAAGAAGAAGGGGCGGGCTATGCCATCGATATCAAACACGTCGGTCCAGCGGTCATCGGACAGAGCGTTCGGTTTTCCGCCATCTGTACAGGAGTCACCCCTAAACGGGTGGTTTGCGATGTCATCGCAGAGACAGATGAAAACCTAGTAGGCAAAGGCTCTTTCACGCAAGCGATCTTTCAACGTCGAGACATGTTAAGGCGGATCGACGAACTGCAAGAGAAAACATCCATCCAAGCGAATTGAATTCTTTTAAGGAAGAAAGGACCATGAGACGATTCATGGTCCTTATCCTGTTATTACAAATTCAGTATTTTAACGTTTGTGCATAACGCCACAAGTGTTCTCCAACTAATGGTCTTGTCTTGCTCATGGCTTCTCTCAGATTCGAGATTTGCTGTTCAAGCCATTCGTGGACGGTTTGAACCCATTTCTCAGCTGTTCCTCTCGCAAACTGTTTCATCTTCATTACGGCTTTCTCGGACGCTGCGTCATGTTCTTCCGATTCGATCATACAGCGGATCATGATGCCAAATACATGGGGATGCCGTTCTCCGTTCAATATCCTATAAAGACATCCCAATGCTGTTGTACGGTGATAACTGGTTTCGTAATTATGTTTGTGCAGATCACGCAATCCGGGAAGATTTTTTGTCTCTTCAAGAAGTTTCATCTGGGTTGCAAAAGAACATTGGATCTCGAGCGCATACAAACTCTTCTGCATGAGATCCAAGACTTCCCTGAATCCTTCAATATGCTCGGGTTCTTGTCTTACAAGCGGATCCTCTCGTTCATTCGTAATCACCCATTCGTCATATTGGGGAGGTTGGAGACCTGAAAGAAAAGTGTTGAATTGAAATTCCCATTCGTCAACCTGGTTGAGGACTTCGTCCCAGTTTTTTCGCAGATCTTTGATTCTGTGTTTAATGAATTCTGCATCCCGGAAAAACGCTTCGTAAGTGTCAGGCACTTGGCTTCTATAAAGCGGGACAACTCCATAGGACCATGGGTCGAAATAAAGCATGAGGTGCTCCCCCCGTATGATTGAGTTCATTCAATACTGTATTTGGTATCGGTGCCTATGGTTCGTTGTCCCTGAAAAATTGGGCAGATCGATCTGCCGCATCAAAGTTGTTTCAATGCGCGAAGATGTGCCTCAATTGTGCGTTCAATATCTTCGTCACTATGCTCTGTCGATAGAAACATACCCTCAAACTGGGAAGGAGGAAGCAAAATCCCCTGCTCTAGCATCAAACGAAAATATTTGCGAAAACGATCAACATTTGATGTTTTTGCCGTTTCATAGTCGATCACTTCTTGGTCTGTAAAAAAGACGCCGACCATCGAGCCCACACGGTTGATGGCGAGAGGGATTCCCGTTTCTTTTGCGTTCGCAGCGAGGCCTTCAGAGAGACGCGAAGCTTTGCGTTCCAATTCTTCGTACATGCCCGGCTTACCCATTTCAGTTAATGTGGCAAACCCGGCAGCCATAGCGAGCGGATTGCCGGAAAGCGTGCCCGCTTGATAGACAGGTCCATCAGGTGCGATCTGCCGCATGATTTCTTCTCTACCACCGTACGCGCCGACCGGCATTCCTCCTCCGATCACTTTTCCCATGGTTGTCAAGTCCGGTGTCACCCCGAATCGGCCTTGTGCACAATGAAGGTCGACACGAAAGCCTGTCATCACTTCATCAAAAATCAACAAGGCACCGTACGTGCGGGTCAATTCGCGCAGCCCTTCCAAAAAGCCTGGAACCGGCGGGACAACACCCATATTTCCGGCTACCGGTTCAACAATAACAGCAGCGATCTCTTCTCCAAACTGTGCAAAAACTTTTTTTACACTCTCCAAATCGTTATAAGGAACTGCGATGGTTTTGGATGCGACAGATTCGGGTACCCCGGGGCTATCCGGCAGTCCTAATGCGGCAACTCCAGATCCCGCTTTGATTAATAAGCTATCGGCACTGCCGTGATAACTGCCAATGAACTTGACGATCAATTCCCTCTTCGTAAATCCTCGTGCCAACCGCAGGGCACTCATCGTCGCTTCCGTTCCCGAATTGACCATGCGGACAACTTCTACGGAGGGTACCCGTTCGCATACGAGTTTGGCCATATCGGTTTCAATTGTCGTTGGAACGCCAAAGCTTATTCCCTTCTCAATCGCTGACCGCAAAGCCGTCTGTACTGCAGGGTGGCAATGCCCTAGAATCAACGGTCCCCAAGATAATATGTAATCGATATATTCATTGCCGTCGACATCATAAACTTTCGAGCCTTTTCCATGGTCGATAAAGATAGGAGTCATACTCACCGATTTGAAGGCGCGCACCGGACTGTTGACACCGCCCGGTAAATATTTTTTTGCTTCCGCGAAGCGGGCCGTTGATCGATCGTATCCTCTATGCATATTGTTCCTCCTTTGAAATTTTGTCCATTACTCATTCCCAACTCCATTATAGCGCATACTGACAGAGTGGGTTTCAATTCAGCATCGAGGGGGAGCCTGAGATCATGTTGCGGCAACGTTTTATAGGGGGAATGGGAAGATTCCTTTCACTCAATCAGCAGACGGTTCTCTTTTACCGTTCCTGGGTTCCGTTAAAACCTCGACTCATTCTGATCATGATCCATGGTGCTTGTCAACATTCCGGGCTGTTTTTGGAATTGGGGAGGTACTGTTTGCAACACCGCATCGCTTTCTATGCGCTGGATCTTCGCGGCTTTGGTCAGTCAACGGGAAAACGGGGCCATGTTCACTCGTTTTGTGAATACTTGGATGATCTCGATCAATTTATCGGACATATAAAAAACATCCATCCTGATGACCCTGTTTTTTTGTTGGGGCACAGTTTAGGTGGAACAATCGTCATTCGTTACGAGCAGGAACGTCCGAACTGTGTTCAGGGAGCGATCTTATCGGCGCCGGCTTTGCGGTTGCGCTTGCATATCCCTTACTATCTCTATTATGTGTGTCGGTTCTTATCGTGGATGACTCCGGGGCTCTGTCTTGAGTTGTATAAATGGGCCCGCTTGACTGCGAGAATTCCCCGTTTTCGTTTTCTTTTTCATGGTAGACTGATGAAAAAAGAAGCCGATCCTTTTTCAACCGGTCAACTTTCCATTCGCTGGATCACAGAACTGCTTGCCAACGGACAGCAGGCATTGAATAAAACGGACAATTTTCACGTTTCTGTTTTATGTCTTTGCGGTACCGATGATCCATTGATCGATCCGTCTTCCATTCGACAGTTCTATGATTCGATACGTGTCAAAGATAAGAAAATGCTTCTCTTACCTAACGTGAAACATCAGATCTTACAGTTCGACGGGAAAGAACAGGTTTTTGAACAGATTGTCAACTGGTTAAACGAGCACGTAACAAGAGATATACCGGAAGGTGTTTTTTCATGAATAACCATGCCTTTGGGCGTATCTCGCAAGCACCAAAGCTAAAGGGAACCCTGTGAGGTTCCCTTTAGCTTTGATGTGCAGAAGTATCATCCGTTATGGCCAGTCCTGTCAATTGAAACAACTCTTCCTCTGTCACAACGCGATAATGTTCCGTATGCGTCCACTTTCTCGCTTTATGTCGGAAGATGCCAATGAGTGCAAGAGGAATCCATGTCAGACTGAAAACGGGAAGATAGAGTATACTCAAGATTCTCTTTGGGCTTACTCGTTCGCAGATAAGTCCAAAAAAGGGGATGCTCGTTTCCGTCATTAGAAGAATGTTACGTACTTTCGACGGTACGCTTCCCCAAATGGACCAGTAAAATGGATGAATGTATTGAAGAATCGCAGCGAAAATGAGAATTCCAGATGCTACGATGACGAAAGGTTGTATCAGGTACATGCATAGATCCACCATCGACGGATTCCTGGTTTTTATTCCTTGTTTCAATAGTGCAGCGATATAACGGAAGCAACAATCGGCATGTCCTTGCATCCAACGGATGCGTTGGCGGATCGATTGAGCGAGGGAAACCGGTTTTTCATCGTAGATTTTCGCTTCATGTACCCAGGTTGCGCGGATATTTTTTGCAAGCATACATTGCAAGGTAAACTCCAGGTCTTCCGTCAAGCTCGTGGCATTCCATCCGATTTCTTCGAGAAGTTTTGTCTCGACGCATATTCCCGTTCCGCCAAGTACACAACTCCAACCCAAATTATAACGTGCCAATTGAAAAATTCGATTGGTTGCCCAATAGGAGAGCGCATAACACTTGGAGATCCAGGAATCATCCGGATTTTTTACGTCAAGACACGCTTGAAGCAAGGAGTAACCGTTTTGCAAATACGTGTTCAAGATCTCAAGAAAATTGGGCGAAACCAGGTTGTCGGCATCGAGGATGACGAATGCATCCCAACGATTGGGCTCCTTTGTTAACAAGCGATGGAACATCCACGAGAGAGCGTATCCTTTGCCGCGGTGTTTAGAATCAAAGCGTTCCACCGCGTAGGCGCCTCCTTTGATCGCGATTTCCATCGTGCGATCCGTACAGTTGTCACATATTACAAAAATATCATACAGATGCCTTGGATAATTGATCTTTAGGAGATTTTGCACCAATTGACCGATCACGCGCTCTTCATTGTGTGCGGGAATGACGATAGCGAACCGCTTCGTGGGCTTTGACGGTGATGGTACGTTATGCCGGCGAAACCCAAAAATGGCGACAGACAGTTGGTAAAATACGACGATGAACAGCATCACCTGGATCGAGTTGATCAAAAAATTGACAATGATCATAAAAACACCTTCCCGATAGAATGGCACAAATATTACTGTTTCCAGTTTTCGTCGAGACATGCATACCGGTTCCATGTATGTATCATTCAATTTTGGAGACATATAGAACGGTGAACGAATTACGGCAGGAGGATATAAGGTTATGTTTCTTGCGAGACGACGGGCGTTTCTTGTCATCCTGTTCATCATTTCTGCGCTCCTCTACGTTTGGTTGCAACATAAACAGAGTGACGAAGGTCAGGAACGGCCGATCACATACCGGGAATTTGAGGAAATGGTTTCCGTTATGATTGGTTCTCGTGTCGACAGGGATAAGTCTATATCGGCTCAATGGTTAACACGAACGGATGTGAAGAAGCTTTTGTTACAATCTCTCTCACAAAAAAATTGGAAATATACTTCCGGTACCTTGCAGGAATTTCCCGTTTATGCGCCAGTAACGTCATCAGAATTAGAACGCATGCTGGATCGTCAGATTGGATTGCGTCCTGATCGGAGGTTTGTTACGAAAAAGGAAGCGGTACATCTGCTCGATCGGCTATTCCACGGCAAGGTAGTTTATACGGCATTAGGGGATTCGTTGGCTCGAGGGGTGGGAGATCACTCGAGGATGAAAGAACAAATTGGTTATGTAGGAAGATTCCGTACGTTTCTGGAAAAAACGGAAAAACGGACGGTTATTACGAACAATCTGGGGATCAAAGGCTTGACCAGCAGCGAACTTCTTATGATGATCCGTCAAAATCCGAGCGTACGGGAGGCCATCCGCGAAGCTACGCTTCTATCTGTACACATCGGAGGAAATGATTTGCTGGAAGCGGCACGCGCCAAGGAACCAAATCGCGAGTTGGAAAATAATCTTGTTCGCTTTCGGGAGAATTGGAATATGATTTTGATTGAAATCCGAAAGTTAAATCCTCAAGCGGAGTTGCTTGTTTTAAACAATTATATCCCGTTCCCGAGAAACCACCCGTACCATCATTTTGCTGCGTGGTGGATTTCAAAGTATAATCGAGTGATCGAAACCAGTGTACGGCGGTTGGAGAAATCGGATCCTTTCTTTTTGGGACTCGCTTCTTTGCCGCCAGTATTCGATAAGCACGAGGATGAATACATTTCTAAATTAGATGGTGTACACCCAAATGGCACGGGATATCAGATGATTGCGAATGAGATCATTCATGTATATCAAGCTTCTTAAGGCAAGAAGTTCGTTTGAGATCAAAGATTCGCGGCAATAATGGATGGTAACTCCATTTCGACTCCCATGCCATTGAAACGACGTGATCAGAAAATGAAAATCGTCTCAAGGGAATGGAGAAAAGGTATCTATGAAACCATTATTTATCGTGAACGAATATGCGGGAAAAGGAAAAACAAAACAACGATGGTCAAACATTCAACGCCATCTAGACATGTTGGCGATACCCTATCAGGTTCATTTCACTACACGACCCAGAGAGGCCGTTGAGGTAGCTAAACGGGCAGCGCTCTACGAATGTTCACACGTGATAGCGGTGGGAGGAGATGGAACGGTCAATGAAGTGGTGAATGGATTATGCGGACAGCAAGCGGTTTTCGGGGTGATACCGACGGGTACGGGCAATGATTTTGCGCGCATGCTCGACATTCCGGATGATCCCTTTTTTGCCGTAAAAAAATTGGTGAACGGCAGTGAGAAAAAAATTGACTTGTTAGAACTTAACGGGAAGTTTATTGCCGGAGCCATTGGCATCGGATTCGACGGAGCGATCGCAGAGGATATGAATCGCTCGTCATGGAAGAAAAGATTTGGGGCATTCGGATATGTTTTAAGTATGTTAAAAATACTCAGAACATTTTATCCCTTCACCTTGTATTTAGATCTGGACGAAAAAAGCTTTATGATCGACAAATGTTGGATGGTTGCTGTTGGAAATTCTTGTTTTTATGGTGGAGGAATGAAAATTTGTCCAGATGCAAAACATGATGATGGTTTACTTGATGTCTGTATCGTTCATGACCTCTCTCGTACAGGAATATTAAAAGCCTTCCCCAGCGTCTTTTCCGGAAGGCATGTTCAACATCCGAATGTGATCTATATGCGGGGACAAGAGGTTCATGTACGTACAGAGCCATCCGTTTACATTCACGGGGATGGCGAAATCTTCGGTCAAACCCCAGGGGAGATTGTGATTCATCCGCACGCATTGAATGTCATCTGCTAGGGAGCGTCCGATCATGCATCTATTTGTTATTGTCTTCGTCTTATTATGGTCCATCTTCTGTATCATGCTTGGAGACTGGCTTTTGAGAAAAGGAGTGGCCTTTCAGAATCAAGGAATTGCCAAAAGGGGGATATGGCTGCAGATCCTGGGAGCCATCGTCACGCTCGGTTTCCCGATCCTGGTGGCTTGTATGATGAGCTAAAGGAAAGAACCCCGTTGAGTAGGGGGTTCTTTCGTATTGAAAAGGTTCCTTTTTTTAAGCAAATGAATCTTCTTCGCGCCCGGGATATGCCGGAGGAATATACGTAATCGGTTCATCGAACGTTATATAATCGAGATTGACCATGAGCAGGATATACCTTTTTCCTGTCTCCGGATCGCTGATAATGATATGGTCACGTCCAGCAGTTTCTACACGACCGCGAAATACCTTTGCGTTCCACAATGAATTGTTTTCAAACGTCATGTAAATGGTTGCGATTTTTCCGCGATTCATGCGAAGGATGTTTTCGACGTAGGATTCTTCGGCTGTAGGAACGGGGGCAGGAGATGGGGGTTGCAGGTAAAGCGGCACCGCTCGGATATTGAACGGTATATGGAGTCATGTCGTACGGTTGCTGCATTTCTCTGTGTAACCCGTAATCTATGTTACCGTAATAAGGGGAATAAGGATACATGTGATCACTCCTCGTTAATTACCTATACACACCTGGACAGTTTTCGGGAATCGGGGTATAAAAACAATGGCTTTTATAGCGTCCCGCGAGCGGTTGGTTAAACCATTGCGGGTAGCAAGCACCTGCGGGCTTAAAAAACCATAATGCGTTACTCGCCGGATGAAACTTTTGACCTTGGATCACCTTTCGGGCCAACCGTTTATCAACCCCCCTGGCTCGTATCGAATAGAAATAAGATTTTATCGTCGCTTCAAATCCACCAGGACGCTGAAAGACCATCTGTCTGATCGTACGAATCCCCTTGAAGTCCAAACAATTTCCTCTCACCCGATTGACGCCAACATTACCAACCATAAGCATTCCTAACTTTCCTTCTCCTTCTGCTTCCGCGCGCATCAATCGGCAAAGGAGTTCAACGTCTGACGCCCTTGCTCTAACAACGGCCATGTGTTCACCTCCCGTTTCCCGAGTACATTACAAAGTATGTGGAAACAGGAATTTAGTGACTTGCCCATCTTTTTTTCGCGCAGATCTTTACATATTATTTGCAGATATAGGACATCTCGATTTTATTTTTTAGTTCATGTGAGTGTTAGCCATCCGTTCTTTCGAGTAGCGGTCGGTTCGTACGTGTCAATCTGATTCAATATCACTCCCGAATTTGGCATAAGATACATAGTATAAAAATGTCGTCACCTTTTTTAATAAAAGGTGTTTACAATCGCTTCGTTCGAAGCGCTTGAAGACGCTCGTCGTGATTTTGTCGATTGGAAGGGAGGTGTTTGATGTGGAGTTTCTTTGTCTCGGTTGCGATAAGTTTTTCGTGGGCGACGAAATGCGGATGATTATAAATTTATGTGAAGAATGTGAGAGGAGAGAAAAGGATCTGGAAGAAGGCCCGTCGTAAAAACAGCCAACATCCATCCTTCATGTTGGAAGGAAGGGTGCCGGCTGAACACGTTCTATGTTAAAAGAGAATGCATTTTCTGGAGCTTTTCTTTAAGTTCCTCTTGCCATACTGCATCTTTCGTTTGTATGGCGAGATTTAAAAGATCGAGCAGAATGTCGATCTGTTCCGAAACGACGCGGACTCCCTTACGACAGCGCAGATCTTCCGGATAACGTTCCAGTATCGAGAGAATTTTTTCTTCGCCGATCGCATGCGAAAGACTCGCCGCTTTCACTCCGTCTGTTGCGCAATAATGGGCGAACATCAGGTAATCCAACTCGATTTCGGGAGCGATGAAACTTGAGTGGCAAGTAGGGCACACCAGTAAGGGAACATCGTGGATTAAAACGGCATCTTCCTCCGCATAGACGCTTTGTAAGCGTGCAACCATTGTCAGACCGCAGCAAATGTCCATCTCCGTTCCCCCTCGTTGAAGAGGTTGTTCAAAAAGGCTTCATTGAAGAGTTTTCATGACCTCTTTTAGTACTTGCGACCATTATACCATAATTCCTCGTTTTTCGTTTGCCCTTACCCACCATTTGGCTTCCCTCTATGTACACTCAAATTAAGGTCTGTCATGAAGCTTATTTTCAATCGGCTGACGTTCTTTTACCTGAGGCAATTCTGCCGGAATGCCCATCGGTATGACGCCTACGACTTCATACCCCTCGGGAATGCCGATGATTTGACGTGCTCTTTCGCCCGCCGCGATCGAAGACCAACCGGTACCGATTCCTTTTTCCCATGCGGCAAGCATCAAATTCTGGATGAAACAGGCGACGGCGGCGTAATGTTCATCGCGGTCGATTTGTGTTTTGGCGGGTGTACAGGCGATCGCCAATACGATGGGGGCCCCGCCGAAATTTGTTTTGTGTGCGAGTTTTTCTCTTGTTTCCGGACCGAGAAAATAGATTTCCCAAGGTTCAGTCATGCGATGATTGGGAGCGAAACTTGCAAGTCGCAATAGTTCGACAACCGTTTCGCGTGCGATGGGGTCGGATTTGAACGACTTAATATTTCTTCTTGTGGATATACATTCCATCATGTTCATACGGAAACACCTCCGGTTGTATTATATTCTTTATTATAGGAAATCCATGTTTGTAATTCGAGAAAAAATGTCTTATTCTTTAAAAGGACAGATCGTATAGTGAAGCGTGTGGATGAGAGACTATGTCATATGCGAATGACAAGATAAAGGAGCTGATGACATGGTCGATGAGCCCAATCTCAACTGTGTGATTTGTGGGAAGCGCATCTCCCCGGAACCGACTGCCCTCGATCAATTACAAGCGTCGAAGAATCAATCGATATACATCTGTCCCCCGTGTGCCAACAAAGTTCGCAATGAAAGCGATGTGAACTTGTAAAGCAGGATTATGACGAATCATGTAGAATTGTGTCATGTAGGAATTTGGAGAAGGAGGAAGAGGCATGAATATTCATGAATACCAGGGCAAACAGATATTGAAACAATACGGCGTCGCGGTTCCTGAAGGAGATGTAGCTTTCAGCGTAGACGAGGCGGTTGCGATTGCCGAGCGCTTAGGCGGGAAAGCCGTTGTCAAAGCGCAAATTCATGCAGGCGGACGCGGTAAAGCTGGCGGGGTTAAGCTTGCAAAAAATCTCGACGAAGTACGTACATACGCGAGCGAATTGTTAGGCAAAACACTTGTGACACACCAAACCGGCCCTGAAGGTAAAGTCGTTAAACGCTTGTTGATCGAAGCGTTGTCCGACATTAAAAAAGAATACTATGTCGGTCTTGTTGTCGACCGCGCAACCGGCCGTGTCGTTATGATGGCTTCCGAAGAAGGCGGTACGGAGATTGAAGAAGTCGCAGCAAAAACCCCGGAAAAAATCATTAAAGAAGTGATCGATCCAGCAGTCGGATTATTGCCATTCCAAGCCCGTCGATTGGCTTATGCGATCAACATTCCGAGTGAATTGGTAAATAAAGCGGTTAAGTTCATGATGGGCTTATATCAAGCGTTCGTTGACAAAGACTGCTCGATCGCTGAGATCAACCCGCTTGTCGTGACAGGCGACGGCAATGTACTTGCTCTTGATGCTAAGTTGAATTTCGATTCCAACGCGCTCTTCCGTCATAAGGAAGTTCTTGAACTGCGTGACCTCGATGAGGAAGATCCGAAAGAGATCGAAGCGTCCAAATACGATCTCTCTTACATCGCGCTTGACGGAAACATCGGTTGTATGGTCAACGGTGCAGGCCTCGCCATGGCAACGATGGATACGATCAAATATTACGGCGGCGAACCGGCAAACTTCCTCGATGTAGGTGGTGGCGCAACGACGGAAAAAGTAACTGCTGCTTTCAAGATCATTCTCTCTGACCCGAACGTTAAAGGAATTCTGGTAAATATTTTTGGCGGCATCATGAAATGTAACGTTATCGCTGAAGGTGTTGTTGCCGCAGCGAAAGAAGTGGGCTTGGAGAAGCCGCTGGTCGTGCGTCTCGAAGGAACGAACGTGGATCTCGGCAAGAAGATTCTAAACGAGTCGGGGCTGAACATTGTAGCAGCTGATTCTCTGGCTGACGCTGCACAGAAGATCGTTAATCTTGTGAAATAATCGATAAGGAGCAGGAGGGAGAGCATGAGTATCTTAATCAACAAAGACACGAAAGTCATAACACAGGGGATTACCGGCGCAACAGGCCTATTCCATACGAAACAAGCGATCGAATATGGAACGAAGATGGTCGCTGGTGTAACGCCAGGTAAAGGCGGTACGGAAGTAGAAGGGATCCCCGTATTCAACACGGTTGCAGAAGCGAAAGAAAAAACGGGTGCAAACGTCTCGGTCATCTACGTTCCGCCGGCATTTGCCGCTGACTCGATCATGGAAGCGGTTGACGCGGAATTGGATTTGGTCATCTGTATCACAGAGGGCATCCCGGTTCTCGATATGGTGAAAGTGAAACGTTATATGGAAGGGAAAAAGACGCGCCTGATCGGTCCGAACTGCCCGGGTGTCATCACACCGGGGGAATGCAAGATCGGAATCATGCCGGGATATATCCATATGCCTGGTCGCGTTGGCGTGGTTTCCCGCTCGGGAACGCTTACATACGAAGCGGTTTACCAGTTGACCACACGTGGTATCGGACAATCGACGGCTGTAGGGATCGGTGGCGACCCTGTCAAAGGAACCGAGTTTATTGATGTACTTGAAATGTTTAACAATGACCCCGATACTGACGCAGTCATCATGATCGGTGAAATCGGGGGTACGGCCGAAGAGGAAGCGGCTGAATGGATCAAGGCGAATATGAAAAAACCTGTTGTCGGTTTTATCGCGGGTGCCACAGCGCCAAAAGGAAAGCGCATGGGACATGCGGGTGCCATCATCTCGGGCGGTAAAGGTACAGCAGCTGAAAAGATCGCGAAGATGAAAGAATGCGGTATTCGCGTAGCACCGACCCCATCTGAAATGGGTTCCACATTGGTCGAGCTTCTAAAAGAGCGTGGAATGCTCGAACAAGTGATTACCAAGAAGTAAGTGAGCATCAAAAAAGGAGACCTGAAAAGGCCTCCTTTTTTCAACTCATTGCTCAATCCCCCTTCCTACAATGGAAAGATCCTCATGTCGCTCATGTTAATGCAATCCGCCATGGCATTCAGTCTGCACTTTCAAAATCTTGAGTTTCTTCGATAAGGATACCTCTTTACTGCGAGGAAACAAGCTTGCAAGTCGTCATTGCATCTGTAATTTTTTCATAAGCGCGACGATTTTTCTTGACCTCGATCGCAATTAGGAATCCCCAGCAAACCAAAAGTTTTCAAGGTAGTCCCCCATGCCGCAAGCGGCACCATCAAATGAAATTTGCTTGTGAGGAAAAAGAAGCTCAGTCTGCCACAAGCAATGGGGTTGACATCTGGGTGGGTCGTGTCGCTTTGCAGCGCAGAGGTGAGTTGAAGGTCGTTCCGCTTCCATTGGCTGTATTAGGGGCATATGCTTTGCGCGTATAGCGACTTTGAAGGTCGTCTCGCAACATTCCTTTATTATTATAAGCGAGACGACCTTCACGGAGCATGAGCGCAAAGCAACGACCTTCATCGAACCCAAGCGCAAAGCGATACACCCACCCAAGCACTAACTCTCAAGCACTAATTTTCAAATAAGGAGGAACTGAGATGCACGAGGAAAAAGGATATATCTTATGGCTTTCCCGTGTTCCGGGGATTGGCGCCATACGACTCAAAAGGTTACGGGAATTCTATGGATCTGCAAAAGCAGTGTGGAAATATGCTGAAACAAATGAATTGCTAAACATCCAAGGAATCACTTCTGCGATCGCCCAGGCAATCATTGAGAGCCGCAGAGAATTTTCGCTTGAAGAAGAAATACAGCGCCTGACAAAGATGGGTGTTAACTTCTGTGTCATCGGTGATCCTGATTATCCGACTCCTCTTCTCTCCTTGTATGATCCCCCTCCCATCCTCTACATGAAAGGCAAATGGCTTCCACAAGATGAAAAGGCACTCGCTGTAGTCGGCTCCCGAAAAACGACGAATTATGGACAGTTGGTCACAAGAAAGCTCATAACCGAACTTGTTCACTATGGAGTGACGATTATATCCGGTCTAGCGCGCGGGATTGACAGTCATGCACATGAAGCGGCTTTACAGGCGAACGGTCGGACAATCGCTGTGTTGGCCGGTGGATGTGCACGAATCTACCCAAGAGAAAATCACCGCCTTGCACAAAGAATCAGCGAAAATGGGGCGTTGATATCCGAGTACCCGCCGGAAACAGATGTTCGCGCGGGTCAATTCCCGGCGAGGAACCGGATCATCTCCGGTTTGTCAAAAGGAGTCATCATCGTGGAAGCCGGCCGCAAAAGTGGCGCCTTGATTACAGCCGATCAAGCGCTGGATCAAGGAAGAGACGTATTTGCCGTTCCGGGGCCCATCACCTCTCCCAATAGCCAGGGAACGAATGAACTGATCAAACAAGGGGCAAAAATGGTCACAAGCATCGATGACATACTCGAAGAATATAAAAGTTGGATCGATCATAAGAAAAAAGCAAACGGACAAACAGCGACCATGTTCAGCCATCCTGTGATCGATCTGATCGGATATGGGGCCGTGCATGTGGATCATCTCTATCGCAATCTGAATTTGTCTCTCCCCGAACTGCATAAACTGCTCTTGCACTTAGAACTATCCGGTGTCATTCGGGCTCTGCCGGGTGGCTACTATACGCGAGGGGATGTATGATCAACTTTTGAATGGGAGTATAGTTTGACAAGGGTTGTGTGACCCTTTACTATAAGTAACATGACAAACGGGCGGATCGGTCGTATATCATATGTAAGAACAGAGAGAAAGGAGGAGAGGGTCGATGGCTGATTACCTTGTAATCGTTGAGTCTCCTGCGAAAGCCAAGACAATTGCTAAATATCTAGGGAAAAAATACATGGTTAAAGCGTCGATGGGGCATGTTCGCGATCTTCCAAAGAGCCAACTGGGAGTAGAGATCAAAGACGGCTTCTCTCCAAAGTACATAACGATCCGGGGTAAAGGGAATGTTGTGAAAGAACTTCGTGATTCGAGCAAGAAAGTGAAAGCGGTTTATCTTGCTGCCGACCCGGATCGGGAAGGTGAAGCAATCGCATGGCATCTTGCCAATACATTGGCATTGGATCCGACGAAACCGTGCCGCGTCGTTTTCAACGAGATCACGAAAGATGCGGTGAAAGACGCTTTCAAACATCCGCGCCAAATCAATATGGATTTGGTAAATGCACAACAGGCCAGACGAATTCTGGATCGGTTGGTCGGGTATCAAATTTCCCCGCTTTTGTGGAAATCGGTAAAAAAGGGATTGTCTGCTGGTCGGGTTCAATCGGTGGCCGTTCGTCTTATCGTCGACCGAGAAGAGGAAATCAGGAAGTTTGTTCCCGAAGAATTTTGGAGCGTCACCGCCTTTTTTCAAAAAGATAAGACAAAGTTTGAAGCGAAATTCCATGGTTACGGAGATGAGAAAACGGATCTCTCGAACCAGGAAGATGTGAATCAGCTTCTGGAAAAGATCGCGGGTGCTCAGTATCAAGTCATTCGCGTGAAACAGAGTGAACGGAGGAGGAACCCGGCAGCTCCTTTCACCACTTCGACTTTGCAGCAGGAAGCCGCAAGGAAACTGAATTTCCGTGCGGCGAAGACCATGTCAATCGCCCAACAATTATATGAAGGGATCGATCTCGGCACCGAAGGTTCGGTAGGTCTCATCACATACATGAGAACAGATTCGACACGTATCTCCGAAGTGGCGCAACGGGAAGCACGGGAGTACATCGAAAAGGAATTCGGTGCATCCTATTTGCCGGAGAAAACGCGGGAATTTTCCACGAAAAGCGGTGCGCAGGATGCCCATGAAGCGGTACGCCCGACATCCGTGTACAGACATCCTGATACGATCAAACAATTTTTGAGCCGTGACCAGTACCGTTTATATAAACTGATCTGGGAACGGTTTGTCGCATCACAGATGGCGTCTGCCGTTCTTGATACGATGACAGTCGACATTCAAGCGAATGAAGCGATCTTCCGGGCGACAGGTTCAAAGATTAAATTTCCCGGTTTCATGACCCTCTATATTGAAGGGAACGATGAAGGAAAAGACGAGGGGGAAAAATTTCTTCCGGATCTAAAAGAAGGGGAAGTCCTCTCCATGCCGGAACTCGTGCCGAAGCAACATTTTACCCAACCGCCGCCGCGCTACACGGAAGCACGTCTTGTTCGGACGATGGAGGAACTGGGCATCGGCAGACCGAGTACGTATGCTCCGACGCTTGAAACGATTCAAAAACGCGGATATGTCGTCATTGAAGACAAGCGGTTTATCCCGACAGAATTAGGAGAAATCGTTGTCAAAATGCTCAAAGAGTTTTTTCCCCAAATCATCGATGTCGAATTTACCGCTCATATGGAAAAAGAGCTTGACGGGGTGGAAGAGGGTATCGTCGATTGGATTAAAATGCTCGATCAATTCTACAGCGAGTTTCAACGAGATCTGCGTGTAGCGGAAGATCAGATGGAACAAGTGGAAATCAAGGAAGAAGTCTCAGATGTCCCTTGTGAGAAATGCGGACGATTAATGATTTATAAACATGGTCGTTTTGGCAAGTTTCTCGCGTGCCCGGGGTTTCCTGAATGCCGCAGCACGAAACCGATCCTCAAAGAGATCGGTGTTGCTTGCCCTCGTTGCGGAGGCAGTCTTGTGGAGAGAAGAGGGAAAAAGCGGAAAGTCTTTTATGGCTGCGTCAATTATCCGGAGTGTGATTATGTCTTGTGGGATCGCCCGGCAGGAAAACCCTGTCCTCAATGTGCGCATCCATTGGTCGTCAAAAAAGGCAAGGGCGAAGGAAAGGAAACCCTTGTTTGCGTAAACCCCGCGTGCGGTACGATAGACAAAGAGGAGAAGGGCAAACAGTAGTTTGCCCATCCTTTTTTCGGAAAAGTATTTTTTCAAAGGAGAATTGGTATGACACAGCAAGTAACGGTGATCGGTGCAGGCCTCGCCGGATCTGAGGCGGCTTGGCAGTTGGCGCGAAGGGGGATTTCAGTCGTTCTCTACGAAATGCGCCCCGTTGTTTCTACGCCGGCTCATCATACGGAAAATTTTGCGGAACTCGTCTGCTCGAACTCGCTGCGAGGTGCCAGCCTGACGAATGCGGTAGGCTTATTAAAAGAAGAGATGAGGAAGCTAGACTCGTTGATTATTCAAGCGGCCGATAAAACGGCCGTTCCCGCCGGCGGTGCGCTGGCAGTCGATCGCGAACGTTTTTCCGCAGAAGTGACGAGACGGCTGCAAGAACATCCCAATGTCCGCATTATACGTGAAGAAGTGAAAGAGATTCCGACCGAGGGAATCGTTGTTATCGCGACCGGACCGCTCACATCTCCATCCCTTTCACAAGCGATCGCTCACGTTACCGGACAAGAATATTTATATTTCTATGATGCGGCCGCTCCGATCGTAATGAAAGAGACGATCGATTTTGAGAAGGTCTATATCGCATCCCGTTATGGAAAAGGTGAAGCCGCTTATATCAATTGCCCGATGACGGAAGAGGAATTCTCTCGCTTTTATGAAGCGCTGATAACCGCTGAAACGGCAGAGCTTAAAGAATTTGAGAAGGAGATCTATTTTGAAGGCTGTATGCCGATTGAAGTGATGGCCAAACGGGGACGACAGACGATGTTGTTCGGCCCGATGAAGCCGGTTGGGCTCCCGGATCCGCGAACAGGCAAGATTCCCTATGCGGTCGTACAATTGCGACAAGACAATGCGGCAGCCACATTATATAACATGGTTGGCTTTCAAACCCATTTGAAGTGGGGAGAACAGAAACGGGTCTTTCGCATGATTCCAGGACTGGAGAATGCCGAATTTGCCCGTTATGGGGTTATGCACCGAAACACGTATATCAATTCCCCGCGTGTTTTGAAGCCCACCTACCAGTTGAAAACGCGGGAGACACTCTTTTTTGCAGGGCAGATCACCGGGGTTGAAGGTTACGTGGAGTCTGCAGCGGCAGGCATCATCGCGGGAATCAACGCCGCACGGCTGGTGACAGAGAGAAAACCGATCGTTTTTCCGGTTGATACGGCGATCGGCTCGTTGGCACACTACATCACACATACGTCACCCGACAATTTTCAACCGATGAACGCGACATTTGGCCTGTTACCGCCTCTCGGAGAAAAGATTCGCGACAAAAAGATAAAAAATGAAAAGATTTCAGAGCGTGCTTTAACCTCTTTACAGCGCTTCCTCACAGAAATGGATTAAACGATTGTTGCATGAAGTGGCATATGATACCATGGTATTGTGCTATGAAGTGAGGTGAATCGTGTGAATCTGGAGCAAGGGTATCGATTGTTTTTGGAATACCTGCAATTTGAAAAACATGCTTCCGTTCATACGATTGATAGTTACAAAGGGGATTTGGAGCAGTTTATCGCCTTTTTGAAAAAAGAAGGTGTTGACAACTGGGGAAAAGTGTCACACCTTCTCATAAGGACATTTCTCTCATCATTGGTGGCAGCAAGCGCCTCGCGTTCGACTTTGGCTAGAAAGGTCTCCTGTTTGCGATCCTTATATGTCTTTCTGATGCGTGAAGGATATGTGGATACCAATCCCGCGCGCAATTTATCGTTACCAAAAAAAGAACGCCGTACGCCTAAATTCCTTTACATTGAAGAGGCAAAGCGTTTGGTAGAAGCTCCTGCTCTTGATACAC
The DNA here is from genome assembly GCF_023705585.1 of Collibacillus ludicampi. Classification (NCBI taxonomy): domain Bacteria; kingdom Bacillati; phylum Bacillota; class Bacilli; order Caryophanales; family Alicyclobacillaceae; genus Collibacillus; species Collibacillus ludicampi. The sequence goes on from NZ_BOQE01000001.1 coordinate 3,369,190, forward strand.
CGCTCGGCGTAAGGGATCGCGCTTTATTGGAAACATTATACGCTTCCGGTATCAGGGTAAGCGAATGCGTTGGCTTGAATCTCGGGGATGTCGACCTCCGCTTGGGTACCGCGCTGGTATACGGGAAAGGCAGCAAGGAAAGGTATGTTCTACTCGGGAAAAAAGCTTGTGAGTCACTACGCTTGTATCTGGAGAGGGCACGTCCTGCACTCGTAGAGAAGCGGCCCGATCAAACACACCCGTCCGCTGCTCTCTTCGTGAATTACCGAGGGGGGAGGCTTTCTGCGCGATCGGTTCGCAGGATTGTTGATAAATACATTGGGCAGGTGGCCGCACATCTGTCGATTTCCCCCCACGTCCTGCGCCATACGTTTGCTACACACATGTTGGATGAAGGTGCCGATTTGCGCGTCGTACAGGAATTGCTGGGGCACGTGAATTTGTCAAGCACGCAAATGTATACACACACGACGAAAGAACGCCTGGCTCGTGTCTATGCAGATACACATCCACGAGCGTAATACTGGAGGTGTTTCCATGAAACAAGAGTTTCACGCGACGACGATTTTTGCGATTCGCCATAAAGGTCAGTCGGCTATGGCGGGAGATGGTCAGGTCACGTTTGGCAACAGTATGATCATGAAGAGCAGTGCGAAAAAAGTCCGCCGCCTGTATCGAGGAGAAGTGATTGCAGGTTTTGCAGGCTCTGTCGCCGATGCTTTTACACTTTTTGGGAAATTTGAATCCAAGCTGGAAGAATTTCACGGAAATCTGCCGCGCGCGGCGGTTGAATTGGCAAAAGAATGGCGTACGGACAGGATCATGAGGCAACTGGAAGCCATGTTAATCGTGATGAACAAAGACCACCTTCTGTTGATTTCCGGGAACGGAGAAGTCATCGAACCGGATGACCATATTCTGGCGATCGGTTCGGGAGGAAGTTATGCATTGGCAGCCGGAAGGGCGTTGGCACGTCACTCTTCATTAACAGCCAAAGAGATTGCGGAACAAGCGTTAAAGATCGCGGCTGAAATTTGTGTGTACACGAATGACCATATCATCGTCGAGGAAATCCGGTAAGGGGTGTTTTCATGAAAAAGGAACAAGCGCTTACGCCAAAACAGATCGTCGCGGAATTGGATAAATACATAGTCGGTCAAAAAATGGCGAAAAGAGCGGTGGCGATTGCGTTACGCAACCGCTATAGACGGAGTTTGCTGCCGGAAGAGATGCGCGAGGAAATCACTCCGAAAAATATTTTGATGATTGGCCCCACAGGTGTCGGCAAGACGGAGATCGCGAGAAGGTTGGCCAAATTGGTGGGAGCCCCATTCGTAAAAGTGGAAGCGACCAAATTTACGGAAGTCGGATATGTCGGACGAGATGTGGAAGCGATGATACGCGATCTGGTAGAAACGTCGATTCGCATGGTGAAAACGGAAAAAATGGCTTTGGTTGAATCACAGGCAAGAAAATTGGCGGAAGAGCGCATCGTCCAAATCCTCGTTCCTGATCCGGATCGCGCGAAAAGTTTCAAGAATCCGCTGGAAATGCTTTTTTCCTCAGGTTCCACACAACGTCCGGAAGAGAATGTTACGGAATCGGATACGATTCGTATGAAGAGACGGGAAATGCGAGCCAAACTGGAACGCGGTGAATTGGAAGATACTATCATCGAAATCGAAGTGGAAGATACTGCGCAGCCGATCTTCGAACTCTTTCAGGCACCCGGTGAAATGGGCATGAATGTTCAAGAGATGCTGGGGAACCTGATGCCCAAGCGGCATAAGAAGCGGAAAGTTCCTGTACGGGAAGCGCGTAAACTGTTGACGCAAGAAGAAGCGCAGAAATTGATCGACATGGATGAAGTGACTGCGGAAGCGGTGGTGCGCGCTGAACAGTCGGGAATCATTTTTATTGATGAAATTGATAAGATCGCAGGGAAAGAAAGAGGAGGGCCGGACGTTTCGCGCGAAGGCGTACAGCGAGACATCTTGCCGATCGTTGAAGGCTCGACAGTGATGACCAAATACGGCGCGGTAAAAACCGACCATATTTTGTTTATTGCCGCCGGCGCTTTCCATATATCCAAACCGTCCGACTTGATTCCCGAATTGCAAGGGCGTTTTCCGATTCGTGTAGAGTTGACGAGTTTAACTGCAGACGATTTTGAGCGGATTCTGACAGAACCGAAAAATGCGTTGATCAAACAATACACCGCTTTGCTCTCCACGGAAGGGATTGATGTGGAATTTACGACGGAAGCGATCCGCAAGCTTGCAGAGTTAGCGACTCAGGTCAACCAGCAAACGGAGAATATAGGTGCACGCCGTCTACACACACTTCTTGAGAAACTCCTCGAGGATCTGTCATTTGAGGCGCCTGATGTGCATCTTTCGAAAATCACCATTACCCCTTCATACGTCATGGAAAAACTGGAGGGTATCGTACAAAACCGGGATTTAAGTCAATATATTTTGTAAGCTTGAGTTTTCATGAAAAGAAAGGATGTAGCACATGGTGTTACATCCTTTTTTTCATGAATTTCACGCTCAAGCTCCTGTACAATCCTTTGTCGAAAATCGTATGATTATGTCTGTTGTGATATTTCGAATAATTGATTCTTGTCGATTTGTGAAGGATTTACCTGAAATATGACGAATAAACATAGTGCAATTCGGCACGAGGCAAGGGTGGGAATCTATGGATTTATTTAACACACTGGATTTGGTTGTACTTGAGCGCTCTCTCGATGCGGCACAGTTGAGGCAAAAAGTGCTCGCCAATAATATTGCAAATATTGATACACCGGGCTTCAAAAGAAGTGATGTATCGTTCGACTCGATGTTGCAAGCATATTTGGGGGATCCTGAACGACCGTTGGCAGGCAGAAGAACGAATGAACGACACCTTCCCATTGGATCAGGAGATATCGAACAACTTCGTCCTTCGGTGATCCAGGAAACCAGTACGACCGTCTCTTCTAACGGCAACAATGTTGATATCGATTCAGAAATGACGCAACTCGCACAAAATCAAATCAAGTATAATGCTTTGATTACTCAATTAAACCATCAGTTTTCCTTGTTGCGAACAGCGATTAATGAAGGGAGACGTTGAGCGTGGGCTTGTTTGACAGCATGAATATCAGTGCATCGGGTCTGACCGCCGAGCGGCTGAGGATGGATGTGATCGCGAACAATATCGCGAACGCGAATACCACGAGAGCAAGAATTGTAAATGGAATCTCTGTACCTTATCAGCGTCAACTCGTGTCTTTTTCCGCCGCAAACGATACGAGTTTTTCGACGTACCTTGATACGGAAATCAACCAATTCAGCGGGAAAGGAGTACGTGTTTCCTCCATCGAGAGCGATCAGGTGAATCCGTATAAATTGGTATATGATCCTTCTCATCCCGATGCCATCAAAGACCCGAACAGTCCGATGTACGGGTATGTGCGCTATCCCAATGTGGATGTTGCCACGGAAATGGTCGATTTGATTTCCGCTTCAAGAAGCTATGAAGCAAACGTGACGGCCATCAATGCGGAGAAAAGTATGGCGATGAAAGCATTGGAAATCGGTCGAGGTTAATCGTCTGTTTACATAGGTGGATCGGACAACGTCGCGCGATTCGAGGAGCGGAATGATCGGTGTGGCAACGCGACAATGAAATCGGACGGCCAAGTTTATTAGATTGATAGTAAGACGCGAGAAGAACGAGAAGAAGGAGTTTGGTTAAAAATGATTGTTCCAGTCACAGCAGCGTTGAATCCCGTTTCTTCACTTGCGTCCGGAGACCCTACTTCTCTTTCTGGCACAGAATCTTCTCAAGGGCAACCTTCTTTTTCCGAAGTTTTGGGACGGGCACTCGATGAAGTCAACCGTATGGAAATGGACGCGAATCATAAGGCTGAACGTATGGCGGCCGGTCTGGAGCCTGACTTTCACACCGTGATGATAGCGGCCGAGAAAGCCGATCTGGCGTTTCAATTGACGGTTCAAGTGCGAAATAAAGTTTTGGATGCATACCAGGAAATCATGCGCATGCAAGTGTAATGGGCGGAGCAAGGATGACGGGGTGAAAATGTGAATCAGCAAATCAAAGCGTTGTTAGAAAAACTGTCAGGTCGCTGGCAGCAACTAGAATCGAGACAAAAGCGCAATCTTGCGCTTGCCTCTCTTTTCTTTCTCCTCTCTGTCGGGGTATTGAGCTGGTATGCGCTGCGGCCCAATTATGTGGTGGTATTTAAAGATTTGGACGACAGTACGAGCGGTGAAGTGAGCACAAAGCTGGATGAACTGAAAATCCCTTATCAATTAAGCGGAAACACCATTAAAGTGCCGGAAGAGTATGCGGACAAGGCGCGTGTACAACTCGCCATGAACGGACTCCCCAAATCGGGGAATATCAGCTATAACGATCTCTTTAACAATGGCAATCTGGGCGGCTTAACGGAAAATGAGTTCAATGTGAAATATTTGGCCGCGTTGCAAGGAAGCATTGCCAACACGATCAAGAGCATCGACGGAGTCAAAAATGCTCAAGTCTTGATCGTGATGCCCGAGAAAAAATTGTTCGTTGAACAGTCCACCCAAGATGCCAAGGCGTCTGTCATGCTGGAACTACAGCCAGGCACGTCCTTTACGTCAAAACAGGTAGCGGGGATTCAACAACTTGTTTCGCACTCGGTTCCAGGGCTGAAAGCGGAGAACGTAACGGTTGTTGACCAGAAAGGCATTCGCATGGATGGCGTCGAAGATTCGGCGGATGGAGACGGCTTGGGGGCAGAAGCCAACAGGCAGCTGCAGATCCGCCATCAAGTGGAAGATGACATGGCGAAACGGTTGCGCAACGCACTCGAGAGGATGGTCGGGGTTGGAAACGTTGATGTGGTCGTGAATGCAGATATCTCCTTCGACCAGACGAAGACGGACGAAACCACGTACAGCAGCCCGATTCAAGGCTCCGATAGGGGGATCGTCGTTTCCGAACAGAAGACGCAGGAGAGCACGCAAGGGGTTTCCGGTGTAGGTGGCTCACCGACAACAATCGATCCCAATATTAATGTCAAAGGACAATCACAAAACACGTCCACGTCAGACAAACGTTCGCAAACCACCAATTACGAAGTGAACAAGAAACAGACGGAGACGATCGGCCAACCGTTCAAAGTGAATCGCTACGCTGTTTCCGTTCTGGTCAACGGACAACCGAACACGCAAACGGAAGCGGCGATCAAGGACTACGTCGCTACTGTGACAGCAGGACCGTCCGATAACGGCAAGAATCCAAATGTATCGGTAGCATGGAGCACGTATCAACCGCCGAATCCATTTCAGCAACAAGCGTTTTATCAGAACCCGTGGTTCATCGGCGGGGCGGCTGTCGGCGTACTGTTGCTCGGAGGCGGAGCGATTGCTCTTGCACGCAGGAAGAAAGAGCAGCCATCGGTGGAGCCCGTTCTGGATCTATCAGTACAGGAAACACCGGGGATTCCGAAAATGGAAATCGAAACGGAACATCAGAAGATGAAAAAGCAGATCGAAAAGGTTGCACAACAACGGCCGGATGAATTCGTTCAATTGTTACGCACTTGGTTGGTGGACGAATAGGGGTGATACGGTTTGGCGCGAACAAAGAAATTGTCTGGCAGACAGAAGGCGGCGATTCTTCTCATATCATTGGGCCCTGAAATGTCAGCGAAAATCTTTAAACATTTACGTGAAGACGAAATCGAACAACTGACTCTGGAAATTGCAAATGTGCGCAAGATCGAAGCTGAACAGAAGGAAGAGGTAATCGAAGAGTTTCACCAGATTTGTGTTGCGCAGGAGTATATTTCTAAAGGCGGTATCGATTATGCGAAAGAAATTTTGGAAAAAGCGCTGGGTCCCCAAAAAGCGATCGATATCATAAACCGCTTAACAGCCTCTCTCCAAGTGCGTCCTTTCGATTTTGCGCGCAAAGCGGATCCGAAACAGATTTTGAACTTTATTCAGAATGAACATCCGCAGACGATTGCGCTCGTTTTATCGTATCTGGAACCTCAACAGGCGGCCATGATACTGTCGGCATTGCCGCATGAGATGCAAGCGGATATCGCAAGGCGTATCGCCATTATGGATCAGACGTCTCCAGAGATTATCAGTCAGGTGGAGCGTGTTTTGGAGAATAAACTGTCACAAATGGCTGTGCATGAATTCTCGAACGTTGGCGGTATTGATTCGCTGGTTCAAGTCTTGAACGGTGTGGATCGCACAACGGAAAAAACCATTCTGGAAACACTGGGATTACAGGATCCCGAATTGGCGGAAGAGATCAAGAAGCGGATGTTCGTCTTCGAAGATATCGTTATGCTTGACAATCGGGCGATTCAGCGTGTGATTCGCGAAGTTGATACGAGCGATCTGGCTCTCGCATTGAAAGTGTCCAGTGAAGAGGTGCGTGAAGTCGTGTTTCACAACATGTCAAAACGCATGGTGGAAACGTTTAAACAGGATATGGAACTGATGGGTCCTGTACGCCTGCGTGATGTTGAAGAAGCGCAACAACGGATCGTATCGATCATCCGTCGATTGGAGGATAGCGGAGAAATCGTGATATCCCGTGGTGGAGGAGACGATATCATTGTCTAGAGTGCTCAAAGTACATCGCACAGCCGTTTGCGACGAACGGGTCATTATGCCTGAACCGCTCAGGATACAAGCGGGGATGTCCGTTCAAGATACGGCAGAAGCGGAAGCGCAAATGCTGCAACAAAAGATCGAGCAAACGCTATGGGATGCGGAGAAGACGCGTCTGCAAGCGAAGGAAGAAGCGGCGCGTATCGTCGCCGAAGCGAAAGAGCAAAGTGATCTTCTTGTACAGGAATCGAGGGAACGCGCAAGCCAATTAATAGAAGATGAGAAAATGCGCGGATACCAAGAAGGATATCAATCGGGAAGGGAAGATGCACGTAAGGAATACGCTTCGATTTTGGCTCAGGCTCGCGATATCGTCCGACAGGCCTATGATGAGAGGAAGAACATCATACAGCAATCCGAATCATTGATTGTCGAACTGGCGATTTCCATCGCAGAAAAAATTATGCGGAAAAAATGGGAAGAAGATCGCTCGTACGTGCTTTCGATCGTGAAGGAGGCTTGCAATTACATACAGGGCGCTAAGCGAGTAGAAATACGGGTTCATCCGGAGGATTACCCACTTGTCAAACAGGAACAAGATCAAATAAACCAATCATGCTTGCATACGTCTGAATGGATCGTTATCCCCGATTTACACGTGCAAGCGGGAGGGTGCGTGATTCACACGGAAAAAGGAACGGTCGATGCGAGACTGGACACGCAACTCAATGAGCTCAAGAATGCCTTACGGGAAGCAGCAGGTGTTTGTATACATGATGAGCAAACTGGATCTGTACAAGAATGTCATCAAGCGGACGAAAACGATGCGTCTTAATGGAGTTGTGACGCGTGTGGTGGGATTGATGATCGAATCATGCGGCCCAGTTGCGAAAGTGGGGGATATCTGTTTGATTCAAGGACGGAATCAAGCAGAGAAAAAAATGGCTGAAGTCGTAGGCTTTGATGAAGAACGCTTGCTTTTGATGCCGCTCGGCGAATTGGGCTCGATCGCGCCCGGTAGCGAAGTGATTGCCACTGGCGATCCGTTGCGTGTACCTGTCGGTAACAAACTTCTCGGACGGGTTCTCGACGGTCTCGGCCGTCCCATTGATGGACGAGGACCGCTGATGCATGTTGAAGAGTTTCCCACGGTGAACGAGCCTCCGAATCCCTTGACCCGACCGAGAATTTCTCAACCTCTCAGTGTGGGTGTCAAATGTATTGACGGACTGCTTACGATTGGCCGTGGACAGAGAGTTGGGATTTTTGCGGGATCGGGTGTGGGAAAAAGTACATTGCTCGGAATGATCGCCCGAAATACGTCGGCTGACGTGAATGTCATCGCTCTGATTGGGGAACGCGGTCGCGAGGTTCGAGATTTTCTTGAACGGGACTTGGGGGAAGAAGGACTCGCTCGTTCTGTCGTGGTTGTAGCAACATCTGATCAACCTCCGCTGGTTCGTATAAAAGGAGCGCTCGTAGCGACATCGATCGCCGAGTGGTTTCGTTTACAGGGGAAAAATGTTAATCTGATGATGGATTCCGTGACCCGCTTTGCCATGGCGCAACGCGAAGTGGGACTTGCTGTCGGAGAACCCCCGGCTACACGCGGATATACGCCTTCCGTTTTCGCTTTATTGCCTCGCTTGTTGGAACGTGCCGGAACCGATTCGAGAGGTACGATCACCGGATTCTATACGGTACTTGTAGACGGAGATGATATGAACGAGCCGATAGCCGATACGGTTCGCGGGATTCTTGACGGACATATCGTCCTCTCCCGTTCATTGGCAAACAAGGGGCGTTATCCGGCGATCGATGTGATGGCGAGTGTCAGCCGTGTGATGGATGAATTGGCCGATACCGATCATCGTCACGCTGCCCATATGGTCAAACGGTTATCAGCGATCTATAAAGAAGCGGAAGATTTGATTCATATCGGAGCATACCAACGTGGAAGCAACGCGTTAATCGATAAAGCGATTGAATATTATCCCGCGATCGAATCGTATATACAGCAAGGAATCAATGAACGTTGGGATTTTGATTCTGCTGTTCAAACCCTCATCTCGCAGTTTGGAGGCTTGACCTTATGAGCATGACACTCAAGTCCGTCAAGAAGATTACGGAACTGAAACAGCGTTTATTGACGCAGGTGGAAGCAGAGTATGCCGAGTTGAAACAGCAAGAGGCGGAAGCGCTTGCGATGCTTGAACAAATGTGCCAAGAGCGAGAGCGATGCCGCAAGTTGATCGATGAGTGCTGGAAAGAAACAGCGCCAGTTTCCCGCATCCTTGAATGGGAGTCCTACCTCAACAGACTGGCAGAGCAAATTCAGACACAGGAAGCTAAAGTATATGCACTTTCCTTAGAGAAACAAAAGAAATTTGAGACGCTTAAGTCGTACCACATGGAGGAACGCAAGTGGGAATGTTATCTGGAAAAACGCCAGGAGGAACAAACGGTTGCCATGCGTCTTCTTGAACAGAAGGTTATGGATGATCTTGCGCTTACAAACTATCGCTCTCATCTCAAGCGGGGGTGAGTGAGTGGCTAAAGAGAATTCTTACAGCAAAACAGAGTGGATCCTTTATATCATAATTCTCCCTTTCATTTTTACGATTATCCTTGCATTCTTGATTTTACAATTCATCGGTTACAACATCGCCGACAAAGTGACAGGCTATTTTAAACAGATACCCGTGGTGAAAAATGCCGTGTCATCAACAAAAGACGCGAATTCCGGTACACAGAGCAGTGAAGTTCGCCAGTTGGAAAAACAAATGAACGAATTGAATCTACAGGTCAGCGAGTTACAGAAACTTCGCGACAGTCTATTGAAAAGTCAAGAGCAGAAGGACGCGTTGATCAGTCAATTGAGAAATCAGATTTTTACATTGCAAAAACAGCTTGATGACAAGAAAGCTGAAGAAGATAAACAAAAAGCCGATGCGGCGCTCTATGAGGACATGTCCCCGGGCAAAGCGGCGGCGATCCTTGAAGCGATGCCCAATGAACAGGCCAGGAACATTTTGAATCATCTTTCTACAGACGCGAAAGCGGCGATCTTGGAAAAGATGGATCCCAAGAAAGTTCTGCAACTCGTATCGCAATAATCTTTTTGGGACTGCAAACAGCAACATGAAAGGAGGTGAACAGGATGGTTGGAAATGTACAGATGATTTTTGCACAGAATCATACCTTATTTCAAGGCGTTTCCGATGGCGAAGCGAATGATTATTCGTCATTCGCATCGATTTTGCAAACGATTCCCTTTCCAAAGACGCGAAAAACAAGTGGAAGCGAGCAACCATCAGATCCCATGCTGTCGGAGTTGTTAAACTTGCTTGCATCATTCGCAAACATAGTTCAGAAGCAGGACTTGCCGCTCCCTCATGCAACGGGTGAGGCGGAAACTTCTCTCCCTCCTTCAAAAGTGAATGATCATCCTGTCTTTGCTTCCATGTTGAATCTTGTAAACAACCTGACGGAGACGCAGAAGCGAGATTTATTTCGTCTACTAAACAATTACGATAGGAATGGTCAAAATCTGACCGTTGACGCGAAAACTGTTTTGCAATCTTTCCAGATGCGCGAAGGTATCCCACAGGAAATGGACGACAAGAAGTTGCAGGAGCTTTTGCGAATCTGGATACAAGAGGGAGTAAAGGATGAGAAAGATCAACTAAACACGCATATTGCTAACCCGTCTCTGCCGACAGCCCAACTCAGCAAGAGAGTGCCAGTGTTTGTCTCCCAGCCACTCGTTCAAGAGACTGTATTTCAGCCTGGGGAAGTTACGAGTACGAATCAAAGCGTTTCAATAAAATTTGAGAAGATACAAGCGGTGAATGATTCGCGGTCTGTTTCTTTAGTAGGAAATGACTTGCCGGATCAGAACATGCGCAAGAGCGAATCACCGATTCAAGCGCGTAACATCCCGGAGGGGATCCTTTTCGGTCATGTGGAGAATGGGCCGTTCAGCAAAATGGACAACTCCAAGATGGAAATCTATCCAGTGAACGCTTCCCGTTTCGACACAGACTTTTCGATCCATCTGATCAAACGGGCGGAACTCATACAAAAGGACGGCATCAGTACTTATAAGGTTACGCTCATTCCGCAAGGCTTGGGAGAGATTCATGTTCAGGTCACAAAGAATGCAGATTCCCAACTTACATTGCTCCTGTCCGCCGATTCACCGGCTGCGAAACACTTGTTGGATACACACTTGCTTGCAATGCGTGCTCAACTGGAGCAGCAAGGTTTGCCCGTGAATGAAGTGAAAGTCGTTCCTTCTTCACAATTTCACCTAGGGACTGACAGCGGCATGTTTCAGCAAAGGGGACAACGGGAACGGGGAGATTCTTTGTCTGGAAGAGTGCAACGCCGTTCCTACGCAATAGAAGGAGCCGAGTATGAAACGATGGTGGCGTCAAACATCACAAATGTTTCCAATTCTAGGGATTCGGGAATCGATTATATCGCATAAGGAGTTGTTTGCTGCATGAGTAATATCACATGGTCTCCTGTGTCGCAATCGCAATCAACAAGTTCATCTTCGACATCAACTGCGCCGAAGAAAGATCTAGACAAAGATGCGTTTCTCAAACTGCTAGTAACGCAATTACAGACACAGGATCCTCTTCAACCTACTGATAATACGCAATTTATTTCGCAACTGGCCCAGTTCAGTGCACTTGAACAGATGAATAACGTGGCTAACGAAATGGGGCAAGTGCAAAAGACGAACAGTTTGTCTACAGCTTTTCAACTGATCGGCACTCAGGTGAAAGTGTCCGATGCGAATGGTCAGACGATTGAGGGCACTGTGACGGGGCTCCAAGTGGTTGATGGTATTGCAAAAGTCTCAATCAACAATCAATTGTTTGATTTGTCACAGATCGAGTCGGTGGATCGGGCATAGTCGTAAGAAAAAAGCGGTCTATGAAGTATCACTAAAATAAAATTCAATATTAAAAATGAAAGAGAGGGGCTAAATTATGTTACGTGCAATGTATTCCGCTATTTCAGGAATGCGGGGTTTTCAAACAAAATTAGATGTCATCGGTAACAATATTGCGAATGTAAATACACCTGGTTTTAAAGCTGGAAGGGTAATGTTTTCAGATTTATTAAGTCAAACAATTTCAGGTGCATCCGCACCTTCAGCAAATTTAGGAGGAATAAACCCCAAACAAGTCGGATTGGGTAGCAAGATTTCTAGCATCGATACAATCTTTACCGACGGAAGTATTCAATCTACATCAAATCCAACTGATCTTGCCATTCAAGGCAATGGATTTTTTATATTGAAAGATTCGGCTAATAATACTTATTATACAAGATCTGGTAATTTTCAAATTGATAAGAATGGTTACTTAGTCGCTTCAAACGGTATGTACGTACAAGGTGCGGGTGGAAAAATTCAGATACCTGCAAATGCAACTTCGTTTTCTATTGGAAACGACGGTACAGTCAGTTACATCAGTAACGGTAATTCAACACCAACAACAATCGATACCATTCAACTAGCCACTTTTTCTAATCCCGCGGGTTTAGAGAAGGTAGGTGATAGTATGTATCAACAAAGTAATAACTCCGGAACTGCGCAGGTTGGTAACCCTGGAGGAGCAGCGGGACAAGGTACGATTGTTTCAGGTGCACTCGAAATGTCCAACGTCGATTTGGCGAATGAATTTACGGAAATGATCGTGGCCCAACGCGGCTTCCAGGCAAACTCGCGGATTATCACGACGTCGGATGATATCCTACAAGAGCTTGTCAATCTGAAGAGAAGCTAATGAGATTTTCGCGTAATAACACGGATACATCCGCTTAAGCTAAGACTTTGATGGCAGGTTCGAGCCTGGTTCGCTTGAGCCTGCCAGCCTTACAGGGAGGTCTGCAATTTCGCATGATCCCGGTCACTCGTTTTAACGGGAGTGAATTTTTCATCAACGCTGTTCTCGTCGAAAGTGTGGAAGCCACTCCGGATACTTTGATCACGTTGGTCAACGGAAAGAAACTGGTCGTGAAGGAACCGGTCGAAGTGATACTCGAACGGATCGAAACGTATCACAGAAAGGTGGGGCTTGTGGCGATTCAAGCGAAACAACTAATGGAGGGGTAGGGGTGTTGAAGAATAAACCATTTCGTCTAACCTTGATTGTCACGATTGCATTCATTTTATTGGTTGGGATCGCATTGCTTTCATTTACGTATTTAAACAAATCGGCCAATGCAAACCAAGCCACTGCCATGTCGGCGAAAGATATGGCCGCCACCCAATATACAATGGATAAAATCACCACTAATTTACAGGGGGCCAGTTTTGTGCAGATCGGGCTTACGCTACAAGCCGATAGCAAAGATGCCCGGGATGAATTGGAACAACGAAAAGTTCAGGTGAAGGATACGGTCAATGAAATCTTACATACGACGACAAAGGTGGATCTCGATAAGCCGGATGGTCATGATAAGTTGAAAAAAGAGATTATGAACAGTGTGAACAAATTCATGACAAAAGGGAGAGTCATAGACGTATACATCACGGAAATTGTCGTTCAATAACGGTCGCACAAATGGAAGAGAGGAGGTGAACGCCATGTCGGATATCTTGTCGCAGAGCGAAATCGATGCATTATTATCCGCGTTAAAATCGGGAGAAGTTAGCCCTGAGGAGATTCGCAGGGACGATGAAGAGAAAAGGGTCAAAACGTATGATTTTAAACGAGCGATGCGTTTTTCCAAAGATCAGATCCGTAGTCTCTCGCGAATCTTTGAGAATTTTTCCCGTTCGTTGACAACTTACTTCTCGGGGCAACTGCGGACATTCGTGCAGATTCAAGTGATCTCTGTCGAACAACTGCCTTATGAAGAGTTTATCCGCTCGATACCGAAAATGACGATTTTGAATGTCCTTCATGTTCATCCGCTCGATGGAAAGTTTATTATGGAATTTAACCCCAATATCGCATATGCCATGTTGGAACGGTTGTTGGGGGGAACGGGTACTGGAACGAGTGAAGCGAGGGCCTTGACGGAAATTGAAAGCACCATTTTGGAGAGGGTTTTTTCAGGGTGCCTCCCCAGTTTCCAAGAAGCGTGGAAAGGCATAGCGGAGATCGTACTGGAAATGGAACAGTTGGAGGTAAATCCCCAGTTCTTGCAGATCGTTACACCCAATGAAACCGTGGCCGTCGTTTCTTTATCGATGAAAATCGGTGATACGAGTGGGATGATCAATATCTGTATGCCGCATGTCGTTCTCGAACCGATCATGCCGAAACTCTCTGCCCATTACTGGCTGGATACAAAACGTTCAGAAATCGACATGAATCAGGTACGCTCATTGCGGTCAAATGTTGCCCGTGCCCCCGTTCCCATCATCGCCGAATTAGGAACATCCACCATTACCGTGGGAGAATTGCTCGGCCTTGCCGTCGGTGATGTAATTACATTGGATCAGAGCGTGGGAACAAAGATTCAAGTGAAAGTAGGAGGACGAGTGAAATTTTTAGGTCAGCCTGGTACATATAAAGGAAGAATCGCTGTGCAGATTGCCAAGATTGTAGAGGAAGGGGATAACGTGAGTGAATGAGAACGACATCTTGTCACAACAGGAAATCGATGCTCTCCTCAAACAGACGCAAATGAAAGCCGACCTCTTGCACACCGAGGATTATTTAAATGAATTGGAGCAGGATGCTCTCGGCGAGATTGGAAATATATCATTCGGGACGGCTGCTACCGCTCTCTCTACTCTTTTGCGGCAGAAAGTGGAGATTACCACGCCAACGGTCAGTGTCGTGAGCAAACAATCACTACACGCAGATTTTCCTTTGCCGCATGTTGCCATTAAGGTCGAGTATACGGACGGATTCGTCGGAGCGAATGTGTTGGTGATACGGACACGGGATGCGAAAATCATTGCCGATCTGATGATGGGAGGCGATGGTACTGTCGACGACGACGCGGAACTGAACGAACTGCATTTAAGCGCTGTGGCGGAAGCGATGAACCAAATGATGGGCTCCGCTTCTACTTCGATGTCAACAGTTTTTGATATGTTTGTAAATATTACGCCGCCTCGCGTAGATATCGTAGACTTTGCAAATCCGCAAGCTTCCGACTTGTTTTCCGATGAGGATATTCTTGTGAAAGTATCGTTCCGCTTGATTGTCGGCAGTCTCATCGATTCGAGTATCATGCAGCTGATTCCGATCTCTTTCGCGCGTACCATGCTCGCGAAATTGAACATGGGAAGCATGGTGGAAACGAGTGACGCGGCTAGCCAGATTGCAAAGGTGGAAGAACAGGTGGCGGTCGCTTCCGAAGCGACGTTGTCAAACGCCGCTCAGGCTGTCCACGTCGAAACGGTGTCAAGTCCGTCAACTTCGTTTGTGGCTCAATCCGCGAACCAGAATGTAAAAGGAACTCCAGCGACACAAGCGTATTCAGGATCTATCCATGAGCCAAAAGTATCTTCGCAAAGCGTAAATGCTGTTCGCGTACAGCCAGTACAGTTTGCGGCATTCGATCATCAAGAACAGCCGGATACGGGAGCGGGCAATTTGGATTTATTGCTCGATATTCCATTGAGCGTAACGGTTGAATTGGGAAGGACAAAAAAACAGATCCGCGATATTTTGCAGCTGGCACCAGGTTCCATTCTTGAGCTCGAAAAAGTCGCCGGCGAACCGGTCGATATTCTTGTCAATCAAAAGTTGATCGCCAAAGGTGAAGTCGTCGTCATTGACGAGAATTTTGGCGTCCGCGTAACGGATATCATCAGTCCCTTTGAGCGCGTGCAGAAACTGAACAACTGAGAGGAGATGGTCATATGGCAAAAAGAATTTTGATTGTTGATGATGCTGCTTTCATGAGAATGATGATCAAAGAAATCCTCACGAAAAACGGGTACGAGGTCGTCGGCGAAGCCCAGGACGGCGCTCAAGCGGTAGAAAAGTACAAAGAATTGCGTCCAGATCTTGTAACGATGGATATTACCATGCCGGAGATGGATGGGGTCAATGCTTTAAAGCAAATTCGTGCATTTGATCCGAATGCGAATGTGATCATGTGTTCCGCGATGGGACAGCAGGCGATGGTGATCGACGCGATTCAGGCCGGAGCGAAAGACTTCATCGTCAAGCCGTTTCAAGCTGAACGGGTCATCGAAGCGATCAAAAAAATCCTTGGGTAATGAGCGGTAAGGCTATGTTGAAATTGAGGAAACGAATAGGCATCATTCTCATGGCCATCTTGTTTTTATTGGTTGTGCAGCCTCCTTTCCGGGTACATGCGGTTGAGGGAAGCGTAGAAGATGCAATAAAAACACATGAAACCCAGGGGATACAAAAGCAACAGAATGAGAATGCAACGGGCCGAAATGGACAAGGCCCTTCTTTCCTGTGGTCCTTCATTCAATTGATCGTCGTCATGATCGTTCTCATCGGAGTCATCTATTTGTTGATCCGTTTTCTTTCCTCGCGCAGAGGACACATGCAAGCGCTTGGAATGAGAACGATCGGCATTCATCCGTTGACTTCCAATCGCAGCATCCACGTGGTTGCCATGGAAGATCGCATCCTCATTTTGGGGGTCGGAGATGATGTGACTCTCCTTCAGGTGGTCGACCAGCCAGAGAAAGTAGAACAGTGGAAACAACTGATTCCGGAGAAGACTGCTCAAAGGATGTTTCGGAAGGACGGCCAGCCATTTGATGTCATGTTGCGCAAGAAACTGGAAGAATTGAAGCGACAACGGCAGAACATAGAACGTTGGGATGAGGAAAACCGATGAAATCTGTAAAATTGTTCATACCCGTCGTTTGTTTTTGGATAGCGTTACTCATCCCCTTCCATTCGTTTGCAGAAGGGAATACGGTCATCGGCGTTCCCGGTGTCAATGTGGGGATCCAAACATCGAGCAATCCGCAAGATGTGGCAGCCAGCCTGCAAATTTTGCTCTTGTTGACCGTTTTGACACTCGCTCCTGCCATTCTCATCATGATGACCTGTTTTACGCGTATCATCGTTGTACTTTCCTTTGTTCGGAATGCGTTATCGACACAACAGATTCCGCCGAATCAAGTGTTGATCGGCCTGGCCTTGTTTATGACTTTGTTTGTCATGTCACCCACTTTATCACAAGTGAATCAGCAGGCGCTTCAGCCGTACTTGGCCGGTCAGATCAGCCAGACGGAAGCGATGCAGAAAGCGGCCATTCCCTTTAAACACTTTATGGCCAAGCAGACGCGAGAACAAGATTTGCGCCTGTTTCTTGATTACCGAAAGCAACCGATGCCAAAGTCGGTTGAAGAGATTCCTTTATCCACTCTCGTACCTGCTTATGCGATCAGTGAATTGAAGACGGCGTTTCAAATCGGTTTTATGCTCTTCATTCCCTTTCTTATCATCGATCTGGTTGTGACCACAACACTGATGTCGATGGGAATGATGTTTTTACCGCCCGTTACGATCTCATTGCCTTTTAAAATCCTTTTGTTCGTGATGGTGGACGGATGGTATCTCGTCGTCAAATCGTTGTTGCAGGGATATCAGTAAGCGTGCGGTGAGGAAAGGCAGGTGTAAAGGCAATGAGTGAAGAGTTTGTCATTCAATTGGGCGAGCAGGCGATATGGGTCGCATTGAAAGTATGCGGGCCGATCCTTGCATTGGGACTGGTGGTTGGACTGCTTGTCAGCATTTTTCAAGCGGCGACGCAAATTCAGGAACAGTCTCTCGCCTTCATCCCGAAGATTCTGGCTGTCATCGTGGCACTCATCTTCTTCGGGCCTTGGATGCTCACCGTAGTCCTCGAATTTGCACGCAGAATCCTCGGTGATCTGTCTTCGTTTGTAAAGTGAGTGTAGAGTGATGGAGATTCCTTTCACGTATTCACAGCTTTTGTCGTTCTTTCTCGTCTTCGTTCGGATCGGCAGCATGTTGTTGGTCGCACCTGTGTTTAGCGTGCGTTTTGTGCCTGTTCGCTTTCGTGTGGGGCTCGCTTTCTTTTTGAGTGTTGTCTCATATCCCATGATTATTACAAACGCGAACGATCCCGCACTCGCGCAGGGGAGTACAGGAATGTGGTTCATTTTGGTTGTCAAAGAAGCTTTGACCGGTACCGCTCTGGGGATGGTCGGTGCGTTTATGTTTGCCGTGTTTCAAATCGCCGGTCAGCTCATGGATACACAAATCGGCTTTTCCTTGTCCAGCGTCCTCGATCCGATAACGGGTGTGCAGAGTTCGCTATTCAGCAACTTCAAACAATTGCTCGCCATCCTCTTGTTTTTGGGGATGGACGGACATCATGCGTTGATTATGGGGATATTGCAGAGTTTTCACTACGTGCCGTTGGGGACGTTTACAATCACGGGGAATTTTCTCGCTCTTTTCGTCCAGATATTTACAGCGGCGATTCTTTTGGGCATCAAGATGGCGGCACCGGTCGTTGTCGCTCTGTTTCTTACCGATGTGGCGATTGCCGTTCTCTCCAAAAGTGTGCCGCAGCTGAATATTTTTGTCGTGGGTCTTCCATTTAAAATCGCCGCCGGCTTGTTGATATTGATTCTTTGTATGACTGCTCTTGTTGTCATGTTTTCCGAAATGTTTCATTTCATGTTTGATCGTATGGAAGAATTGTTGCGGGTGATGGTGAACCAATCATGATTCGATGGAATCTGCAACAATTTGCCGGTGAAAAGACGGAAAAAGCCACACCCAAAAAACGTCAGGAAGCCAGAAAGAAAGGACAGGTGGTCAAGAGTCAAGAAATCAACACGGCGGTCACACTGTTTATGGCATTGCTTGCATTCAAACTATTTTCGGGGATGATCGTACAAAGTTTTCTTTCGTTTTTGCGAACGGATCTGACGGAGTATGTATCCCTATCCATGACTCCTGGAAATCTGCATGTGCTTTTTATGGAAGGAATTCTTTTATTTGCGAGAATGGGTCTTCCTGTTTCTGGAATCGTTCTTCTTTCCGGATTGGCGATCTCCTATTTGCAGGTCGGAAGCATATTGACACTTGAGCCGTTAAAACCGGACTTGCAGAAGCTCAACCCGATTGTCGGCATCAAGCGGATGTGGTCCATGCGCTCTCTCGTCGATTTGCTGAAAGCGATACTCAAAATTAGCTTGATCGGCTATGTTGCTTACGATGCGCTCGTATCGAACGTTCGCAGTTTCGACCATCTGGTTGACATGGATGTATTTTCTATTTTGAGCTTCATCGGAGATAACGCTTTATCTTTGATGTGGAAGATGGTTTTGATGTTCATGGGACTTGCTGTATTGGATTACGCGTATCGATGGTATGAGTACGAAAAGGAACTGCGCATGAGTAAACAGGAAGTGAAAGAGGAGTTTAAAAGTATCGAAGGCAATCCGATGATCAAAAGAAAGATCAAGGAACGGCAGCGAGCGATCGCGATGCGCCGCATGATGCAAGATTTGAAGAAAGCGGATGTCGTTATCACCAATCCGACCCATTACGCGGTGGCCCTGCAGTACGACGCCAAGT
Source organism: Collibacillus ludicampi (assembly GCF_023705585.1). NCBI lineage: Bacteria > Bacillati > Bacillota > Bacilli > Caryophanales > Alicyclobacillaceae > Collibacillus > Collibacillus ludicampi. Next base: position 3,388,352 of record NZ_BOQE01000001.1, read on the forward strand.
CGATGAATGCGCCGGTCGTATTGGCAAAGGGGATGAATGAGCTCGCTTTGCGTATAAAAAAATTGGCAAGAGAACATGATATCGTGCTTGTGGAAAATCGTCCGCTTGCACAAACCCTCTATAAAACGACGGATATCGGTGAAACGATTCCTCCCGAATTGTTTCAAGCGGTTGCGGAAGTATTGGCATATGTCTATCGATTGAAGAGGAAAGTGTAAAGGAGGGGGCAGAAATATGAAAGCATCCGACTTTTCGGTCATCGTCGGTGTGATCTGTATCGTAGTCATGATGGTCATTCCCCTTCCGACCTGGTTGCTGGATTTCTTGCTCATTATCAATCTTTCTTTGTCGTTGACGATCCTTTTGGTTTCCATGAATACTCGTGAACCTTTGCAGTTTGCCGTGTTTCCGTCACTACTCCTGATTACGACTTTATTCCGTCTTGCGTTAAACGTTTCTTCCACTCGATTGATCTTGTCTCAAGGGGATGCGGGAAGGGTTATTGAAACATTTGGAAACTTTGTAATCGGAGGAAATGCAGTTGTCGGATTTATCGTCTTTCTCATTCTTGTCGTCATTCAATTTATCGTGATCACAAAAGGGGCGGAACGTGTGGCGGAAGTGGCGGCACGTTTCACTTTGGATGCGATGCCGGGAAAACAAATGAGCATCGATGCGGATCTCAATTCCGGAATGATAACGGAGAAAGAAGCGAGGGAACGGCGGAAAGCGATTGAGAAGGAAGCCGATTTCTATGGAGCCATGGACGGGGCTTCCAAGTTCGTGAAAGGGGATGCGATCGCTGCGATCATCATCGTCATTATCAATGTCATCGGCGGTTTTATTATCGGTGTGGCGATGAACGGAGAAAGCCTATCGCAAGCGTTGCAACGTTACACCTTGTTATCTGTAGGTGACGGACTGGTCAGCCAGATTCCTGCGCTGCTTATATCGACGGCTACCGGTCTGGTTGTCACCCGTTCCGCGTCGGAGAATCACTTGAGTCGAGATGTGATTCAGCAGATTCTCGCATATCCGCGTATGCTCTATGTGGTTGCCGCTGCATTATCCGCTTTGGGATTATTCACACCGATCGGTTTGCTAAAAACATTGCCGATCGCCGCGATCGTCGCTTTCGGCGGATCGCGCATGCAGCAGATGTTGCAAGAAGATTCCCTGCGTAAAAAGGAAGAAGTCGTTCAACAGGAAGAAGCGCAGGTGAGAAGTCCCGAAAATGTTATCAACCTGATTCATGTCGATCCCATCGAGTTTGAATTCGGATATGCATTGATCCCGTTGGCCGATGTGAACCAGGGGGGAGACCTTCTCGACCGCGTGATCATGATCCGTCGCCAATGCGCACTGGAACTCGGGATCGTCATTCCCGTGATTCGCATTCGCGACAATATTCAATTGCGCCCCAATGAGTATGTCATCAAAATCAAAGGGAACGAAGTGGCGCGCGGAGAGCTGCTTTTGGATCACTATCTCGCTATGAGTCCGGGTGTCGATGATAGCCGGGTAGTCGGAATCGAGACGAGGGAACCCGCTTTTGGACTTCCGGCGTTATGGATTACTGAAGAGATGCGCGAAACGGCCGAGTTTTCCGGATATACGGTCGTCGATCCGCCGTCGGTTGTCGCGACGCACTTAACAGAAGTATTAAAACGTCATGCGCACGAACTTCTCGGCCGTCAAGAAACGAAAACATTGATCGACTCCTTGAAGGAACAATATCCAGCTTTGGTGGAAGAAGTCGTACCCAACCTGTTTTCAATTGGGGAAGTGCAAAAAGTACTTGTAAACTTGCTGCGCGAAAAAGTTTCGATCCGTGATCTTGTGACGATTTTAGAGACGATGGCTGATTACGCGTCGTATACGAAAGACCCCGATCTGTTGACAGAATATGTGCGCGCGGCTTTATCCCGACAAATTACACAGTCCCTCAAGCAGGAAGGGGATCAGCCTCTTCGCGTGATCACTCTTTCACCGAGTGTCGAGAAGGAGATTCTCGACCACATTCAACATACGGAGCACGGCGCGTATCTTGCGCTGGATCCGCGCGTGTCGCAACGAATCTATCGGTCGATTCAAGAACAAATGCAAGTCCTCTCGGCGAGCGGGACTCAACCGGTCATGGTGGTCTCTCCGAGCGTGCGCATGCATCTGCGCAAATTGATCGAACGCGTGTTACCCGATCTGCCGGTGCTTTCTTACAATGAAATTGATCCGACGATTGAAATTCAAAGCGGTGGGGTGGTGAGCCTCTGATGATCGTAAAGCGTTACGTGGTGCAAGAGATGCCTGAAGCGATAGCAAAAATCAGAAAAGATTTGGGGAAAAATGCGATCATCATCAGTACGAAAAAAATCAAGACGAGAGGATTTCTCGGTTTTTTTGGCAGAACCGCTTTCGAAGTGATCGCGGCTGCTGAAGAGGAAGAGAAAAAAGCGAATGATCACTTCAAAGGGGGTCAAGCGTTCACGGAAAGTGTGCAGGAAGAAGCGATTCGTATGAAGAAACCTGAAGCTTTCTCCGCACGCGGTGGCACTGAGAGACACGAAGAGGGACAGGTTGAACCGGAGAAAGAACGATTGCTCCAAGAGGTACAACAATTGCGCTCCATGTTTCAATCCTTCCTTTTGGCAGAGCCGTCGGGTGTGCCAGCCGTCGCTCGCCGTATGCAGAAAACCCTCCTGGCAAATGGAGTGGATGAGTCGTTCGCGTTGCGATTGATACATAAAGGAATGCAGCATATCGATGATATCGAAAACATGTCCGAACAAGCGTTTCGCGAAGTCGTACAAGCCATCATTCAAAATGAAATGGGCGGTCGACTGGCCCCGTCTCCGATCACAGGAGACAGCCGTGTGGTATCCATAATCGGGCCGACGGGCGTTGGAAAAACAACGACGATTGCAAAACTGGCAGCTCACCAAGTGTTACATGAGAGGAAGAAGGTCGGTTTGATCACATCCGATACGTACCGTATCGCGGCAGTCGAACAATTGAAAACGTATGCGGATATCCTGAACATTCCCTTGGAGATTGTATACACGCCGGATGATTGTGTACAAGCATTACAAAAATTCTCAGAAAAAGACCTGATTCTGATGGATACAGCCGGCCGCAACTATACACAGAAAATGCCCGTTGCGGAATTACATCCGCTTTTACATGCGATCGATCCCGATGAAATCTATTTGGTCTTGTCATTGACGAGTAAAACGTCAGATCTTGAAACGATCATCGCCAATTTTTGCGAGATCAAGATCGACAAATTGTTATTCACAAAGTTGGATGAAACATCGACATACGGTGCGATGTACAACCTTGTACAAAAGTTTCAGTTACCGGCTTCCTACGCCACGACCGGACAAAACGTTCCGGATGATATCGAAGTCCTTACGCCTGAATCTATTGCTAAGTTGATTGTAGGGGAGAACCAGTATGTTTGACCAAGCGCATCGATTACGTCAAATCGTTTCCTCGATTCGGACGGATGAGGAGAAAACCCGTGTCCTTGCGATCACGAGTGGTAAAGGCGGGGTTGGAAAGTCAAATTGCACGCTAAACCTTGCAATCGCATTGTGCCGAGCGGGAAAAAAGGTGATCGTTATCGATGCGGACGTTGGATTTGCCAACATCGACGTTTTGCTTGGAATGACATCACAGAAATCGTTAGTCAACTTGTTTGATTGTCGCACAAAAATTTGGGATATTTTGCAAAACGGGCCGGATGGATTGAAATTTATTGCTGGAGGATCCGGTTTACAGGATCTTCTGACTCTTGATGATACACAAATTCGATATGTTGTCTCTCAGTTACAAGAATTGCAAGGATACGCTGACTATATTTTGATCGATACGGGTGCAGGGTTGAACGCGCAAACCCTTCGATTTATTTTGAGCGCAGATGAAGCGGTCGTCGTGACGACACCTGAACCGACGTCGATAACGGATGCGTATGCTTTAATTAAGCTCGTGTCGAACCGGAACAAGGAGCTGCCCATTCGACTGATTGTAAACCGCGTGGCGACTCGTGACGAAGGGGAACAGACGGCGGAGAAAATCAGGCTGGTAGCCGAACGATTTCTGCAAGTAAAAGTTGAAACATTAGGTTCAATTATCGATGATCCTTCGGTTGTCAAGGCAGTCAAACTGCAGGTTCCATTTGTTACCTGTTATCCTGATGCAAAAGCGAGCCGATGCATTCAACAGGTGGCCGCACACTTGTTGAACGTGCCCTATATCCGCGGAGAGAAAAAAGGGGTACGTTCCTTTTTGCAACGGATGGTCTCTCTATTACGAAGTTAAAACAGAATCGAGGGAATTTCATGGTTTCAACTTCGATGAGCGCAATCATCGCTGTCGGTGCGTCAACGGGAGGGCCACGTGCTTTGCAAACGTTGCTCTCCCACTTCTCCCCCGATGTTCCGGCGAGCATTGTTGTTGTCCAACATATGCCTCCCCGTTTTACCAAGTCACTCGCGAAACGTCTGGATGGACTGTGTTCGTTGCATGTAACGGAAGCGGAAGACGGACAACCGCTGCAAAACGGATCGGTATATATCGCGCCCGGGGATTTTCACATGCGTGTCGTTTCTTCACCGAAAGGAGGTTTTCAGATTTCTTTACGGAAGGATCCTCCTTATGGCGGACATCGCCCTTCCGTCGATGTACTGTTCCATTCTCTTGTCGTTTTGCCCAGTCCCCCACGTTTGTTTGGCGTGCTTTTAACGGGCATGGGAAGGGATGGGGCGGAAGGATTAGCGGCGATCAAAGCGTCAGGAGGGACAACCATTGCGGAAGCGGAAGAATCTTGTATCGTTTTCGGCATGCCGAAAGCGGCGATCGAAAAGGGATGTGTCGATTGGGTACTCCCGGTTGATCAAATTGCAGAACGCTTAAAGGAGTTGATCGAATGGTAGAGAGAAAGGATGCGGAAAAAGAAACGAAAGTGATTGTTTTTCGCCTGAACGAAGAAGAGTATGGGGCGGAAGTCCGTGTGATCCGCTCGATTGAAAGGATGCAGCCGGTCACTCGCATGCCACAAATGCCAGCGTTTGTCAAAGGGGTAATCAACCTGCGTGGCGTAATCACGCCTGTGATCGATCTGAAAACCCGTTTATCTTTAGGGGATACTGTCCAAGATCAGCAAACCCGCATCATCATCGTTTCTGTCCATGATATGCAAGTGGGGCTCATTGTCGACGCAGCGACAGATGTGATTGACATACCTGTTCATGCGATTGAGCCTCCGCCAATGCTTTTGGAAGGGATTCATTCTTCTTTTATCCGCGGCGTGGCTAAACTGCCGGAGCGTCTCCTGATCCTTTTGAATCTGGATCAAGTGCTCAGTCAGGAAGAATTTCAACAGTTACAACAAATGGAGAGGTCTTTATGACGGAATTACTGAATTTAAACGAATTTCATTTGGATGTCCTGAGGGAAATCGGCAATATCGGAGCAGGTCATGCCGCCACGGCTCTTTCGACGTTGCTTCAACAGGAAATTCAAATGAAGGTTCCCTGTGTACGTATCGCTTCCTTCGATGAAATCGCTGATATCCTCGGAGGGGCCGAACAGATCGTCATCGGTGTTTTTCTTCGTACGGTCGGTGAGATTCCCGGGAATATTTTTTTTTCTACTGACATTGGATAGTGCAAAGCGTTTGCTCGTTTCGATTTTGGGCGATAACGAACACTCCGATTCATTCTCGGACATGGAGATTTCCGCAATTTCCGAAGTAGGGAACATACTCGCAAGTTCATATGTTTCCTCCATGTCAGATTTCATAAAAAAAGAGATTCAAGTAACTGTCCCTGCCGTTTCCATCGACATGGCGGGGGCGATTCTCAGCGTGGGACTGATACCGATGGGAGAGATCGGCGATCTGGCACTCGTAGTAGAGACGGAACTCCTCTATGAAAACCGTGAAATCGAGGGGTATCTTTTCATGTTGCCTGATCCTGGGACGATAGAAACGATATTTCAAGCATTAGGAGTGGAGTATTCATGAACGTAGTGAAGGTAGGCATTGCCGATCTGAATGTGGTAGACACTCCTGATGTGATTCGCACGACCGGTCTTGGATCATGTGTCGGCGTCGTCCTGTATGATCCAACTTGCAAAATGGCCGGGATGGCACACGTGATGTTGCCCGAGTCGCCCTCAACGGAAAATAACGTGAACCGGGGAAAATACGCGAATACTGCGGTCCCTTATCTGGTTGAATGGATGGAAAAAAGAGGAGCACGAAAAAGAAACATGTGGGCGAAATTGGCGGGAGGGGCACAAATGTTCACGTTCGCAGGACAAAGTGATTTGATGCGCATTGGCCCACGCAATGTAGAAGCGGTGAAAATGGCGCTTTCCCGATTGGGGATTCCTGTTATGGGGGAAGACACGGGGGGGAATTATGGCAGGACGATCGAATTTTCCACGGTCGATGGAATTTTGACCGTCCGAACAGCAAGGAGAGGGATCATTTCGGTGTGAAGAGGAAAACGTCGGTGTTGCGCTTGGTTTTGATTTGTGGGTTCGTGGGATTTTCCTTGACCTTTATCTTGAGTCTGGTCTTCACTGGAAATTCATGGGGTACAAGCGTTTTTCGCGGTATAGTTGGTTTTCTCGTATTATTTGTGTCAGGAATGGTTGTGAACTTTCTTTTGAATACTGCCGTAAAGCGTGATGGAAGTGAACGGGGAACTCAGATCGATTTGACGCTTCCGCCGGAAAAACCGCAGCCGAATCAAGGCTTTCATCGGAGCGATGATACATTCATTCCTATGACGTTTACGAAACTTCCCACCAATCATTCCGATAGCGATGATGAGCAAGCCCGCAAAATCGCCGAGGCTTTGCGTCAGTTGAAAGATTGACAGGTGGTGACGCATGATGCAGAGCAGACCGATTCAACAAGACAGGCCCGCGGATCGTCAGACAAAGATCGTGCTTGAGGATTATCTTCCGTTAGTGCATCGTGTGGTCAAGCATCTCGCTTCATCTCTCCCTTCATTCATTCAGACGGATGAGCTTGTAAGTTTGGGAATTCTCGGTCTTATGGAAGCGGTGAAACGATATCGAGATGATGAAGGGGTAAAATTTGAAACGTTTGCCGTTTGGCGCATTCGAGGCGCCATACTCGATGGGTTGCGTGAGAATGATTGGATTCCCCGGCAATTACGGAAACAGGCGCGGGAGATCGATCGAGCGTATGCGGTTGTTGAGGGAAGGGAAGGGCGGGCAGCGAGAGACGAAGAAATCTGTGAGTATTTGGGGATTTCCCTCGATGAACTCCATCGCCGGCTTGCAGAAATCGAGGCAGGGACGGTAATTTCTCTCGATCATACAATCTCTTCTGATGGCGATGAAACGTCGCTCTTACATATGATAACGGATCCTCATGCGGCGGATCCTTATAATGAGGCCAGACGAAAAGAGGTTGCCCGAATTTTGACATCTGCGATCGAGCGATTGCCCGAGAAAGAAAAACTGGTCATCTCTCTGTATTATTATGAAGAACTCACTTTGAGAGAAATCGCGGATGTGCTTGAACTCACCCCTTCACGTATTTCCCAATTGCACACAAAAGCGATTTGCCGTTTGCGCGGCGCATTAAGCCGAAAGAAAGACTCATTACGCTGAAGCGGGAGGCTGCGCGCGTGTACCTTGTGATCGTATTCATCGCATTGGTTGGACTTGTCATCGTTTTGTATATGTTTGCACAACGCAGGTTGAACAATGAGAACGGTTCATCGACCCTCCAAGTGGAATCAGCGCTTGAAACGTTCATGAATGAACTCACGCAAGAAAATGAACGTTTGATGGAAGCGATTCGGAACATGCAATCGGTTTGGAAAGACAAATCTGCTCAATATGAGAATCGCATCATGATATTGGAACAACGACTGACAGAACTGGAAACTCGATTGCAAGGGTTCCATCATGAACAAGAACAATTGGGAGCGCCTGTTTTCATTGTTTCTAAACGGTATCAAAAAATTCTCAGTCTTCACGAGGAAGGCTTATCAATGGAACAAATCGCCAAACAACTGGGGATCGGTATCGGGGTTGTTCAACTTGTTCTTTCTTTGACAGAAAAAAAATAATTCTGCCCCCCTGCTTGTTCGCTTGCATCGGGAAAATGGGTATGATATAGTATCATCTGGTGTGAATACACACGTCGTTCGATCACGAGCGAAGGTGCCGCCTAGCGGATTCGCGTGAGATGAAGACGACGGAGGAAAAAACCATTCTGAGAGGAGGTGTGAAGATATGGCGATCATTTCCATGAAACAACTTCTGGAGGCTGGTGTACATTTCGGTCACCAGACCCGTCGTTGGAATCCCAAAATGGCTCGCTACATCTTCACCGAACGTAACGGCATTTATATTATTGACCTTCAGAAAACGGTAAAGAAGGTCGAAGAAGCGTATAATTTTATGCGCGATTTGGCACAAGAGGGCAAAACTGTACTTTTCGTAGGTACAAAGAAACAAGCGCAAGAGTCCGTAAAAGAAGAAGCAGAACGTTGCGGGATGTTCTATGTGAACCAACGTTGGTTGGGTGGTACCCTGACCAACTTCAACACGATACAGAAACGGATCGCACGTTTGCGTGAACTGGAGCAAATGGAAGCGGACGGGACGTTCGATGTTTTGCCGAAGAAAGAAGTCATCGTATTGCGCAAAGAAATGGAGCGCCTTGAGAAATTCCTTGGCGGTATCAAAGGGATGAAGGAGCTCCCGGGTGCGTTGTTCATCATCGATCCCCGCAAAGAGCGCATCGCAGTAGCGGAAGCGCGTAAGCTCGGCATCCCGATCGTAGCGATCGTCGATACGAACTGTGATCCGGATGAAATCGATTATGTGATTCCCGGTAACGATGATGCGATCCGCGCGGTCAAGCTGCTCACAGCGAAAATGGCTGATGCGATTCTCGAAGGGAATCAAGGCGAACAAACAGCGTAATGACACGAAAGGGTGGCGGTAGGGTTTGCGAACCCTTTCCCGCCCTTTTTGTTTGCGATTCGAATCTCTGAGAAGAATCTAATAATATTTTTAAGGGGGCAACAATTCATGGCAATCTCAGCCCAACAGGTGAAGGAATTGCGTGAAAAAACCGGCGCTGGCATGATGGATTGCAAAAAAGCGCTCACGGAAGCAAATGGCGATATGGAAAAAGCGATCGAAATTCTGCGTGAAAGAGGCCTCGCTGCCGCTGCGAAAAAATCGGGGCGCATCGCTGCGGAAGGGATCGTGGAATCGTACATTCATATGGGCGGAAAGATCGGCGTTCTGGTGGAAGTCAACTGTGAGACAGATTTCGTGGCGAAAACGGATGAGTTCAGATCTTTCGTAAAAGATGTAGCCATGCATATTGCGGCATCGCGTCCTCAATACATACGACGTGAAGAAGTACCGGCAGAAGTTGTAGAAAAGGAAAAAGAGATTCTTCGCGCACAAACATTAAACGAAGGAAAACCGGCTAACATCGTCGATAAAATCGTTGAAGGCCGAATCGATAAATTCTTTAAAGAAGTGTGCCTGCTTGAGCAACCATTTGTGAAAAATCCTGACATCACAATTGATGAGCTCGTCAAGGAAAAAATAGCGAAGATTGGCGAAAACATCAATATTCGCCGCTTTGCTCGTTTCGAGATGGGCGAAGGCCTGGAAAAGAAAGAGGACAACTTCGTCGCTGAGGTCATGGCTCAGGTGAAGGCGTAATCGGTTTGTTAGACTGGGAACACTCATCGTGTTCCCTTTTTTCCAATGTCCGCGGAAGAATATCAACCGGGCGGAACATTTTTTGAAGCGGAGGATGAAGAATGCTCCAACCGAAGTATAAGAGAGTTGTTCTCAAATTGAGTGGTGAAGCGTTGGCGGGTGGAAGCGGATACGGGATCGATGCGGCTGTGATCAACTCCATTGCTTTTCAGATTAAAGAGATCGTTGAATTTAATACGCAGGTTGCTGTTGTGGTTGGCGGCGGGAATATCTGGCGTGGGGTATCTGGCAGCTCTCAGGGAATGGATCGGGCTACCGCCGATTATATGGGTATGCTTGCGACCGTTCTCAACGCACTCGCTTTGCAAGATGCACTTGAGAAAGCGGGTGTAAATACGCGTGTTCAGACATCGATCGAAATGAGACAGGTGGCTGAACCCTACATCAGAAGGCGTGCGATCCGTCATCTGGAAAAAGGACGTGTCGTGATCTTCGCTGCCGGTACGGGCAACCCGTATTTTTCGACAGACACAACAGCTGCATTGCGTGCGGCAGAAATCGAAGCCGAAGTGATTCTGATGGCCAAAAACCAAGTGGATGGCGTTTATGATGCCGATCCGAAGGTCGATCCGAACGCGAGCAAGTTTGAGACGCTGTCTTTCCTCGATGTATTGAATAGAGGGTTGGGCGTTATGGACTCAACGGCTATCTCTTTATGCATGGATAACAATATTCCGATCATTGTCTTTAACATCAATGAAGAAGGCAATATCAAACGCGTGATTATCGGAGAAGAGATTGGGACGACTGTGAAAGGGGGATCTGTATGATCAATGATACATTGAAAAACATGGAAGAGCGTATGGAGAAAGCGATCGCTGCTCTGAAACGTGATTTTGCAACCGTTCGTGCCGGACGGGCAAACCCGGCATTGCTTGACAAGATTCAAGTCGAATATTATGGAACCCTTATGCCCATTAATCAAATGGCGAACGTAACCGTTCCGGAACCTCGGTTGTTGGTTATTACACCTTGGGATAAAGGAGCGCTGAAAGAGATCGAAAAAGCGATCCAGAACTCCGATCTTGGGCTGACCCCGAATAATGACGGAAGCGTGATTCGTATCGTCATTCCCCAATTGACAGAACAACGCCGTCAAGAATTGGTGAAATTAACAAAGAAGATGGCGGAGGAAGGACGGGTTGCTATCCGTAATATCCGTCGCGATATTAACGAGGAAATTAAGAAAATGGAAAAGTCCGGAGATCTTTCTGAAGACGACAGCCGTCGAGCGCAAGAAAAAGTACAAGCGACGACCGATAAATATATCGGGGAAATCGATAAGCTGCTTGCAGCCAAAGAGCAAGAGATCATGGAAGTGTAAACTGTCGACCCCCTTTCATGGGGGTTATTTTCTTCGTAGGGGAGAAGCGCGATGTTGGAACGATTTAAGGGATTGTTCTCTCCAACAAAGGAACATGTCGATGAGTACGGAATTCAGCCCGATACAGTTCCCTATCATGTTGCGATCATCATGGACGGAAACGGCCGATGGGCGAAGAAAAGAGGACTTCCGCGCATCGCCGGACACCGCGCGGGGATGAAGACCGTAAAGGAAGTAACGATCGCGGCCGATGATATCGGCGTAAAAGTGTTGACATTATACGCTTTCTCCACCGAGAACTGGAAACGACCTTTACAGGAAGTCGATTTTCTGATGAGACTCCCTGAAGAGTTTCTTGCTCTCGAATTAGATGAGTTGATGGAGAAAAACGTACAGATTCGGGTGATCGGGGATTCGTCAGGGTTGCCTGCTCATACACGAAAGACTGTTTTCGACGCGGTGGAAAAAACCAAACAGAATACAGGGTTGATACTCAATATTGCCCTCAATTATGGAGGAAGGGCAGAAATCATCGATGCGGTGCGCACGATCGTGCAAGAAGTGATCGATGGAAAACTGAGTGTCGAAGATGTCAGCGCTCATACGATTGAACAACATCTGCTGACCTCAGGATTGCCTGACCCAGACTTGTTGATTCGAACGAGCGGAGAAATCCGTTTAAGCAATTTTCTGTTATGGCAATCAGCCTATACGGAACTATGGTTTACCGATGTGTTGTGGCCCGATTTTAGAAGACATCATTTTTTCACAGCGATAAGGGACTACCAGAAAAGAGGTCGTCGCTTTGGCGGTCTTAACTAGGAGTGGACATGGAATATGCTGTATCAACGGGTCCTGACGGGTATCATTGGTGGAGCGTTTTTTCTTTTGCTCGTTTATGTTGGTGGCTATGGTTTCCTGATTTTATTTTCAGTGCTCGCGTTGGTTGCGTACAGTGAATTGATCGGAATGAGAAGCGATCCTTATTTTTCTGTGCAGAGTATCATCGGTTATGCATTCGTGCTGATGTTGTTGCTTTTCGGAACAGAGACCAGTACATACTTGTTGCTGGGGCTATTTCTTCTTCTCAGCGTTCCCGTTGTCACGAAGAATCGTTTGTCGTATTCGGATATTTCCTATTATGGGATGGGGGCGCTCTATATCGGTCTTTCCTTACATGCGGCCGTTCTCATTCGTCTTCATTTGGAGCATGGTTTGTACCTCTTTCTTTTCGTCTTGTTGTGTATTTGGGCGAGTGATACGATGGCTTATTTTGTCGGCGGTTTATTTAAAGGTCCGAAACTGTGGCCGGCGATTTCGCCAAACAAGACCTTTTCAGGCGCGCTCGGTGGCCTCTTTGGATCTTCGGCAGTCGGGTACGCTTTTTTCCTTTGGCAAGGGCTCGGGCATCCGCTGAGCCATTGGATGGTGTTGGCCATTGGCATTTCACTCGTGGGACAAATCGGAGACTTTGTGGAATCTGCGATCAAACGTTCGCTTCATGTTAAGGATTCAGGAGTTCTTTTGCCTGGACACGGCGGGGTGCTTGACCGTTTTGACAGCTTGCTATTTGCATCCCCGTTCGCGTATCATGTATTTGTATGTTTAGGATTTTAGCCATGTACGGTTTTGATGAGGTGACAACATGTCGAAAGCGGTGGCCATACTCGGATCAACCGGTTCGATCGGGCGTCAAACGGTGGAGGTTATCAGAAGACACAGAGAACAGTTTTCTGTATGTGCTTTGGCTGCCGGTCATAATGTCGATGAATTGGCGAATCAGATTCGAATGCTAAAACCTTCATTAGTTTCAGTGGCGACAGAAAGGGCAGCGGAAGAGCTGCGTGAACAGGTGGGCAATAGTGTCGAGATCGTCGTCGGCGATCAAGGGCTCATCGATGTCGCAACGCATCCTGATGCTGACATGGTTTTAACGGCCGTTGTAGGCACGCGAGGACTTGCTCCTACGATTGCTGCCATTCAAGCAGGAAAAACGATCGCACTCGCGAACAAAGAAACGCTGGTTGCGGCTGGCCATGTAGTTACGAAGTTGGCCGCGGAAAAGAATGTTCCGATTCTGCCTGTCGATAGCGAACATTCTGCGATCTTTCAGTGTTTGCAAGGAGAACGTATACCTACCGTTCGTCGGATCATACTGACCGCATCCGGTGGCCCGTTTCGAGAGCATACACTTGAAGAAATGGAACATGTGAGTGTGGCTGATGCGTTGCGCCACCCCAATTGGTCGATGGGAGCGAAGATTACGCTGGATTCTGCCACTTTGATGAATAAAGGTTTGGAAGTGATCGAGGCACATTGGCTTTTTGGTTTACCTTATGAACAGGTCGATGTTATGATCCATCCACAAAGCATCATCCATTCCCTGGTTGAATTTGTTGACAGCGCACAGATCGCTCAACTCGGGATGCCGGATATGAAAGTGCCCATTCAATTTGCGTTAACGTATCCGGAAAGGGTCGCGGCTGAGTGGCCGCGATTAGATTTGACGAAAATCGCGCAACTGACATTCTCCCAGCCCGACCTGCATCGTTTTCCTTGTTTACGCCTTGCTTACGAGGCGGGCAAGACGGGCGGAAGCATGCCGGCCGTGCTCAACGCGGCGAACGAGGCGGCTGGATCCCTGTTTTTGAACGGTACAATCGGTTTCTTGGATATCGCAAGCTTGATCGCCCGAGTGATGGAGAACCACTCGGTGGTTGCAGATCCTGATTTGGAAACGATCGTTGCGCTCGATTCATGGGCGCGTGCAGAAGTTCTGCGGATTGCGAAGCAGTATTCCGCATAGAGAGGTGTTTGTCTCACCTCTCTTTTTGCTACAATGGACAATAGAGAGAAAAAGTAGATGGAGGATTCATATGCGTCAAAAAAAATATTTTATACCTACGCTAAGAGAGGTGCCTTCTGAGGCGGAAATCGTCAGCCACCAACTGCTTTTGCGCGCTGGTTTTATCCGTCAGTTGGCGGCCGGGATTTATACATATCTTCCGCTCGGGTATCGTTCCTTACGGAAGATCGAAGCGATTGTGCGGGAAGAAATGGATAAAAGCGGCGCACAAGAAATTCACTGTTCGTTTTTGCAGCCCATCGAATTATGGGAACAAACGGGACGTGCGGGAGCGTACGGTCCTGAGCTTGTTCGTTTGCATGATCGTCATGAGCGAGAATTTGTTCTAGGACCCACACATGAGGAAGTTTTCACGACGGTCGTTCGCAATGATATCAAGTCGTATCGCAAATTGCCCCTCATTTTGTATCAAATCCAAACCAAGTTTCGCGACGAACGGCGCCCCCGCTTCGGGTTGATGCGCGGACGTGAGTTTGTTATGAAAGATGCGTATTCTTTCGATTTGGATTGGGAAGGTTTGGATCGCTCCTACCGGGCCATGTATGATGCGTACAGCCGCATTTTTACTCGTTTGGGATTGAATTTCCGAGCGGTCGAAGCGGATGCGGGTGCGATTGGTGGAGAAGGCGGTACACATGAGTTCATGGTTTTGGCTGATGTGGGAGAAGATACGATTGCGTCATGTACCCAATGCGATTATGCAGCTAATATCGAAATGGCTTCCGCCGGTCGCAAGAGAAAGGAATATAAGGAAGTTTCCGTCGCAGAGAGGGAAAAATTTCATACCCCGGATATCAAGACGATCGATCAATTGAGCAGTACACTAGGGGTTGAACCTTCCTCGTTTATCAAAACGCTCATTTATCTGGCTGATGGTAAACCTGTTGCCGTACTCGTGCGCGGTGACCACGAAGTCAATGAAGTGAAGGTGAAAAATGTTCTTGGTGCAACAGAGGTTTCATTGGCTGATGAAGCGACGATCCGTCAGGTGACAGGTGCTCCTGTAGGTTTTGCGGGCCCTGTAGGCTTGAGTATTCCGTTGCTCGTCGATCTGGAAGTCGCAGAGATGGAAACCGCGATCTGCGGGGCGAACGAAGTGGACATGCATGTGCGCAATGTAAAGCCGGGACGAGACTTCCCGTTGGAGCAAGTGGCAGATGTTCGCAACGTGATCGTGGGGGATCAATGTCCTCATTGCGATGGTCATCTGGAATTTCACCGCGGAATTGAAGTGGGACATATCTTCAAATTAGGTACGAAATACAGTGAAGCGTTAGGTGCCACCTATCTTGATCAAAACGGAAAAGAGCAAGTGATGATCATGGGATGTTACGGTATCGGCGTTTCCCGCCTGCTTGCCGCGATCGTTGAACAAAGCCATGATGACAAAGGGATCATCTGGCCGCTTGCAGTGGCTCCGTTCCAAGTTCATATCGTACCTGTGAACATGAATGATCAGAATCAAGTGCAGTTAGCCGAACAGTTGTATGACCGTCTTGTTGAGGCAGGCGTGGAAGTCTTGCTCGATGACCGCGATGAACGTCCGGGTGTGAAGTTTAAAGACGCCGATCTGATCGGTTTGCCAATACGCATCACGATCGGCAAGCAGGCGGCTGAAGGTTTGGTCGAATTCAAAGAACGTAAGACGGAACAGGTGGAAGTTTTATCGCTTGAAGCGGTATACGAAAGAGTTCTCTCGCTGATCAAATCGTAACGGTTTGAATGAACAGGATTGAAATGGGAGAGGATTCCTGCCGGGGGTAATTACACGGGAGGAATCGACATGCTTTCACTGATCATTCCGGCGTACAATGAATCGCAGAACATCGCGCGTGTACTTGATGTTGTTACACAGATGAACGATTTTCATGAAATCATCGTTGTGGATGATGGATCCATGGATCATACGTATCAGGTGGCCTCAAGTTATCCCGTACGCGTCATCCGCTTGGAACAAAATCGCGGAAAAGGAGCGGCGATCGCTGAAGGACTCAAGGCCGCACAATGCCCTTTTCTCGTTTTATTAGATGCCGATTTGATCGGATTAACTCCGGAACACATACGTCGCCTGATCCGTCCGGTTTTGGAAGGTGAAGCTGTTATGACCATGGGCTTATTTGCAAATGGGAGGTTCGCAACGGATCTGGCGCAAAAAATGACACCTTCGATTACCGGGCAACGGGCTTTCCGACGGGATGTGCTGGAGGGACTTCCGCAATTGGAAGAGACTCGTTTCGGGGTTGATTTTGTACTTACGCGTCATGTCAAACGTTTGAACTTACCTGTAAAAACCGTCTTTTTGGATGATGTCACACAACAGATAAAAGAAGAAAAGCTGGGTTTTTCCCGTGGCTTTGTCGCACGTTTAAAGATGTACTGGGAGATCTTGCGGGTCTTGGTTCGATAACCGAAAGTGGCATACGTCCGTACACCACAGACTTTCAATGGACTTTCGATGTGAAACTTTATTGAACCAACCTCTAAAGGAGAAAGAGGAAGGGGTTTACCCATGAGCTTGCTATCAACTGATGGGCAAAGTCTCTCTTTTTTTCGTGAGAAGATGGGATTCGAAGACGAAATCATGCTGAAGTACCTGCAATTTGCGAAAGTGGAAAAAGTGGAGGTATCCCGCGCGAATCGATGCGTATGCGTTTGGCTTTTCCTCCCGGAACGAATGCCCGCGTCCCTCTTTCAACGATTGCAGGAAGCGTTTTTCCGCGTCATGCCGCAACAGGTGGACGTGAACTTGCGTTTCCGCTACCTTCAACCGCTTTCACAGATTCGAGAGGTCGTCGATGAATATTGGGAAACATGTTTGCTTGAAATCGCAGGAGATGACCGCTACATCGTCAGTTTGTTAAAGACGTATGAATGGAACAGCGACACAGAGGTGTCTGTCCTTTTTTTGGATGATATCAGTTTGGAACGGATGCAGAAAAAACAGTTCCATTCTGCCATTGAGCGATGGTACCGGGACAAGTTGCAGATACAACTGCAAGTCACTTTTCTCGTGGATCGAAAACGAGAGGAGAAAGTGCTTGAAATCCGCAAGAAAAACCAAGAGCAGGAAGCTTCTTATTTGGAACAAATGATGCAAATGATTGCGGAAGAAGAAAAAAAGGCGAAGGAAAAAGAAGCGGAGCCGGAGGAAACGGGCCCAAGTCAACTCGTGTTTGGTCGTCCCATCGAAGAAGAGGCACAACCCATCAACATGATCCAGGATGAAATGAGAAGAATTGTCGTTGAAGGACGGGTCTTCTCGCTGGATGTCCGCGAATTGCAAAGCGGGCGCACACTCTACACCTTCAATCTTACAGACAATACCAACTCGATCATGTGCAAAGTCTTCGCGCGGGGAGACAAACAACTGGAAACTTTGCAACTCTTAAAAGAGAATATGTGGGTGCGTGTGCAAGGATCGGTACAGTATGATACCTTTGCGAAAGAACTTGTTCTGATGATTATGGATATGCATGAAATCGATGCCCCCAAACGCTTGGATACAGCTCCTGATAAGCGAGTGGAACTGCACCTGCATACGCCGATGAGTGCACTTGACGGCGTCACGTCTGTTAAGGATCTGATCAAACAGGCGGCAGATTGGGGACATCAAGCGATCGCCATCACCGACCACGGCGTAGTACAAGCGTTCCCAGAGGCATACGCTGCAGCAAAAAAAGCGGGCATCAAATGCTTGCTTGGCGTCGAAGCGTATGTAGTCGATGACGGGGTGCCGATCGTTTATAAACTGAATGATGTGAATGACCGGGCGCTTAATGATGAGACCACTTATGTCGTATTCGATACGGAGACCACCGGTTTAAACGCGGTCGAAAACACGTTGATCGAGATCGCTGCCGTCAAGATGAAGGGAATGGAGATCATCGATCAATGGACGACATTGATCGATCCCGAGACGACGATTTCGCCAAAGATCACCGAACTAACCGGTATTACGAACGAGATGGTTCAGGGGCAGCCGAAACTTGCCGAAGCTCTCTCGAACTTCCGTGAATTTGTCGGAGATGCCGTTCTGGTCGCTCATAATGCGGAATTCGATTTGGGGTTTATAACCGTATGCGCCGCAAGAGTCGGCATGCCGGAATGGACCAATCCTGTTCTTGATACATTGCCTTTGGCGCGCCGCTTGTATCCAAACGAGCGAAATCACCGTTTAAAAACATTGACACAGAAGTTTAACGTGGAGTTGGTCAACCATCACCGGGCTCTCGATGATACGGTGGCAACGGCCAAAGTCTTCCAACATATGCTGAAAGATCTGAAAGACCGCGGGATTACGCGTTTATCTATGTTAAATGAAAACGACGGCGAAGTGGATTACAGCCGCATGCGTCCTTTTCATGCGACAATTCTCGTGAAAAACCGGGAAGGATTACGCAATCTGTATCAACTGGTGTCCAAGGCCCATGTGAAATATTTCTACCGGGTTCCGCGCATCCCACGCAGTGAACTTGTAAAACACCGGAACGGGTTGTTGATCGGTACCGCTTGTCAGCAAGGCGAACTGTTCAACGGCATTTTGCGAGGAAAAACACATCAGGAGTTACTGGAAATCGCCAAGTTTTACGATTATCTCGAGATTCAGCCGCTCGCTCATTATACACCTCTCCTCCGGGATGAATCGATTTCATCTCTGGAGGCCGTCAAGAATTATCATCAAATGATCATCGAGATCGGTAATGAACTGGAAAAGCCGGTTGTAGCGACCGGTGATGTGCATTTCCTCAATCCGGAAGACAAGATTTATCGCGAAATCTTTTTGCACGCACAGAATCCTGAGGAAGCTAGCAATCAACCGCCTTTGTATTTTATGACGACCGATGAGATGTTGGATGCTTTTTCCTATTTGGGAGAGGAGAAGGCGTACGAAGTTGTAGTTACAAATCCTAGAAAGATCGCGGATCAAATTGAAGATGTTTCTCCAATCCCGGACAAGTTGTATACACCTGTCATTGAGGGCGCAGAAGAAGAAATGAAAAGAATGTGTTATGAAAAAGCAAAGCGCCTGTACGGTGATCCCTTGCCGGAGATCGTCGAAAAGCGGCTTGAGAAAGAATTGAACTCGATCATCACGCACGGCTTCTCCGTGATTTATCTGATCGCTCACAAACTGGTGAAAAAATCGTTGGATGACGGTTACTTGGTCGGTTCGCGCGGATCGGTCGGTTCTTCTTTTGTCGCCACCATGTCGGATATCACGGAAGTGAACCCGCTGCCGCCCCATTACCTTTGCCCGAACTGTAAACACAGTGAGTTTATTGCAGACGGCTCTGTCGGCTCGGGTTTTGACCTTCCGGACAAAAACTGTCCGAAGTGCAACACGCCATACAAGAAAGATGGCCAGGATATCCCGTTCGAAACGTTCTTGGGGTTTAAAGGAGACAAAGTGCCGGATATCGATTTGAACTTCTCCGGAGAGTATCAACCACATGCGCACAACTATACAAAAGTGCTGTTCGGTGAGGAACACGTGTACCGGGCCGGAACGATCGCAACTGTGGCGGAAAAAACGGCGTACGGTTATGTGCGGAAATACGCGGAAGAAAAGGGATTGCAATTGCGCAATGCGGAAGTGACCCGTTTGGTAAACGGGTGCACGGGGATCAAACGAACAACGGGACAGCATCCTGGCGGTATCATCGTTGTGCCTAAATACACAGATATCTATGACTTTTGCCCCATTCAATATCCGGCCGATGATAAAACGGCGGAATGGCGCACGACTCATTTCGATTTTCACTCGATCCACGATAACCTGCTCAAGCTGGATATCCTCGGTCACGACGATCCGACGGTCATCCGTATGCTGCAAGATCTTACAGGCGTGGATCCGAAAACGATTCCGACCGACGACCCGAAAGTGATGTCGATTTTTTCCGGAACGGAAGCTCTTGGCGTCACCCCGGAACAGATTCGATCGAAAACAGGCACGTACGGTATTCCGGAGTTCGGTACAAAATTCGTAAGACAGATGCTAGAAGATACGAAACCGAGTACGTTTGCCGAACTGGTACAGATTTCGGGATTGTCACACGGAACTGACGTTTGGTTAAACAACGCGCAAGAATTGATCCGCCAAGGAACCTGCACGTTGAAAGACGTGATCGGTTGTCGCGATGATATCATGGTGTATCTGATCTATCAGGGACTTGAACCCGGTCGCGCTTTTAAGATTATGGAGTCGGTGCGCAAAGGGAAAGGGGTCAGTCCCGAAGATGAAGAATACATGAAATCGTTTAATGTTCCCGATTGGTATATCTGGTCGTGTAAGCAGATCAAATATATGTTCCCTAAGGCGCATGCAGCCGCATATGTGCTTATGGCCGTACGGATCGCGTGGTTTAAGGTATATTATCCACTAGAGTTTTACGCGACATATTTTACGGTTCGGGCTGACGATTTTGATATCGAGTTGATGTGCAAAGGTTACGATGCGATCGCGGCAAAAATCGATGAAATTGAAGCAAAAGGGGTCAATGCATCGCCAAAAGAAAAATCGCTGCACACCGTGCTTGAATTGGCGATCGAAATGGTTTCGCGCGGATACCGCTTCCTCCCTCTGGACTTGTATCGTTCAGATGCGACCAAGTTCCAAGTCATCAAAGAGGAAAATGCGTTGTTGCCTCCCTTTGGAGCATTGTCCGGGGTCGGTGAATCTGCTGCGAAAGCGATCGTTGAAGCCCGCAAAGATGGAGAGTTCTTGTCGATCCAAGATTTACAAATGCGTAGCCGCGCTTCCAGAACGGTCATCGAGCTGTTGCAGAACATGGGCTGTTTAAAAGGATTACCCGAAACGAACCAGTTGACATTGTTCTAAGCAAACGCCCACAAAGTACAAAATATCAGGGCAGAATACCCGGGTTGCGGTTTTATTCAAGCACATGTTATAATTTACATGATTTATGACTTTTATAACTCTGTCTTTAAAGAGTGGGGGTAACCCACTCTTTCCTTTAGCTTTCGATTCTTCAGGGCATTTTTATGCTTGATTCACAGAATATAGAGGAGTGGGCATTCTATGAGCAGGAGTATTTGTTCATTAGGAGGGGTTCGATGTCGAAAAGAAAAGTTACGGAGATCGTAGAGGAACTTGCATTGCCGATCGTTGAAGAGGAAGGGCTTGAACTGGTGGATGTCGAGTATAAGAAAGAAGGAGCCAATTGGTTCCTGCGGATTTTCATCGACAAGCCGGGCGGAGTCGATATTGAAGATTGCGGGCGTGTGAGCGAAAAACTGTCGGATAAACTGGATGAAGTAGATCCGATCCCTGATAGTTACTTTTTGGAAGTTTCTTCTCCTGGTGCAGAAAGACCATTGAAGAAGCCTGCCGACTATCAACGGGCGATCGGTAAAAATGTGTACATAACGACTTACGAACCTTTGGACGGGAAGAAGGTTTTCGAAGGCGTTTTGAAGTCTTATGACGAAGAGGCTATCGTTGTCGAAGAGATGAATAAAGAGGTCTCGATCCCGTTGGAAAAAATCGCATCTGCACGATTGTCGATCGTCTTTTGATTCACGTGTGCAGAGAAAGGAGGAGAAAACCAACTTATGAATACAGATTTTATGGAAGCGTTGGAGCAGTTGGAAAGAGAAAAAGGAATCAGCAAAGATGTTTTGATCGAGGCGATCGAAGCTGCGCTCATTTCCGGGTATAAACGCAATTTTAATTCCGCACAAAACGTACGTGTAGACATCAATCGACATACTGGTTTAGTGAAAGTATTTGCGCGCAAACAAGTGGTGGAAGAAGTGAATGATCCGAGACTCGAAATCTCTTTGGATGCGGCGGAACAGATCAACCCGTCGTACCAAATCGGTGATATTGTCGAAATCGAAGTGACTCCGCGTGATTTCGGCCGTATCGCTGCACAAACGGCAAAGCAGGTCGTCACCCAGAGAATTCGTGAGGCTGAACGCGGATTGATTTACAACGTGTTCGTGGATCGTGAAGAAGACATCGTGACTGGTGTCGTACAAAGACAGGATGCGCGCAATTATTATGTGGATCTCGGTCGGGTGGAAGCGGTGTTGCCATTTACTGAGACGATGCCTACCGAAAAATTTAAACATGGCGATCGGGTGAGGACATATATTACGAAAGTGGAAAAAACGACGAAAGGACCGCAAATTCATCTGTCACGCACACATCCGGGCTTGCTGAAACGTTTGTTTGAACTGGAGGTACCGGAAATCTTTGAGGGCGTTGTCGAGATCAAATCGGTCGCTCGTGAAGCGGGGTACCGATCAAAAATCGCCGTTTATTCACGCAATGAAGATGTCGATCCGGTGGGGGCATGCGTAGGCCCGAAAGGTCAAAGGGTACAAGCGATCGTCAATGAATTGAAAGGCGAAAAAATCGATATCGTCCGTTGGTCAAGCGATATAGAAGAGTTCGTCGCGAATGCATTATCCCCTTCAAAAGTTGTGCAAGTAGACATTAGGGAAGATGAGAAGGTCGCGCGCGTGATTGTTCCCGATTATCAACTGTCGCTTGCGATCGGCAAGGAAGGCCAGAACGCGCGCTTGGCCGCAAAGCTGACAGGATGGAAAATCGATATCAAAAGCGAATCCCAAGCGAATCAAGGGATAGCGGGAACTGACTCAACCGATGATGAGCCATTGCCGCATGTGGAACACGAGGTAGAGGAATAGCAAGGGGTGAGCGAGGTTGGCAGCAAAAAGGATACCGCTTCGCAAATGTACCGGTTGCCAGGAAATGAAGCCGAAAAAGGAGTTAATACGTGTCGTCTTGACACCTGAAGGGGAAATGGCCCTCGATTTGACCGGAAAGCGGGCAGGACGAGGGGCATACATCTGCAAGAACATGGATTGCTTCGTTCTGGCGCGAAAGAAGAAGGCTCTTGACCGTTCCTTGAAAAGTACAGTTTCCGAAGAAATTTATGATCACTTAATGGAAGAACTGTCCAAGGTTGATGCGCATGAATAAGCAAAAAGTGGCCAATTGGCTGGGTTTGGCGTTTCGCGCAGGATCAGCCGTGACGGGAGATCAAGCGTGTTTGGCCGAAATTCGCAAGGGCAGGGCTTGTTTAGCTTTGCTCGCTCAAGATGCCGGATCGAACACGAAAAAAAAGTATCAGGATAAATGCGCATACTATCGCGTTCCGCTTATTGAAGTATTGAACAAAGAGGAATTGGGACGCGCGTTGGGCAAACATGATCGCGCTGCCGTGGTCATCACCAATCACGGATTTGCCAAGAATATCTTGCTGGAATTAGGGGAACAAATCGGGGGTGAAGCTATTGAGTAAGTTGCGGGTATATGAATACGCCAAGCAGAAAGAAATGACGAGTAAGGAAGTTATAGCCATCCTGAATCGAATGAATATCTCTGTAAACAATCATATGAGCGTGATGAATCGAGAGATGATTGAAGCCGTGGAAAATTATTTAACAGACAAGGATCATACATCTATGGAAAATTCGCAAGTTCGGAAGAAACAAGTGGATGAACAAAACCAACAAAAAAGGAAGGTAGCGGCAGCTAAAGCGGAAGATAAACCTGCCGTGAAACGGACGGCCGAAAGCAACCAGGAGCGGAAGGGCGGCAATGAAAAAGAACGCAATCATGCAGGGAATCGCGACAATCGTCTTACGTTCGAACGAAAAATCTCAAGTATCGAGTTGTATGAAAATCTGGATGAGAAAGCTCCAATCATTCGTCATGAGCGGATTCAGAAACGGCCGA
This sequence comes from Collibacillus ludicampi, assembly GCF_023705585.1. Lineage (NCBI taxonomy): Bacteria > Bacillati > Bacillota > Bacilli > Caryophanales > Alicyclobacillaceae > Collibacillus > Collibacillus ludicampi. The sequence continues at coordinate 3,412,067 of NZ_BOQE01000001.1, forward strand.
AGCAAGGGCCGAACGGAACGAAAGAATTGCGCAAACTGAATACTCCGCCGGCGGGTGCTCGCAATGGCAGTCAGGGTGGACGCGGTGCGAAAGGAAAAGGCGGCAGTCAAGGAAATCAGCAGCGAGGCAAAGGACAAGGCAGACCCAATTATCAGCAGCCGGCCCAAGCGGCACAGACACCCAAACAACCCGATTATCCGAAAAAGATAAAAGTCGAAGGGCCGATGACGGTCGCCGAGTTTGCCAAACAAATCAAACGTGAACCTTCCGAAGTCATCAAGAAGCTGTTGTATCTCGGCATCATGGCGACGATCAACCAGGAAATTGATCTCGACGCCATCCAACTGGTAGCGGCCGATTTTGACGTGGAAGTTGAAGTGGTTGAACCTGTCGATGAAGAAGCGATCGATATGTTGATCGAAGAAGAAAATCCTGAAGATTTGCAGGAACGTCCGCCGATCGTTACGATCATGGGACATGTCGACCATGGAAAAACCACATTGCTCGATGCGATCCGCCATACAAAAGTGACTGAAACGGAAGCGGGCGGCATTACTCAGCATATCGGCGCATATCAAGTAGAAATCAACGGCAAGAAAATTACTTTCCTGGACACCCCGGGTCACGCGGCTTTCACATCCATGCGTGCGCGTGGTGCACAGGTGACAGACGTTACGATCCTTGTAGTAGCAGCCGACGATGGGGTGATGCCGCAAACGGTCGAAGCGATCAACCATGCGAAGGCCGCAAATGTTCCGATCATCGTCGCCATTAACAAAATCGATAAACCGGATGCAAACCCCGACCGGGTAAAACAGGAACTGACCGAATACGGCCTGATTCCCGAAGAATGGGGAGGAGATACGATTTTCCAACCGGTTTCCGCTTTGAAAAAGACAGGTATTGACGACCTCTTGGAAATGATCCTACTCGTGGCGGAAGTTGCAGAATTAAAGGCCAACCCTGACGGCCGCCCGCGGGGAACGGTTATTGAAGCGGAGCTGGATAAAGGGCGCGGACCTGTGGCGACCGTTCTCGTACAAAACGGTACATTGCGTGTAGGGGATATCGTTGTTGCCGGTACCTCTTATGGACGCGTTCGTGCCATGATCAACGACAGAGGCAGACGTGTCAAAGAAGCGCCTCCTTCCTGTCCGGTTGAGATCTTGGGTTTAAATGAAGTTCCCAGTGCAGGGGATCTGTTTGTGGTTTATGATGACGAACGCAAAGCGCGTCAATTGGTAGAGAAAAGGCAGGCAAAACAAAAGCAGGAACTTCTTGGTGCACAAAACCGCGTAACGTTGGAAGATTTGTACAAACAGATCCAAGAAGGCGAAGTGAAAGAGCTGAATATTATCATCAAGGCTGATGTACAAGGTTCGGTCGAAGCGCTTGCCGGAGCGCTGGAAAAGATCGACATCTCAGGGGTTCGCGTCAACATTATTCACAAGGCTGTGGGTGCGATTACCGAATCGGATATCCTGCTTGCTACTGCATCGAATGCGATCGTCATCGGCTTCAACGTGCGTCCTGAAACGAATGCTTCAAAGATGGCTGAATCGGAAAATGTTGACATCCGTTTGTACCGTGTCATTTATGATGCGATCGATGAGATTGAAAGCGCACTGAAAGGTATGTTAGATCCTGAATATAAAGAGGTCATCGTCGGACGTGCGGAAGTTCGGCAGATCTTTAAAGTATCGAAGATCGGCACCATCGCAGGTTGCTATGTAACCGATGGAAAGATCGCGCGGAACAACGATGCGCGCGTGATTCGCGACGGAATCGTCGTCTATGAGGGTAAGTTCGACTCTCTGAAACGATATAAAGATGACGTCCGTGAAGTCGCTGCCGGTTTTGAGTGCGGTTTGACCCTTGAACGGTTTAATGACATCAAAGAAGGGGATATCATCGAAGCGTTTGTGATGGAGCCGGTGAAGATCTAAGTCGCATGAAAGTGTTCATTCTCTGCTAGGACACGACGAATGATGTGGAGGTGTCTCACGGTATGGCCAAGATTCGCGTGAATCGGGTCGGTGAGCAGATCAAGAAAGAGATCAGCGATATCATCCAGAATGAATTGAAAGATCCACGGATTGGATTTGTTACCGTTACGAGTGTGGAAGCTTCCGGCGATCTTCAGCATGCGCGCATTTTCATTTCGGTCATGGGTTCGGAAGAACAAAGAAGAGAAACATTACAAGCATTAGAAAGGGCGAAAGGTTTTATTCGCTCAGAGATCGGTAAGAGGATTCGCTTGCGTCTCACACCCGAACTAAGTTTCCATCTGGATACGTCGATTGATTACAGTGAAAAAATTATGGAAAAACTGCGCGAAATTCAAAGCGGAAGCGAGGAATCATCATGAGCATCGAGGAGATGCTGGAGGATGCGGCGGAGTATATCCGCTCCCATGACGATTTTTTGATCCTTACCCATGTAAGTCCCGACGGGGATGCACTCGGTTCCAGTCTTGCAGCGGCACACATCGTTGAAAAATTGGGGAAATCGTTCACGCTCGTGAATGATGATCCGATTCCTGAGAAATTCCGTTTCTTGCCTTATGCCGACCGTTTTCGTCTTCCGGGTGAAGTGGAGCGATCGTTTGTTCATGTTCTGTCATTCGATTGCGCAGACCGTAACCGGTTAGGGGAAAGCGGCGCCCTGATCGCTGCGGAGGCAACTCTTCTAAATGTTGATCATCATGCCACGAACGATCGGTTTGGGACATGTAATGTGGTGGACATAGAGGCAGCCGCAACGGCACAGGTGGTCTATTATTTGGCTCATGCTTTGCAAGTGGAGATCGACGAGGCGATGGCCACCTGTCTCTATACCGGATTACTTACCGATACGGGAGGGTTTCGTTACAATAACACCACGTCGGAGGTTCACCGCTTGGCGACCGATTTGCTTTCGCGAGGTGTTGAACCCTATCGCGTCGCAGACCGTGTCCTCGAGACGATAACTTGGCCGCGATTGCAATTGACGCGTGAAGTGCTCTCAACGATCGAGCGTGATCCAACGGGCAGAATCGCGTGGCTCACGGTTCCGTATGAGATGCTCAAAAGGACAGGTGCAATCGAGGAAGATGTTGAAGGGTTGGTCAATTACGCACGCAATGTAGAAGGTGTGGAAGTGGGGATCCTCTTTCGTGAAATCCCCGGCGGTAAAGTGAAAGTGAGTTTTCGTTCAAAATATTACGTGGATGTGGGCCGCATCGCGTTGGAGTTCGGCGGCGGCGGTCACCCCAGGGCATCTGGCTGCACCGTTGAATCTTCGTTGGATGAAATCAAGCGGAAAGTGATTTCCAGGGTAAAGGAAGTTCTCTCCACATGAACGGAATTCTTGTTGTAAACAAACCGAGCGGTTTCACATCCCACCAGGTGGTGGCAGCCGTCCGCCGGTTGACCGGCATCAAAAAAGTCGGGCACACCGGCACACTGGATCCGGAGGTGCGCGGTGTGCTTCCCTTGTGTATCGGTTCAGCCACGAGAGTTGCCGAGTATATGCTTGATCAGTCGAAAGCGTATCATGCGGAGATGACATTCGGGTTTGCGACAAATACGCAGGATTCTTCAGGCACCGTTACGGAACGGGTGGATCGAGTGGTATTGAATGAAGAGGATATCCGCCGTGTGTTTGCTCGCTTTACAGGAACGATTGTACAAACACCACCCGCTTTTTCCGCGGTCAAAATCCAAGGGAAACGTGCCTACGATTTGGCGAGACAAGGAGTCGACGTGGAGATTCCCCAAAGGCAAGTGACGATCCACTCTCTTCAAATTGAAAAGATGGATCTTGAACGGGAAGATCCCAAAATCGTATTCACAGTCGAATGTAGCAAAGGCACATATGTTCGTACACTTTGTCACGATATCGGCAGAGCCCTCGGGGTACCCGCACATATGTCCCAATTAATACGCACTCGTTCAGGACCTTATCGCCTTGAAGACTCATATACTTTGGAGGAGATTGACGTCGCATGTGCGGAAGGGCGTTTTGCCGAATTGCTTTTATCCGCATCGACTGCCGTTTCTTATATGCCGCTTTATCGTATAAAAAAATCGCAAGAACACCGCGTGGCGAATGGCATGCCCTTAAGAGTACCGTATCTTAAAGGATTTGAAGGTTTACAGATCGGTGAACGAATACGCGTGGAAGACGATTCGGCTCGTTTGCTTGCTGTGTACCGAATCGTCGCACACACAAATCATGGGATCGACACGAAACCGGAGAAGGTGTTTAGAGAGTAGTATCCGGTGCATTACTTTTCAGGGGGCGTTTGATCATGGAAGTCATTCGTATAAGCGGAAAGCCGCCTATGCGTTCTTTTGAGCCATCCGTGATGGCGCTCGGCAATTTTGATGGAGTACATATCGGCCATCAGCAAATTATAAAAAAAGCGTTCGATTTGGCGAAAACGAAGGAACTCCCTCTTGCCGTCATGACGTTTGATCCCCATCCGCGGCAGGTATTGGGAAGAGGGCATACATACGACAGTCTTCTGACCCCACTTACCGAGAAGGTTCAACTCCTGAAAGCGTTGGGCGTAGATTTTGTCTATGTCATTGAGTTCAATCGAATGTTTGCGGCGATTTCTCCGGAAGAATTTATACGCGAATACGTAAAAGGTCTGAATGCCGTAGATGTCGTCGTCGGTTTCGATTACACGTTCGGAGCCGGCGGGCTTGCGGATACGCGCGTTCTCAAAGAACTCGCGGCATCGTTTCAAATGGATTCCTACATCGTACCACCTGTCAACCGGGATGGAGAAAAAGTATCTTCTTCTCTGATCAGAGAAAAGTTGCAACTGGGCGATGTCAAGTGGGCAGCCGAATTGTTGGGGCGTCCCTATTTTCTCGCCGGTCACGTGGTTCACGGAAATAAGCGCGGTCGCCTCCTTGGTTTTCCCACAGCAAACCTGGAGCCGATCGGTTCTTTTGTGATTCCCAAAAATGGGGTTTACTTGATCCGTGCGGTGATCGATGGGGAAGAGGATTGTCTTTCGGGTGTGATGAACATTGGCTATAAACCTACCTTCGAGGGGGAACGTGTGCGTACCCTTGAAGCCCATCTCTTTGACTTTGCCCGTGAGATTTATGGGAAACAGTTGCATATTGAATTTCTTGATTTTTTACGCGAGGAAAGAAAATTTCTCTCCGCAGAAGAACTGATCGCGCAGATTCGTTGCGATATCGCTGAGGCGAAAGAGCGTTACATGAAGTATCAGTTATAGGACAGTGAACGGGCTGCATATATGTGAATTATCAGTGCTACCCATTTACTCACATAGAATCATATGTTATACTATATCATGGCAATTGCGGCTGTAGCGGTCGTTCCCAGCACATGTACTGACAGTGAGGGGATGAGCCGTGAGATACCCGTATGTCGACAGGCGTGATGAGCGTCTTATCGAATTATGCCGTGAAGTTGCTCGTATCTGTATCAGTGACGAGTTTAAACGACTCCATCGGGAAATGGTTAAACTCTATCGCAAGAGTGGAGTTCCTGATCCGCATCTCGTCGCCTTTCAGGACTCTCTGTTTTCCATATTTGTTGAGTCTGCCCATCCGGAAGGTTCATTTGAACCGTTTACGTAATCATGGGACGGATCTTAGTCACTGTTCATGCTAGGCAACGGTTGTACGAGGAACGGCAGAGGGGTATCTTGATCGAGGATATCGTGAAAGCCGCGAGAGAGATACCGGGCTATGTGCCAGTGGCTACCCGTTTCCGGGGCTTCCTCTCAACGTCTGGACGCGTGTTTGACATCGTAGCGAAGGACATCGCACATGGCCGACTGGTAATCACAGTGATTGGCAAGTAGAACCCCGGCACAGAAATTCGAGCGCCTCGACGGTTTCTTTGCTGGTGGGGATAAAAAATGAGGAGGTGGCTTGAGATGTCTTTGTCTCAAGAGCAAAAACAAGTATTGATCACCGAATTTAAAGTTCATGAAAATGACACGGGTTCTCCCGAAGTACAAATCGCGATCTTGACGAACAAGATCAACTATTTAAACGAACACTTGCGTGTTCACAAGAAAGACCATCATTCCCGTCGCGGTCTTTTGAAAATGGTCGGACATCGCCGGAATCTGCTGAACTATTTGCGTAAGAAAGATATTAACCGTTATCGTAAAGTCGTTGAGAAATTGGGTCTGCGTAAATAACGACAAAAACAAGAAGCGGGTCATTCCTGCTTCTTGTTTTTTGTTATTTGTTTAATAAAGCAGGAAATACTAACCTTGTAACGAATTTATTATGGATGGATACCTTTTGGAAAACGCTAAGGGTAAAAGGAGGCATTTTTTAGTTGTATGTATAAAGTATTCGAGACAACATTAGCGGGCCGTCCTCTGAAAATCGAGACGGGGAAGTTAGCCAAACAGGCGAATGGAGCCGTTTTGGTTCACTACGGAGAAACAGTTGTATTAGCGACGGTGACCGCATCCAAAGAACCGAGAGAACTTGATTTCTTTCCTTTAACTGTGAATTACGAAGAACGATTGTACGCGGTAGGTAAGATTCCGGGAGGATTTATCAAGCGGGAGGGCCGTCCGAGCGAAAAAGCGATCCTTGCAAGCCGCTTGATTGACCGTCCGATTCGTCCTTTGTTTCACGAAGGATTTCGCAATGAAGTGCAAGTGGTCGATATCGTGATGTCGGTCGATCAGGACTGCGCACCTGAAATTGCCGCCATGATCGGTACGTCCGCCGCACTGACACTGTCAGATATTCCTTTTGACGGGCCGATCGCCGGAGTCATCGTAGGGCGTGTCGACGGGGAATTCGTGATCAACCCGACGGTGGAGCAAGCGGAGAAAAGCGATATGCACCTGGTAGTAGCCGGAACGAAAGATGCGATCGTCATGGTGGAAGCGGGTGCAAAAGAAGTTCCGGAGAGCGTCATGCTGGAAGCGATCATGTTTGGCCATGAAGAGATTAAGCGTCTGGTCGCATGGCAGGAAGAGATGCGTGCGGAAGCTGGCAAACCCAAGATGGAAGTTCAGTACCATGAGGTAGATCCGGAGATTGACCGCATCGTCCGTGAATATGCAACCGAAAAATTAAAAGCGGCGATTCGCACGGAAGAAAAACTTGCGCGCGAGGAAGCGATCGAATCGGTCAAACAGGAGACCAGAGACTACTTCCTTGCTCAGAATCCCGAACTTACGGAAGCGCAAATCAGCGATATCAATGAAGTATTGTATAACATCGTGAAAGAGGAAGTGCGTCGCGCGATCATCTTCGAAGGCATTCGCCCAGATGGACGAGCGCTTGATGAAATCCGCCCGATCTCCTGTGAAGTCGGCATTTTACCTCGTACACACGGTTCGGGACTGTTTACGCGCGGACAGACACAAGCATTGTCCATCTGTACTTTGGGGGCCTTGGGGGATGTGCAGATCCTGGATGGTCTGGAAATCGAAGAAACGAAGCGATTCATGCACCATTATAATTTTCCGCCTTTCTCCGTCGGTGAAGCCCGTCCGTTACGCGCGCCAAGCAGGCGTGATATCGGACATGGTGCGCTTGGGGAACGTGCGCTCGAACCTGTGATTCCTTCAGAGGAAGAGTTTCCGTATACCATTCGTCTCGTTTCTGAAGTGCTCGAATCCAACGGTTCAACTTCGCAAGCGTCCATTTGCGGTTCGACGATGGCTCTGATGGATGCGGGTGTACCGATCAAGGCACCGGTTGCCGGTGTGGCGATGGGACTCGTGGCGGAAGGTGACCGAACGGCGATCTTGACGGATATCCAAGGAATGGAAGATCATCTCGGGGATATGGACTTCAAGGTGGCTGGTACAGCCAACGGCGTGACCGCTTTGCAGATGGATATCAAGATCAAGGGATTGAGCCGGGAAATCCTTGAGAAAGCATTGGAACAAGCGCATCGTGGACGTATGTACATTCTTAGCAAAATGCTGGAAGCGATCGATAAACCGCGGCAAGAACTCTCGAAATATGCGCCCCGTATCCTCACGATGAAGATTCATCCGGACAAGATCCGTGAAGTCATCGGACCAGGAGGGCGCGTCATCAACAAGATTATCGAAGAAACAGGAGTGAAGATCGATATCGAGCAAGATGGGCGCATTTTTATCGCCACCACCGATCAGGCTGCAGGCGAACGGGCGCGGGAGATCATTGAAGGGATCGTACGTGAAGTGGAAGTGGGTGCGATCTATAACGGCAAAGTCGTGCGCATCGAGAAGTACGGAGCATTTGTTGAAGTGCTCCCAGGCAAGGAAGGTCTTGTGCATATCTCCCAATTGGCGGAAGAACGTGTGGAGAAGACCGAGGACGTCGTCAAAGTGGGTGACGAACTGCTTGTCAAAGTGACGGAAATCGATCCGCAAGGCCGCATCAACCTCTCGCGTAAAGAAGCTCTCCGTCAATTGAGAGGGGAGTCTACCGGTGAACCGGAAGCAAAAGCAGGACGCGAACGTTCCAACCGGGAACGCCGTGAGAAAGGGGAGCGCGGAAACCGTCCACGTCCCAACCGTGCAGAACAACCGCAAAACCATTCCTAGCAACTAATCCAGCAAAAGAGACTTGTTTCGAGGTCTCTTTTTGTTTTTGCGATGGTCTAGAGGCTCGCATGGTCGCATACCCATCAGTAGAAGATGGGGGGACGAGTATGAACAAGCGAGACGTCATCATAAGGAAGATCGTGCTTGCGTGTATGATCGTCATGTTGACGTGGAGAGGGATCGATCAATTTCCTACCCTACATAAGTATGTTGAGCAACACAAAGTAACGGTGGGGACAGTCGCATATATTCGTACATCTTCGAAGGATGTGGCGCTCGTAATCGATGTCGATGATATCGATGCGCCTGTGAAAGATGTTGTGGATCTACTGGATCGCGAAGATGTGAAAGCGACGTTCCTTCTCAATCGAGACTGGGCCAGTCAGTATCCTTTAACCCTACAGGAGATAGAAAAGCGCGGATATGAAGCCAGAGTGTATGAGAAACTACATGGGTGGAGTTTCAATCTTGAACAATTACTTCAAGAAAACGGTACGGTCGATCCGACTCCGCTGCGTGAACGCATGAAAAGCGGTTGGGTATTACGTTTACCGGTCAAACAAAGCTCCATTCCCATTTTGCCGATTGCCATTCAAGTCGCTCGTGAAAAAGGAATGGCCATCTGCACTCTACACCAACTGGAGAGTGAGCAGAAATGAAACGTAGGAAATGGATATTCGTGCAATATTTTCCTGTCAAACAAACGCTGGTCGCAGTCGCTATCCTCGTAACGACCGGATTTTTGATGTTACATGCGAAACAACCTCTGGAATTGACTGTTGCTCATGGGGATATAAAAACGCTGCGCGAACAGGTAGAACAATTGGCAAAGACGGAAAGGAAACCGCCGATCGATGCGAAAATGGATCACGTGTGGAAAGCCATACCGGAACTGAACGGGTTGGAAGTCGATGTGGAAGCGACGATCGAACGAGCGAAAACGGCACACGGGGAGATACCGATCGTTTACCGCCAAGTGCCTCCAAAAATTAAACTGGATGATCTCGGGCCACAACCGATCTATCGGGGAAATCCCGAGAAGAGGCAGATGGCCTTGATGATCAATGTGGCATGGGGCACGGAATACATTCCTCAGATCTTGGACATTTTGAAGACTTATCATGTGAAGTCGACGTTCTTTTTTGATGGCTCATGGCTGCAAAAAAATCCAGATGTTGCGAAGGCGATTTTTGAAGCGGGACATGAGATTGGCAACCACGCGTACAGCCACCCGGACATGGCGAGAGTGTCGAGAGAGCGCGCACTTAGGGAAATCACCCGGACGAACGATTTGATTAAACAAACATTGGGCATTACTCCTGCCCTCTTTGCACCGCCATCCGGTTCATATACCGAAGAAACCGTCAAATTGGCAGCGAGTCAAAACATGCGAACCATTCTCTGGACGCTCGATACGGTGGATTGGAAGAAGCCGCCCTCCGAGGTCATTTTGCGGAAAATTGTCAGCCAGGCGACGAACGGCGCTTTGGTTTTGATGCACCCGACTGCACCTACCGTAGGCGCTTTGCGTAGTATGATACCAGAATTGCAAAAGAAGGGGTATGAATTAGTGACTGTCTCTGAACTTCTCTCTCCAGTCAGACAGGTCGGTTCATAAATAGCGTCGCTGAGGATATCAAAGAAAGGTGTTCCAAAACGTAAATTTTTGTTATAGTAGAAAGTATAATTGTTTTGGTTTGAGGAGGATGTCCTTGATATATCGTGAGAAATTAAGCAATGGTTTGCGGATCGTAGTGGAAGAGATTCCTTTTGTCCGATCCGTATCGCTCGGGATTTGGGTAGGAACAGGTTCACGTGATGAAGAACCTGCCAACAATGGAATGTCCCATTTCCTTGAACACATGTTATTTAAGGGAACCGATACTCGTACGGCGAAACAGATCGCCGAACTTTTTGATGGCATTGGCGGGCAGGTGAATGCATTTACTTCGAAGGAATACACCTGTTTTTACGCGAAAGTGCTCGATGAACACTTTGAACTGGCTTTATCCACTTTGGCAGATATGCTCTTTCATTCCTTATTTTTGGAAGAGGAAGTCAATAAAGAACGCAAAGTGATCATTGAAGAGATCAAAATGTACGAAGATGCACCCGATGAACTCGTCCATGATCTTATCGGTGAAACCGTATTCCCTTCACATCCGTTGGGTTTTTCGATACTCGGTACGGAGCAAAGCCTGAATTCGTTTACCCGGAAAGACATTTTACAATACATTCAAAATCACTATACCCCGGACAACATCGTTCTCGCGGTTGCTGGTAATGTACGCATGAGTCAAGTGCTTCCGATCGCAACCAAACTGTTCGAGGGTGCTTCGGGTACATGCAAACGTTCGAAATCGCAACCGCCAAAATTCATGCGGAACACTCAGGTTCGCAACAAAGCTACAGAACAGGCTCATCTTGTGTTGGCGACAGAATGTTACGCGTTTCATGATCCGCGCGTTTACCCTTTGATCTTACTTAATAATGTTTTGGGAGGTTCCTCCAGTTCACGCTTGTTCCAGGAGATTCGTGAAGAACGCGGTATGGCCTACTCTGTATACAGTTATTATACGGCTTACAGAGATACGGGCTTGTTCGGGATTTATGCGGGAACTTCACCGGAACAGGCGCAGCAGGTCATCGACCTGTGTGTAAAGATCCTAGATGACATCGTCGAGAACGGGATCACCGGTGATGAGCTGATGAAAGCGAAAGAGCAAGTCAAAGGATCGCTCATGCTTTCATTGGAGAGCACAAGTGCGCGCATGAGCCGCCTTGGAAAAAATGAACTGCTTTTGGGCCGTCAGGTTTCTCTCGATGAAACGTTGGAAAAAATCAACAACGTCACACTTGATCATGTGAAAGATGTAGCCATCGATATGTTTGATCAATCGTTGGCATTAGCTGCGGTTGGGCCGTTTGATCATCTCTCGGTACCGGATGATGTGTCATGAATGCTTCTGTACGAGTTCTTGTCAAAAGAATAGAAGGAAATGAAGATTTGCTGCTGCCCACGCAAATGACAGCCGAGAGCGCAGGATTTGATTTGCAAGCGGCGCTCAAAGAAGATTATATCCTTTTACCGGGAAAACGTGCACTCATCCCTACAGGAATCATGCTCGCTTTGCCGGAAGGATACGAAGCGCAGGTACGTCCACGTTCGGGTCTTGCGTTAAAACACGGGATCACCCTTGTGAACACCCCAGGGACAATCGACGCGGATTACCGCGGAGAGATCGGGGTAATCATGATCAATCTTGGCGATGATCCCTATACGATCAGACGAGGGGATCGAATTGCTCAATTGGTCATCCAAAAGCTCCCTTTCGTCGTTTGGGAAGAGGTCGCTGAATTACCTTCAACTTCCCGGGGCAGTGGAGGATTTGGTTCAACTGGGAGATGACGATCTTCTTGTGACGCATGCAGAATCCCTGTGTGCAGTACATTACGCCAAAACAGGTAATATAAAGCGACTCCTGACAGAGACGAGCGTTGGCCCCTCGTCTCTTTTTCATTTTTCACATAAGTAACTTCTACTTGGGCGCAAGCATATGATGGTGTACGTAACATCCCCAGGGGAGAAATCTTGGCGTAGCGCGCGATTTTCACTACAACGCCTTGAAATTTCTTAATAATGTCGTACAATGTGGTGAAAGGGGATACCCGTTCTATGCTAACTGGAATTAAAATGGCGTTTGTGGGCGGTGACGCTCGTCAACTCGAAATCATCCAACATGCCATTGAATTGGATGCGACAGCCGTTCTTATCGGTTTCGATGAATGGAACTTTGAGAGTGCCTACTCGATCCGTAGTGACTTGACGGTCGATGTTTTGAAAGATATCGATGCGTTGGTGCTTCCCGTAGCGGGCTGCGACGATCAGGGAATGATCAGCGCACACTACAGCACAGACGAAATTCGTCTGACGGAAGAACATTTCGCCGCATTGCCAAGGCAATGTCAAGTCTTCACGGGAATTGCGAGAAACTGGCTGACTGATATGTGCAAAAAATACGGCTTGCGCTTGATCAAGTTAATGGAACTTGATGAAGTGGCTATTTCCAACTCTATCCCCACGGCTGAAGGTGCCATCAAGATGGCGATGGAGCATACGGATATCACCATTCACGGATCAAAGACGGTTGTTCTCGGATTCGGGCGTTGCGGTGTAACACTCGCCCGCGTGGCAGCGGCTTTGGGTGCCAAAGTAAAAGTCGGAGCACGTAAAGACGCTGATTTGGCGCGAATTTACGAAATGGGGCTTGAACCATTCCACCTCTCCGAGATTATGAAGAATCTTCAAGAGGCGGAAGTTATTTTTAATACGATACCAGCCCCCATTTTGACGGCTGAAGTGCTCGCGCGCGTACCGAAAACGAGCGTCATAATCGATATCGCATCAGCGCCAGGTGGAACAGACTTTCGCTATGCTGAGAAAAGAGGAATAAAAGCATTTCTCGCTCCCAGTTTGCCGGGGATCGTTGCGCCCAAGACAGCCGGTCAGATTATTGCTCGCTCGCTCTGCCGGATGCTTTGGGAACACGCATAAACCTGGGGGTATGAGTTATGCAACTGGCGGGTAAAACGATCGGATTCGCGATAACTGGCTCTCACTGTACCTATGATGAAGTGCGTCCCGTTATGCAGAAGCTTGTGGAAATAGGAACAGATGTGATTCCTATTCTTTCATATACGGTAACATCGACAACTACCCGTTTTGCGGAAGCGGATGCTTGGATGCAAGAAATCGAGCAAATCTGTGGCCATAAACCGATTTCTTCCATCGTGGAAGCGGAGCCTCTGGGACCATCGAAAAAGCTTGACGCTGTCGTGATCGCCCCGTGTACGGGAAACACGATCAGCCGATTGGCAAATGCGATGACTGACAGTCCAGTATTGATGGCTGCAAAAGCCACGTTTCGTAATGATCGTCCTGTGGTGCTCGCCATCTCCACGAATGACGGTCTCGGTTTGAACATGGTCAATATCGCTCGTTTAATGGCGACGAAAAACGTATTCATGGTGCCGTTTGGCCAGGATGATCCGGAGAAGAAAATGAACAGTCTGGTCGCTCGCATGGAGATGATTATTCCGACTCTGGAACTCGCCTTGGAGAAGAAACAGATTCAACCCGTTATCATCGAAAAATTTAAAGATAAACAGAGATAGTTGATCAAAGGGAGATGCTGGAGATGGAGAAAAAAGAGCGTTACAACGTAGCTGTGGTTGGGGCAACGGGAGCCGTGGGTCAGAAAATCATAGAAACTTTGGAAAAACGCGATTTTCCGGTTGGAGAATTACGTTTGCTGGCCTCAGCCCGCTCGGCAGGTCAGCAAGTAACGTTTAAAGGTCAGACCTATACGGTGCAAGAAGCTGTACCTGAAGCGTTTGAAGGAATCGACTTCGCGTTGTTCTCTGCCGGCGGATCCGTTTCTGAAAAATTAGCACCTGCTGCTGTAGAGCGCGGGGCCGTCGTTATCGACAACACGAACGCTTTTCGTATGTTGCCGGAAGTCCCCCTCGTCGTTCCGGAAGTCAATCCTCACAAGATCTCGGAACATCGCGGTATTATCGCGAATCCGAACTGCTCGACCATTCAAATGGTGGTCGCCCTTAAGCCTCTCTATGACGCATATGGGATCGAACGCATCATCGTTTCGACATACCAAGCGGTTTCCGGTTCCGGGCAAGCGGCCATCGACGAATTGAAGGAACAAACATGGAAAATTTTGAACAATGAACCGATTGAACCGAAAGTGTTGCCCGTCAAGTCGTTGCCTCGCCACCATCAGATCGCTTTTAACGCGATCCCGCAGATCGATGTGTTTGAGGAGAACGGTTTTTCGCGTGAAGAAATGAAAATGATCAATGAAACACGCAAAATCTTGGGTGACGACAAGATTCAGATTACGACTACGTGTGTCCGAATCCCCGTATTCTACGGACACTCGGAATCGGTTTACATCGAAACGGAAAAATCGTTTGACATGGAAGAAGCCCGTTCTTTGCTCGCGTCCGCTCCGGGCGTCGTCGTAGTGGACGATCTTAAAGAACAGGAGTATCCTATGGCCATTTCTGCAGAAGGAAGATTTGAAACGTTCGTCGGGCGTATTCGACGGGATCTTTTCCATCCGAGAGGTTTAAATATGTGGGTGGTTTCCGACAACGTCCTCAAGGGAGCGGCTTGGAATGCTGTCCAAATTGCAGAATACATGGTGAAAACCAGATAAAGAGGGGTACTATGCGGATACTGGTACAAAAGTTCGGGGGAACTTCCGTTGCGACACCCGAGGTGAGGGAGCAAGCGATCGAGCATATAATGGACGCGCTTCGCAACGGGTATGCTGTCGTTGTCGTCGTTTCCGCGATGGGACGAAAAGGTTCCCCCTATGCTACAGATACATTGTTACAGTTGGTTGATCATGGAGAGTGCGAAGCGCGCGAACTGGATCTCCTCATGTCTTGTGGAGAGATTATTTCCGCTGTCGTTTTGTCTTCCGCGTTGCGCGAACGAGGTTTGGATACATGTGTGTTGACAGGCGGGCAAGCGGGTATCGTTACGAATGACGAATTCACGAACGCGTCGATTCTCACCATCCATCCGAAGCGCATTCGGAGCGAATTGGAGCGAGGCAAAATCGTGATCGTTACCGGCTTCCAAGGGATTACTGCTGAAGGTGAAATCACAACACTCGGACGCGGCGGGAGCGATACGACGGCTACCGCGCTCGGTGTGGCATTGGATGCGGAAATCGTCGATATCTTTACTGACGTGGAAGGTATCATGACTGCCGATCCGAGAATTGTCGGTGATGCGAAACGCCTCCATCAAGTTACTTATACGGAGATCTGCAATCTCGCTTATCAAGGGGCAAAAGTGATTCATCCACGCGCCGTTGAGATTGCGATGCAAAAGAATATTCCGATTCGTGTGCGTTCCACGCTTTCAAAAGATGAGGGGACTTTGGTTACATGCCAGGCTGAGTTGGATCGTTTGGAAGCGCGAGGGCTCGCCGACCGTCTGATCACGGGTGTCACGCAAACGGTGAATATCACACAAATTAAGGTGGCGGTTTCTCCAAGCAAAGGGAATCAACTGCAAATTTTTAAGGCGATGGCCGATCACGGGATTTCAGTCGATTTTATTTCCGTGACACCGACGGGGGTTGCCTTCACCGTAACGAATCAAGAGATCAGCAAAGCGATACAAGTGTTACGGGAACTGGGATATGAACCGGAAACACTTGCTAATTGTGCCAAAGTTTCTGTCGTGGGCGCGGGGATCGCCGGGGTTCCTGGCGTGATGGCAAAGATTGTAGAAGCACTCACTGATGAAGGTATCGAAATCCTCCAATCAGCCGACTCGCATACGACGATTTGGTGCCTTGTGCACGAGGAAGATATGACGCGCGCCGTACGTGCTTTGCATGCGAAATTTAACTTAAACAAATAATTATGAAGCGAGTTCAACTCTTATTTACTTTTTTATCTTAGGTGGTGTAAAAAGTGGATTTTGGTAGAGTTTTAACGGCCATGGTCACTCCGTTTGACGATTCTGGCGAGCATATTGATTGGAATCGTTTGGAGGTATTGGTCGAACATCTGGTTGCAACAGGAACGGAAACGCTTGTAGTCGCAGGCACTACGGGCGAGTCGCCGACATTGGCGCATGAGGAGAAAATTGAATTGTTCCGTCGTGTAGTGGAACTGGCAAAAGGGAGAACCAAAGTGATCGCCGGAACCGGTTCGAATAACACGAAAGCGACCATCGCGCTGTCCAAAGAGGCAGAGGAATGCGGAGTCGACGGACTGCTTCTCGTCGCTCCGTATTATAACAAACCTTCACAAGAAGGACTGTACCAACATTTTAAAACAGTGGCCGAGTCGGTCGGGCTGCCTTGCATCCTTTATAATATTCCTGGACGCACCTCGATCAACATCGAGATCGAAACGCAATTGAAGCTCGCGGAGATTCCCAATATCATCGGTAGCAAGGAATCGAGTACGATCGAACAGGTGAGTCGTTTGCTGGCTCAAGCACCGCGGGATTTTGTCGTCTACAGTGGAGACGATAAGACCCTGCTTCCTTTGCTCGCCGTCGGCGGCCACGGAGTGATTTCCGTCGCTTCACACGTTGTAGGTCAACCCATCAAAGAGATGATCGATCATTTCTTTGCCGGTCGCATACATGAGGCGATCGGGCTGCATCAGCGTTTATTGCCGATCTTTGAAGGCCTGTTTTTGACGACGAATCCCTCGCTTGTGAAGGAAGCGCTGAATCATATTGGTGTGCCTGTAGGTCCTGTACGCTTACCGCTTGTGGCTGCGGAAGAGCCTCTCAAGCAGAAGATTCACGAACTCCTGCGCGAATGGTATCCACAAAAATGAACAAAGTAGCCACTCATGCCGCATGCGGCACCATCAGAGGATGAAGAGTGTCTTTGGGTGGGCGTAATGCTTTGCGTGAGACAGCGACTTTGGAGATCGTCTCGCGACATCTGTGCATTGTTCCGTGCGAGACGACCTCCACGGAGCTCGAACGCAAAGCATACGCCCGCCAAACTACACATTTTCAAGATAGCTCCTGACTGGCTTACGCGTCAGGAGCTCTTTTTTTGTCGAGTATAAGGCAATCAGCTCGTACATACTAATTGTGAAGTTGTCTTGTGTCGGATACAACCTTGATGTATAATTATGGCTAAGGTGACTGGTACGGGTTAAGGTGACACGAACTAGGACAATATGAAAATAAAGACCGTTTGGAGGTGTAGGTTTGAGCAAGACGATCAATAAGTTGTCGATCATTCCGTTGGGCGGCGTTGGAGAGATCGGCAAAAATATGACGGCGTATTGTCACGGAAACGACATCATCGTGATTGACGCCGGTCTGAAATTCCCGGAAGAGGAGATGTTAGGAATAGACATCGTCATTCCTGATATCACGTATTTGATTGAGAATAAGCAGAAAGTTCGGGGTATCTTTCTCACTCACGGGCATGAAGACCATATTGGCGGACTCCCTTATTTCTTGAAACACATCAATGTCCCTGTTTACGGTACCAAGCTCACTCTTGGACTCGTGGAAGCGAAGTTGCGCGAACACGGTCTTCTCGATACAGCAAACCTCAATGTCATCACCAACCGTAGTGTAATTCAATTGGGTTGTTTCGAAGTAACTCCCTTCTATAACAATCACAGCATTCCGGACACGGTCGGTTTTGCAATCGACACACCTGAAGGGGTTGTCGTCCACACAGGCGATTTCAAATTTGATTTTACTCCTGTAGACGGGCGCACTGCAGATTATCATAAGCTTGCAGAATTAGGCGAACGCGGTGTATTAGCTTTGCTTTCAGACAGCACGAATGCGGAACGACCCGGGTATACGATGTCTGAACGTGTCGTTGGCCAAACAATTGATGAAGTGATCGCCAATGCGGAACGGCGCGTGATTTTGGCAACGTTTGCCTCTAATCTTCATCGGATTCAACAAGTATTTGAAGCGGCAGAAAGACACGGGCGTAAAGTGACGGTCGTGGGGCGCAGTATGGTTAACAACATTAACATCGCATTAGAGCTGGGCTATCTGAAGATCAGCAAAGGAACACTGGTTGAGCCGGATGAAATCAATAAACTTCCGGCTGACAAGATCGTGATCCTTTCCACCGGAAGTCAAGGTGAACCGATGTCCGCTCTTACACGAATGGCTCGTGCAACACACAGGAAAATTGAAATTTTGCCTGATGATACCGTTATTATCGCTTCATCGCCCATTCCCGGAAATGAGAAGTTCGTCGCTCGTACCATCGATCAACTCTTCCGTATTGGCGCGAAGGTCATTTATCAGTCGGTATCCGGAGTACATGTTTCTGGACATGCCAGCCAGGAAGAACTCAAGCTGATGTTGAATCTCGTTCGGCCGAAGTATTTTATTCCTGTCCACGGAGAATTTCGCATGTTAAAGAGACACGCCGAATTAGCGGAAATGGTCGGCGTGAATCCTGATAACATTTTTATCGTCGATATCGGGGATACAGTTGAATTCCAAAATGGACGGGGTCGACTCGGCCCGAAAGTAACTGCCGGCAATGTCTTAATCGACGGACTGGGAGTCGGCGATGTGGGAAATATTGTGTTGCGTGATCGCAAACTTCTCTCTCAAGACGGAATTCTCGTCGTGGTAGTCACCCTCTCGAAACAAGATGGTTCCATTCTCTCGGGTCCTGATATTATCTCTCGCGGATTTGTCTATGTGCGTGAATCGGAAGAGCTTCTTGAAGAAGCGAATCGTATCGTCACACAGACGCTTTCGAAACTTGTTTCCGAAAACGTAAATGAATGGTCGTCTTTAAAAACGGGAGTGCGTGACGCACTCGGGCGTTTTCTCTATGAGCAAACACGCCGTCGCCCAATGATTCTTCCGATCATCATGGAAACCTGAATGAAACGATAAGCTCAGCCACAAAGGCTGAGCTTTTTTGTATGGAATTTCCTCTCTAAAACCATACTAAGGGTGTCTAAAACAAAACATGCGCATGTAAGCTCCATCATATGAAGGAGAGTGAAAATGACATCATGACATATTGGAATGAATCATGGACTCGCATACAGAACCCTACCCGGGTAAATATGGAACATGGAAATGCGCCTCCTGTCGAGAATCCGCCCCATCCTCCCGGAGGCCCCCCGGCACCCCCCTCAATTCCGCCGAGTGTACCCGAATTGACGAAAGAAGGGGTGAATCCGGCAGAGAATATCGAGTCACTAGGTACAGCGAATATAGCGACTACCGGGGAATCAAATATATACTGCATCACGGTGATCGGCCAGATTGAAGGACATTTGGTCTTGCCGCCACAAAATAAAACGACGAAATATGAGCATATCATCCCGCAATTAGTCGCAGCGGAACAGAATGAAAAGATAGAAGGTATCCTCATTATTTTAAATACGGTCGGCGGTGATGTGGAAGCAGGTCTGGCGATCGCCGAGATGATCGCATCATTGTCAAAGCCTACCGTCACCTTAGTGTTAGGGGGCGGTCATTCGATCGGCGTCCCGATTGCCGTCAGTTCAAACTATAGTTTCATCGCCGAAACGGCGACGATGACCATACATCCGATACGTTTGACAGGACTCGTAATCGGCGTTCCTCAATCGTTTGAGTATCTGGAGAAAATGCAGGAGCGTGTCATCCGCTTTGTCATCTCCCATTCGCGTATCAGTGAACAGAAGTTCCGTGAGTTGATGCTGACTACAGGAGAGTTAGCGCGCGATATCGGTACGACGGTGGTCGGCAAAGATGCGGTCGAATTCGGTTTGATCGACGCCATCGGTGGGATCGGCGATGCGATCAAAAAGTTAAACGAACTGACCGCAGAGTATCGGCAAAAGAAAACGACAGGTGTTGTCCAATGATGTATTGGGCAGCGATACCTATGGAAGCCGTGTTTGATGGGTTTGAAACAATGACTTGCAATTGGAAGGAGATTGAATATCAAGGAGTCAAGTTGCTGGTCGAACCCTACGAAAACGGGTTAGGGAAAGTTGTCCGTCTGCTTTCTCCCGATCCTTACGATTATTTAAAAGCTGATTTTGCCCCTGGTGCGGTTATACCTCTACATGACAGTAGAATTTCCCGTTACTAATAGTGTGATCACGTAGTGTGATCGCGCAACGAGCCCCTCACCGCTTCGGAGAGGGGTTTTATTATGCACATCATGGCCATTTATCGAACGACCGGCTTTGTCTGTCCAGTCTTTGATCTTACTCGGTATTGTGGTAAAACACATGGTAATGCAGGAATATCCTGAACGATTGACGAATGTTTTCTACGCTTGCTGTTTGCAATCCAATCGTTTCCTGTGGATGAGGCCCATAAAATTGCAGGCACTGACTTCAGATTGGGGATTTTGCATACGATGAGGGAGGTTTTATGGGAAAAAAAATCGAGCAAACGAAATCATTCATCAAATATGAAATTATCGGCTTGATTCTTCTGGCGATTGCAGGAGTATCATTAGCCAGGGTAGGTTGGTTAGGGGAATATGTGAATTATCTGTTCCTGTTCGCAGCCGGTAACTGGTACTGGCTGTTAGGCGTTTATCTGTGCTACCTTGCTTTTTTTGTGATGGTGAAACGTACGCGGCCGCAGATCACTCGGCGTATGGCGGGAATCCTGCTTTTTCTCTTGGTTTTGCTTACATGGGATCATTTAAATCTCTACACGGTTCTGCTTCATTCCCATGGGAATGTGGAACCGGACATGTTGGATGAAACGGTCACACGGATCTATGCGCTGCATGATTACCTGGAAGGCAAGCATCAGCCGATAAGTGCGGGAGGCGGATTAATCGGCCTCTTATTCTTTCTTATTGCCCACAAACTGTTTGATACATTGGGCTTGTTGATCGTATTAATCATCAGTGGGATCATCTCGTTGATACTCATAACCGGTAAGTCGCTTGTCGCTTTCGTCGGGAAAATAAAGAGCAAGATCGATAAACGATCAGAAAAATTAGGGCAGCGCGTAAAGTCGATAGTGGAAGAGTCTAAGAATCAACGACATTTGAAGAAAGAAGCGGTAGAGCGGGCAAGAACGGAGCAAGCGATAGAGATGGGGGAAGAGGAGCAGGCGGAAAGCCCTAGAAAAACGAATCGTTTCCGGTTCTTTACCAAGAAGAAAGGTAAGACACAAGAGGATCATGAACGAAACCCTGAATCAGGAGAAAAGAGGGAAGAAATTCCTCTCGTCTTTCGTGATTTTACGGAAAACATCCTCTTGGAGGATAAATCCGCTAACGGCGGCTCCGCTCTCGATGGTCAGCAGGAACTTGGACCAACTTTTGAGACCCTGAGTCAACACGCGAAGATTCGTGTGCGTTTTCCGCATGCAGAACAGTTGTCTGAAGAAAATCCTGCTTCCTCAAATGATCCGGTTCAATGGGTGATGAATGTACCTGATGAACATTATCAGATTCCACACGTGTCATTGTTGGATCTGCCAAAGAAAATGCGCGGGGGAAAAGACCGGCAGGATGTAATGGAAAACGCGAAAAAACTGGAAGAAACGCTCGACAGTTTCGGAGTGCAAGTGAAAGTGACAGAAGTGCATCGAGGGCCGACGGTTACTCGCTATGAAGTGACGCCCGCAGTCGGGGTGA
Organism: Collibacillus ludicampi; assembly: GCF_023705585.1. NCBI lineage: Bacteria > Bacillati > Bacillota > Bacilli > Caryophanales > Alicyclobacillaceae > Collibacillus > Collibacillus ludicampi. The sequence goes on from NZ_BOQE01000001.1 coordinate 3,433,781, forward strand.
AAGTGTCCCGTATCGTCAGTCTGACGGACGATTTGGCGCTTGCCTTGGCTGCAAGGGATATTCGTATTGAAGCGCCGATTCCGGGCAAATCGGCGGTAGGAATCGAAGTACCGAATAAAGAGGTCGCGGTCGTAAGCTTGCGCGAAGTCCTCGAGAGCGATGAGTTTCAAAAATCCGAATCCAGGCTTACAATCGCTCTTGGCAGAGATATTTCCGGTGCCCCGATCGTTGGCAACCTCGCCAAAATGCCTCATGTTCTTGTGGCGGGAGCGACCGGATCGGGAAAATCGGTCTGTATCAACGGAATGATTACCAGTATTTTGTATAAAGCGAAGCCGCATGAAGTGAAATTCATCATGGTCGATCCGAAAATGGTCGAGTTGAACGTGTATAACGGTATCCCACACCTCATGGCCCCCGTCGTTACGGATCCGCGGCGAGCGGCTTATGCATTGAAGAAAGTGGTTGCGGAGATGGAACACAGGTATGAGCTGTTTGCCAAAGAAGGCGCCCGAAACATGGAAGGTTACAATGCCATGATGGCTGAACGCGGTCAGCCGCAATTGCCTTTTATCGTTGTCATCGTTGACGAGTTGGCCGATCTGATGATGGTGGCCCCTGGTGATGTCGAAGATGCGATTTGTCGCTTGGCACAGATGGCGCGTGCCGCCGGGATTCACTTGATCATCGCGACACAGCGTCCTTCCGTGGATGTGATCACGGGGGTGATCAAAGCGAACATCCCTTCACGCATTGCTTTCGCCGTTTCTTCTCAGGTGGATTCGCGAACGATCCTCGATTCGGGCGGCGCGGAGAAATTATTGGGAAGAGGGGACATGCTGTATTTGCCGATCGGCGAATCGAAGCCGATTCGCGTTCAAGGCGCATTCCTATCAGATGCGGAGGTGGAACGAGTCGTCTCGTTTGTGAAGAATCAACAGCAAGAACCATCATATACGCTCGATTTGAGCGTTCCTCAAGAAGAAAATGCAGCAAAAGACGAAGATATCGATCCCCTCTTTTATGAAGCGCTGAAATTGGTGGTCGAATCAGAACAGGCCTCTGTTTCCATGATTCAAAGGCGATTGAAAGTCGGTTATGCGCGTGCGGCGAGATTGATTGATCAAATGGAAGAACGGGGATATGTCGGGCCTTTTGAGGGTTCAAGACCGCGTGAAGTCTTATTGACAAAAGAACAATGGAATGCCATGAACATGAATGTGATGTAATCATTAACAGATAATGGGGTAGAATAAAAAACGAAATGTTGTAAGAATCAGCATTTCGTTTTTTATTTTCTTGAAAAGGTTCTTGGCATGTACAGTCGAATTTTGTAGAATAATACTCGAGTCAGACGTCAGACAAGGAGGGTATTGTGAATCAAATTCGATCGGATCATCGTCCTTTGTACCAACTCGTTATCGATCATATGAAGCAGTTAAAGGCTTCCGGTGAATGGACGGCAGGAACACGATTGCCATCCGAGAATGAGTTGGCCAAGCGCTTTGGCGTGAGTCGAGCTACTCTGCGGGAAGCGCTCCGCATCCTCGAAGAAGAAGGATTTATCATCCGCAAACACGGAATCGGTACATTTATCGCGGAGAAGCAAGTTTTTAAAGGCGGAATCGAGCAATTGTTTTCTGTGACCGAATGGATTCGGCGCACCGGATATACCCCGGGAACGAGCGGTTTTTCCATGCGTATCATCCAGGCAACCGACGAGTGGAGAGAGCGGTTCGATATGGAAGATTTGCGTTTTCTGTACGAAATCACGCGAATCCGCACAGCGAATGAACAACCTGTGGTATTTTGCCGCGATATCGTGCCTGTTCCATATCTGACAGAAGAATGGAAAGAAAAATATGAGTCATTGTTGGAAGCGCTCACAAACATCTCGGGAATCGAGATCCGGTATGCGATCGCAGATATTCTGCCGGTTGCTTACGATCCGGAAGTGTCTCCCTTACTGCAGTTGACCCAGGGAGAGACCATGCTGTTATTGGAGCAGTTGCACTATGATGCGGCAGACCGACCGATCATCTTCTCAACAAACTATTTTCGAGCAGACAAGTTTCATTTTCATGTGATGCGAAAAAGGCAATAATGTATTGAAGTAATGTACATTCCAACAGATATCGAAAGGGTGTTACATATGGCCAAAAACAAAAAAATCCTGTCGATCGTAGCGACAGGGGTATTGTCAACAAGTCTCATGCTTGCTGGATGCGGAGCCGCAAAACAAGGAGAACCCGGTGCCGGCGGGGCGGCAGATGGCAAGAAACTGCGCATTGCGATGGTGACCGATGTCGGTGGTGTTAACGACAACTCGTTCAACCAGTCCGCTTGGGAAGGATTACAAAGGGCGCAAAAAGATCTGGGAATCGATGCTAAATACCAAGAGTCTCACAGCGCGGAGGACTACCAGCCGAATTTGAACAGTTTCGTCAAAGCCAACTATGATTTGACTTGGGGCATTGGTTACGCGATGGCCAAAGATTTAACGACCGTCGCCCAGCAAAATCCGAATGCCAAATTGGCGATTGTCGACTCCAATCTGGATGGCAAGATTCCGTCTAACGTAGAAGCGGTGACCTTCAAAGAACAAGAAGGATCCTTTCTGATGGGTGTCATCGCCGGTTTGATGACCAAATCCAACAAGGTCGGATTCATCGGAGGTGTGCAAGTTCCTCTGATTGAGAAGTTCGAATACGGTTTTCGCGCGGGCGTTCATGCGGTGAACCCGAAAGCGACCGTCAGTGTCGCGTATGCAGGGGCGTTTAACGCATCCGATAAGGGGAAAGTGTTGGCGGCTACCATGTACGACCAGGGTGTTGACGTGATCTTCCCTGCGGCTGGTGCGACGGGTGACGGTGTTTTTAAAGAGGCAAAGGAACGCGGTGCTGGCAAATGGGTGATCGGAGTTGACCGTGATCAATCCTACCTGGCTCCGGATAACACGTTATCATCGATGGTGAAACACGTGGATGTCGCCGTCTATACTGTGGCGAAAGATTTGAAAGCGGGCAAGTGGAACGGCGGACATGAGCTGACCTTGGGATTGAAAGATGACGGGGTTGGTTATGCTCCTACGACAAATAAACACGTTCCTGCTGATGTCCTCAAAAAAGTGGATGACTTCAAGCAAAAAATCATCAATGGCGAGATCAAAGTGCCAAGTACAAAAGCGGAATTTGACGCATTCGTAGCCGGCAAATAATTTCGGGAGACAAGGCGAGTGGGACACGCTCGCCTTGTTTTTAAGTAGCCCACCATGCCACATACGGCGTAACGTAAAATTACCAGGAGGTATCCACGTGACTCCAGTTGTCGAAATGCTCGGTATCACAAAGCGTTTTCCCGGGATTGTCGCCAATGACCAAATTAACCTGGTCGTTAATCAGGGGGAGATTCACGCGCTGCTTGGAGAAAACGGTGCAGGAAAATCGACGCTTATGAATATCTTGTTTGGTCTCTATCAGCCTGATGAGGGAGAGATTCACATCCGCGGAAAGCGCGTGAAGATTACCGATCCTAACGTTGCAAATCGCCTTGGAATCGGTATGGTGCATCAACATTTCATGTTGGTTGAACCGTTTACAGTGACCGAAAATATCGTTCTCGGTTCGGAACCGCGCAAAGGTTTATTTATCGATCTGGATAAAGCTGCACGTGAAGTACAAGAATTGTCCGACCGGTATGGATTGCAGGTTGATCCTTTTGCGAAAATTGAAAACATTTCGGTGGGGATGCAGCAACGGGTAGAAATTCTAAAGACTCTATACCGCGGGGCGGATATTATTATCTTCGACGAACCGACAGCCGTTTTGACACCGCAGGAAATCAAAGAGTTGCTGGAGATTATGCGTAATCTGGTACGTGAGGGCAAGTCGATCATTTTTATTACGCATAAGTTGAAAGAAATCATGGCGATCTGTGATCGTGTGACGATCATTCGCAGAGGGCGCTACATTGATTCACTGGCAGTGAAAGATACGAACCCTCGTGAATTGGCTGCCAAGATGGTTGGGAGAGAAGTCACCTTCTCTGTCGAGAAAAAGCCCGCTCAGCAGAAGAATACGGTTCTTGAAATACAGAATGTAATGGCGGAAGGGAATCGCGGAGTCGATGCATTGCGCGGGATTTCGCTTGAAGTGCGTGAAGGGGAAATTTTGGGGATCGCCGGTGTGGAAGGGAACGGACAATCTGAATTGATTGAAGTGATCGTCGGCCTGCGCAAAGTCAAATCCGGACGTATTCTGTTAAAAGGAAAAGAGATCACAAACAAACATCCGCGGGAGATTTATGAAGCGGGAGTTTCTCATATACCGGAAGACCGGCACAAACACGGCCTCGTACTGGACTACAGTATCGGTGAAAATATGGTACTCAATACGTATTACAAGGAACCTTTTTCACGCAAAGGCTTTTTAAATTACGCACAAATTTTTAAGCATGCGAGAAAGCTGATTCAAGCGTTTGACGTGCGTACACCGGATGAATACACGCCGGCACGCGCATTGTCCGGCGGAAATCAACAGAAAGGCATTATCGCGCGAGAGGTAGATCGCGATCCGGATCTACTGATCGCCGCTCAACCGACGCGCGGCCTCGATGTGGGAGCGATCGAATTCATTCATAAGAAACTCATCGAACAGAGAGATAAAGGAAAAGCTGTTCTTCTGCTCTCTCTTGAACTCGATGAAATCATGAACGTGGCAGACCGTATCGCCGTCATTTATGAAGGACGCATTGTCGGTATTGTCGATCCTAAAGAAGTGAATGAAGACCAGTTGGGTCTCATGATGGCGGGCGCGACGAGCGGTCATCCGGGTGAAGAAAGGGGTGAAGAGTAGATGGATAAAACCATGCGTCCGTTTCAGGCGTTCACCGTACCCGTGGTGGCCGTGGTGCTTGGTCTCGTCGTTGGGGCGGTCTTGATGCTTATTCTTGGATACAATCCGTTCAACGGATATGTCGCTATGTTTCAAGGGATTTTTGGTAGCCTTTATAACATCGGTGAGACACTGCGCATGGTGACCCCGTTGATCTTCACGGGGCTTGCGGTCGCATTCGCTTTTCGCACAGGTCTATTCAATATCGGTGTGGAAGGACAATTTATGATCGGTCAGCTGGCTGCCCTGTACGTGGGAATCATGTGGAAGTTGCCGACAGGAATTCATGCGGCTGTAGCATTGCTCGCGGCAATGATCGCTGGCGGCCTCTGGGCAGCGATTGCAGGATTCTTGAAAGCGCGTATGCGCATCCACGAAGTGATCACCACCATCATGCTGAATTATATCGCTTTGTATACATCAAACTACGTCATCAGTCACTTTTTGAAATCGGAAACGGAACGTTCGAAAGATATTCTCCCTACCGCTTCGTTGAAAGCACCTTTGCTTTCCGTGATGTTCGATAACGCGCGCATTCATTGGGGTATACTCATCTCCTTGCTATTTGCTGTCATCGCATACTGGCTGCTGTTTAAAACGGTGCTCGGTTATGAGTTGCGTGCTGTTGGTTTCAATCCGCATGCGGCAGAATACGCCGGTATGAACGTATCGCGTAATATCGTTCTCTCAATGGCCATTTCGGGGATGATTGCCGCCGCTGGTGGTGCATGCGAAACACTTGGCGTTTACGGATACATGTCGATCGCCGCCGGATTTTCAGGGATCGGATTCGATGGGATTGCTGTAGCGCTCATTGGTGCAAACAACCCGTTTGGAGTCATCCTCTCCGCACTTCTTTTTGGCGGGCTGACTTACGGTTCGAACAACATGCAAATGGTCGAGAATATCCCCACAGAGATCATTCGCGTGGTCATGGCGCTGATCATTTTCTTCGTTGCGGCAGGCGGATTCGTCAAATGGTTACTTGGGGTGTTCCGTCGTCGTCAGGAGGTGCAAAAGTAGATGGCAGTATCGGCTCTTGTAGAAACGGTTTTGAACAACACCATCATGTATTCAACTCCTCTGATCCTAGGGGCTTTGGGAGGAGTGGTGTCGGAACGGGCAGGTGTCGTCAATATCGCTTTAGAAGGACTGATGACGATCGGCGCATTTGCCGCTGCCGTTACCACCATTTTCGTAGGTGAACAATTGGGGTTGTCCGGCTTGGCACCATGGGCGGGTTTGCTCGCAGCCATGTTGTGTGGGGTGCTTTTCTCCCTTCCTCATGCTGTTGCATCGATTCATTTCAAAGCCGATCAGGTCGTCTCGGGGGTGGCGCTCAATTTTCTCGCTGCCGGATTTTCCATTTTTATGGTAAAACGTTTGTTTAATGGTTCTGCGCAAACGACTACGGTGCAGTTTCCATTTAACAAGATTACCATTCCGGGATTGACGGACGTTCCAGTTATCGGAAAAGGGATATTCTCCTCCTACCCGACGTCTTACATCGCATTTCTGCTTGTCTTCGTCTTCTGGCTCATTCTTTATAAAACACCGTTCGGACTGCGTTTGCGGGCGATCGGAGAGCATCCGCGGGCGGCTGATACGTTAGGCGTTAATGTATATAATTATCGATATATCGCTGTGATGATTTCCGGTGCGCTTGCAGGTTTGGGGGGAGCCGGGATGTCGATCGCGATCACAGGGGTATTTCAACAGAACACGATTTCGGGACATGGTTTTATGGCACTTGCCGCGATGATTTTTGGAAAATGGCATCCCGTCGGTGCAATGGGAGCCGCCTTATTCTTCGGGTTTGCAACCGCATTGGCCGCATCGGGACAAGTCTTGGGATTGACCAAATATGTGCCGAGCGAACTATTGAACATGCTTCCATACCTCTTAACAATCCTCGCGTTAGCGGGTGTAGTCGGAAAAGCGGAAGCGCCTGCAGCCGACGGAAAACCCTATGAAAAAGGGCAAAGATAATCATGTTTCCTTGTGGATGAATCCATTATAATTTTGGGTGGGTCATCCACTTTTTTCATGTTCTTGCGAGTCACTGCCTGTCTTTTATAATCCTTCGAAAAACAAAACTTTAATTATTCGTTTAAACCTCGTATAATGAGGACAATAACGCGAGAGTGATTCTAAGGAGTCAGTGCTATGAATGAAGTGATGAAACGCTATCATGAAGTGGCTTCTTTGCCTATATATCGCAACCGCAATTTAACGATGATGACCGATTTGTATCAGCTGACCATGATGTACGGGTATTATAAGAGCGGTCGCATGAATCAGGAGGTGGTCTTCGATACATATTTTCGCAAACATCCTTGCGGCGGCGGTTATGTTGTGGCTGCGGGGCTTGAGCAAGCGATCATTTACCTGATGAGTTTGCGTTTCACGGAGGAGGATTTAGCTTATTTGCGATCGCTCGAACTGTTCGATGAAGGGTTCCTCGATGAACTTCGGCGTTTCCGTTTTACCGGGAGCCTCTATGCGATGCCCGAAGGCACGATCGCTTTTGCCAACGAACCACTCTTGCGGTTTCGCGGAAGGATTTTGGAGTTGCAGTTGATCGAATCGGCCATCCTTTCGTTCGTGAATCATCAAACGCTGATCGCTACCAAAGCGTCGCGGATCGTGCACTCCGCACGCACGGAATTGGTCGATCTGAGTGCTGATACAATCATGGAATTCGGACTGCGTCGCGCACAGAACGCGGATGCAGCCAACTTCGGGGCACGGGCAGCTTATATCGGCGGCTGTATAGGCACATCGAACGTGTATGCGGGCCAGAATTTTGGAATCCCTGTGATGGGAACGATGGCCCACAGTTGGGTGCAAAGTTTTCCCAGTGAACTCGACGCTTTTCGCGCCTTTGCGAACGCGTTTCCTGATAAGACTGTTCTGCTCGTCGATACGTATAACACGTTGCAGAGCGGGATGGTTCACGCGATTCAAGTCGCTCGGGAAATGAGAGAGCGTGGTCAAGAACTGCTGGGGGTTCGCCTTGATTCCGGAGATCTCGCGTACTTATCCAAGGAGGCGCGGCGCATGTTGGATGAAGCGGGATTCCCTGATGTGAAGATCGTCGCCTCCTCTGATCTGGATGAAGGAACCATCCGCGATCTCATCATTCAGGGCGCCCGGATCGATCAATGGGGTGTCGGCACTTCTTTAATCACATCCAAGGACTGTCCGTCGCTCGGAGGCGTTTATAAGCTGGTGGCAGAGGTCGATGGAGATGAATTCATTCCTCGCATCAAAGTTTCCGAGAATCCACAAAAGATCACAAATCCCGGTTATAAACGGGTGGTTCGTTTGTATGACACGGAGGGCATGGCAACGGCCGATTTGATTTGTCTTGATGAGGAAGTAATCGATACAGCAAGTCCCCTGGAACTTTTTGATCCTGTGCATACGTACAAGCGGAAAGTGGTTCAGAATTTTACCACGGAAGAATTGTTGATTCCCATCATCGAAAATGGAGAATTGGTGTATAAGATTCCTACGATTCATGAAATCCGACAGCGTGTTACGGATCAGTTAAAAAGATTCCCGGAAGAAGTCAAACGTTTGAAAAACCCGCATGTGTATCATGTGGATCTCTCTTTAAAATTATGGACATTAAAGCAAGAGCTCCTGTTGAAGAGTCAGACCGGAGCTCAAGCGATCGAACAAGATCCCGCTTAGACGTGGGATCTTTTGTATATACTACAAAAAAATGCAGGAGGGATACGGTGCATTCAGAGAGCAAAAGGGTGATTTCGATATATGATATTCCCGAAGCGGATGTGAAACGTCTACTAGCTGTGCTTAAAAATGATTTGAACGAGTATGAGGCGATCGACGAAGATTTCGAACCGGGGACGGAAGAGACGTTACAGAAGTTTGTGAAAGAATTGCAGAAACATATGAAAGAATAATTGTTGAATCATGATCGAAAAAGTCCACCGTCATGCATTGGCGTGGACTTTATTGGTCATGATAGGGATTTATGCCCATAATGTACGCTTGCGTAAAACCGATTTTGCGTCGGCGCATCTCGCGCAGCAAAGCGCGAATGATCGGTTCATGTCCGGTATGCATGAGCGTTTCTACGATCGTTTGGGTCGTGAACGGCTCATGGATGCTCTTCACCACGTCTGGGTCGGAAGATAGTTCATCGATCCATTCATCGGTATAATAATCACCGAGACGTTTTTGATACACGCGCCGATACAAGTCTTTTACGCGAAACGGTAGATGAAGAATTTTCAAGTAGAAATCGAGTTGATAGAAAGCTTTTGCTACATCTTTATCTGGATCTGACGTATGTCCCATCAAACCAACACCTCTTTCATTCCCATTATGAGCACAGGAACGATTCTTGGCAAGGGGGGCGGATCATCGCCCATAGGTAGATTTTCGAACTAGTTTGCGAACCAACGATTTGATAATATGTTATACTGTAGTGAATGGCTCGAAAACCGCTCAAAAGGAGTGGACGATAAGATGGAAGATTGGTATCTCGAGTATTACATCTCAAAAGACCGGCCTGGGTTATTGGGGGATATCGCATCCCTTTTAGGTATGCTTTCGATTAATATCGTCACGGTAAGTGGCGTCGACGAGAAAAACCGCGGATTTCTTATCCAAACGGACGATCGCCAAAAGATATCGGCGTTGCGCGGGATGTTGCGTCACGTTGAGAATATCACCGTGACCGCTTTACGCCAGCCCACTTTACTGGATCGCTTGGCATTGCGGCACGGCAAACTCATTCGCCGTGAGACGGACAACATAAAAACATATAAATTCACAAGGGATGAAGTAGGGATTTTGGTTGATTTTTTAGGGGAATTACTAAAAAAAGAAGGAAATCAAGTCATCGGTATCCGGGGAATGCCGCGTGTCGGGAAAACGGAATCGATCGTCGCGGCGAGCGTATATGCGAATAAGCGGTGGACATTTATATCTTCCACTCTTCTCCGGCAAACCGTACGCACGCAATTGGCGGAAGACGAGTTCGCTTGCGAAAACATGGTGTATATCTTTGATGGCATCGTTTCCACTTTGCGTGCAAATGAACAGCATCGCCGTCTGGTACGTGAAATCATGCGTATGGAAGCGCCGAAAGTCATCGAACATCCGGATATCTTTGTGCGCGAGACGGAATTCACGTGGGATGATTTTGACAGGATCATTGAATTGAGAAATACGATGGACGAAGAAATCACTTATCAGATGGTAGATCAGGGCTTTGATATGAGTTGATGAAAACCTGACTCCAGGGAGGTATGGACGTGCAGGAGATAGGAGAGATTTTGAAAGCAAAACGGGAAGAAAAAGGATTGTCACTCGCGGATATAGAACAGGCAACGAAGATCCGCACCCGCTATCTGGAAGCGATTGAAGAGGGGGATCTTTCCGCGATTCCGGGGATGGTATACGCCAGAGGGTTTATCAAGAGCTATGCCGAATTCCTCGGACTGGACGGACAAGCCCTCTTGGAACAATACCGAACAGATTCTCATGAGGAAGTTTCCAGGGAAAAACAGGAGATTGAGCCTGCGAAGACTGTGACGAATACTCCCCCTGGTCTAAAGAAGAGCAATCTTTGGACCCAGTTAGCTATGGGAATTGGTGTTGTGGGCATCATGATGATCGTCTACATGGCTGTGGTTCATCATTCGAGCGCAAAACCATCTCCTTCACAGCCTCAAGAAGCAACAACACAGCAAAAAGAAGAGAAGGGAGAGTCTGCATCACCGTCAGAATCAGCCCCCAAGACGGATGCGGAGAAAACGAAAACGGAAGAAAAACAAACACCTTTAGAACCGGTTTCAAAATCGAGTGGCAATTCGTTTTATAAAGTGAAAGGCGAGAATATTACCGTTCAGGTTACGGCACCGAGAGGGGCTAACTGGATGCAGGTGGTTGCGGATGGGAAAATCATCGCGAGCGAGACTTTGCAGAAAGGGGACTCGCGTACGTACAGCGCCGGTTCGCAACTTGATTTGATTACAGGAAACTCGCCGGCAATCGACGTGACAGTCAACGGACAACCGGTGGCTTTGGAACAAGTGTTAGGTCGTTACGAGTTTCATTTTCGCGCAGAATGATCATTGTTTAAGCGAATCTCCCCTGTGCTATAATGTGGTAGAGGATGAAACATGTAGAGGGGTTGAGCTTATGGCAGCTAAAGAGTCTTCTTTCGATATTGTCTCAAAAGTGGATATGCAGGAAGTCGATAACGCGGTTCATCAGGCACAGAAAGAAATCGAGAACCGTTTCGATTTCAAAGGAAGCAAGAGTTCGATCGAGCGTTCAAACGAAGAAA